>NZ_DASUVO010000098.1:0-125099 GCF_036378875.1 Actinophytocola sp.
AGGTCATCGTCCCCCAAGCGGTCACGGTCAGTGGTCATCTCGACTCCGGCAGCGTCGAGGTGATCGGGGCGAAGAGTGCGAACGTCGCGGCCGAGTCCGGCGACGTGACGGTCCGGGACGTCGACGGCGAGGTGAACGCCAGCACGCAGTCCGGCAATGTCGACCTGTCCGACATCGGTGGTGCCGTGGTGGCCGGCGCCCAGTCCGGAGATGTGACTGTCGCCATGGCCGCGGCGGAGAACGTCACCGCGAGCACGTCGAGCGGCAACGTCGACGTGCGGGTGCCCAACGCGAGCTACCAGGTCGACATCCAGGCCGACGACCAGACGAACGAGGTGGGCGACGACGGCACCGGTCCGGCCATCGAACTGCGGACCGACAGCGGCAACGTGACTCTTCGACCCGTCTAGGGAACACACGGCCCCGGTCGCTCGTTGGTAGGGTCAGGAAGGTTGAGTGGCAGGGACTCAAGTCTGGTTTGACGAGTGATCGAGCCCGGCGGCAGACTTGAGCGGGAGACACTCAACCCACTCACGAGAAGTAATCAGGAGGGAAGAACCAATGGCGCGAGCGGTCGGAATCGACCTGGGGACGACCAACTCCGTCGTCGCTGTCCTCGAGGGCGGTGAGCCGACGGTGATCGCCAACTCCGAGGGTTCGCGGACGACCCCGTCCATCGTCGCCTTCGCCAAGAACGGTGAGGTGCTGACCGGCCAGCCGGCGAAGAACCAGGCCGTGACCAACGTGGACCGTACGGTCCGTTCGGTCAAGCGGCACATGGGCACCGACTGGTCGACCGAGGTCGACGCGAAGAAGTACAGCCCGCAGGAGATCAGCGCCCGCGTGCTGATGAAGCTCAAGCGGGACGCCGAGGCGTACCTGGGTGAGCCGATCACCGACGCGGTGATCACCGTCCCCGCCTACTTCGAGGACGCCCAGCGGCAGGCCACCAAGGAGGCCGGGCAGATCGCCGGCCTGAACGTGCTGCGGATCGTGAACGAGCCGACCGCGGCGGCCCTGGCGTACGGCCTGGACAAGGGCGAGAAGGAGCAGACCATCCTCGTCTTCGACCTCGGTGGTGGCACGTTCGACGTGTCGCTGCTGGAGATCGGCGAGGGCGTGGTCGAGGTCCGCGCGACGTCCGGTGACAACCACCTCGGTGGCGACGACTGGGACCAGCGGATCGTCGACTGGCTGGTCGACAAGTTCAAGCAGTCCGCGGGCATCGACCTCACCAAGGACAAGATGGCGCTCCAGCGCATCCGTGAGGCCGCGGAGAAGGCGAAGATCGAGCTGTCCAGCTCGAACAGCGCGAACATCAACCTGCCCTACATCACGGTGGACGCGGACAAGAACCCGCTGTTCCTCGACGAGACGCTGTCCCGTGCCGAGTTCCAGCGGATCACCAGCGACCTGCTGGACCGCACCAGGGCCCCCTTCAACAACGTGATCAAGGACGCCGGCATCAAGGTCGGCGACATCGACCACGTCGTGCTCGTTGGTGGCTCCACCCGTATGCCGGCCGTCAGCGACCTGGTCAAGGAGCTGACCGGCGGCCAGGAGCCGAACAAGGGCGTGAACCCGGACGAGGTCGTCGCGATCGGCGCGGCGCTGCAGGCCGGTGTGCTGAAGGGCGAGGTCAAGGACGTCCTGCTGCTGGACGTCACGCCGCTGTCGCTGGGCATCGAGACCAAGGGCGGCGTGTTCACCAAGCTCATCGAGCGGAACACGACCATCCCGACCAAGCGGTCGGAGATCTTCTCCACCGCGGACGACGGCCAGACCACGGTCGGCATCCAGGTCTTCCAGGGTGAGCGCGAGATCGCGGTGCACAACAAGAAGCTGGGCACCTTCGACCTCACCGGCATCCCGCCGGCACCCCGCGGCGTGCCGCAGATCGAGGTCACCTTCGACATCGACGCGAACGGCATCGTGCACGTCAGCGCGAAGGACCTCGGCACCGGCAAGGAGCAGTCGATGACCATCACCGGCGGCTCGGCGCTGCCGAAGGAGGACATCGACCGGATGGTCAAGGACGCGGAGGCGCACGCCGAGGAGGACAAGCGCCGCCGCGAGGAGGCCGAGACCCGCAACCAGGCCGAGACACTCGTCTACCAGACGGAGAAGTTCGTCAAGGACAACGACGAGAAGATCCCGGCCGACGTCAAGGACAAGGTCAACGCCGCGATCAAGGACGCGCAGGAGTCGCTGAAGGGCACCGACGTCGCGGCCATCAAGACCGCGATGGAGAAGCTCGCCACCGAGTCGCAGGCCATGGGCTCCGCGATCTACGCCCAGACCGGCGCGACGCAGGACGCGGGCGCGGGTGCCGCCGGCGACGGCCAGCAGGCCAGCAGCGGTTCGACCCAGGGCGCGGACGACGTCGTGGACGCCGAGATCGTCGACGAGGACAAGAAGTGAGTTCGTCCCGATCCGACGGCACCGCGGAGAACGGAGAGGAGCCGCGCGTAGTGGTGCGTGACCGGCGGCGCATCGACCCGGAGACCGGTGAGGTCCGGCCGCCAGCCCCAGACGCGGGGTTCGGCGCGCCCGAGCCCGAGGTGGCATCCGCGCCAGAAGAGGTGCTGGAGGTCATCCCCGGTCAAGAGGCCGAGCTGAAGGCACAGCTGGACGAGCGGACCGCCGACCTGCAGCGCCTGCAGGCCGAGTACGCCAACTACCGCAAGCGGATCGACCGCGACCGGGAGGTCGTGGTCAACTCCGCGAAGGCGTCGGTGGCCACCGAGCTGCTGTCCGTGCTCGACGACATCGATCGGGCACAGCAGCACGGCGACCTCACCGGTGCCTTCAAGGCGGTGGCGGACAAGCTCGTCGCGACGCTGGAGCGCACGGGGCTGGAGTCCTTCGGGCACGAGGGCGAGGCGTTCGACCCGGCCGTGCACGAGGCGGTCCAGCACGACACGTCGCCGGACGTCGCGGGGCCGACGGTGACCGCGGTACTGCGCCGCGGCTACCGCTTCGGCGACCGGGTGGTGCGGGCCGCGCTGGTCGCGGTCACCGACCACGAGCCGGCGGCACCGGACGTTCCGGCGGACGAGGGATTGCCGAGCAGTGAGTGGTACGACCCCAACAATCCCAACGACAAGCCGAACGAACAGGACTGAGTCGGGAGGAGGGGACGTCCGGTGAGTGCGAGGGACTGGATCGACAAGGACTTCTACCGCGAGTTGGGCGTCCCGTCCGACTCCAGTGATCAGGAGATCAAGAAGGCGTACCGGAAGCTCGCGCGTGAGCTCCACCCGGACGCCAACCCGGGCAACGCCCAGGCCGAGACGCGCTTCAAGGCGGTCTCCGAGGCATACGGCGTGCTCGGCGATCCGGACAAGCGCAAGCAGTACGACGAGGCCCGCCGGCTCTTCGGTTCCGGCGGGTTCCGTCCGGGCGGGTTCGGTGGCTTCGGCGGCGGGAGCGGCGGCGGGTCGACGTTCGACTTCAGTGATCTGTTCGCCGGGCAGCAGGCCGCAGGCGGTGGCGGCATCAGCGACCTGTTGGGCAACCTGTTCGGCCGCCGCGGCGGCACCACGTCGGCGGCCAACCGGCCACGGCGTGGCGCCGACGTGGAGACCGAGGTGCGGATCGACTTCGTGGAGGCGGTGAAGGGCGCGACCGTCCCGTTGCGCCTGTCGAGTCCGTCCACATGCGAAACCTGCAAGGGGTCGGGGGCCAAGCCCGGCACCAGCCCACGGACGTGCCCGACATGCGCGGGCGCGGGACTGGTCAGCCGTTCGCAGGGCGCGTTCGCGTTCAGCGAGCCGTGCCGCGACTGCCGTGGCACCGGGCGGATCGTCGACGACCCGTGCCCGGAGTGCCGCGGCGACGGCGTCAGCACCAAGTCGCGCACGTTGACCGTCCGGATCCCCGCTGGTGTCGACGACGACCAACGGATCCGGCTGGCGGGCCAGGGCGAACCGGGCACCGGCGGTGCGCACGCGGGTGACCTGTACGTGCGGGTCCACGTGACGCCGCACTCGGTGTTTGGGCGGACCGGCAACGATCTGACGCTGAAGGTGCCGGTCACCTTCAGCGAGGTCGCCCTTGGCACCACACTGGAAGTGCCGACGCTGGACGGCAAGGTGGCGTTGCGCGTGCCACCGGGCACAGCCAGCGGCCGGGTGTTACGGGTGCGGGGCAAGGGCATCGTCCGCCGCGACGGCCAGGCCGGTGACCTGCTGGTGACGCTGCAGGTGTCGGTTCCGTCCAAGTTGGACGATGCCGCGAAGGCGGCGTTGGAGGCGTACGCGTCCGCGACGTCCACACAGGACCCACGGCCTGAACTGACCGCGATGCTGGAGAAACGGAGCTAGCCATGACCGGATTCCCGTTTCCCCCAGGCGCCGACGAGGACACACCGGTGTTCGTGATCTCGGTGGCCGCCGAGTTGTCCGGCCTGCACGCGCAGACCCTGCGCGGGTACGACCGGATGGGCCTGGTGTCCCCCGGCCGAACCTCCGGCGGCGGGCGGCGCTACTCCATGCGCGACATCGCACTGTTGCGCGAGGTGCAGCGCCTTTCCCAGGAGCAGGGCGTCAACCTGGCCGGCATCAAGCGGATCATCGAACTCGAACGAGAGGTCGACGAACTGCGCACCAGGCTCGCCGAACTGACCGAGGAACTGGCCGCCGTCCACGCGGCAGCCGAACAGGCCGCCGCGGCCATCCACCGTTCCTACCGGAACGAACTGGTACCCGTCTCCCGCCAGACGGCTCTGGTCGTGTGGAAGCCCCGCAAGAAGTAGATCGTTTGATCGCAAGGGCCCGCGTCCGCGCGGGCCCTTGCCGTATCCTCGACTACCGAGTGCGTCCGACTGGTGACTGCCGGACAAGGGGAGGTCGGGGATGGGCAAACTGGAGCGAGGCGCGGGCCTACGCAGCCTGAGCGCCATCGCGAACAGCGGCTCCAGCGAAGCCGGCAGCTTCGCCTACGACGAGGACACGCTCCGCAGCTTGATCAAGAAGTGGCTGGAGCTGGCAGACCACTACGAAGGATCGCTCAAACGGGTGAACCTGGGCGAGGTCAAACCGCCTGGCTTGGACTTCGCGAGTGAGCGTCATGCCAAGGCTGCCAACAGCTCCGGCAAGGCATACATGGCCTATCTGGCTCAGAACTACGAGTACAGCATCCAGCAGGCACAGCTTCTGCAGAACACCTTGGACGACTACCTGGGCGTGGAGCACCACAGCGTCGCCGACTTCAACAAGACCGAGGTCGAGGAGACCGGACCTCAGGCGGGAATTTGACCGTGCGCACGCGACTGCTACTCGCCATCACCGCCCTCAGCATGGCCGTGGTCGCCGGCTGCACAACAACAAGCGAGGGGGTCCCGCTCCCGGGCTCGAACGCGACGACCAAGCCCTCGCTCGACGACCCGTCCACTGACGACGGGCTTCCGTCTGATGGCGCTCCCAAGGTCGAGAATCCGCTGGATGTCTCACGTTTCGAGCAGAAGCCGTGCGATGCGCTCACCTCCCAGCAAACCAAGGAACTGAACGTCCCGCTGGCCGGGGAGCAGAAGGGAGATTCCCTCGGCGAAACCTGTTATTGGCGGAACAGCCAGACACGGGGTTCGGTGAGCCTGAGTCTCCTCTCCGGAGACGAACGCGGGTTGAGCTCCCTGTATCGAGAGGCAGAAGGGAAGGTTTTCCCCTACTTCGAGTCGATTGATGACATCGAGGGACATCCAGCGATGGCCTTTAACACCACAGAGGCGAAACCCACCATCGAATGCGGAGTGGGTGTGGGTGTCACGGACAAGCTGGCGCTCCTGGTCCTGGTTGGTTTGTCCGATGCGAGGATCGGCAACAGGGATCCGTGCGAAGCGGCTACGCAGGTGGCCGGGATGGCGATGAAGACAATGAAGGAAGCAGCATGACTGATCAGGTTGTGCCGTTCTTCATGACCCCGGCGGAGATCTATCGCCAGCTCACCGAGGGACCGGGCGCCGCGCTGCTGAGGACGGAGCAGATAGACGCCGGCGACGAGTGGTCTGCGGAACAGGAGCGGGCCGACCTGATCAGGTCGCTGGCGGACACCATCAAGGCCGGCTGGCAAGGAGAAGCCAGTGCCGGCGCCTATGGCGCCGCGATGCCGTTGGCGGAGCTGGCGATCGAAAATGCTGTCAAGATTGGATTTTGCCAGGAGTTGCTGGCACGTCAGATCGAGTCTTTCGACACCGCCGTAAACAGTGTTCGGCCTGTTTCGGGTCCGCCTGAGAATTCGATGGACGAGCCCTTTCCGTTTGATGTGGACTATGAGAAGTCGGTCACGGACTATCAGGACGGCGCTCAGCACAACATAGCTGTTTTCCGCGTATACGACGATGCCAGCAGCTTCAATGAGACCAACACTCCGCAGGATTTCAACAACGGCGCTCGGTCCAGTGGGGATGTTTCCGTCGCGGGGCCGGTTGACACCATGCCAGTCACGGAGCCTGGGCCTCGTTCGGCAGTTGACCCTCGCGACGTCGGCCAGGTCAAGCACAGTTCCTCGTCGTTTGGTGCGCCCTGGTCCGTCTCTGGTGATCTGGCTGAGCCTGGCGTGGCGTCTGGAGGGTTTGAGACCAGTCCCAACGACTTCCAGCCCGCGCCGCCGGCTTTGTCGTCCCCTGTGACGTCACTGTCGAGTCCCGGCTTGGGACAGTCGCCGGTGTCGGCTTCACCAACCGGGGGGTTTGTCGGGGGCGTTCCGGTGGGTGGCTCCCCCGGTGGCGGTAGCGGCGGGTTCGGGCCACGTGGCGGAGGTGGTACAGGCGGTGGTTCTGGTGGGGTGCGGAATCTTGGGCCAGGGATGGGTGCTGGTGCGGTCGCGGCTGAGGATGCGGCTGCGCGGCGGGCCGGTCAGGCCGCGGCCGCCGCGGCTCGGCCCGGTGGGGCAGGGCCTGTAGGGGCTCCGGTGGGTGCCGGGCGCGGGAAGGGCGATGAGGACACCGAACACCAGCGCAAGGTGCTCATCGAGAACGACGCTGAGGAGACGTTCGGCAGCGACGTGCTGACCGCGCCTACGGTCATCGGTGACGACGAGTACGAGGACTGAGGTCAGTCCACTGTGAACGGGTCGTATACGACGCGGTCCAGGGCGGTGCCTGCCACCAGCATTCGGGACACCGTGGAGCGGACCATGCCCGGTGAACCGGACACGAGCACATCGTGGTTCGGCCAGGCGCCGTAGCGGGTGACGACGTCCGCCAGGGTGCCTCGCTCCGCTGTGGGCAGTGGGGAGTCGGACTCCAGGACCGGCACGACCTGTAGCCAGGGGTTGCTCGCCGCCACGGCCTGGAGGTTTTCCAGGTCGTACAGATCGGACCGGACGCGGCCGCCGAAGAACAGGTGCACCCGTGGGTTCTCGCCCCACTGGGACAGGTGGTCGATGATCGCGCGCATCGGGGCGACGCCCGTACCGCCCGCGATCATCAGGATGTCTCTTCCGGACTCGCGGTTGACGCCCAGCCGGCCCATGGCCGGGCCGATGCGCCACACGTCCCCGAGCTCGCCGTGCGTCACGAGTGCTCTCGACACCCAGCCGCCCTCGACGGCTCGGACGTGGAACTCCAGCAGGCCATCCTCCCTCGGGGCGGTTGCCGGGGTGAGGTAGCGCCACATCCTCGGGCGCTGCGGTATCTCCACGCTCAGGTACTGCCCCGGCTGGTACGGCACCGGGTAGTCCGGGCGGACCCGCACGACCGCGAGGTCCCTGCCCAGACGATGCCTCTCGACGACCGTGCCGTTCCACCACGGCGGGTTGTCGTCGGCGTTGGCGGCCTCCAGCATGGCCCTGGCCATGATCGTGTAGGCCTCGGCCCAGGCGCGTTCGACCTCGACGGTCCATGCCTGCTTCGCGTACTGCTTCACCGATGACAGCAGTGCCATGCCGACCGCTTCGAAGTGCTGAGTGACCACACCGAACTTGCGGTGGTCGCGGCCGAGCTGCCGGAGGAACGGCATCAGGTCGTCCGGGCGGTCGACCATCTGGACGATGTGCACGAGGGCGCGCAGCAGCCGGGAGCGCTGCACCTCCATGTTCACGGGGAACATCTCGCGAGTGGCCGGGGCGATGCTGAACAACGTGGCGTAGAACAGCTCGGCCATCTTCTCGGCGTGGGGCTCCACGACGGCGAAGCTTTCGCGGACCAGGCGCACCATGGTCGCGACGGGGCCGTCATTCGTCGCGGGGCCGTCCTGGTTCGGGATGGGGCTCACAACGGCGTTGGCGCTCATGGTCGGGACACAGTCACCCTCTCGGCGTCCGGGGTCGACGCCCTGCCACCTGGTCGTCGTCGTCCGTCCCCGACAACAGGACCCTAGACGGAATCTCCCCGGTTGTCCGCCCTCCTGACACTTTCGTGTGACGCGACACTACGGAAAGTCGTCCGTTTCGGACGCTCGAGCGACATGCCGGGGCGTGGGCCTCGCTTTCGCCGCGCCGTTATGAAACTGTGTCCGCCGTGCGTCCTGATCTGGTGACACCCACAGGCGTTGCCGATGCGGCTCTGCTGGACCTGGAGTTCGCGGAGCCCTCGCCCGAGCCCCACGTTGAACTGCTTGTCACGGCCCCACCACCGACAGTGGACCCGCCCACGGTGCAACTTCACCCGATTGGCGGAACGGCCGCTCTGCCGGGCTGCGCCGGGGAGCACCTGTTGCAGCAGGCCTACGGGACCGCCGAGCGTGCCGAGCGCTTCTACCGCGACCAGGTCCTCGATCACCTCAACCCCGAGATGATCGAGTTCGTTGGCCGGATGGAGATGGCCTTCGTCGGCACGGCCGACGCCGGCGGCGAGTGCGACTCCACCTTCCGCGCTGGTCCACCCGGCTTCCTGCACGTACTCGACCCCAAGCGGATCGCCTACCCGGAGTACCGGGGCAACGGCGTGCTCGCGAGCCTCGGCAACATCAGCGAGAACCCGCACGTCGCCGTCCTGATGATCGACTTCGTGCGCGACCTGATCGGACTGCACGTCAACGGGCGCGCCAGCATCATCGACGACGTCGAGCTGCGCCGTGAGCACGCAGCACTCCCCGTCGCCGAGGACCGCGGCCGCACCCCCGAGCGCTGGGTCGTCGTGCACGTGGAGGAGACTTATATCCACTGCCGCAAGCACATCCCCCGAATGGAGCCTGTGTCCCGCGAGCGCGACTGGGGCACCGACGACATGCGCCGCAAAGGCGGCGACTACTTCAACGCCAAGGCTCGCCAAGCCAGCGCCAGTCACCATTGAGCCCCCGCATTCACCCTGGTGGCGGTATCGCTCCGGGTGATCTTTCCTTCTCCGCGTAGCGCTCACACGTGCCTGTGGATAGACACCTGGGGATTGTGGACAAATGGGCACCTGCTGTGGACAACCCTGCTAGGACATGTGGGTGAGGCGGAACCCGACCATCGTGACCCCGCGCTGTGACCCTGCGCTGAACGGGTTCGCTCCGGCACACAAGTGAGGGTTGAGCGGAACACGCTCAACTTTTCTGACGTTGTGCATGGTGAGTACGACTGCGTTGCACGTGAGGGGACAAATGGACGCCTTCAACCCGACGACGAAGACACAGCAGGCCATCTCGGCGGCCGCCCAGGCCGCGACCGTGGCCGGCAACCCGGATGTGAAGCCGGTGCACCTGCTCGGCGCGCTCCTCGCGCAGGGCGACGGCCTGACCGCGCCGCTGCTGTCGGCCGTCGGGGCCGACCCGAACGTGGTCCGCAAGGAGCTTGACCAGCTGGCCAACTCGCTACCGTCCGCGACCGGGTCCACGGTCTCCGCGCCGCAGCTCGACAGCGACGCGTTGCGTTCGGTCACGCACGCCCAGAAGCTCGCCACCGAGATGGGTGACGAGTACGTGTCGACCGAGCACCTGCTGGTCGGCCTCGCCGCCCAGGGCGGCCCGGTGGCCCAGCTGCTGAACCGGCACGGCGCCACGCCCGACGCACTGCGGGACGCGTTCGCCAAGGTCCGCGGCTCGGCCCGGGTCACCAGCCCGGACCCCGAGTCCACCTACAAGGCGCTGGAGAAGTACGGCCTCGACCTGACCGACCGGGCCCGCAGCGGCGACCTCGACCCCGTCATCGGCCGGGACGCCGAGATCCGGCGGGTCGTGCAGGTGCTGTCGCGGCGGACCAAGAACAACCCGGTGCTGATCGGTGAGCCGGGGGTCGGCAAGACCGCGATCGTCGAGGGCCTCGCGCAGCGGATCGTGGCCGGTGACGTGCCCGAGTCGTTGCGGGGCAAGCGCGTGGTCGCCCTGGACCTTGGGTCGATGGTCGCCGGCGCCAAGTTCCGCGGTGAGTTCGAGGAGCGGCTCAAGGCCGTGCTCAAGGAGATCACCGAGTCGGCCGGCCAGGTCATCACGTTCATCGACGAGCTGCACACGATCGTGGGAGCCGGCGCGACGGGCGAGGGCGCCATGGACGCCGGCAACATGATCAAGCCGATGCTGGCCCGCGGTGAGCTGCGCATGGTCGGCGCCACCACGCTCGACGAGTACCGCCAGCACATCGAGAAGGACGCCGCGCTGGAACGCCGCTTCCAGCAGGTGCTGGTCGGCGAGCCGTCCGTCGAGGACACCGTCGGCATCCTCCGTGGCCTCAAGGAGCGCTACGAGGTGCACCACGGTGTGCGGATCACCGACGGCGCGCTGGTCGCCGCCGCCACCCTGTCCGACCGGTACATCACCGCGCGCTTCCTCCCGGACAAGGCCATCGACCTGGTCGACGAGGCCGCGTCCCGGCTGCGCATGGAGATCGACTCCCGGCCCGTCGAGATCGACGAGGTCGAGCGGGCCGTCCGGCGGCTCGAGATCGAGGAGATGGCCCTCGAGAAGGAGGAGGACCCCGCGTCGCAGCAGCGACTCGCGGCTCTGCGGGCGGAGCTGGCCGAGAAGCGGGAGGCGCTGACCGCGCTGACCGCCCGCTGGCAGAACGAGAAGGGCGCCATCGAGAAGGTCCGCGACCTCAAGGAGCAGCTGGAGCAGCTGCGTGGCGAGTCGGAGCGGGCCGAGCGTGACGGCGACCTGGGCCGCGCGGCCGAGCTGCGGTACGGCCGGATTCCCGCGCTGGAGAAGGACCTGGAAGCCGCGACGGCGACCGCCGAGCGGGCCGAGGAGAAGGCCATGCTCAAGGAGGAGGTCGGCCCGGACGACGTCGCGGACGTCGTGTCGGCGTGGACCGGCATCCCCGCGGGCCGGCTGCTCGAAGGTGAGACCGCGAAGCTGCTGCGCATGGAGGACGCGATCGGCGAGCGGGTCGTGGGCCAGGCGGAGGCCGTGCGTGTGGTGTCCGACGCGGTGCGGCGGGCCCGCGCCGGCGTCGCCGACCCGGACCGGCCGACCGGCTCGTTCCTGTTCCTCGGCCCGACGGGTGTCGGCAAGACCGAGCTGGCCAAGGCGCTCGCCGAGTTCCTGTTCGACGACGAGCGGGCCATGGTCCGCATCGACATGTCCGAGTATTCCGAGAAGCACTCGGTCGCGCGGCTGGTCGGCGCCCCGCCCGGTTACGTCGGCTACGACCAGGGCGGCCAGCTCACCGAGTCCGTGCGGCGCCGCCCCTACAGCGTCGTGCTGCTGGACGAGGTCGAGAAGGCGCACCCGGACGTGTTCGACGTGCTGCTGCAGGTCCTCGACGACGGCCGCCTGACCGATGGCCAGGGCCGCACGGTCGACTTCCGGAACACGATCCTGGTGCTGACGTCGAACCTGGGCTCGCAGGCCATCGCCGACGTGAACCTCGACGAGCTGCAGCGCAAGGACGCCGTGCTGTCGGTGGTGCAGCGCCACTTCAAGCCGGAGTTCCTGAACCGGCTCGACGACGTGGTGGTGTTCCACTCGCTGGCGACCGAGGAGCTGACCCGGATCGTCGACATCCAGATCGCCGCGCTGGGTCGCCGCCTGGCCGCGCGCCGGCTGACGCTGGATGTGAGCCCGGCGGCGCGGGAGTGGCTCGCGATGAACGGGTTCGACCCGGTCTACGGCGCCCGGCCGCTGCGCCGGCTGGTGTCCTCGGCCATCGGCGACCAGCTGGCGAAGTCCCTGCTGGCCGGCGAGATCCTCGACGGGGACACCGTCCGCGTGGACGTCGCGCCGGACAACTCGGCGCTGATCGTCGGCCGCGCCTTCTGAGCAGACGAAAGCGGCGCCCTCCCCCTGTGGAGTGGCGCCGCTTTCGGTCCGGTCAGTGGCAGAACGCCACCTCGGGGTATCCCGGCGAGTCCAGCAGTGGCGAGGACTTGCCACGCAGGTGCCGGTCGAAGAACGCGTTCACGTACGCCCGGCTGATCTCCTGGGTACGGGTCGCGGTCGTGGTCGCGCCGATGTCGACTCCGAGCTGGTCGGCGACGAGCCCGACGTCGGTGAACGACGCGTGCTGCGTGCCCGACAGTTCGAGCCAGCGCTTCCACCCGGTCATCTGGGCCCAGTCACGCTCCCACTTCGTGTTCACGCCCGGCTCGCACGTGGTGGGGGTGAGCTGGTGGCTCATGAACATGAACGGTCGTGACAGCCCCGGTGCGGTGAGCGGGACCTCCGTGCTGCCGTCGATGTCCATCCCCGCCCTGATCCGGGAGTCGGCGACCATGGTGGGAATGGTGCTGGCCCCACCGATGGAGTGCCCGGCCATGCCGATCCGCTTCGGGTCGATGAGGCTCGCCCACTTCGAGTGGGTCAGCTCGTCCAGGACGAACGACACGTCGGCCGCCCGGCTCAGCTCCAGCTTCTGCCAGAACGTGTCCTCGTGCGGCACCTCGCACGAGGCGCACCCGACGAACCGGCCGTCGGGGAAGCTCGTGCCGGCGTTCTCGTACGTGTGACCCACCACCGCGACGACGTAACCGTGGCTGGCCAGGTCCTCGGCCAGCGCGGAAAGCGTGGCGCGGGGCTTGGTGTAGCCGGGTGACAGCACGATCAGTGGCAGGTTCCGCCCGGCGGGCCGAGCGTTCGCCACGGAGTTCGTCACCATCGTGCTCAGCCAGTCCGACGGCACGTCGAGACCGCTGTCGGTGAGCAGTGCCGCCGACTCCTCCGGGGTCACGTACCGCGTCTTCGGTCCGTTGGCCGAGGCCGTCGGATAGAAGAGCGAGACCATCAGCTCCCGGTAGGGCACGGTCGGCACCCACGGGTCGGGGCGCGAGGTGTCCTTCAGGTAGACCGACGTGCTGCCCACCGGCTTGTCGCCGGTCGGCGCGGGTAGGTACGGCGTCGAGGTTCTGGCGATGGTGACCTCCGGGTAGCGCGACGAGGGCTGCTCCATCAGCGGCTGCGCCTTGCCACGCAGGTGCAGGTCGAAGAAGGCCCGGGCGTAGGCCGCGGTGATGGCCTGGCCCCGTGCGGCGGGGGTGTCCGCGCCGAAGTCGAGGCCGAGCTGTTCGCCGACCAACCCGATGTCGGTGAACGACGGGTGCTCCATGCCGGCCACCACCATCCAGCGCTTCCACCCGGTCAGCTGAGCCCAGTCACGTTCCCAGCTGTCGGACTCGGGGCCGGTGCCCGGGGCGTAGGTGTTCTCCCGCCCCAGGAACATGAACGGCCGGTCGAGCCCTGGGGCGAGCAGCTCGTCGTCCGTGGTGCCGTCGATGTCCATCCCGGCCTTGATCCGCGAGTCGGTCAGCATCGCGTTGATCGTGCTCGCGCCGCCGACCGAGTGCCCGGTCATGCCGATCTTGGACGGGTCGATCAGGTTGGCGCCGCGCCACTTGGGGTTCGGCCCGGTCAGCTCGTCCAGCACGAACGACACGTCGGCCGCCCGGCCGCGCTGCAGCTTCTGCCAGAACGGGATGTTGTAGTTGCCGCACGCCACACAGCCGGTGACGCGACCGTCGGGGAACGTGGTGGCCACGTTCTCGTAGGTGTGGTCGACCAGCACGACAACGTTGCCGTGGCTCGCCAGGTCCTCGGCCAGCGAGGTCAGCTCGGCACGCGGCCGCTTGAAGCCGGGGGACAGGACGATCAGCGGCAGGCTGTGCACGCGACCGACCGGTTGTGCGTCGATCACCGCGTCGGTCTGGACCGAGGACAGGGCGGTGGCCGGCACGGAGTCGATCTCCGCCTCGTCGAGGAGGGCCTGTGCCTCCGCCTCGGTCAGGAACTGCTTCTTCGGCCCGCTGGTCGTGTTCGTCGGGTAGAAGAGGGACACCATCAGCTCCCGGTAGGGCACGGTCGGCACCCACGGGTCGGGGCGGGAGGTGTCCTTCAGGTGCAGGGACGTGGTGCCCACCGGCTGGTCGCCCGTCGGTTTCGCCAGCTCGGCGGGTGAGGCCGCCGAGGCCGGCGACGTCGTCAGGACGAGCCCCAGTGCGGCGACGAGGCCGCCGAGGATCAGGTTTTTCATCCGACGAAGGTCACTTCCGGGTAGGAGGAAGACGGCGCGGCCATCAGCGGCTGTGGCTTGCAGCGCAGGTTCTGGTCGAAGAAGGCGCGGACGTAGGCGCGGGTGATGGCCACCGCACGTTCCCCGCTGACGGACGCGCCGAGGTCGACGCCCAGCCCGTCGGCGATCACGCCGAGGTCGGTGTAGGACGCGTGCGCCGTGCCAGCCACCATGATCCAGCGCTTCCACCCGGTCAGGTGCAGCCAGTCCGTCTCCCAGTCGTCGTATGGACCTGGCGCGCCCGGGACGTACTCGTCCGTGCTGCCCATGAACATGAACGGCCGGGACAGCCCTGAGTCGGGGATCGGCACGTGAACCGAGCCGTCGATGTCTGCTCCGGCGCGGATCCGGGAGTCGGCCAGCATCACCTGCGTGGTGATCGCACCCCCCGCGGAGTGGCCGGTCATGCCGATCCGCTTCGGGTCGATGAGGTCGAACCGCTTGGCACGCAACAGCTCGTCCAGCACGAACGACGTGTCGGCCGCGCGACTCTTGGCCACCTTCTCCCAGAACCCGGGCAGGTCGTCGACCTCGCACGCGGCGCAGTCGGTGACCCGGCCGTCGGGGAAGGTCTGGGCCCGGTTCTCGTAGGTGTGGTCGATGACCGCGACGACGTAGCCGTGGCTCGCCAGGTCCTCGGCCCACGAGGTGAGCGTGGCGCGGGGCTGGGTCGAGCCCGGCGACAACACGACGAGCGGGGCACTGTGTCGCCGGCCGGCCGGACGCGCGTCGACGACGGCGTTCGCCCTGACCGTGCTCATGACGTCGAGCGGTACGTCGGGTAGGCCGAGGCGCGACATGTAGCGCTCCGACTCGGTCGGTGTCATGTACTGCTTCGTCGTACCGTTCGTGGTGTTGGTCGGGTAGAAGACGGAGATCATCAGCTCCCGGTAGGGCACGGTCGGCACCCACGGGTCGGGGCGCGAGGTGTCCTTCATGTACAGCGAGGTGACGCCAACCGGCTGTCTGCCGGTGGGGGTGGGTAAGGAGAGTGTCGTCGGGTCCGCCGAGGCGGCTGGCGCGGACACGAGGGCAACGGTCAGTGCGGTTGCGACCGCGAGAGTACGCATGATTCCCCCTGTGGAATCGAGTTAGGACACGTGACGGATACGTCGGAAGCAGAACCAGGTCACCAGTGCTGACAGCGCGAGGAAGAACGCCAGCTCGATCCACTGCAGCGGCCAGAAGTGGCTGGCGGGCTGGTAAACCAGGCGCTGCTTGTAGCCGAGGTCGGCGAACCCCTGCGCGATGCACTCGTCCGGCAAGCGGTCCAGTGGGGCGGCGGCAACCCCTGCTTCCCTTCCCGGCAACGGTGGCAGGCAGGGATGCAGCGAGGCGGGTAGTGGGCTGACCGTGTTGCCGGCTCGGTCCACCGTCTCGTTGGTCAGCGCCCACGAGCCGGCTGGTTCCATCACGGCTATCTCGTCCAGATCCATGTTCTCGTTCCCCCGGATCTGCCAGATGTTCGAGTCCGTGACCGTGACGGTCTCCTCCGACGGGGGCAGGATGTACGGGCGGACCAGGAACGGGACCGCCACCATCACAGCGACGAACGCCACGAGGGTGATCGCCATGGCGGTCACGGTTCGGCGCAGTGCGATCCCGAACGCGATCCCGAGAACGAAGGCGAAGGCCGCATAGCCGATGGGGGCGATCCCGCGGGCGTCGAACACCACCGGCGACATGCGTGCCGTCGTGGTGGCCTGCGGATCCGCGTCGGCCAACGCGTCGATGGGGCTGGTCCACCAGGTGACCGCCAGGCTCAGCAGCCCGGCCGCGACCATGGCGGTCAGCACGCCGACCACCAGCTTGGTCGTGAGCCACTGCTTGCGCGTGACGGTCTGGTTCCAGACGAGGCTGTGGGTGCCGGCCTCCAGCTCCCGCGTGACCATGGGCACACCCCAGAAGACGCCGAGCACTGCGGGCAGGGCGTACATCACCAGCAGGGTGACGCTGTACATGAATTCCTGGTCGGAGAAGTTCGTCTCACCGCGCATCTCCATCCCGCTGATCACGAGGACCACGCCGATCGCGGCCAGGGCCGCGAACACCGACAGCGCGGGGATGCGGAACTGACGCCAGGTCAACCAGGTCATCGGAGGACCTCCAGCGCGGGACGGGTGGGCACCGGGTTGCTCATGTACTCCAGGACCAGGTCCTCCAGGCTGGGCTGGCCGACCGTCCATGCTGGGTCGAGGATCGGCGCCTCGGTGCGGACGAACACGGTGGTCTGCCGGTTGGTGTGATTCGCGGAGATGACCTGCTGGTCGGACGGCAGCGTGTCGACGTCCCGGCGCGGGCCGGAGAGCCGGTGGTGCGAGGCGAGCAACTCCTCGACGTCACCGGCGACCCGCACCTGCGAGTCCACCAGCACGACGACGTGGTCGCAGACCCGCTCCAGGTCGGCGACCAGGTGCGAGGACATCACGACGGACAACCCGTGCTCGGCGACCGCCTCCATGAGGTCGGACAGGAACTCCCGGCGCGCGAGCGGGTCGAGCGCGGCAACCGGCTCGTCGAGCAGCAGCAGTTCGGGGCGCTTGGCGATGCCGATCGTGAGCGCCAGCTGCGCTCGTTGGCCGCCGGACAGCTTGCCCGCCGCCTGCTTGGGGTCCAGCCCGATCCGCTCGATGCGGTGTTGCGCCAGCTTGTCGTCCCAGCTCGGGTTGAGCTTGGCGCCGAACCGCAGGTGCTCCTCGACCGACAAAGCCGTGTAGACGGGGGTGTTCTGCGCGACGTAACCGACCTTGGCCAGCTGTTCCGGACCACTGCCCGGCACGCCGCCGCAGACCTCGATCGTGCCGGTCGTCGGTTCGAGCATGCCGGACGCGATGTTCAGCAGCGTCGACTTGCCGGCGCCGTTCGGGCCGACGAGGCCGGTCACGTGGCCGGCCTCGATCTCGAGCGTGCAGTTGGACAACGCCCACTTGCGCTTGTACTTCTTGCCAACACCCCGGGCGCTCAGGACGGTCACGCTATGTCCTCTCTGGCCGCGGTGCGAAACGTGGCGAGGAAGAGGGCCTCGATGCTTTCTTCGTCGAGGCCGGCGCGGCGGGCCTTGGACAGCCAGCGCCGCAGGTCCTGCCGCAGCGGGCCGAGCACGGCGAGCGACACCCCGCCCAGGGTCTTCGTCACGAACGTGCCCACGCCCGGCCGTGCGGCGACGAGCCCTTCGTGTTCCAGTTCGCGGTAGGCCTTGAGCACCGTGTTCGGGTTGATGGCGAGGCTCGCCACCACGTCCTTGACCTTGGGGAGCTGGTCGCCCTCGTTCAACAGCCCCAGCCGCAGTGCGTGTCGCACCTGCTGGACGAGCTGCTGGTAGGGCGACAGTCCGGACTTGCCATCCAGATGGAACTCGATCATCAGTGCCTCCTCTCTATTTATCTAGTTACCTAGCACTATAGAACTATGGCACAAGTTTCCGCCAGAAAGTCGAGACACGGGGGGCGGTGATCTTGGCTCTGACGTCGCGATGACTACTCTGTGCGGGGTGGGCATACCGGCATGGGTGTGGTTCGTCGTGGCGGTCGTCGCCGGGGTGGCCGGCGCCGCGCTGTTGCTACGTGACCGCGCCCGCCTGACCTCGCGAAACCGGGAACGTCGGCACTGGGCGGCGCTGCGTGGCTGGCAGTACGCCGACGCCGACCACCTCCTGCCGACGCAGTGGACCGGCGGGGCGATCGCGTTCCATGGCGGCGGCGTCGCCATCGACGTGGTCGCCGGGTCGACGTTCACCGCCGACGGCCGGCGCAAGGTGTACGTGTTCGACCTCGAGACGAACGGCCGCGTCACGACCGTGATCGCCGCCGTGCAGTGCCGGCGGGTCCATCCGGCCACCATCGAGCTGTGGCTGCCGAGCGCGCCGTTCCAGCGGGAGACCATGCCCGAGCTGCTCGGACCGGTCGGCCAGCGGTACGCGTTCGTCTCCGACATCACCGCGGCCCGCGGCCTGATCACGCCGGACCTGGTGGACGCGACGGAGGAGATCGGCGCGGACATCCCGGTGGCGTGGATCGAGGCGGGCTGGGTGCTGGCGAGCGTCGCGCCGCACGCGTCGCCGTCCCGCCTCGAGCGGCTGCTGCGTGGCATCGGCGAGGTCGCGGACGTGATCGACCCGTTCGACGCCGAGGTGGATCCCGTCGGGGAGAGCGAGCAGCCGACCGGCAAACACGGGGAACAGTCCGACTAACGTTGGGTACATGCCAACCGCACTCGTAACGGGGGCGACGGCCGGGATTGGTGCCGCCTTCGCCAGGAAGCTCGCCGCCGAGGGCTACGACCTGGTGATCGTCGCCCGCACCAGGGACCGCCTCAGACAAGTCGCGACCGAACTGTCCGAGCGGTACGGCGTCTCCGTCACGCCGATGACCGCCGACCTGTCCACCGGCCGTGCCCGCAAACGCGTCGAGGAACGGCTGGCCGACGCGGACCAACCCGTCGACCTGCTGGTCAACAACGCCGGCTTCGGCACCCGCGGCGCGTTCGCCGAGACGAGCGTCGACCTGCTGCAGTCACAGCTGGACGTCAACGTCACCACCGTGCTGCGGCTGACCCACGCCGCGATGCCCGGCATGCTGGCCCGCGGGCGCGGCGCGATCGTGAACGTGTCGAGCGTGGCCGGCTTCTTCCCCGCCACCGGCCCGACCTACGCGGCGACCAAGTCGTGGGTGACCACGTTCTCGGAGGGCATGGCCGCCCACCTCGCCGGCACGGGCGTGCGGATCATCGCGCTGTGCCCCGGTTTCACGAAGACCGAGTTCCACGAGCGCGCGGGCGACGACATCGCCGCGGTGCCGGTGGCCCTGTGGCTCGACGCCGACCGCGTGGTCGCGGACTGCCTGCGTGACCTGCGGCGCGGCCGGCCGCGCTCGGTGCCGGGCGTGCTGTACAAGGCGATGCTCGCCGTGCCACGGCTGTTACCGAGGTCGGTGCTGCGCAGAGCGGAGACCCGCGTCGTGAGTGGCCGAAACCGCACCTGATGGAGTTGTGGGCCTGGGCACTGCTCGTCGCAGCGGTCATCGGTGCCCTCTGGTACTTCCAGCGCCTGGCGCACAAGAAGAAGGTCGCCGAGTTCACGGCGTATGCCGCGAAGCGGGGCTGGCGGTACCGGGAGAAGGACCACGAGCTGGCTGACCGGTTCACGGGCCGCCCGTTCGGCATCGGACACGGCCGTCGCGTCACGCACGTGCTGCGGGGCAGTCACCGCGACCGGGACGTGCTGGTGTTCCAGTACACCTACAAGGAGACCACCGGCGCGGGCGACGAGCGCAAAACGGAGATCTATCACCGCACGGTCGCCGCGCTGCCGACCCCGGCGCCGCGTCCGACGCTGGAGGTCACCAGGAAAGGCCTGGGGCGCAAACTGTTGGACGTCTTCGGCGGCCGCGGTCTCCGGCTGGACAGCGAGGAGTTCAACAAGACCTTCGTCGTCGAGACCGAGGACGAGACGTTCGCCCGGGACGTCCTGGGGCCAGGGATGGTGGAGTGGCTGCTGTCGGACTACCGGCCGCGCACCATCCCGTTCCGCTTCGAGCGCGCCGACCTGCTGGTGTGGCGGCCTGGCGAGATCAATCTGTCCGCAGTGGACGAGTTGGCCGACTACGTGTGCGACATACTGGACCGAACCCCCTCTTTCGTGTGGAAACCGTGATCGGGAGTTATCCGACATCGGCTGCGGTCCGACCGCCTGGATGCGAAGCTGACCGCCATGACGCAGCCTCCCGGGTGGTACCCAGAGCAACCAGGGTCCCCCGTCCTCCGCTGGTGGGACGGGCAGCAGTGGACCCAGCACACGCAGCAACAGCAACAGCAACAGCAACCCAGGAGCGACGCCAGTGCCTGGGAGGTCCAGGTCGGTCGTGGGCCCACCCCGGACCGGATCCGGGAGCAGACCCGGGCCGCCGGCGTCGGGCAGGTCGGCTACGGCGGCGGCACGCTGTTCACCGAGCCCGTGCTCGTGGTCAACCAGAAGGTCAAGCTCATCGAGATGGCCAACGAGTACTCCGTGTTCGACCAGCACGGGCGCCAGGTCGGATCGGTCGCGCAGATCGGGCAGAGCGCGCTGAAGAAGGCCGTCCGGTTCCTCGGCAGCTACGACCAGTTCTTCACGCACAAGCTCGAGGTGCGCGACGCCAACCACCAGCCGGTGCTGTACCTGACCCGCCCGGCCAAGGTGTTCAAGTCCCGGATCATCGTGCAGCGGCCGGACGGCTACGAGATCGGCCAGATCCAGCAGGACAACATGATCGGCAAGATCCGCTTCTCGTACCTGGTCGGCGGCCAGCCGATCGGCGGTATCCAGGCCGAGAACTGGCGTGCGTGGAACTTCGCCATCGTCGACCACACCGGCGGTGAGATCGCCCGCATCACGAAGACCTGGGAGGGCTTCGCGAAGACGATGTTCACCACGGCCGACAACTACGTCGTGCAGGTCCACCGGCCGCTCCAGGACCCGCTCGCCAGCATGGTCGTCGCCTCCGCGCTCACCGTGGACACCGCCCTCAAGCAGGACCAGCGCGGATTCGGCTGAGCTAAGGTGTGGAGCCGTGCGCACCCTTGACCTCACCGCGAAAGGCGAGCTGGCCCGCCTCGTCACCGAACTGTCCGTCGTGCGCGGGCGTGTCACGCTCGCGTCCGGCAAGGAGGCCGACTACTACGTCGACCTGCGACGCGCGACGCTCCACCACGCCGCGGCCCCGCTCATCGGCCGGTTGCTGCGTCAGCTCACCGACGACTGGGACTACGTGGCCGTCGGGGGGCTCACACTCGGTGCCGATCCCGTGGCGTACGCGATGATGCACGAGGCGGCCGCCGCCGGTGAGGTGCTCGACGTGTTCGTGGTGCGCAAGGAGGCCAAGTCGCACGGCATGCAGCGCCGGATCGAGGGCATCGAGGTGGCCGGTCAGCCGGTGCTCGCCGTCGAGGACACCTCCACCACCGGCGGCAGCGTGCTCACCGCGGTCGACGCGCTGTCGGAGGCCGGCGCGAAGGTGGTCGGCGTCGCCACCGTCGTGGACCGGGACACCGGGGCGCGCGAGGCCATCGAGGCCCGTGGCCTGCCCTACCGTTACCTGCTGAGCAAGGCCGACCTCGGGTTGTGATCGCGAAACCGGCCGTGCGCGTGGCTGATTCCCGGTAGCGTTGCACCATGTCCGGATTAGCCACGGTGGCTCAGGGCGGGGGCGGCTATGGGTTCCTCGCCGACGCCACCATGGTCGTGCACTTCGCGGCGCTGCTCTACATCGGACTCGGCGGATTCGTGGCCTGGCGGTGGCGCAGGACGATCTACCTGCACGTGTTCTTCGCGGCATGGGGCGTCGCGATCAACGTGCTGCCGATCGTGTGCCCGCTGACCGCCCTGGAAGACTGGTTCCGCGCCAAGCAGGGGCTCGGCTCGCTGCCTGGTGGTTTCAACGAGTACTACATCTTCGGCGAGATCATCCCGGACGCCCTGCTCCCCGTGGTCGCCGTGTTGGCGATCATCCTGTTGGTCGTGTCGTACGTGGGAGTGTGGAAGCGGTGGCCCAGGAGTCCGGTCCAACCGAGTGGGAGTTCGGCGAACCCGTCGGCGTAGGTCCGTGGGAGGGCGACTGGCCGACCGACGACCGCTACGACCCGGCGCTGCTCACCGATGGCGACCGACGCAACGTGGTCGACGCCTACCGGTACTGGCGCCGCGACGCCGTGGTCGCCGACCTCGACACCCGTCGCCACGACTTCCACGTCGCCATCGAGAACTTCCAGCACGACCACAACATCGGCACGGTCGTCCGCACGGCCAACGCGTTCGCGGCCCGCGCGGTCCACATCGTCGGCCGCCGCCGCTGGAACCGCCGGGGCGCGATGGTGACCGACCGCTACCAGCACGTCCACCACCACCCGGACATGACCGCGCTGCTGGACTTCGCGACCGCCGAGGGCCTCGCCGTCGTCGCGATCGACAACACCCCCGGCGCGGTTCGGCTGGAGACGGCGTCCCTGCCGAAGCGGTGCGTCCTCGTCTTCGGCCAGGAAGGCCCGGGCCTCACCGAGGACGCCCGCAAGCAGGCGACCCAGGTCGTGTCGATCGCCCAGTTCGGCTCGACCCGATCGATCAACGCGGGCGTCGCCGCCGGCATCGTGATGCACGCGTGGATCCGCGAACACGCCGACCTGAGAACCGCCTGGTAAAGCCCGGCCTACCCCCAGCGAGGCCGGGCCTTACCAGTCAGCGGTGCGTCTCCAACGCACGCGTCTCGGGGGTGGGGTCGTCGTCTCGGAGGATGTGTAGGTGCAGGTGGGACATCTCCTCCGGCACCTTCATGCCCAGTTCGACCAGTCGTTCGCAGCAGCGCCGGTGTATGGCGAGTGCTTCGGCCTGTCGTCCGGCGATGGCCAGTGCGCGCATCGTCAGCGTGGCGACCTCGGTGTCCTCCGGTCGTTCCTGGAACAGCCGCATGAGGTCGGGGAGGCGGTGTGCCGCGTAGCCGAGGCGGAACTCGACGCGGATGAGCATGAGCTCCGCGCGCCTGCGTTCGGCGCGCAGCATCTGTCGGCAGCCGTCGATGCGGTGGCCGCGGAGGCCGGCCAGCGGTTCGCCGCCGCAGAGGGCGAGTGCCTCGCGGAGTCGTCCGGCCGCCGTCCGGTCGTCTCGGCCCTCGACCTCGCGCAGGACCGCGCCGAGGCGGTGCACGTCCACCTGGTCGGGCAGCACGTTGAGGCGGCACACCCGGTCGCGGTTGACCAGCGCGCCGCGCAGCCCGAGTTGGGCGAGCCGGTTGCGGAAGTCGCCCATGTGTTGGCCGAGGTCGTCCAGTGCGCTGCTGGGCGAGCCGTCCCACATCCAGTCCGCCAGCTCCAGGTACGACACCGGGCGCCGGATGTTCAGCAGGAGCGGCACGATCATGCGGCGGTCCTTGTCGGAGCCGAGGACCAACCGCGTGCCGTCCACGCTGGCCTCGACCGGGCCGTACAGGTGGAACGTGACTTTTTTGGTCGAAAGAATGTCGAACTCTTTCGTCATCTGTCGCCTTCGGTTTTTATTGACTCATGAACGGCAACTTCGACAACTGGATCCGGGCGCACGCCGCGTTCGTGAAGAGCAGTTTCAGCGAGGGTGGTGACTGCGTGGAGGTGGCCAGGACCGAGGTCATCAGTGTGCGGGACTCCCGTGATCCCAACGGACCCGTGTTGCTGTTCACGCGGAGCAGGTGGGAAGCGTTCGCCGGCGGAATGCTGGCCGGCGTTTTCAACCGCATTTGCTAGTTCACGTGCACGGACGGGATTGCTCTATTGGGCCGAAGCCGCGCGTAGCTCGGTGACGAGCCCGCTCAGGAATTCCTGGGCGGGCTCGTCGACCAGCGCCGACTCACAGAGCCGGGACCATCGGGACCGGTAGACGTCCAGGTGCTCCGGGGCGGACACCTTCATCTCGGCGTGGATCGTCTCGACGCTCGCCCACGCATCCTGACCACCGCCTTCGTACAGTGCGAAGCCGTGGGTGTTGAGCGTGGTGGCCTCGATGCCGAGCGGGATCAGTCCGATCCTGACGTTGTCGAGGGTGCTGAGCGACGCGATGTGGTGGAGCTGGGCCAGTAGGAGTCTCAGTGGTCCTGGTCGCCACCGCAGTGCGGCCTCGGTGATGAGGAACTCGAAGTGCCGGTCCGTCTCGTACAGCGCCAGTTGACGGTTGAGCCGGCTCGCGATCTCGGCGGCCGGCTCGGTGTCCGAGTACTGACCGTGGAACATGGCGATCACCCGGCGCGCGTACTCGGCGGTCTGAAGTAAGCCCGGCACCACCGACGGCTGGAAGATCCTGATCCGCGTCGCGGTCGATTCCTGGTCCTGGATGCTTTCCTGGAGGTTGTTGCCGCGGCGTAGCGCTGATCCCCACGGGTGCACCTCGTTGTACGCGGTCTCGGTCAACGTCGTCAGTCGCCCCTGCGTATCGACGGACACGCCCAGCTCCTTTCCCCAAGCCGTGACTTCCGGAAGGGACGGGACGACGGCGCCCGACTCGATCCGGGACACCTTGGACTGACTGATGCCGATGCGCTGTGCGAGGTCGCGCCCCGAGACTCCAGCGAGGTCGCGCAACCGCCTCAGTTCCGACGCCAACCGCTCCCGTCCGGTTGGCGTCGGACCCAACCCACCCGAGGTGTCCATAGAACTCAGAACCTTCTCGTCATCCCTCGAGCCCGGATGAATCGAGGTGATTCGTAGTGATTCAGATCAGATCAAATGGTTGGTCACAAGTCAAGACAATGAGTGACCAAATCAGGTGTCGGTGTGTCACCCACATGGTCTACTGCATACATGAGATGACTTGTGGTTACGGAACGGAATCGGTCTGATTCAGATTGATTCAAGCTGGCTCGATCTCAACCGGGATGCCGTTCAGTGCCGCGGTGCCGGAGAGGGCGTCGAGCAGCTGGTCGTCCGCGAGGATGTTGGTGTTCACGCCGGCGTGGGCCCTGGCCACCGAGGTACGGGTGCCGTCCACGTCGTGGCCCCAGCCGTGCGGGATGCTCACCACGCCGGGTCGGATGGCGTCCGTGACCTCCACCGGGACCTCGATCTTGCCGGCACGGGAGCGAACCACCGCGGTACCGCCGTCGACCAGCCCAAGCCGGGTCGCGTCCGCCGGGTTCAGCTGCGCCGTGCACCGGTTGCTGCCCCGGACCAGCGGCTCGAGGTTGTGCATCCACGAGTTGTTCGAGGACAGCTGCCGCCTGCCGATCAGCAGCAGCTCGCCGTTGACCGGGGTGTCGAGCATGGCGGCCAGGCGTGGCACGTCGGCCGTGACCGGCGCGGGCGCCAGCTCGACCAGGGCGGACGACGTGGTCAGGATTTCCGGCAGTCGCGGCGTCAGCGGGCCGAGGTCGACACCGTGCGGCGCGGCCTCCAGGTCGGCCAGCGTCAGGTCGTACGGGCCACCCCGCAGCATGATGTCGATCAGTCGCTCCGGACCTCGGCGGTCGCCGATCGGCACGTCGTACCGTTCGGCCATCTGGGTCGCCACGAAGTCGTCCAACCCCGCGATGTCCGCTCCAGAGCCCATGCCCATCACGATTCCCGTGAGCCGCAGCAGCGTCTCCCACTCCTGCGGGACGTCCGTCGGCAGGGCGGCCGGTGTCCAGTTCGCGACGTTGCGGACCGCCAGCTGGTACAGCGCCAGGTCGTAGTGCGGGCGCTCCAGCGGGGTCGGGCCGGGCAGGATGACGTCCGCGTGCCGGCTCGTCTCGTTCAGGTAGACGTCCACCGACACCATGAAGTCCAGCTGCCCCAACGCCTCGACGAGTCGATCCGCGTTCGGTGTGGACAGGCACGGATTGCCGCACACGGTGAGCAACGCGCGGACCTGGCCCTCGCCGGGCGTCACGATCTCGTCGGCCAGCGTCGCCACCGGCAGCTCGCCCATCACCTCGGGCAGGCTCCGCACCCGGCTGTGCCACCGGCCGGTCTGGAAGCCGCGGCGCTTCTTCTCCGCCCGCGCGTTGGCCTGGCCGGCCGCCGCGAGCGGGAACATCGCGCCGCCCTCGCGGTCGAGGTTGCCGGTCAGCGTGTTGAGGACGTCGATCAGCCAACTCGCGAGAGTGCCAAACGCTTGCGTCGTGGTGCCGATCCGCCCGTACACCACCGCCCGCTCGGCGGCGGCCAGCTGACGGGCCATGTCCCGGATGGTGCTGGCGTCGATGCCCGTGTGCTCCGCGACGGCTTCCGGCGTGAACGGCTCGGCAAGCAGCCGCAGCTCGTCGAGCCCGTCGACCGGCAGGGCCCGCAGGTTGGTCAGCGACTCGGCGAACAGGGTCTGGACCAGTGCGAACAACAGCAACGCGTCGGTGCCCGGCCGGATCGCGTGGTGCTCGTCGGCCAGCTCGGCGGTGCGGGAGCGGTTCGGGTCGACCACGACGAGCTTGCCGCCGCGCTGCCGCAGTGCCTTCAACCGGCCACGCACGTCCGGCGCGGTCATCAGGCTTCCGTTGGACACCAGCGGGTTCGCGCCGAGCATCAGCAGGTGGTCGGTGCGGTCCAGGTCCGGGATCGGGATCGTGAGCGGGTGGCCGAACATGTGCCCGGCCGAGAAGTGCTTCGGCAGCTGGTCGACCGTGCTCGCCGTGTAGAAGTTCCTGGTGTTCAACGCCTTGTAGAGCACCGGCCCGTACAGCGACGTCGAGGTGTTGTGCACCGACGGGTTGCCCGCGTACACGGCCACCGCGTTGCGCCCGTGCTCGGCGATGATCGGCGTGAGCCGCCGGTCGATCTCGGCGAACGCCTCGTCCCAGCTGACCTCGACCAGTTCGCCGTCGCGGCGCACCAGCGGCCTGCGCAACCGGTCCGGGTCGTGGTGCAACGCACCGAGCGACGCGCCCTTCGGACAGATGAAGCCGTGGGAGAACACGTCGGCGTCGTCACCACGCACCCCGACCACCTGGTCCCCGTCGACCGTCACCGACAATCCGCAGGTCGCTTCACACAGAGGGCACGTCACCGGTGTCGTGGTCATGACCCAACTCTGACACAGGAAGGTGATGTCACTCTTCCGGCGGACACATCGGAACCGATTCAGCACGCACGATGGACAAGTGACGCAACGCGCCGGCTTCGCGGAGAGCGAGGCGGGAAACTCGCCGACCCTGTGGGGTGCGCGCGCGGCCGTCGCCGAGCGGGCGGTCGTCGCCCGGCATGTGCGCAGGCTGTGGGGTCTGCCCGGCACCCGGCTCGGTGCCGTCGGCTGGCCGCAGTCGACGAGCAACCGCCTGCACGGTGGCTGGAACTACTGGTGGCAGGCCCATTTGCTGGACTGCCTCGTCGACGCGCAGGAACGCCACCCGCACCCACGCCGGGCCGACATGATCAGCAGACTCGTCCGCGGCATCCACCTGCGCAACACCGGGTCCTGGACCAACGACTTCTACGACGACGTCGCGTGGCTGGGCCTCGCACTCATGCGCGCCAACGACGTCGAACGCATCTCGATCACCCCGGCCCTCACGAAGATCGCCGCTCAGCTGCGAAGCGGCTGGACCGACCATGGCGGTGGCGGCATCTGGTGGCGGCGCAAGGACAACTTCAAGAACGCGCCATCGAACGGCCCTGCCGCGATCCTGTTCGCCAGGTGGGCGACGCGTGGCGGGGAGCGGTCGGACAAGCAGCGTGCCCGCTCGATGACCGAGTGGATGGCGCAGGTGCTGGTCGATCCTGCCACCGGGCTGCTGTGGGACGGCGTGTACGTCGAGCCGGACGGGGCGATCGAGAAGATCGTCAAGATCACCTACACCTACTGCCAGGGCGTCTACATCGGCGCCTGCGTCGAGCTGGCCGAGGGCGACACGTCCGGCGTGTGGGTCGCACGGGCAGAGCGGACGATCAACGCGGTCGCCGCGCACCTGAGCGACGACAACGTGGTGCGTGGCCAGGGCGGCGGCGACGGCGGTCTGTTCGCCGGGATCCTCGCCAGGTACCTGGCACAGGCCGCGCTGCGGTTGTCCTCGCCGGCCGCCGCGGTCGCGCACCAACTGGTCATGGGCTCGGCGGAAGCGGCATGGAAGAACCGGGCACTCGCGCGCTCCGGACCGCTGTTCGGCCCGGAGTGGTCACAGCCGGCCCGTGTGCCGAGGTCGTGGGCGCACCGGCGGGTGGAGCGGGACCTGTCCGTGCAGCTGTCCGGGTGGATGGTGCTCGAAGCCGCGGCGCTGCTGGAGCGATCGTCGGGATAGGTTCACCCGCATGGGCGTGGTGATCGTGACCGGTGGTGGCCGGGGTATCGGGGCGGCGGTGGCTCGGCAGGTCGCGGGGGACGGGTCCGCGGTGGTCATCGGGTATGCGGGAGATCATGAGGCGGCCCGTGGGGTGGTCGCGGACATCGAGTCCGCCGGCGGGGTCGCGCACGCGGTGGCCGGTGACGTGGCCGAGGAGAAGGACGTGCTGCGGCTGTTCGCCGCCGCCGCCGAGCTGGGCACCTTGAGTGGGGTGGTGTGCAACGCGGGTGTCACGGGTAACTCACCAGGACGGTTGGACGAGCAGGACGTGGCGACGGTGCGCCGGGTTCTGGACGTGAACGTGCTGGGGGTGTTCCTGTGCGATCGGGAGGCGGTCCGACGGATGTCGACGCGGTACGGCGGCGCGGGCGGAGCGATCGTGAACATCTCGTCGACGGCGGCCGGACGCGGCTCACCAGGCGAGTGGGTGCACTACGCGGCGAGCAAGGCGGCGGTCGAGTCCATGACCTACGGGCTCGCGCAGGAGGTGGCCGCGGAGGGGATCCGTGTGAACGCGGTCGCCCCGGGGCTGGTGGTCACGGACCTGCACGCGGCGGCCGGCATGCCGAACCGCCCGGCGGAGCGCGCACCGGTCATTCCCATGAAACGCGCAGGTCAGCCGGAGGAGATCGCCGAAGGCGTTGCCTGGTTGCTGTCCCCGGCGGCGTCGTTCGTGACCGGCGCGACGCTGCCGATCAGCGGCGGTTACTGACACACGCACGGCTCGTGTAGCGAGCCAGACAACACAGTATCGGCCTGCAGAAGATCCGATAACGGCGCGGGTTTTCCCATTGCGCTGCGGCACTATGGCTGAGGCGACCCGCGACCACCCGGGTCGGGAAGGACTCTGATGCCCACGCTGACCGGTGTTCACCATGTCGCGCTGACCGTGACCGACGTGGACCGCAGTGTCCCGTGGTACGAGCGGGTCCTGGGGTTCGAGCTGATCGGGAAGGACGAGGCGCCGTCGGGTATGCGCAAGGCGTTCCTGCGTGGGCCCGGTTTCGGGATCACGCTGACCCTTGTGCAGCACGCGGTGTCGGAGTACTCCCTGTTCGACGAGCGGCGACCGGGGTTGGACCACCTGACCTTCTCGGTGCCGGACCGGACGAGCCTGCTGGAGTGGTCGGCTCGCCTCACCCAGCACGGGGTGACGTTCTCACCGATCGCCGAGGAACAGTCGGCCCCGGGCACCGAGGTGATCGCCCTGCGAGACCCGGACGGCATCCAACTCGTCCTCTGGGCCCGCGAACCCTAGCTAGTCGTTGGCGCCCACGGTGGCCGGTACGGGCGGTTTGTGCATTTCCTGCCGGTAGCGGACCACGCCGTAGACCGTGCCGCCGACGAAGAACGCGATGCTGCCCCACAGGGCCACGGCCTTGAGCCAGGGGAACTGCTCCAGGAAGCCGGCGCCGTAGTAGCCGAGCAGCACCAGCGTCGGCACCCAGGCCAGGCCGCCGATCGTGGTGGCGAGCAGGAACTTGCGGGTGTCCATCTTGGCCGCGCCCGCGATCAGTGGCGCGAAGGTGCGGATCCACGGGATCCACCTCGCCAGCACGATCGCCCAGAAGCCGCGTCTGTCGAGGAAATCCCGTGCCTTGGCCAGGTTCTCCAGGTTCAGTACTTTCCCGCCGCGCCGAGCGATGATCGTGTGGCCGGCCTTGTGTCCGATGTAGTACCCGACCATGTTGCCGACCACGGCCGTCACCATGGCGGCCGCCGACAGGGCCCAGGCATGCACCTCACCGTCGTGTTCGGCCAGAACCACGCCCGCCGCGAACAGCAGTGAGTCGCCGGGCAGGAACAGGCCCACGATGAAGGCACATTCGGTGAACACGAAGCCCAACACGATGATCCACACCATGACCGGGCCGGCGGATTCGAGCACGCCACTTGCCACCGCGCTCGCCTCAGCCACAGAAGTCACGACCCGTAGGGTACGTGTCCCGGGTTTGGACGTACGCCGAACGTGCCCGAATTCGCCATTTCTCCACCGGCGTGTCAACTGGCGGTGGCAACGATGTCCTGTTCGGTGACGACGGTCGTGCCGCGGACGAAGTCGCCCACGTACCGGATCGCTGCCCGCCCTTCCGGGATCAGGTGGTAGAACGCCGGGAACACGTGTACCTGACCTGGCCAGACCTGCAGTTCACAGTGGCCGCCCGCGGCGCGGATGCTCTCGGCCATGCGCTCCGAGTCGCCAAGTAGACACTCGGTGTCGCCGACCTGGATGAGCACCGGCGGCCAGCGGCGCTTGCTCGCGCCAAGCACGTTCAGCCTGCGGTGCTTCGGTCCGTACTCCCCCGCGTAACTGAGACCGCACTCCATCGCCCGTTGGGGTGGCACGAACGGGTCGCGGCGGGCCGTGTCGCGTTCGACGACCTCCGCGCACCCCAGATCGAGAAAAGGGGAGAACATCACCGCCGCCGCGGGCATCGGCACCCGGCGCCTGGACAGGTCGGCCAGCAGGCCCGCCGTCAGGTGGCCGCCGGCCGAGTCGCCCATGACCGTGATGGCCTCCGGTGCGTGCCCGGTCTTCAGTAGCCAGCGGTAGGCCGCCAGCGCGTCGTCGGCCGCGGCGGGGAACGGGTGCTCGGGTGCCCGGCGGTACTCCACCAGGAACACCGGCCGGCCCGTGGACACCGACAGGGCCGCGGCCAGGTGTCGGTGTGTGCGCTGGGAACCGAACACGAAACCGCCGCCGTGCAGGTAGAGCACCACGCCGTTGGCCGGGTCGGCGCCGCGGCCGGTCAACCACAGGCCACGGACGTCCTCGTTGACAGCTCTGAGGCGAGTGCCTCTGGGGAGCGGGGTCAGGCCTACGGTGTCGAACACCTCGCGAACCAGGCGTCGCTGTGGCCAGCTCGTGATGGTCATCCGGTCGCCCAGCGGACGCAGACCACTCATCAACAACTGAGCGAGGGCTCTGCTCTGCACGCTCGGGCTCGTGGGCACCGTAGGTCGCGTCATCGCAAACCCCCGACCCTCCTGATCAGCGTCATCGTTGACGTATCAACCACAGTAAACGATCTGTGCCATGACTAGGTCTCGAAATCCGCTCAAGAACGTGACTACGTTTGAGGTATGACCGCCCTTTTGGACAGCCTCCGCGCGGCCGTCGGTGACGGCGCGGTGCTTGTCGACCCCGATGTCACGGCGAGTTATCAGCGCGACATGATGCCGCTGGCCCCGTTCGGGTCGCCGCTCGCGGTCGTGCTGCCGGGCAGCGCGGAGGAGGTGGCCGCGGTCGTCCGGGCCTGCGCGGCGGCCGGCGTGCCGATCGTGCCGAGAGGCGCCGGCAGCGGGTTGTCCGGCGCGGCGAACGCCATCGAGGGCTGCGTCGTCGTGGCGATGACCAGGATGAACGAGATCGTCGAGGTCGATCCGGACAACCGGCTCGCGGTCGTGCAGCCGGGTGTGGTGAACCTGGACCTGCGTGGTGCGGTGGAGAAGCACGGGCTGTTCTATCCGCCGGACCCGTCGAGCTACGACTGGTGCACGATCGGCGGCAACCTGTCCACCAACGCGGGCGGGCTGTGCTGTGTGAAGTACGGCGTGACCACGGACTCCGTGCTGGGGCTGGAGGTCGTGCTCGCGGACGGGGAGCTGCTGAAAACCGGCCGCCGCACGGTCAAGGGGGTCGCGGGCTACGACCTGACGAAGCTGTTCGTCGGCAGCGAGGGCACGCTCGGGATCATCACCCAGGCGACGCTGGCGCTGCGGCCGTTACCGCAGGTGCCCGGCACGATGGTCGCGGCGTTCTCGGCGGTGGAGACCGCGGGCGAGGCGGTGAGCCGGATCGTCCGCGAGGGCATTGTGCCGTCGCTGATGGAGATCATGGACGCCACGTCGATCGCGGCGGTGGAGACACACCTCAAGACCGAGCTCGGCGCCGGCCAGGGGTGCGCGGCGCTGCTGATCTGCCAGTCGGACTCCGGTGGCGAGGCGGCCCGGCAGGAGCTGCGGGCCATCGAGCAGGTGTGCACGGACGTGGGCGCGGACCTGGTGCACTCGACGTTCGACCCGGCGGAGGGCGCGCTGCTCCTCGCCGCACGACGGGCCGTGCTACCCGCGCTGGAGGTCTACGGCGCGTGGATGACCGACGACGTGTGCGTGCCCAGGACGAGGATCGCGGAGCTGATCGCGGGCTGCGAACGCATCTCCGCCGAGGTGAACCTCCGGCTGGCGGTCGTCGGCCACGCGGGCGACGGCAACATGCACCCGACGATCGTCTACGACCCGACCTCGGACGACGAGTTCGAACGCGCGACCAAGGCGTTCAACGACATCCTCGCCGTCGGCCTGTCGCTTGGCGGCACGGTCACGGGCGAGCACGGCATCGGCAAGATCAAACGCGACTGGCTGGAACGCGAGGTCGGCCCGATCGCCATGCGCACCCACCGCGCGATCAAGACGGCCCTGGACCCGAAGAACCTGTTCAACCCAGGCTCAATGTTCTCGATGAGCTAGCGGTGTGACCGGCTCGCGGTGAGGCCGACTGCGCCGGTCGCGCCCGTGGCGGACGTCCTGAGGGGCCTCGCTCGCAGCACGTCCAGCGCGGGCGAAGCGCCGCGAAGGACGGGCGTTGGGGACATGGCTGGTGTCATGAAAGACGCGATGGGGACGTTCAACGACATGAGCGCGTCTTTCGGGACACCGCCCGTGGCGTGAACACGCCATTCGTGCGCGACGTGAGCGGTGTGGTGAAGGACGCCTTTCTCGCATGGCCGCCAGCCGAAACCGCGCAGCGAGTCCCCCGGGCCGCACTCCGAGCCACCAAGACCATCGGTGGATCTGGGTTGAACGTCCCGAACCTCTCGTTCGGGACACCGGCCACGTCCGACAGCGGGCGTAACGGCGCAAACCCTCGCGGCCACAGCGGGGGCGGCCTCCGGCCCCCGGGTTCAACGCTACCGGACAGCTGTGACAACGCCGGCCGGTCAAGATCGCGTGCGGCCGGGTTGTCCACAGCGCAGCCAGTTGTCCACAGGCATGATCATTACCGCGGATCGTGTCGGTGCCCACCGGTAGGCTGGTGATCGGGGGCCGGAGGCCACGCGTCCCTCGAATCCGGCAGTTAGATGCGCTCGATGATCTCCGTGGGCGCGTCGCCCGCAGCGGCTGAGCGCTTCTTCTCGCGGCGCGCCTTCACGACCTCGATGATGATCGGGATGATCGAGAGCAGCACGATGAGGATCAGCATCGCGTCGATGTTCTTCTCGATGAACGAGATCTCACCGAGGAAGTAGCCCAGCACCGTGATGCCGGTGGCCCACAGCACGCCGCCGATGGCCGAGTAGGTGAAGAACTTCTTCGTGTCCATCCGGCCCACGCCCGCGATCGCGGTGATGAACGTCCGGACGATCGGCACGAACCGCGCCATCACGATGGCCCTCGGGCCGTACTTGTCGAAGAACTCGTGCGTCTTGTCGACGTACTCCTTCTTGAACAGCTTGGAGTCGGGCTTGCTGAACAGCGCGGGTCCGGCCTTGGCGCCGATCCAGTACCCGCACACGTTCCCGACGAACGCGCACACCGTGACCAGCAGGCACACCACCCACAGCGGCGTCGCGATGGCCCCGGTCGCCACGAACAGACCCGCCACGAACAGCAGCGAGTCGCCAGGTAGGAAGAAGCCGACCAGCAGCCCGCATTCGGCGAAGATGATCAGGCAGAGCACGGCCAGTGCCCAGCCGCCCATCCCGCGCAGGATGACCTCCGGGTCGAGCCAGGAGGGCAGGAGCATCGTGTGCACGGTGGCGGCAGCAGTCGTCACGCCATCAAAGAGTACGCGAGCTTCATATGAGCGTGAGCAGCCCTACGACCGCACCGGACGCCAGGCCGAGGAGCAGCGCCAACAGCAGGATGAGCGCCGCCGGCACCTGCCGTGGCGCCAGCTGCGGCAGGACGATCTGCCGCGTGACTTCCGTCTTCGGCGCGGAGTGCCGCAACGCCGGCAGGTCGCTGGACACCAACCCGTAGCCGACCGGCGAGGTGTCCGCGGGCGCCCGGGTGGCCTGCGCCCGCAGCGCCTCGGCGAGCAGCTTCTCCGGGTCCTTCGCACTGCCGCCGCTCACGACGTTCCCTCACAGGCTCGGTGACGTCGCTCGTCGGCGGCGTACCCATGGTTCGCTCCGCAAGCTCCACTCTCCGACGACCCCTCGCAGGCTCGGTGTCGCCGCTCGCGGTCGCCCTGCGTTCGATGGTTCGCTCCGCAAGCTCCGCTCACGCCGGAGACGCTACCCACTCACCACGTCGCATGACCGAGACCGGGATCAACTTGTCATCGAGCAGTACGACATCGGCCGCGTAGCCGGCGGCGAGCCGGCCCGTCACGTCGCCGAGGCCCAGCAGTTCCGCCGGTCGCGTGGACGCGGCCGTCACCGCGTCGAGCACGCCGAGCCCGCAGCCGCGCACCAGGTTCCGGAACGCGGCGTCCATGGTGAGCGTGCTGCCGGCGAGCGAACCGCCACCCGCGAGCGTGGGGACGCCGTCGGTCACGTCCACCTCGAGCCCGCCGATGTCGTAGGTCCCGTCGCCGGCCGCCGCCGCGGCGATGGCGTCGGTGATCAGGACCGTCCTGCCGACCCCGGCGTGGCGGGCGGCCAGCCGGACGATCGTGGGGTGGAGGTGCACGAGGTCGCAGATCAGCTCGACGGTCACCCGCTCGTCGTCCAGCAGTGCGCCGATCGGTCCCGGCTCGCGGTGGTGCAGCGGCCGCATCCCGTTGAACAGGTGGGTCGCGACGGTCGCTCCCGCGTCGACCGCCGGCACGACGTCCTCGGCCAGCGCGTCGGTGTGCCCGATGGCCGCGATCACGCCCGCGTCGACCAGCCGCTTCACCGCCGGCACCGCGCCTTCGAGTTCCGGCGCGACGGTCACCATCCGAATCGTGCCCCGGCCGGCGGCCAGCAACGCGTCCACTGACACCGGGTCCGGCGGGATCAGGATGGCCGGGTCGTGCGCGCCGCAGCGGGCCGCGGACAGGAACGGACCCTCGAGGTGGATGCCGGCGACAAGGCCTTCTCGTACGAGGTCGGTCAGCGCCGCGACCTGTTCGACCAGTTCGGGGATGGGTCGGGTGACCAGGCTCGCGAGCATGGTGGTCGTGCCGTGCGCGGTGTGCGCGTCGACGACCTGCCGGACGTGCTCCGGGTCGGTGCTGGTGAACGCCGCGCCACCGCCGCCGTGGCAGTGGATGTCGACGAAGCCGGGCAGCACCCAGCTCCCGGACGCGTCGGTGACGGTGGCGTCCGGCCGGGCCGGCGGCTCACCGCTGCCGAGCGCGTTGATCAGGCCTTCCTCGATCAGCACCCAACCCGGGTCGAGCACGCCTTCCGGCGTGGCCACCCGTCCCCCCGTGATGAGCTGCGAACTCATACCTCACCCCTCGAACACTGACGCTATTGGTCTATACCATAGCCCCTCTGAACAGGTTGGGGATTATTCACAATATAACAAGCTGAGCATGTTATTGCCTAACGGTTCCTGGGCGCGACTAGGTGAAAAATCGCTCGCAGGCAAGTACCGAGGACAAGTCGAAACCTTGCCGGCGGCGGCTTCCCGCAGAGGGCAGTGGAGCCGGCTCGTTCCGACTTGTCCTCGTCAGTTAGGCCCGCGCATGATCTTTTGCAGCGCGTCGAGTGCGCGACTTGCGGTGGACTTCACAGTCCCCTTCGAGATGCCGGCGGCCTCGGCGATCTCCGCCTCGGTCAGATCGCCGTAGTAGCGCAGCACGAGCACCTCGCGCTGGCGGGGCGGCAGCTGCGACAAGGCGCGCACCACCGACTGGTGCTCGGCCGTCAGCATCGCCAGGCTCTCCGCCGATCGCGCGTTGACCTGGTGCGGTGGCGTGTACTCGCGGGCGGTCTTGCGCCTGCGCAGCACCGACCGCGACCCGTTGACCACGGCGGTCCGCAGGTAGCCGACGGCCGCGGCCGCGTCCCGCAGGTTTCCCCAGTTGCGGTGCAGGCCGGTGAACGCCTCCTGCACGACGTCCTCCGCCGTCCCCGGCTCGTCCACCAACAGCAGCGCGAGCCGAACCAGACGCATGCGGTGCGTGCGGTAGAGATCTTCGAGTGTCAGCGGCGCCGGTTGTGCCGTGGGCACGGGAAAGCTGCCGGTGTCGATCGCACGCAGATGACCGAGCGTCCGCTCGACGCTGCGTTCCGCACTCAGTTCCCCAGGCACAGGCGCACCCTACCGTTCTGCTCCCCAGGCCGTCTGTAACGTTCGTGCATGGCCTGGTTCACGGTAGAGACAAGGTACGTCGACGATCACGACAGGCTGGCGGACAGCCGGCCCCGGCACCGCGCTTACCTGCAGGAACTGGTCGATCAGGGCAAGGTCGGGGCCGCCGGCCCGTGGGTGGACGACTCCGCGGGTTTCGCGATCTACCAGGTCGCCGATCGCGCCGAACTGGATCAGCTGCTGGCGGACGACCCGTACACAGTGGATGGTGTGGCGGCCTCACGCTTGATCAACGAGTGGAAGCTGGTCCTCGGTTCAGTGGGGACCGTTCAGTAGTCGCCTGCTAACTTCGCGTGATCCCAGCTCACGATCCTGGTCGGCCGGCAGATCAGACCGACCCGCTTGGGTACCTGCAACCGCACGAACTGGCCGGCTGACGCCGCGACCTCCTCGTTCGGGCTGTAGCGGTTCATGAGCTGCTGGCCGATCGAGGCGATCCGCTCCGCGTCGGTGACCAGCTCGACGTCGCACTCCATGGAGACGCCACGCAGCTTCGCGTAGACGTCGCCCATCTCAACGAGGATCGTGGCCTGCGGCAGGCGGCGCAGGTTGGCGGCCTTCTGCGACTTGGCGAACGTCCAGGTCTCGATCACGTCGCCGTGCGGCACGTACCAGAGCGCGACCAGATGCGGCCGCCCGTTGGGTCCGATCGTCGCGAAGTTCGCCGCCTTCCCTTCGGCGAGGAAGGCGGCGACCTCCTCGGGGCTCATCCTGATCTTGCCGCGGCGCGAGGGCATAGCGCTGGTTATAGCGCACCTTCGCGGCGGGCGGCGGCTTCCGCGCCGGGGCCGACGAGGCTCGAGGCGACCGCGCCGCGTCGGGCGATGTCGGCCAGTGCCGCCTCGTCCGCGGCTGGCACGAGCTTGCGTGCCTGCCACTCGACCACTCGTGGGACGAGCGCGCGGAACAGCTTCAGCACACCGACCCAACGGGGCACGTGGACGACCCTGGCCCGCCTGGCGATGCCGGCGGAGATGAGATCGACGGCCACCTGGAGCGGATAGGTCTTGTTGATCCCGCCGCCCGTGCTGCCGCGGACCTTGCCGAACACCGGGTGCTCGTCGGCCGAGTTGACCATGTCGGTCGCGATCCAGGTCGGGTGCGCGACGCCGACGGCCACGCCGAGGTGCCTGACCTCCGCCCGCAGCGAGTTCGCGAACGCCTCCACCCCGGCCTTGGCCGCCGAGTACGCCGCGTTGCCGGGAAGGTGCACGATCGCGGCCGCCGAGGACACCAGCAACGCGTAGCCCCCGGACTCGACCAGATGGGGCAGCGTCACGCGGACGGTCCGCCAGACCCCGAGCAGGTCCACGTTGATCACGCGCTCGAACGCTGCGGGGTCGATCGACCGGGTGAAGCCGGTGGCCGCGATGCCCGCGTTGGCCAGCACGACGTCGATCCGGCCGTACCGCGCGACGATCTCGGCCGTCGCCTTCTCCAGGTCGGCCCAGCTGGTGACGTCCGCCTCCCACGCGCCGGCGTCGGGTCCGCATTCCCTCGCCACCGCGGCCAGCTCGTCAGCCTCCAGGCCGACGAGCGCCACCTTCGCGCCCTTGGCGGCCAGGTCCCGAGCCACGCCGGCGCCGATGCCGCGGGCAGCGCCCGTGACCAGCACGACCTTTCCCCTGATCTTGCGCATGACCCGAACTTACCACCAGTAACTTACTTTCAGTAGTTGGTAACTGTGCACGTGATGTTTACGCAAAATGGCTGTATGTCACACCCCTGGGTGTCGCCAGGATCGGTGCATGGACCAGACGTACGACCGTCGATCGGTACTGCGAGTAGGCGCCGCTGGGGTGGTAATCGGCGCCGGGGTGGTCACCGCCGGTGCGACGGTGGCCAGCGCGGCCGAGCCTGTCTTCGCCCACGGCATCGCTTCCGGTGACCCGCTTCCCGACGGGATCCTGCTGTGGACCCGTGTCACCCCGACCCCCGACGCGACCCCCGGTTCCGGCGTTGGCCCCGCGGTCGACGTCACGTGGGAGGTCGCCACCGACGCGGCGTTCGCCACGATCGTGAGATCAGGAGTGGTGAACACCGGCCCCGGCCGTGACCACACGGTGAAGGTCGACGTGACCGGGTTGAGCCCGGCGACGACCTACCACTACCGCTTCCGGCTCGCCGGCGCGGTGTCCGGCACCGGCACGACCCGTACCGCGCCCGCGCTGTCCGCGGCCGTCGCCCGGCTGCGCTTCGGTGTGGTGTCCTGCTCGAACGTCCCGGCGGGGTACTTCGCCGCCTACCGCTACCTCGCCGAGCGCGGTGACCTGGACGCCGTGCTGCACCTCGGCGACTACCTGTACGAGTACGCCGGCGACTTCAACGGCGAGGCCGTGCGGCCACACGACCCGCCCCGCGAGGTGCTCACGCTCGCCGACTACCGCCTCCGGCACGCGAACTACAAGTCCGACCCGGACCTCCAACGGCTGCACGCGGCGGTCCCGTTCATCGCCACCTGGGACGACCACGAGGTCGCCAACGACGCGTGGTCCGGCGGCGCCGAGAACCACACGCCGGGGACCGAAGGTGACTACGCCACCCGGAAGGCGGTCGCCCACCAGGCGTACTTCGAGTGGATGCCCGTGCGTAACCAGGCCGACCGGATCTACCGGCGCCTGCGCTTCGGCCTGTTGGCCGAGCTGTTCATGCTCGACCTGCGCAGTTACCGGTCGCAGCAGGTGGGCATCGGCAACGGCGGCACGGACGACCCGAACCGGACCATCGTCGGCGCCGAGCAGATGGCGTGGCTGGAGAACGGCCTGGTCACGAGCGGCGGTCAGTGGAAGCTGGTCGGCAACTCGGTGATGATCGCCCCGTTCCAGCTGCCGCCACTGTCACCCGACCTGCTCGGTCCGCTCGCCGAGCTGCTGGGCCTGCCGTCCGAGGGGCTCTCGATCAACCCCGACCAGTGGGACGGCTACGCGGCCGACCGGCGCCGGCTCCTGGCCACGCTCGCCGGCAACACCGTGCGCGACACGGTGTTCCTGACCGGCGACATCCACTCCTCGTGGGCGAGCGACGTGCCGCGCGACGCCGGCCTGTACCCGCTGTCGCCGTCGGTCGCGACCGAGTTCGTGTGCACGTCGGTGACCTCGGACAACATCGACGACATCCTGGGCGTGCCGCCGAGGAGCGTGTCGCCGGCGCTGGAGACCGCGATCCGGGCGCTGAACCGGCACATCAAGTACGTCGAGCTGGACTCCCACGGCGCCTCGGTGTTGGAGGTGACCCCGGCAGGTACGCAGATGGACTGGTACTACCTGGCGAACAAGGCCGACCCGGCGAGCGCACTGAGCTGGGCGAGGTCGTTCCGCACCCGGGCGGGCACGCAGCGGGTCCAGTCCGTCGGCACGCCGATCGGGAATTAGCCGCCCGGTGGCACAGTTGTCTTCGACAAGTATCGAAGACAACTGGAGGCGGTATGGCGATCAGCAGGCTCGGCGTCTGGGACCACGCGGGGTGGGCCGGGTTCAGGGACCCGGAGGTGCTGGCCGAGCTGGAGCGGTTGGGTTACGGCACGGTGTGGCTCGGCGGTTCCCCGCCGGCCGACCTGTCCACGACCGAGCCAACGCTGGCCGCGTCGACGTCCCTGGTCGTCGCGACGGGCATCGTGAACGTGTGGGAGGCGGAGCCGGCGGCGGCCGGGTCCGCCTACCAGCGGGTGGCGGCCGCGTACCCGGACCGCTTCCTGCTGGGTATCGGTGTGGGCCACCGGCCGCTGGTCGGTGACCGCTACACCAAGCCGTACGACAAGCTGGTGAGCTACCTGGACGGGCTGGACGAGGCCGGCGTGCCGGTGTCGAACCGGGTGCTGGCGGCGCTAGGCCCCAAGGTGCTCGGCCTGGCCCGTGACCGGACCGCCGGCGCGCACCCGTACTTCACGACCCCGGAACACACCGCGCAGGCGCGGGAGATCGTGGGCGAGGGAAAGCTGGTGGTGCCGGAGCAGAAGGTGGTCCTGGCGACGGACCCGGTGGAGGCGCGGGCGCTGGCACGGAAGGCGCTCAACTTCTACCTGTCCCTGCCGAACTACACGAACAACTGGCTACGTCTGGGTTTCTCGGAGTCCGACCTCGCGGACGGCGGCAGCGACCGCCTGGTCGACGCGCTGATCACGTGGGGTGACGAGGACACGATCCGCGAGCGGGTCGAGGCCCACCTCGCGGCGGGCGCCGACCAGGTGGCGTTGCAGGTGCTGAACGAGGACAAGCTGTCCGTACTGCGAAGCCTGGCCCCGGCACTGGTCTGAGCCGACCTCGAGCGAACGGTCCTTTCGTGCCGCCCACCGGCCCATTTCCGTCGGTGCTCACCAGTAGCGTGGAAACCGGGGGGCCCCCGGGTGCACGAAAGGACCATTCGTGCTGCCTGCACGTTGGTTTCCTTGTGGTTGACCCGAAGTACGGGCTGCCCTCGGCCACCCTGATGTCGTTGCTCTCGGCGATTACCTCACCGCTTCGACGTGCTGTTGCCAGATGCCGGGTCTGCCGCTTCTGAATCGGTCATCCTCCCGTTGAGCCGCGAGTCCGTGCTCGTAGGATCGGGCAGACGGCCCTGCCAGCCATGAGGAGGACGTACCGATGCCCATCGCCACACCCGAGGTCTACGCGGAGATGCTGGACCGGGCCAAGGCGAACGAGTTCGCATTCCCCGCCATCAACGTGACCTCTTCCGAGACGCTCAACGCGGCCCTTCGTGGCTTCGCGGAGGCCGAGAGCGACGGAATCGTCCAGGTCTCGACCGGTGGGGCCGAGTTCGCCTCCGGCACCAAGGTCAAGGACATGGTCACGGGCGCGACCGCCCTGGCCGAGTACGCGCACGTCGTAGCCGCCAAGTACCCGGTCAACATCGCCCTGCACACCGACCACTGCCCGAAGGACAAGCTCGACGGCTTCGTCCGGCCGCTGATCGCCATCTCCCAGGAACGCGTCGCCGCCGGCAAGGAACCGCTGTTCCAGTCCCACATGTGGGACGGCTCGGCCATCGACCTGGACGAGAACCTGACGATCGCGGCCGAGCTGCTCGACGCCACCGCCAAGGCGAAGATCATCCTCGAGGTCGAGATCGGCGTCGTCGGCGGCGAGGAGGACGGCGTCGCCCACGAGATCAACGAGAAGCTGTACACGGCCGAGGGCGACTTCGTGAAGACGGTCGAGACCCTCGGCGCCGGCGAGCGTGGTCGGTACCTGCTGGCCGCGACCTTCGGCAACGTGCACGGCGTGTACAAGCCGGGCAACGTGAAGCTCCGCCCGGACGTGCTCAAGCGCGGCCAGGACGTCGTGGCGCAGAAGCTCGGCCAGCCGGCCGGTGCCAAGCCGTTCGAGCTGGTCTTCCACGGCGGTTCCGGCTCGCTGCTGGAGGAGATCCACGAGGCGCTGTCGTACGGCGTCGTGAAGATGAACATCGACACGGACACGCAGTACGCGTTCACCCGCCCCGTGGTCTCGCACATGTTCACCAACTACGACGGCGTCCTGAAGATCGACGGCGAGGTCGGCAACAAGAAGGCCTACGACCCGCGCTCGTACCTGAAGGCCGCCGAGCAGGGCATGGCCTCCCGCGTCACCCAGGCGTGTGAGCACCTGAAGTCGGCCGGCCGGATGCTGGCGGGCTGACCATGACCTTGCAGGAGAACCTCTTCGGCGGGCCGCCGGCCACCCACCTGCCCGACCGGCCCGAGCCGCAGGCAGCCCTGGAGGCCGGCACGGAACCGGCCAAAGTGGTCACCGAGTGGCCGGACTTCAGCGAGGGCTGGGCCGCACTGGCCGAGCTCGCGCTGACGGAGAACAACCCGGTCGCGGCCTACGCGTACGCCCGCACGGGCTACCACCGCGGCCTGGACCAACTCCGCCGAGCCGGCTGGAAGGGCCACGGCCCGATCCCGTGGTCACACCGCCCGAACCACGGCTTCCTCCGTGCGCTGGCCGCGCTCTCCCGCGCGGCACAGGCGATCGGGGAGACCGAGGAGTACGAGCGCTGCAAGCAGTTCCTCGCCGACTCCGACCCGGAGGCCCCCGGACATCTGGGCCTGGCCTGAGACAGCTCGACACGATGCCGCCCTCCGCTCTCGGAGGGCGGCATCGCCTGTTTCCGGGTTTCGGGGCGTAGACCCGGCTGCGTGTCGGTGCCGTGAACGAATGCCCCGAACGCGCCGTTCGTGGCCCGCGCGGCAGGCAACCCACCAAGCGAAACCCGCGAATGGTCGACTTGCCCGAAGAAGTTATCCACAGCCCGCGCCGGCCAGCTGTTTTGTCGGCCACCACCGGTAGAATGGCACCGGGGCCGCCCCCGGGATCGGGTGGGGGCTGGGCTACTTCTACGGCGCGATCAGCCGTTTGGTTTGCCGGCCGCGATTCCGCCCGAGGCCGCGTGGGCGGAGTCCAATGCGGACAGTGATGTCCGCCGAGCAGGTCGACGAGATCCGACCGGACGAGTTCCGGCACGCTCATCCGGCCGGACGGCTACATCGTCTGGCGCTGCCCACCGATCCTGCCGCCGCGTTGCGCCAGGTGGCGTTCAGCAGGTTGCCAGCATCTCCTCCAGCGCATCCTGTTCCGCCGGCTTGACCGTCAGTTCGTAGGTGTACTTCACGTGTGTGAACGCCCGCGCGTACTGGCACCACTCCGACTCCAGCGGCGGCTTCCACGACTCCGGGGTCTTGTCGCCCTTCTCCTGGTTCACGTTGTCCGTGACCGCCCACAGCTGTGGGGAGTCCAGGTCGTTGGCGAACGCCTCGCGTTTCGCCGTGGTCCACGATGACGCGCCGGAGCGCCACGCCGCCGCCAGCGGCACCATGTGATCGATGTCCACATCGGACGGTTGGGTCCACGTGTCGCCGTCGTACGGGCTGGTCCAGCTGCCCGATGTGGCGGCGCAGTCGTCGCCCACCTCAACGCCGTCGCCGTCCCTTTGCAACACCGTCTCCCGCGTGTTGCAGGCGCCGGAAACGGTGTGCCAGTGCGGGAACTTGTCCCGGTCGTAGCCGTCCATCGAGCCGTCCGGGGCCACCGTCAGCGCGGCCAGTTCGGTACCGGCCACCTCCGCCGACGGGATTCCCGGTGGTATCGCGTTCGCCGTGCCGCCGCCGGGCCCCACCAGGATCCCGGCGGCGAGCAGTAACGAGGCACCAAAAGCCTTCCCCGACATCGCGCCTCCTCGGTATTCGGTTTGATCACCCCGACTCTGCGGTACCGGCGATCAGGAGGGCAATGGCGTACGGAGATTGCCGACTTTCGGTGCGGGCCAAACGGATCAGCAGTAGTCCAACATCGACGTCAGTGCCGACTTCTCCGCCGAGTTCACGGTCAGGGAGTAGCGGTACTTCACGTGGACCCACATCTTCGAGTAGGTGCACCAGTACGCGGTCCTCGGCGGCTTCCACGTCGCCGGGGTCTGGTCGCTCTTCGACTGGTTCACGTTGTCCGTCACGGCGATCAGCTGCGGGTTGGTCAGGTCGTTCGCGAACTGCGTGCGGCGGGCCTGCGTCCAGCCCGACGCGCCCGTGCGCCAGGCGTTCGCCAGCGGGATGACGTGGTCGATGTCCACATCGGACGCCGCGGTCCACGTGGCACCGTCGTACGGGCTGTACCAGCTGCCCGACGTCGACGCGCACGCCGAGTCGGTCACGACGCTCGTGCCGTCCCGCTTGAGGACGGTCTCCCGCGTGTTGCAGGTGCCCGAGACGGTGTTCCAGTGCGGGAACAGGTCTCGCGAGTAGCCGCTACTGGAACCGTCTGCCCTCACGGTCAGCGCGGCGAGCTCGGTGCGAGCCGTTGCCTCGGACGGGATGTTGGGTGGGGTCGCGCTCGCCGCCCCAGGAAGGGCCACCGCGAGCGCGAGCAGTAACACCAGGAGGGCGAACAGGGATCGGAACGTGCGTGCAGGGTTCATGGATCTGACTGTCGCGCACAGAAGTTGCCTCGCGGCAAAGCGTTACCAAAGTTTAAAAGACCGCTCGCAGGTCGTCCGTGTGCCGGTACCACGTCCAGCGGGTCATGGGCCGCGCATGGGTCACGCCGTCCCGCACCGGATAGGTCGCGTCGACGCCGAACTGGACCGCGCGGCCCTCGTACACCGTCGGGCGCCGCAGCCGGCCCCGCACGACCCGCACCGACACGCCGGCCTGGCTCGGGGTCACCTCGATGCGGTTGGCGTCGCCACGCAGCGCGACCGTGTCGTCGCAGTACACCGTCCCATGGGCCGGCGAGACCACGCCGAGGCCGACCAGGACCCCACCCGCGTCGTCCCGGACCAACGTCCGAGGACGATCACTCCCGGTGAGCGCGAGCTCCACGGTGTCCTCCGGTAGGCCCCACAGCCGGGCGACCGTCGAACGCTGGCGGTTCACCGGCACGTAGGCGACCGGGAGCTCGTCCAGACGTTCGAGCCGCATGAGCCGGAGGATGACCGCGGCCAGGTCAGCGTCGGTGCCGTGCACGACAACGCGGGTGACGTCGTCGGCCTTCACGAGCGGGTCGACGTCGTTCTTGCCGGGTGTGGCCGGGATCTCGTGCACCGGCGATCCCGTGCTCGAGGCCAGTTTTGGCCAGTCACCGCTGGTGATGGCCGTCCCACAACCGAGTATTAGTGCACCCACGCCAGAGCTCCTGGTCTACGCTCAATCACCGGCATTTCGCCTATCCGTATTCCGTTGAACATCCGGGAGTCTCACATGCCGGCCATCGTGCTCATCGGGGCCCAGTGGGGTGACGAAGGTAAGGGCAAGGCGACCGACCTGCTGGGTGAGCAAGTCCAGTGGGTGGTCCGCTACCAGGGCGGCAACAACGCCGGCCACACCGTGGTGCTCCCTGACGGGCAGGACTTCGCTCTTCACCTGATCCCCTCGGGCATCCTCACGCCAGGCGTGACCAATGTGATCGGCAACGGTGTCGTGGTCGACCCCGGTGTGCTGCTCACCGAGTTGGCGGGTCTGGAGGCACGGAACGTGGACACGTCCCGTCTGCTCATCTCCGCCGACGCGCACTTGATCATGCCCTATCACGTCGCCATCGACAAAGTCACCGAGCGGTACCTCGGCAAAGCCAAGATCGGCACGACAGGCCGCGGCATCGGCCCCGCCTACCAGGACAAGGTTTCCCGGGTCGGCGTGCGCGTGCAGGACCTGCTGGACGAGAAGATCCTGCGGCAGAAGGTCGAGGCTGCCCTCGACGTGAAGAACCAGATCCTCGTCAAGGTCTACAACCGCAACGCGCTGGACCCCGAGCAGGTCGTGGACTCCGTGCTGGAGTACGGCGAGAAGTTCGCGCACCGCATCGCCGACACCCGGCTGCTGCTGAACCAGGCCCTCGAACGCGGTGAGCGCGTGTTGCTGGAGGGCTCACAGGGCACGCTGCTCGACGTCGACCACGGCACCTACCCGTTCGTGACCTCCTCGAGCCCGACCGCGGGCGGCGCGTCGGCCGGCTCCGGCATCGGCCCGACCCGGATCACGACGGTGATCGGCATCCTCAAGGCCTACACCACGCGTGTCGGCTCCGGACCGTTCCCGACCGAGCTGCACGACGAGATGGGTGAGCGGCTGCGCAAGACCGGCGGCGAGTTCGGTGTGACCACCGGCCGCTCGCGCCGCACGGGCTGGTTCGACGCCGTGATCGCCCGATACGCGGCTCGGGTCAACGGGATCACCGACTACTTCCTGACCAAGCTGGACGTGCTGTCCGGTTTGGACCGGGTGCCGATCTGCGTGGCGTACAAGGTGAACGACGAGATCGTCACCGACATGCCGATGACGCAGACCGACGTGCACCACGCCACCCCGGTCTACGAGGAGATGCCGGGCTGGTGGGAGGACATCTCCGAGTGCCGCGGCTTCGATGAGCTGCCCGCGAACGCGAAGTCGTACGTGGAACGGCTGGAAGAGCTGTCGGGCGCGAGGTTCTCGGCCATCGGCGTGGGCCCTGGCCGCGACCAGACGATCGTGCGCCACTCGATGCTCGGCTGACATGCGTTGAAGGACGCCCTCCTCACGCTCGCGGTGAGGAAGGCGTCCTTCAGTGCGTTCAGGCCGCGGCCAGCTGCTCCTGGGCCACCGCGATGTCGGGGTTGTCGGTGAACAGGCCGTCGACGCCGACGGCCCGGAACGCGGCGATCTCCGCGAACAGGTCGCCATACGCCGACGGGACGGTCGACGAGCGGAAGTCGGCCGGCAGGAACTGGTTCTCGGCGCGGAACGTGTACGGGTGGACCTTCAGGCCGGCCCGGTGCGCGTTGGTCACCAGCGGCGTCGGCGTGGTCAGGAACCCGGCCGCGTCCCTCGGGATGATCTGGCTCTTCTCGGGACCGAGGCCCTTCGCGTACTTCGCCACCTCACGCAGGCCGGCCGCCGACACGATGTCGGCGTACGTGCGCGGGTCACCCGAGTCAACGAAGTCGAACGGCGCACCCGTCGCTGAGGTCAGCTGCACCAGCGGCACCCGCAGCTTCCGGTGCAGATCGATCAGGTTGGACACCTCGAACGACTGCACGAACACCTTCGCGTTCGGCCGGTTGAGCCCGTTGCGGTTGAGCACGTCGACGAGTCTCGGCTCGAGCGCGAGGCCCTGCTTGCGGAAGTACGTTGGGTGCTTGGTCTCCGGGTATATGCCGATCTCCCGGCGCAGCTCCCGCGAGAGCCGCTTCGACAGGTCGACGACCTCCTGGAACGTCGGGACCTGGTAGCGGCCGTCGTAGATCGTGTTGCGCTGGCGGATGTCCGGGATGCGCTCCTTGGCCCGCAGCGTCTTCAGCTCGGCGAGCGTGAAGTCCTCGGTGAACCAGCCGGTGACCTGCACACCGTCCAGCGACTTCGTGGTCTTGCGGCTCGCGAACTCCGGGTGGTTCGCCACGTCGGTGGTGCCGCCGATCTCCGGCTCGTGCCGGGCCACCAGCACGCCGTCCTTGGTGATCACCAGGTCGGGCTCGATGTAGTCGGCGCCCATCCTGGCCGCGAGCTCATAGGAGGCCAGCGTGTGTTCCGGCCGGTAGCCGGACGCACCCCGGTGGCCGACAATGGTGAAGCTGTCGTGGGTGGCCGGCGTGTGGTCCGCGGTCGCGGGTGCCGCACCGACCAGGGCGAGCGCGGCCGTCGCCATGACGGCCAGGCGCGTTAACTTCGAGCTCACTATCTCCTCCTCAGGTACAGGGCGTGCAGATAGTTGCCGACCTGAGGAAACTCCACCAGAGGAGAAGGTGACGAACCGATTACGCATCTGATCATCAGACGCGGGTGACGGGTAGGTTGCCGATGGTGACCAGGTCTACGGAAGACATGGACGCCGACCGGCCAGTAGCGGTCGGCGAGCACGACGAGGAGCGGCCCGCCCGCCGGCTGACCGGCCGGTGGGAGAACTTCGTGTGGGTGGCGTCGATCGCCGTCGCCCTGCTGGTGCTCAAACAGGTCTTCCTGCCGTTCGCCAAGGGCAACCAGTACTACCTGGTGATCTTCCTGGGGCTCACGCTGCCGCTGGTGTTCCTCTGCTACCGGATGCGGAACAAGGACTCGGACACCCCAGGCCCACTCGACTGGGGGCTGGCGGCGGCCGCGCTCGTGGTCGGTCTGTACCCGGTGCTGCCGTTCGGTGGCGGTGACTTCGCCGGCGGCTACGACGCGTTCCTGGACCGCCAGGGCATCCTGTCCACAGCGGACATCGTCGCCGGCGCGTTGTTGCTGGTCCTGATCCTGGAGGCGACCCGTCGCACGACGGGGCTGGTGCTGCCGGTCGTGTGCCTGGTGTTCCTCGCGTACTCGTACTACGGCGGCTACCTGCCGCAGAACTGGGGCATCGCGCACGCCGGCGTCGACTTCAGCCAGATCGTGAACGCGCTGTACAACGACCAGAGCGGGTTCTACGGCATTCCCCTCGACGTCGCCGCCACGTACATCGTCCTGTTCACGATCTACGGGGCAGTGCTGGCGTCGTCGGGCGCCGGCACGTTCTTCGTGGACCTGAGCTTCGCCGCGTTCCGCCGCTCCCGCACCGCGCCGGGACGCACCGCCGCGCTGTCCGGCTTCCTGCTCGGCACGGTGTCCGGCTCGGGCACGGCGACGACGGTCAGCCTGGGCGCGATCACCTGGCCGATGCTGCGTCGCGCTGGCTACCCGCGGGAGAACGCGGGCGGTCTGCTGGCGGCGTCCGGCATCGGGGCGATCCTGTCGCCGCCGACACTGGGCGCCGCGGCGTTCATCATCGCGGAGTACCTGGAGACGTCGTACCTGACGGTGTTGATGTGGGCCATCGTCCCGACGATCCTGTACTACCTGGGCATCGTGTTCGCGGTGGAGGCGGACGCCCGGCGGTTCGGCGCGAAGCCGGTCGACATCGAGACCCCGCCCGTGTGGAAGATCCTCAAGCAGGGCGGCTACCACTTCGCGTCGCTCGCGATCATCGTGGTGTTCCTGGCGCTGGACATCCCGCCGTTCACCGCGGTCGTCTACGCGACGGGCGTCGCCGCGCTGTTCGCGCTGATCGCCCAACTGGTGCGCGGCGAGTCGTTCCTCGCGTGGCTGCGCCTGGTCGCCGACTCCCTGGCGGAAGGCATCCGCGGCGCACTACCGGTGATCGCGGTGTGCGCGGCGGCGGGCGTGATCACGTCGACGATCACCAAGACGGGCCTGGGCCAGGAGTTGGCGGCGGCACTGGTCGACGCGGCACACGCGCTCGCGCTGAACCAGACGATGGCGCTGATGCTGACGGCGGTGTTCGCGGCGGTGGCGGTGAGCGTGCTCGGACTGGCCGTGCCGGTGACCGCGTCGTTCATCATCTCATGGGTCGTGCTCGCGCCCGCGCTGACCGAGTTCTCCTCGGTGACGCAGCCCGAGGTCGCGATGTTCATCTTCTACTACGCGGTGCTGTCGGAGGTGACCCCGCCGACCGCGCTCGCGGCGGTGGCGGCGGCCGCGATCACCGGCGGGTCGGTGATGAAGACGATGTGGCAGACGTGGAAGTACACGCTGCCCGCCTTCCTGGTGCCACTGGCCTTCGTGCTGAGCGACAACGGCTCGGCGCTGCTGCTCCAGCAGGACTTCGTGACGGTCCTGTGGGTGCTGGCGGTCTCCGCGCTGGGCGTGGCCGCACTGGCGGTGGTGACCGGTGCCTGGCTGTTCGGCCCAGCGCGCTGGCCGGAACGCGCGCTGTGTGTGCCGGCCGCACTGCTCTTGCTCTACCTACAACCGCTGTCGATAGCGATCGGCGTCGGTTTCGCTGTGGTGGCGGTCGTGGTCCATCTGATCGGCCGCCGAGCCTCGAGAGAACAAGGAGCCCAATGATGCGAGCCATGAGGATCGCGTCCGCCGCGCTGGCTGTTTGTCTGGTGGCAGCAGCCTGCGGCGGCAAGCAGACGAACAACGCGGAGAGCCAGGCAAGCGACAGCTGCGAGGCGACGAGCGGCCGAATCACCATCGCGACCGGCAACACCGGCGGCGTGTACTACACGCTGGGCGGCGGCCTGGCCCAACTGATCAGCGACAACACCTCACTGAAGGCGAGTGCCGCGGAAACGGGCGCGTCGGTGCAGAACATCCAACAGTTGGTCGCCGGCGACTACGACATCGCGTTCGCACTGGCCGACACCGCGGCGGACGCGGTGAACGGCAAGGAGTCGTTCGACGGAAAGCCGCAGGACATAGCCGCGCTGGCAAGGATCTACCCGAACTACACACAGGTCGTGGTCCGAGCTGACAGCGGCATCAACAGCGTCGCCGACATGAAGGGCAAGCGGATCTCGACCGGTTCGCCCAAATCCGGCACGGAAGTAATCGCAAACCGCCTACTGAAGGCCGCGGGCCTCGCGGAGGCGGACGTGGCGGCCCAACGCCTGGCCCTACGCCCGACGGTCGACCAGATGAAGGCGGGTCAAATCGACGGCCTCTTCTGGTCAGGCGGCCTACCGACCCCGGAACTGACCGACCTGACCACCTCGATGGGCGAGGACGTCAAGTTCATCGACATCATGGACCTCTTCGACGACCTGAAGAAAATCAACCAGGTCTACGAAGAGGGCTCGCTGCCCGCGGAAACCTACGGCCTGCCGGCCGACATCCCCACCATCGTGGTACCCAACCTGCTGCTGGTGACGAAGGACTTCCCAGCAGGCAACGCGTGCGCGATCACCAAACTGATCTTCGACAAGAAAGACGAACTGGCAAAGGTCCACAAGGCCGCGAACGCCATAGACCGCGAAACAGCGGTAGAAACCGACCCGGTGGAACTACACCCAGGCGCAGCCCAAGCACTGGGCGTGGATTAGACCGAGCAGGCCTGGCATAGCTGGCCCGGTGCGAACCCCCGCCGGGCCAGCTATCCACAACCACCCCAGTTATCCACAACCAAGATCAACAAGCACCACACTGTCACCCCCCACCGGTAGACTGGCACGGCGGGACGCCCCCGGGATGGGGTGGGGGTTGGGCAACGCGCGCGCGAGGCCGATGATCAAGGCTGCTTCGCGCGCAGTGGGTAGGCGCTCTGCGTGGTTCGTCACTCCGGGGCCGAATGATGCGTCCATCGTCCGCTGGCGCCGCGTGTGTCCAAGTGGCACTGAATCGTCACTTTCAGCACGTCATGGCCCTGGCGAAGCCCTCGTCGGTGCCGGCATCTACGCTGTTGGCTCGTGCGTGTCCTGGTGATCGGGTCCGGTGCGCGCGAGCACGCGCTCGTGCTCGCGCTCTCTCATGACCCTGCGGTGACGGCGCTTGCGTGCGCCCCTGGCAACGCGGGCACGGCCGCGGTCGCCGAGTCCTACGGAGTTGACGTCGCCACTTCGTCGTCGGTGGCCGCGCTCGCTCAGGAGTGGCGGGCCGACCTCGTAGTGATCGGGCCGGAGGTGCCGCTGGTCGCGGGTGCCGCCGACGCGGTCCGGGCGGCCGGGATCGCCTGCTTCGGCCCGTCTGCCGCGGCGGCGCGGATCGAGGGGTCGAAGGCGTTCGCCAAGGAGGTCATGGCCGCCGCCGGCGTGCCGACCGCGCACAGCGAGATCGTCGACAACCCCGCGAAGCTCGACGCCGCACTCAGCCGCTTCGGCCCCACGTGGGTGGTGAAGGACGACGGGCTCGCCGCCGGCAAGGGTGTCGCGGTCACGACCGACCTCGCCGCGGCCCGCACCCACGCGATGACGCTGCTCGACGGCGGCCACCCCGTCCTGCTGGAATCGTTCCTGGACGGACCGGAAGCGTCGCTGTTCTGCCTCGTCGACGGCACCACGGTCGTGCCGCTCCTGCCCGCGCAGGACTTCAAGCGTGTCGGCGACGACGACGCCGGCCCCAACACGGGCGGCATGGGCGCCTACGCCCCACTGCCGTGGGCGCCATCACGCCTGGTCGACGACGTCGTGGCGAAGATCGTCCAGCCCGTGGTCGAGGAGCTCGCCGCCCGCGACACCCCGTTCTCCGGCCTCCTGTACGTGGGCCTGGCGATCACCAGCGACGGCCCGCAGGTCATCGAGTTCAACTGCCGCTTCGGCGACCCCGAGACCCAGGTCGTGCTGGCCCTGCTCCGCACCCCGCTGGCCGGCCTGCTGAACGCCGTCGCCACAGGCACCCTGGCCAGCCACCCACCCCTGGAGTGGCACGACGGCCACGCGGTCACGGTCGTCATCGCCGCGGAGGGCTACCCGGGCCCGATCCGCTCCGGCGACGTCATCGCGGGCGCGGAGGCCCACGGCGTCCTCCACGCGGGCACCCGCCGCCGCGACGACGGCGCGATCGTGTCCTCCGGCGGCCGCGTGCTGTCGGTCGTCGGCACCGGCCCAACGCTGACCGCGGCCCGCGAGGACGCCTACCGCAAGGTCACGGACGTCCACCTGGCCGGCTCCCACTACCGCACCGACATCGCCGCCCGCGCCGCCAAGGGCGAGGTCACCCTTCCGTAACGGGGTTTCAGCCAATCAGCGGAACCGGTCGCACCACTTCTTCGTCAAAGTTCAGGTGAGCCCTGCGCGGCGTTGGTAGCCTGCGGAAAGAGACCAGATCGTCACGATCAGTTGGGGAGCGAACGGGGATGCAACTCGCTGGGGACATGGGAAGCTTCAACGCAGCCTTCGAGAAGCTCGGCGAAGCCACGAGAGGCATCACGTCCGGCACCTTCACAGTGAGCCGCGACAACGTCCTGGCCGCGGCCCGCATCATCGACTCCACAGCCGAAATGTTGTTCGACGCCACCAGGCACGTTCGAAGGGACCTGGAGATACGGCCCCCAGGCAATGACCAAGTCAGCCTCAGCATTACTGACGGGTGGAACGCGGTCTTGTTCAACGACGATGACTCGTACCGCAGCCGCATCACAGACTATGTCGTCGGGCTCCGCAAGCTCGCTGTTCAGTTGGGCGACACGGCCCGCGCTTACGGAATCTCGGAGGGTGAGATCGAGGCGGCGTTCGGAAACACCAGTGGGTAGTCGGTTGATTCTTGCTGCCCTGGCGGTCGTACTCGTGACTGCTGGGTGCACTTCGAGCGCTTCAGGCCAACCCACTCCGGTGCCGGACGACTCGGCAACCAGCAACTCGGAACCACAGACAAGTGCGTCGTCCGGTCCTACTGTCGAGGTCCCACCCCGACCCAGGGACATCTCTCTCGAAGGCCTGGATCCGTGCACGCTGTTCACCGACGAGCAGCGCGCGCAGCTCTTGGCTGACGACGTGAAGAGCGGTGAGTCGGAGTCCAAGGCCTTCGCGGGCATGAAGGAGTGCGTGCTCTCCAAGGAAGCCGGGGAGCCGTTCTACGAGTACAACGCATTGGCCGTGACCACCGAAGGTGTCGAGGAGTGGCTGACCGGTAACCGGAACGTCGACTCTGAACTCATCTCGGTGCAAGGCTTTCCAGCCGCGAAGTTCAAGTTCCGAAACGTCGAAGACGAGGGCTGTGACATAGCCGTCGGTGTTGCTGATAGGCAGTACCTGTGGGTCCAAATGTTTCCTGCCAGTCGTGGATTCAAACAGGACCAGCTCTGTCAGATGGCCGAAGAGGCCACCAACATGGCCATGACGACACTGCAGACGTTGAAGTGAGGACGGGCAATGTCCAGGGACCACGGAGTTAGTGACATTCGCTTCGAGGGCTACTCCAACGAGTCGCTTGCTCGCGAGGTTGACGCGCTGCGTGGAGGTGAGGGCTCGGGGTCTCTGCAGAACGCAATGAGTGCACTAGTGACGATCGCGGCTAATCTCCTCGTCGTTGACTCGGAGTTGCGGGAACAACTCAAGAAGATTGGCGTGTCGTGGCAAGGTGAGGCCGCCGATGGAGGGACGTCGGCCACCGAGAACGCTCGTATCTTCGCCGAGGGCGCCGTAGAACCGGTCAACGATTCGGTCAGAGGCATCGGTGAGCAGTCCGCTGCCTTCCACAACACCCACAACAGCGCCCCCGACGCGGGCACGCTCAACGGCCCCACGGAAGAGACACTTCTCGACCAGGCGGCCGGTCTCTTCGGTCACACCACTGACCATGCGCAGCAGGTCAAGGAAACAAACGCCTCCCGCAACCAGGCCATCGACGCCATGAACGGGTACCGGGACAGCAGTGTCGACGCCATCAACCAGGCGCGGCCGCTTCCCATTCCGCCAGGCATGAACCTCGTGGCGCAGCCGGTGGACACGAGCACGCACGTTTCCTCGGTCAGCGGCTACACCCCCGGCGGTTCGACGTTCAACCCGACCGGCCTTCCAGGAGGTGGCGGCGCGGGCGGCACCTTCGCGCCCGGTGGCCCCGGTGGCGCAGGCGGCGGCCCGCTGCCCACCACGTTCGGTCCGAACACGCCGCTTCCCGGCGGGACCCCACCCCTCACCGGCACCGGTCCGTTCCCCGGCATCAACAACCCGCTCAATCCGGCCGGCCCGCTCCCCGCGGCGCTGCGTGCCGTGAACCCCGCGCTCCTGGCCGGCGACGCGGCCACGGCGATGGGCTCTGGCGCGGCGAGCGGTGCGGGTGCCGGCGCCGAACGTGACCGCCTGGCCGCTCGCAACGCCGCCGCGAAAGGTTCGGTGAAGAACGGCGTCCCCCTCGGTGCGGCGCCGGAGGAAGAGTCACGGGCCGCCCGTAACGCCGAGCGGTACGGGGCGAGGGCGGGCCGTCCCGGCGGTTCGATCATGCAGCCGGCGGCCGCGGCTACCGGCAAGAGCGCCGAAGGCGAGGATGACCAGGAGCATGTCCGCCGCTACGGGGTCGAGTCGAGCGATGTGTTCGACGACGACCGGGTCGTGGCGCCGGAGTCGATCGGCGACGATGACGACGACCGGTAGATGAGCACAGGTTCCATCGTTCTCTCCAAGCTCGAGTTTGACGTGCTGTGGGAGTCCGAGAAGCTTCCGCCCAAGCACGAGGCGCTTCTGGTGCCCAGCCCGGGCACCACGTTCACCGAGCGCCGACAGCTGGTCGCCAAGGCGTTCGCCGACCTCGAGCAGCGCGGCCTCGCCGAGCGTGAGCGGGCCGTGCCGGAGCTTGTCGACCAGCTGAACCTGCTCGCCCACCACCAGCTGTCCATCGACACCTGGGTGTGGACGGACCGCCGTATCTCCTCGCTCGCGGTCGTCCACGGCGGCTCCGCGTTGCTCGCCGCCGTGGACGGGCCCGACGTCTGGCTCATCCCCGCCCGCGAGAGCTCGATCGCCGAGGCCGCCGTGTCGATCGCCGGGGACGTGGTCGCCGGGCGGGGGAGGTCGGTGAGCGTGCCGACCGACGTGCTCACCGCCGCCGACAAGGAGTCACGCGGCAACGTGCGGGACTTCACCACCGCGCTGGCGGCCAAGGGGATCTCTGGGTCGGACGCCAAGACACTCGCCGACATGGTGACCGGCATGGGCGTGCGTGGCCAGTTCGGCGCCAACCGCATGCAGCGGGACCAACGCATGGTCCGCGCCAGCCGGGTCGTCGCGTTCCACGACACCCCGCGTGGCCGCTACGCCCATATCGCCAGGCCCAACAACGACGGTCGCGTGTGGAGCACGGTCACCCCGGCCGACAGCCGCCGCCTGGTCACCTTCGTACAGGAGCTGACGGCCGAGATATAAGGGAACCGGGACGTGGCGACACCCGTCCGACGGGGGGCGAAGGGGTGGAACATGGCCAGGTACAACATCGACGCCATCAACGGCTGCATGCAGAAGGCGCTCGACCACAAGCCCAAGTTCGGCGAGGTCTCCGACATGTTCCCCGAGCAGTGCACGGCATCCACGGTCTACGGCGCGCTGCCCAGTTCCGCCGGGTTGGCGACCGCGGTCGACGCGCTCAACGACCTCATGCACGACGAGCTCGACGCCGCCGAGAACCGGATCGGCGGGGTCGCCGGCGCGCTCGACGCGGTGCTGCAGACGGTCCAGAACACCGAGGACGCGGGCGAGCAGACGTTCCGCGGACCCCGGTACGTGCAGGTCTAGGAGGGGACACAGTGGGTTCGGCGGAGACCCTGGCCGGCTACGACGGCGGCAGCGCGGTCACCACAGCCGTGGCGAAGATCAAGGACGCGGACGCGGCGGCCGTCACCACCGCGGCGAACCGGCTGTCCACCGCCGCGAGCAACGTGTCGTCCTACAGCGGCGAGGTCGCCGGCAGCGTCATCACGCTCGACGCGGCGTGGGAAGGCAGCTCCGCGGACGGGTTCGTCAACTACATGAACCGGTTCAAGACAGCCGGCTCGGACATCGGCACCGCGATGACCAACGCCGCGAACGCCCTCACCGGCGCGGCCAACGCCATCACCGCCGCCAAGAGCTACATCTCCACCCGCTGCGACCAGGCACTCTCCGACATCCGGACGTGGAGCGACAGCCACCCGACCGCCACACCCGACGAGTTCGACGCGATGACACGCGGTGTGTGCGCCGGCGCCGCCGCCGACATCAACACCCACCTCGAAGGCACCGAGCAGACGCTCAGCTCCGCGCTGAGCACCATCAACACCAGCAAGTCGCCGGCCACCACGTTCTCCGCGCTGCCACAACCGAACACACAGCCGTTCACACCGCAGACCGGCCAGCCGATCGAGTGGATCGAGACACCGCCGGCATCGACGAACCCGGCCAACAGCGACCAGCCGCCCGCCCAGGAGAACAAGACCAACTCGGGCAGCTCCTCCGGTGGAGGCAGTGGAGGCAGTGGTGGCGGAGGCAGTGGTGGCGGCGGGGGCGGCCTCGGCCCGTCCGGCGGCCCACCCGCCGGCGGCCCGCCACCGGGCAACGTGCAGGAATGGATCAAGCAGGCGATCGAGATCCTCCGGCAGAACGGCATCAACGTCAGCGAGGCCGACGCCCAGCGGATCTGGCAGATCATCCAGCACGAGTCGGGCGGCAATCCATCAGCGATCAACAACTGGGATTCCAACGCGGCGAAGGGGACGCCGTCGAAGGGGTTGATGCAGTGCATCGACCCGACGTTCAACTCCTACAAGCTGCCGGGGCGCAACGATATCTGGAACCCGGTGGACAACATCTGCGCCGGCGTGAACTACGCCATCTCGCGGTACGGCTCGCTGGCGAACGTGCCGGGCATCAAGGCGACTGCGTCGGGCGGCTCGTACGTCGGGTACTGATTGGTTGGTCACGAGATTATCTATTGCGGACCTATCGGCGTAACCTGGAGGTATGGATCTCGCGTTCCTGCTGGCCCACGCAAGCCATGTGCTGTCGACCGAGCTGACCGCCGAGCTGGCCAGCCAGGGAATCACCCCGAGGGGCCAGTGCGTGCTGTCCGCGGCGCTGGAAGGTGAGCGAACGCAGATCCAGCTGGCGGAGGCATGCCAGCTCGACAAGACGACGATGGTCGTCACCGTCGACGAGCTGGAGAAGGCCGGCATGGTGGAGCGGCAGATGTCGCCGACCGACCGGCGGGCGCGGATCATCGCGGTGACCGAGTTGGGGCGGAAGGTCCACAAGGCCGCGCAGGACGTGGTGGCCAGGGTCTACGAGGACGTGTTGTCGACGCTGCCCGACGAGGAGCGCGCCGCGTTCCTGTCCGGCCTGACCCGGCTGGTGGAGAACCGCCTGTCCACGCCGGTCGCCTGCCAGCGTGCCCCTCGCCGTCGCATGTGATCGCGCGACTGGACCATTCGTGCCGGCAGTCTCCCGGTTTTGTCAGTGCCCGCGGATAACGTGCTCGCGAGCGATCAGGCAAAGTCGTTTGCGCTGGTCAGCGATGTACGGGGATGCTGTTCACAGTGCCGTGGGGGTATCGGGCGTCAGTCGTACTCGTGACCTCGCGCGCAACCGAATTAGTCCCGTTGTAGTCAATCCCACTGTGGATCGTCTGAAACGAGACTATCTGCTACGGTCGCTCCTGTAGCTGAACAACCAGGAGGCGGCTCCACATGTCCCATACCGTTGGTCAACAACGAGACTCACGGTGGTTCGCGCTCGTCGTGCTGTGCGCGGGAATGCTGATGATCATCCTCGACGGCACGATCGTGAACGTCGCTTTACCTGTCATCCAAGCTGATCTCGACTTCTCCCAGTCCGGCCTGGCCTGGGTGATCAACGCCTACCTCATCCCCTTCGGAGGCCTGCTGCTTCTCGCCGGCCGCACCGGGGACCTGATCGGTCGCAAGCGCATGTTCCTCGGCGGCCTGTCGGTCTTCACCGCGGCCTCGCTGCTCTGCGGCCTCGCCACCAGTCAGGGGCTGCTCATCGCGGCGCGGTTCGTCCAGGGGGTCGGCGGCGCGATGGCCGCCGCGGTCATTCTCGGCATGATCGTCACCATGTTCCCGGAGAAGGGGGAACAGGCCAGGGCGATCGCTGTCTTCAGTTTCGTCGCCGCGGCCGGGGGTTCGATCGGTCTGCTCGCCGGTGGTGTACTGACCGAGGCCATCAGCTGGCACTGGATCTTCTTCGTGAACGTGCCCATCGGCGTGGTCGCGTTCGCGCTCGCCCTTCGCAGCGTGCCGGGCGAGCGGGGCGTCGGGCTCCGCGAAGGCGCGGACGTCCTCGGCGCGGCACTCGTCACCGGCGGTCTGATGCTCGGCGTCTACACGATCGTGAAGGCCGCCGACTACGGCTGGGGCTCGACCCACACGCTGCTGTTCGGCGCGGGCGCGGTCGTGCTTCTCGTCGGCTTCGTCGCACGTCAGGCCACGAGTGCCAAACCGCTGCTGCCGCTGCGGATCCTGAAGAACCGCAACGTCGCGGGTGCCAACCTCATCCAGGTGCTCATGGTCGCCGGCATGTTCGGCATGTTCTTCCTGGGTGCGCTCTACCTGGAGAGGGTTCTCGACTACGACCCGCTGCAGATCGGTCTCGGGTTCCTGCCCGTGGCGGTCGGCATCGGTGGTCTGTCACTTGGCGCCTCGGCCCGGGTCAACGCCCGGTTCGGGGAGCGGAACGTGCTGATCGGCGCGCTCCTGCTGGTGGCGGCCGGGCTCGCCCTGTTCACCCGCGCGCCCATCGACGCGAACTATTTCGTCGACGTGTTCCCGGCGGTGACGCTGATGGGGATCGGGGCGGGGCTCGGCTTCCCCGCCATGATGACCCTCGCCATGTCCGACGCCACGAAGGACGACTCAGGCGTCGCGTCGGGCCTGGTCAACACCACTCAGCAGGTGGGTGGCGCGCTGGGGCTGGCGGTTCTTGCCACCGTGGCAACGAGCCACACGAACGGGTTGGTCGCCGAGGGCAGCCCGGTCGTCGAGGCCATGACCAGCGGTTACCGGGTCGCGTTCGGCATCTCCGCTGGCCTGGTCGCGCTGGCGGCGCTCCTCGCGGTCACCGTGCTGCGCCAGCCGAAGGTCAGCGTGGAACAGGAGGAGTTGGTGCCCGTCACGATCGGGTGATGCAGGCTGGTGGCATGTTGAATGTCGCCGCCCGTGCACACATCCCGCCGTTTCACGTGATGGACGTGCTGTCCGCGGCCAACGCCCGTCAGCGCGCCAAGGGGGACGTGGTGTCGCTGGTCGCCGGACAACCGTCGGCCGCGGCACCACGCGCCGTTCTCGACAAGGCGGCCGATTCCCTGCCCGGCTATCTCGGCTACACCGAGCAACTCGGCATCCCGGAGCTCCGCGAGGCCATCGCCCAGCACTACGACCAGCGGTACGCCCTCGAGGTCGACGCGTCGGAGGTCGTCGTCACGACGGGCTCGTCCGGCGGTTTCCTGTTGGCGTTCCTCGCCGCCTTCGACGTCGGCGATCGCGTCGCGCTGACCCGTCCCGGCTACCCCGCCTACCGCAACATCCTCACCGCGCTCGGCTGTGAGGTCGTCGAGCTGCCGTGCGACGCCAGCACCCGGTTCCAGCCCACGGTCGCCATGATCGAGGACGCCGGGCCGCTCGACGGGCTGATCGTCGCCTCCCCGGCGAACCCGACCGGCACGATGCTGCCCGCCGGTGAGCTGGCGGCCATCGCCGGATGGTGCGTGGACCGCGACGTCCAGCTGGTCAGCGACGAGATCTACCACGGCATCGCGTACGGCGCCGACCCGCCGGCCTCCGCGTGGCAGTTCTCCCACGAGGCCATCGTGGTCAACTCGTTCTCCAAGTACTTCGCCATGACCGGCTGGCGGCTCGGCTGGCTCCTCGTCCCGCAGCGGCTCTTCCGTGCCGTCGACTGCCTGACCGGGAACTTCACGCTCTGCCCGCCGACGCTGTCCCAGCACGCGGCGACCGCCGCGTTCCAGTACACGGAGCTCGACGCCCTCGTCGACCGCTACCGGACCAACCGGGACGTGCTGGTCGCGGGTCTGGGGAAGCTGGGCATCGAGGTCGCCCCGGTCGACGGCGCGTTCTACGCCTACGCGGACGTCTCCCACCTCACCACCGACACCATGGCCTGGTGCCAGCGCATCCTCGCGGAGACCGGCGTCGCGATCGTTCCCGGGATCGACTTCGACCCCGTACTCGGTCACCGTTTCGTCCGGATCTCGTTCGCCGGGCCGGCACAGGACATCGAGACGGGCCTGGAGAGGCTGGGCAACTGGCTCGCCCCCTGAGACGAAACCCGTGAATTTCCCCGATGCCCAGGGCGATCGCCGGTGGTTGACTGAGGGAACCGCCGGCGACCGCCAGCCGTTCAGCTGGTAGCCCGGTTCAGGGGAGGTAGGAAATGCAGACGCTACTGAAGATCGCCGGGGCGATCCTCGTCATCTGGGCGGCCTTCTGGATGATCGGCCTCGTGCTCAAGGCCGTGGGCTGGTTGCTGGTTGCCGCGGCGGTCGTGACCATCGGGTATGTCGGCTACAAGGCCGTCACGAGTGGTTCGGAGCGCAAGCAGATCCGTTAGCCGTGAAACTTCGCGACCCGTGACAGGACCTCGTCGACGTCCCGGGCCGTGAGGTCACGATGTGGGATGAACCGCACCTGCCCGCCGATCGGCGCGGCGAGCACGCCGACCCGCTTGAGCGCGCCCAGCGTCACGTCGACGTCGGGCGTCGCGGCAAGCACGATGTTCGTCTCCGGCTGGTTGACCTCCCATCCGAGGTTGGCCAGCCCTTCGGCGAGCTTCCTGGCATTGGCGTGGTCGTCCAGCAACGATGGGATCCGGTCCAGCGCGACCAGTCCGGCGGCGGCCATGATCCCGCCCTGCCGGACACCGCCGCCCAGCATCTTCCTGACCCGTCGTGCCTCGGCCACGAACGCGTCCGAACCGCCGACCAGGCCGCCAATTGGCGCGCCGAGTCCCTTGCTCAGGCACACCTGAACGGTGTCGACGCCGACCGTGAGCGCGGCCGGCGGCACGGACAGGGCCACCGACGCGTGCCACAGCCGTGCCCCGTCCAGGTGGACCTTCAGGCCGACGTCTCTCGCGGTGGCGACCAGCTTGGCGTGTTCGTCCGGCGGGGTGACCGTCCCACCGGCCGCGTTGTGCGTGTTCTCCAGGCATAACAGCGTGGTGCGTAGCTTGTAGTACGGGCCGCTCCGTGCGGTGGCACGCACCGCCTCGACCGGCAGCCGACCCGGCCACGCACCCCAGTCGACGGCCTCGGGCATGCCGCCGGACAGCCACACGGACGCGCCGAGTTCGTCGTCCAGCACGTGCGCGCCCTTCGGCGCGAGGAACCGGTCGCCTCTCTGCAGGTGGATCATCAACGCCACGAGGTTGCCCATGGTCGCGCTCGGCACCCACAGCGTGGCCTCGACGCCGAGCAGGTCGGCGGCCCGCTCCTCGAGCGCACGCATCGTGGGGTCTCTGTCGAGCACGTCGTCGCCCACCTCGGCGCGCGCCATGGCCAGTCGCATGGATTCATCCGGTTGGGTGACAGTGTCCGAACGTAGATCGATCTCCCGCACTTTGGTCACGATCTGATCACACCACACCCGGGCCGGCACGTCCTGACGGGCATCCCCCGTCTGAGGCATGGCCTCGCCCGCTCCGGGGGGTGGCGTACGTCACGTACCTGGGGCATGCAACCTTAGACGCGACACGTTCCGTCCCCCATTCGCAGACGACGAGCGGAGAGAGTCCGCGTGGATCAGCGCGACGAGAAGGACTTCGCGGAGTACTTCGCGGCTCGGCGTGACGCCGTGCGCAGGTCCGCGTACCTGCTGTGCGGTGACTGGCATCGCGCGGACGACCTCGCGCAGACCGCGTTCGTCGCGTTGCACCGGAGATGGCGCAAGATCCGGGACCGTGGGGCCCTGGACGCCTACGTGCGGAGGACGGTGGTGCGCGCGGCGATCGACGAGTCCCGGCGACCATGGCGGCGGGAGCGGTATGTCGAGGAGATGCCGGACACGCCGCAGCCAGACGGCGAGGTGGGCGACTCCGTGGCGACCAGGTCCGCGCTGCTCGCCGGTCTGCGGGCGGTGCCGCCACGCCAGCGTGCGGTGCTCGTCCTCCGGTACCTCGAAGGGCTGGACGTCGCGGCCACGGCCGAGGCGCTCAAGTGCTCGGAAGGCACCGTGAAGAGTCAGACCGCCCGAGGGCTGACCGCGCTGCGGGAGGCGCTCGGGGACACGCTCGACGACCTCAGGTCGGCATCATGAGTGGAGAAGGAGGTGGCGGAATGGATGAGAAGAAGCTTGCTGAGCTGCTGAAAGAGGCGGTCGCCGATACCCCGCCACCGACCTTCACGCAGAGTGACATCACCAGAGAGTCAGAGCGACAGCGCGTCCGTCGCCGGAACGGGTTACTCACAGGTTCCGCCTTTGGTGTGGCGGTGTTGGCGGGCGCGACGGCGCTCGGCGTGGCATTGTGGACAGGGCCGAGGTCGGCGTCGGATGTAACGAGTGCGGAAAGCGTCGCATCAAGCGGTAACGGAAACGCTGCTCCATACGAGTTACCAGACGAGGACAGTGCAGCCGACGCGCCTGCAGAGCGTGGCGGCGAAAACAGCTTCCCGTCTGAGGGGCCCAAGCAGGGGGGTCCCTCGACAGGGAACGGCGGGCCTGCGGGGCCCGCCAGCACTCCTAGTGGGTGCGAACAGGTGGACCGGGAGCTCGCTGCTGCCCTCGCGGGCGAGCTCCCGGCCGCCGCCAACATCGAAGCCACTGATGCGTCGCCGGTCGTTCTGTCCTGCCCCGCAGGTGGCCGTGGCGCCACCTTCGATCTGCCCAACGGTCAGCTCAGCGTGCTGCTGTCGCCGCCGGGTTCGATGGAAGGCCTCGCGCTGGCCCCGCCGGGCGGTGCCGAGGCCACCGCGCGAACCAGCACAGGCGCGCAGGTGTTCGTGGTGAGTACGTCGTCGCCGGAGAGCGGCAGTGTCCCGTACGAGTCCGACCTGAGTCGCTTCGCCACCGCGATAGCCGAACGGAACTGAGCCGTACGATTCCTCGGCATGACGGCCGCCAGCACCCCGAAAGGCGAGCGGCGTCGCCAGGCACTCGTGGAGGCCGCGGCGACGCTGCTGGTCGAAGGCGGCTTCGAGGCGGTGCGGCACCGCGCGGTCGCCGAACGCGCCGACCTGCCGCTGGCGTCCACCACCTACTACTTCGACTCGCTGGACGAGCTGGTCACGGCCGCCGTCGAGCACCATTCGCGTGCCGAGCTGGTCCGTGGCCACGCGCTGTTGGAGGAGCTGCCGGCCGAGAAACGGGACCTCGACTCGGTCATCGAGCTGGTCCTCGACCAGCTGCTCGGCCCTCGGGCCGGCGAGCGGGACGCCGAGTTGGTGCTGCTCCGCTACGAACGGCTGGTGGCGACGTTCCGCCGGCCCTACCTGCGTCCACTGATGCGCACGCTCGGCACCGAGCTACGCAGCCTCCTGCACGAGGTCTTCACCCGATCAGGCACTCCGGTGGACGCCCTTCGCCTTGAGCAGCTCATCGCGCTCGTGGACGGCGCCGTGGTCAACGCGTTGATCGAGGTCAACCCGGACCCGCGCGCGGTCGCCCACCGGATGCTCCGGGACTCGTTGCAACCCTGATCGCCCCCGCGTCGTGGGTAACGGGCGGAAGGGGGCGCATGCGACAGCCCGACGAGGAGAGTTTCCGCCGGTTCGCGGTCGAGCACGCCGCACGACTGCGCAGGTCGGCGTACCTGTGCTGCGGCGACTGGCATCTCGCGGAGGACCTGATGCAGGCCACGATGATCAAGATCTACCGGGCGTGGTCACGGGTGCAGAAGGACGACAGCCTGGTGAACTACAGCCGCACCGTCCTGCTACGCACCTGGCTGGACGAGAAACGTCGGCCGTGGCGCCGCTCCGAGCAGTCGTCGGCGGCGGTGCCGGAGCAGGTCGACGAGGCACCCGGACCGGCGGACAGCCCGGACCGGTTGTGGGCGCGGGAGCTCGTCCACAAGGGACTGCTCCGCCTGCCGCCACGGCAGCGCGCGGTGCTGGTCCTGAGGTACTTCGACGACCTGTCCGTCGCCGAGACCGCCGAGGTCATGGGCTGTTCGGAAGGGACCGTCAAGTCACAGACGGCCCGTGGCCTCGACGCGCTGCGGGCGTCGGTGTCGCGACTGGTGGGGAGGGTCGCATCATGAGCGAGGAAGACGTGCGTGGCGGACTGCGGGACGCCGTCGCCGACGAGCCACCGCTGGACTTCGACGCGGACGTGCTGGTCGCCACGGCCCGCCACCAGGTCGGCCGTCGGCGGGCGCTGATCGGGGTCGGCGTGGCGACGGTCGCGGTCGCCGTCGCTGCGGTGGCCCTCCCGGCTGTGTTCGGTCGTGGCCAGGCACCGGTCGCGGACCGACCGGCATCGACGGCCACGACGACGTCGCCCCCCACTCGGGTCCCGAGCACGGTGTCGCCGGAGACGCCCTACCGGTACACGGCCGATGAGCTGCGCCGTCGCAGCCAGCAGATGGCGAGTCACCTGCGGCGAGCGGTGCCGACGGTGGTGCGTGAAGGGTGGGGGTTCGATTTCGGCGAGTTCGGTGGAGAGGCGGCGGGCCACTTCTACGACGGACAGAACTACGTGAACGCGCCGGTCGGCTTCACCATCGACGGCTCGCGGTACTCGATCTTCGTCACCACCTGGGTATCCGGCGTCGCGGACCCGTCACCCGCCACGGTCTGCGCTGTCGCGTGCAAGCAACTGGGTGAGAAGGACGGCGGGCAGCTCGTGAGCACCACCGACAACCTCGAGGCCCAGACCATCCGGACCGTGTACCACTTCCGGAAGAACGGGAGCGTGGTCCAGATCTCCGTGTACAACTACGACATGGCGGGCGAACCGCCGCCGGTCTACATGCCGACGATCCCGGTGACCCTCGACCAGCTGACGACGCTCGCGACCGACCCCGAACTGGGACTCTAGGCTTGGGGGGTGACGTCGAAGCCCCGCATCCCGAACGTTCTGGCCGGCCGCTACGCCTCGGTGGAGCTCGCCGAGCTGTGGTCACCGGAGCACAAGATCGTCCTGGAACGCCGGTTGTGGCTCACCGTGCTGCGTGCACAGGCCGAGCTCGGCATCGGCGTCCCCGACGGGGTGATCGACGACTACGAACGAGTGATCGACCAGGTGGACCTGGCGTCGATCGCCGCGCGCGAACGGGTGACGCTGCACGACGTCAAGGCCCGCATCGAGGAGTTCAACGCGCTCGCCGGTCACGAGCACGTGCACAAGGGCATGACGTCCCGGGACCTCACCGAGAACGTCGAGCAGCTGCAGATCCGCAGGTCACTGGAGCACATCCGGAGCCGCACGGTCGCGATGCTCGCCCGGGTGGCGACACTCGCGACCGAACACAGCGAGCTGGTGATGGCCGGCCGATCCCACAACGTTGCCGCGCAGGCCACCACGCTGGGCAAGCGGTTCGCGTCCGCTGCGGACGAGCTGCTGGTCGCGTTCGAGCGCCTGGACAGCCTCGTCGAGCGCTACCCGCTGCGGGGGATCCAGGGCCCGGTCGGCACCGCGCAGGACATGCTGGACCTGCTGGGCGGCGACCACTCCAAGTTGGACACGCTGCAGCGCACCATAGCCAGCTACCTGGGCTTCTCCCGCGTGTTCGACAGCGTGGGACAGGTGTACCCGCGGTCGCTCGACTACGACGTCGTGTCCGCCCTGGTGCAGATCGCCGCCGCCCCGTCGAGCCTCGCGAAGACAATTCGCCTGATGGTGGGACACGAACTGGCGACCGAGGGCTTCCGCCCGGGCCAGGTGGGCTCGTCGGCCATGCCCCACAAGATGAACACCCGATCGAGTGAACGCGTGAACGGCTTCGCGGTGATCCTCCGCGGCTACGCCTCCATGGTCGGCGAGCTGGCCGGCGACCAGTGGAACGAGGGCGACGTGTCGTGCTCGGTGGTCCGCCGGGTGGCCCTGCCGGACGCGTTCTTCGCACTGGACGGTCTCGTCGAGACCTTCCTGACCGTGCTCGGCGAGTTCGGCGCGTACCCGGCGGTGATCAACCGCGAACTGGACCGCTACCTGCCGTTCCTGGCGACGACGAAGATGCTGATGGCCTCCGTGCAGGCCGGCGTCGGCCGCGAAACCGCACACGAGGCGATCAAGGAACACGCCGTGGCGGTCGCACTGGCCATGCGCGAGCAGGGCGTGGAACGCAACGACCTGCTGGACCGTCTGGCCGCGGACGACCGGATCCCGTTGGACAGGGCACAGCTGGATGCCTTGTTGGCGGATCGCCTCCCGTTCACCGGCGTGGCGAGCGCCCAGGTGGCGTCGGTGGTGAAGCGGGTGTCGGACGTGGTCGCCCGCTTCCCGGAGGCGGCGGCGTACGCCCCCGGGGCCATCCTGTGATCCTGCGGTACACCGCACCCCCACACTGCGGGAAACCCCACTGTTCCTCGCCACGGTCGCCACTACTCTCGCTTTCGTGGCAACCGTCTCCAACCTGATCCTGTACCCCGTCAAGGGCTGCGCCGGCTCACCGCTCACGCGTGCCGAGGTGCTGCCCACCGGAGTGCTGCACGACCGCACGTTCATGTTCGTCCGCGAGTCGGACGGCGTGTTCCGCAGCCAACGCAGCACACCGAAACTGTCGATCATCCGCCCGGAGCTGACAGTGGAGGCCGACAAGCTCACGCTGTCCGCCCCGGACCTCCCATCGATAGCACTGGACGTGAGCACCGAGGGCCGCCGACTGACGGTGGAGATCCACGGCGTCTGGCGAGGTAAGGCCGTCGACCAGGGCGACGAGGTGGCCGAGTGGGCCAGCACGCTGGTCGGCGAACCGCTCCGGCTGGTACGCGTGGCCCCGGATCACGAACGCGCGGTCGACGACTGGCACGGCACCATCACGTTCACCGACTCGACCGCACTGCACCTGACGTCGCTGTCGTCTTTGGACGACCTGAACGCCCGCATCCTCGAAAAGGGCGCGGAGCCAGTCCCCATGGAACGGTTCCGGCCGAACATCGTGATCAAGGACTGGACGGTCCCGTACACAGAGGACGACCTCCGCGACTTCACGATCGGCACGGCACGCCTCCGCTGGGTCAAGCCAGACGTCCGCTGCAAGGTAACCATGGTGGACCAGCCCACCGGCACCTCAGCCGGCCCCGAGCCCTTACGCACACTGGCGGACTACCGCCGAGAACCAGACGGCGGCGTGAGCTTCGGCATCAAGGTTGCGGTGACCACCCCGGGTGAAGTGCAGATAGGAGATGAGTTGACTGCCCTCTGAGGTCTTCGCTGGACGGCTTGGCGGGTGGTCCGGGGCGGCCCGGGGCCGGGGCGGGGGTCGGGGACGCCCCGGCGGTCGGGTGGGCCGGGGAGGTTGGGCGGCTGAAGGGCCTGGGGTGGCCCCAGGGGCGGCCCCGCGGGCGGTCCCTCGGGGCGGGGGCCTGGGGAGCAGGTGGACCGGGGAGATTGGGCGGCTGGAGGGCCTGGGTGGCCTGGTTGCGGGAGGTGCAGGTGGTTGGGGGAACAGGTACCTTGCCGGCCACACGCCACTCGCTCAGCACCCACGCATGACGGTCTCCGTGTCCGGTTTGGCGGCTAGGGCAACACCCAGCTACCCGCATCGCCGCGCCGCCGACGGCCCAACGAGATCGCGGCGTTTGCGCGAGGAAGGTGCCGTCTCATGACTGTCACCGTGACGACCGACGGTCCTATCCTCCCCCGCGCCACCCGCTCAGGTGCCGACCCGCGTCACCCGCGCACGACGGGCTGGCCTCTCGCATCGGGCGCAGTCGGCCGGCCATCACCAAACACGATCCAACTGCTGAAGCTCCCCCTCGCGGTGCAGCGCCGGGTCGCGGCAGGTGTCCTGTCGTCCGGGCACGCCCGCGGTCTGCTCAGCCTCGAGGACGCCGGACACCAGGAAGAGCTAGTTGCCTGCGGTCTCGGCCGCCTGGTCGCGCGCGACCCTCCGCCACCGAACCTCTCCACGCCGCCCAGCCACACCTACTCGTCTTGTCTGCGTCACACGGCGCGACCGCCATCCGCGCCACCTAATCCTCCGGCGTCGCCCGCCTGCCCATCCCCCCCGGCCGTCCGTCGACTCGCGCCACTCGACCGCTCGGCTTCCAGTTCACCGGTTCCTCGATGCTCCGGGGCACGAACGCGACAGGGGTTTCGTGCCAGGCCCGCCACCCGTTATCTGGCGAACAGGACCCAGACCGGGTCCCCGACCGAGCCGCCGAACTCGCGGGCCGCTGAGCCTTCGTTGATTGCCAGTGCCACCCGGCCACTTGAGTCGACGTACACAATCAGTCCTTCGGGGCCCGCGTCGTCGAAGGTGCGGCCGACGGTGGCGTTTGCTGAGCGGCCGTTGATGTTGGCGTGCGCCATGGCGCCGAGGTTGGCACCACAGGCGTCGAAGTCGGCGCCTGTTGCCGCCAGTTGGATGTTGCCGAACGTGTCTATGTACTGGATCTCGGTGGTCAACTTTCCTGGTTCCACCGTCGTCTCCGGTTCGGGTAGTCGCACGAGCGTCGCCGGATCGACCGCTGGTCCGAAATGCTCTGGCGTTACCCCGGCGGCCAGGTGTGCGGCGGCGGGTGCGAACACGTCTCGGCCGTGGAACGTTGCCGACACTGTCGAAAGCCGGTACGTGGGCTCGGCCAGCTCGTAGGCGGCACGCACGCCGCCGAGCACCTCCGCCGCCGGCACCAGCAGACCGTTGTCCGGGCCGACCAGCACGCCCTCCGCCGCGACGAGCACGACACCTCGCCGATCGGTCCCCACCCCCGGATCGACCACCGCCAGGTGCACCGCCGGTGGCAGGTATGGCACAGCCTGTGCGAGGACACTGGCGCCACGCCGCACGTCCTGTGGCGGCACCGTGTGGCTGATGTGGATGACGCGTGGCCCGCCCGCGATCCGCGCGATGACTCCTTCGCAGATCCCGACGAAGCCGTCATCGATCCCGTAGTCCGTCGTGAACGAGATCCAGTCGTAGCTCATTGCCAAACCCTACGTTCCGGCAAACCGGATGGTGGCCCGCATGAATTCCGGGTGAAACCGTGGCGTAGTTCGGCAACACGTCACTTTCGTGTCAGTTCGGCGTCATGCGCGCATGTCGTCATGGGATTCGTGACCGCTCAACTGATGGTGTCACTGTCCGGGATCAACGCATGGACCCTTGACCACAGCGCCGACCTGAGCACGGAACTCGCGGCTCGTGGTGTGCCGTTCTCGATGCTGGTGGCCCCGAAGATCGCGGGCGCCGACCAGCCGGGCATGGTGCTGACCTGGGTGCGTGAGCAACAAACCGCCGGCAACGCGCTGCTCCAGCACGGCTACGACCACCCGGCCGACCCGAAGACACGAACAATACGCCGGCGAGCCGAGTTCGCCTCTCTCCCGGCCCACGAGGCGAAACTTCGCCTGACCGCCGCCGCGACGGCGATGGAACGCCTGAACCTCAGGACCGACGCGTTCGTCCCACCCCGTTGGGTGGCATCGCCCGGAACCCTGCTCGCGTTGCGTCACAAGGGCTTCGCGACGTGCGCGGACCTGATGGGTGTCCGTGACCTCCGCGCCGACACCGTCCACAGAGGACGAGTGCAGGGCTTCGGGTTCGGTGACCGAACCGAGCCGTGGTGGTGCTTCGCGCTCGTGATGGGCGCTTCGCGTGCGGCACGCAAAGGTCACCTGGTGCGCCTTGCGGTGGACACCACGGACCTCGCCCGTTCAGGACCTCGGCAGGCCCTGTTGGACGCAGTGGACATCGCGCTCCACCACGGCGCCACCCCGATCACCTACCCCGCGCTGGTCGCTCAGCTTCCTGCCCGCGCGGCCTGACCACACGGCCAGGGCTCAGCGGCGTTTGCCGTGGAGCAGGGTGATCAGCTTGGCGACCGTCGCGTCGGTTTTCGCCGTGCGGCTGAACGTGGTCAGCACCAGCGGGGCGCGGAAGCGTTGCCGGGCGATCGCCTTCGGACGGGCGAACTCCTTCAGGCCCTCCGGGCCGTGGATCCGGCCGAAGCCGGACTCGCCGATGCCGCCGAACGGGAGCGACGGGATGCCGGCGAAGGAGATCACGCTGTTCACCGCGGTCATGCCCGACCGGAGGCGGCGGGCCAGTTCCATGCCCCGCCGCTTGGCGAACACCGTCGACGCCAGGCCGTACTTCGAGTCGTTGGCCCTGGCCACCGCCTCGTCCATGTCGGCGACCTTCGCGATGGTCAGCGTCGGGCCGAACGTCTCCTCGCGGACCGCCGCCGAGTCCTCCGGCACGTCCACCAGGACCGTCGGCTGCACGAACCGGTCGCCGACCGCCTTCTCGCCACCCACCAGCGCGCGGCCGCCGCGTGCCAGGGCGTCCTTGATGTGCCGCCTGATGATCTCCAGCTGGCCCGGCATGGTGATCGGGCCGATCTGCGCCTCCGGGTCGTCGCCGGCCCGGACGTCATTCGCGATCTTCACGACCTTGGACACGAAGTCGTCGTACACCCGTTCGTGCACGTAGACCCGTTCCACGCCGACGCAGGTCTGGCCCGCGTTCGACATGCCGCCCCACACCGCGGCGTCGGCCGCCGCGTCCAGGTCGGCGTCCGCGTCGACCAGCAGCGCGTCCTTGCCGCCAGCCTCGATCAGCACCGGGGTCAGGGTCTCCGCGCACGCGGCCATGATCTTCTTGCCGGTGGCGGGCGAGCCGGTGAACGCGAGCTTGTCGACGCCTGACCGGCACAGTGCCGCACCCGTCGCGCCGAAGCCCGTGACCAGCTGGAACACCGGATGCTCCGGCACGACCTCGGCGAAGCTCTCCGCCAGCCACCGCCCGACGCCCGGCGTGTACTCGCTGGGCTTGAACACCACCGCGTTGCCGGCGGCCAGCGCGTACGCGATCGAACCCATTGGCGTGAACACCGGGTAGTTCCACGGCCCGATCACGCCGACGACGCCGAGCGGCTGGAACTCGACCGACGCCGCCTGGTTCGCCATCAGCAGACCGGCCGGACGCCGTTTGCGGCCGAGGACCTTCGACGCGTGCTTCGCGGCCCAGGCCGTGTGGTCGATCGCCAGCACGATCTCGAGCATCGCGTCGGCGTGCGGCTTGCCCGTCTCGGCGTGCACGACCTCCGCGAGCTGCGCGGCTCGCCGGGTGATCACGCCCTTCCAGCGCTGCAACAGCTCGGCCCGCCCGGCGAACCCCAGGCCGGCCCACCACTGGGCCGCGTCGCGGGCCCGTGCCACCGCGGCCTCGACATCCTCGGCGGTGTGAACCGGATACGTGCCGACGACCTCGTCGGTCGCGGGGTTGAGCGAGTTGAACGTGTCCTGCTTCGCTTGGACGGCGGTCATTACTGGCCTCCCTGCTGACAGTGCTGACGCCCACGTTACTCGGCGGTAGCGTTCGTCGCGACTAGCCTGGTCCGTGTGGAGATCGTTCACTTCGGACATTCGTGTGTCCTGCTGTCCACGGACTCGGCGCGCCTGCTGTTCGACCCGGGCGTGCTGTCCAGCGACTTCGAGTCGGTCCGCGAGCTGGACGCCATCCTGATCACGCACCAGCACTTCGACCACCTCGACGTGCAACGCCTGCCCGCGCTGGTCGCGGCCAACCCGAACGCGGCGCTGGTCGTCGACGAGGACACCGTGCCGGAGCTCGAAAAGGCAGGTCTCACCCCAACGGCGGTCGCTCGGCCAGGTGACACCCTCACCTTCGCGGGCGCGGCCATCAGTGTGGTCGGCGGCCGGCACGCGACGATCCACCCGGACTTCGCGATGCCGACGAACGCGGGCTACGTGGTGGACCACGGCGCGTTCTACCACCCCGGCGACGCGCTCTTCGTGCCCGAGCAGAGGATCGACGTGCTCGGGCTGCCGATGAGCGCGCCGTGGCTGAAGACGAGCGAGGCCATCGAGTTCGCGCGCGCTGTTGGGCCGAGGGTGGCGGTGCCCATCCACGAGGCCCTGCTCACCGAGGTGGGCTTCCAGGTTCAGCAGAACTGGGTGACCCGCATGGCGCCCGACGCCGAGTTCCGGGTGCTGCCCCGCGGCGAGTCGGTCACGCTCTGAGACATCACGCGTCGCGGACGATGATCGCGGCGCGCGGGTGCTGGGGAGTTTCGATCTCGTCGAGCAGGGCGATGGCGAAGTCGGCGTAGGAGATCCGGCTGTCGGGGTCGCCGTGCTCAGCGATCCGGTACCGGCCGGTGCGTGAGCCGTCGTGGTCGAAGTCGCCCGCGGGGGCGACGTAGGTCCAGTCGAGGTCGCTGGCACGGAGCTCGTCGAGGCCAGCCGCGTGGCCGAGATAGAAGTCGCGGTACTCGTTCGGGTAGCCGGGCTCGTCCATCATGAGCGCGCCGGACGCCCCCGGCATGATCGACGCCAGACCGACCACCACCAGGCGCCGCACCCCGGCCTTCGTCAGGCCGGTGTTCAGGGCGCGGGACGCCGTCGTGAAGAAGTCCTGCGGTGCCACGGACAGATCCACGGCAGCGCTGATGGCGACGTCGTGCCCGACGCTTGCCTGCGCGATATCCGCCGTGTCCACGACGTCCCCCGGAACGACCCGAACGTCGGTCAGGGTGCTGTGGCGGGCGGGATCACGCACCACGGCGGTGACCTCGTGGCCGCGCCGGCGTGCTTCCGCGACGGCCCGCCGACCCGCCCGACCGCCGGCGCCGAAGATCACGATTTTCATCCCGAGAACGTCCTCTCACCAGGGCCGGAGCGTGTTGCCCAGCCGGTGGGCCGACGCTATCGAGACCCCCGGTTACCAGCCGGATACCAGCTATCGTGAGTTCGTGAGAGAACCCCTGCCCGCCGACATGTTCGACGAGCTGTGCCCGTCCTCGCTCAACCCGATCCGGTTCGGCGACAAATGGGCCGGGCTCGTGATCCGCTGCCTCGAACACGGGCCGCGCCGGTTCTCCGAGCTGCGCGTGCCGCTTCGCCGCGTCACGCCCAAGGTCCTCACCCAGTCGCTGCGGTCCCTCGAACGTGACGGGCTGGTCAAGCGCACCGTCCACGCCGGGGTCGGCCCGCACGTCGAGTACGAGCTGACCCCGGTGGGCCGCAGCATGCTGGTGCCCATGGCGGTGGCCTGTGCATGGGCGGCGGAGCACTGGGACGAACTGCTCGACGCCCGCGAGGCATACGACGGCGTGGAGCTATGACGGTTCGGCGTTGGCCATTTGCGGGGTGCGGGTCGGCCTGTTCCGTAGCTCGTCCGTTTGCACGAGCCAGAACACCCCGAACTCGACGATCAACAATACTTCCACGGTGAGAACCGCGTAGCGGTTGCCAGCCGCGTAGAGCAGGGCACAAACAACGACGGTCAGCGCCATACCGAACGCCATGATGGTGTACCGGTTCCACCAGATGCTCTCATTGCGCTTCGTCGCGAAGTCGACGGCGTTGAACCAGGCCACCACGATAATGCCCGCGAAAAGGAGAATCGCCGCCGTGGTGTGACCGTACTGGAAGAACCAGTCGCGCCGCTCGAAGAAGATCACGAGCCCGATGACGAGCAGGACGAGCGTCACGGCGAGCGTCCGCTTGGCGAAGCCGCTGAGTTGATCTTCTGGTCGAAGCCACCGTATCCGCCAGGCGGCGATCGCCACGACTATCGCGGTCACCAGCACCGCGAGCACGTTGTTCGTCACGCTGTCGGCGAGGAGGGAGTTGTCGGGGGGTGGGGCGTGGGGAGGCGCGCCGGTCAGGTCGGGCCCGGTCGGCACGAACGCGACGATGAACGCCATGAAACCCGAGTAGTCGAGTACCGCGTTCTCTTTGTCGGTATTTCCGCGGTAGGCGATGAGACATACGCCGATCGCGCACAATGCGCCGACGAACACGCTTGACGCGGGTGAGTGGTAATAATCGCTGATCGAGTAGAGGCAACAGTCCGAGCTGAACATCTCTGTCGCGATCGCGATGAGAAGCATTAATGTCAGCGCGACAAGGCCGAACCGCAGGGCTAGATAGGTTTGCCTGGTGTTGTTCTCGTTCATGGCGGGACCTGCCTGGAGTCGTGGCCGGACACCTCGTTCGGCGACTTCCACCAAGGTCGCCGGTCCCGAACGCGACCGTAAGCCCGGAGGAGCAGGTTCACCCGCTAGGGGTGGCCTGTCCACACCTGTGGACAGGCCTGTGGATGATTCGAACTGGCGTTCACAAGTTGTCCACACCTGTGGACAACTCTGGGGATGAATCGAACGTGCGTTTGCTACCGCATGCTAGAACGGCCCCTGACCAGGTCCGCTGCCTTCTCGGCGACCATGATCGTCGGAGCGTTCGTGTTGCCTCGGGGGACCTTCGGCATCACCGACGCGTCGACTACCCGCAAACCGTCGATCCCATGCACACGCAACGTCGGATCCACCACCGCGTGTTCCCCGGTCCCCATGGCACATGTCCCGACCGGGTGATACAGCGTCTGGGTGTGTGCCCGGACCTGGTCGACCAGTTCGCCGTCGCTCAGTAGGAACCGCCCCGCCAGGTACTTCGCGAGCGGACCTTCGGCGGCGACCTCGGTCAGCGTGCGCAGCGCCGACACCATCGCGTCCATGTCCACCGGTTCCGCGTAGTAGGCGGGATCGATCATCGGGCGCCAGCGTGGGTCCGCCGAACGCAGCCACAACCGGCCCCGCGACGCCACGTCCACGAGCGTCGCGCCCGCGGTGAACCCGGCCACCGAGGGCTCGCGCAAACCGTTGTCGTAGAACAAGGTCGGTGCCACGTGCACCTGCATGTCCGGCGCCGGCAAGCCGTCCCGGGTGTGGAAGAAGGCGCCCGCCTCACCGACGTTCGACGCGAACGGACCGCTGCCCGTCGCCTGCCAGCGCATCAGCCGGCCCGGTGTGGCCAGCGACGTCAGGTCGGTCGTGCCCTTGGTGCGCCAGAGCATGGGCACGGCCGGGTGGTCGTGCAGGTTCTCCCCGACGCCGGGAAGGTGCGCGACCACGTCGATGCCCAGCTCACGAAGGTGCGTCGCCGGGCCGACCCCGGACAGCATCAGCAGCTGCGGCGAGTTCACCGCGCCACCGGACAGCAGGACCTCGGTCGACGCGCCCACCTCGTGCTCGACGCCGTGCCACGAGTACGCGACCCCGACCGCACGGCTGCCCGTGAAGAGAATCCGGTTCACCAGCGCGGCCGTCCGGACGGTCAGGTTGGACCGGGTCAGCGCGGGACGCAGGTAGGCGTCCGCGGTCGACCAGCGCCTGCCCCGCCGGCACGTCACCTGGTAGAGGCCCGCGCCCTCCTGTGTCGCCCCGTTGAAGTCGTCCGTCGGCTTCATGCCCGACGCGACGGCCGACGCCACCCAGGCGTGGGACAACTCGTGGGTGTACCGGCGATCCTCGACATACAGCGGACCGTCCACACCGTGCAGCGGTCCCGCGAGCCGTGTGTTGTGCTCGGACCGGATGAAGTACGGCAGCACCTCGTCCCACGACCAGCCCGCCGGCCACGCGTCGTAGTCCGTGCGGTTGCCACGGATGTAGATCATCGCGTTCATCGACGAGCAGCCGCCGAGCATCTTCGCCCTCGGCCAGTACGCGCTGCGGTCACCCAGGTGTTTCTGCTCGACTGTCTCGTAGTTCCAGTCGAAGCGCGTCTTGAACAGCGTCGAGAACGCGAGTGGGATGTGTGCCTCGTCGACGTCGTCCTCGCCGCCCGCCTCCAGCAGGAGGACCCTGGCCGACGGGTCCTCGCTCAGCCGGTTCGCGAGCACGCACCCGGCACTGCCAGCGCCGATGACGACATAGTCGAAGGTTTCGGCCATCCCCCGAGCGTGCCACCTCCGCTACAGCTTGGCGAGTACCTCCTTCTCCTCGTCGAGTGACAACCCGGCCCTCCGCTCGCGGTCCAGACCCAGTTCACGCTCGTGGGCGAGCGCGTCGGCCACCGCGTCGGCGAACGGACGCACCGGCATACCCGCCTCCAGCGACGGCGTCGGGTCGTGCGTCTTGAACCCTTCGTGTTCCGCCGGCACCCACAGCGGGAGCGACCGCGGCCCACCCCAGGAGTTCACACCCGCCTCCGCGAGTTGCTCCGAGGTCGCCTTGACCAGCTCGCCGTCGAACCCGACGGCCGCCGCGATGTCCTCGAGCACCGTGTTCGTCGGCCGGTGCGGCCCGATGGCGTCGAAGGTGCCACCCAGCCGCTTTTCGCCGGCATCGACGATCCAGGTCGCGAAGTCCTTCACGTCGATCATCTGGATCCGCTGGTCGGGGACGTCCGGCACGAGCACCCGCCCGCCGCGCGCGAACCGGCCGGGCCAGTAACCGAAACGGTCACTGCGATCCCACGAGCCGGTGATGAGTCCCGGGCGCACCACAAACGCACGGTCACCCATCGCGGCAAGCACGGCGTTCTCGCTCGCGACCTTGATGCCGCCGTACAGCGCCACCCCGTCCTCGCCGGCGGCCGCCATCTCCTCGCGGGTCGAGTGCTGCTCCAGCGCGGGGACGAGCGGACCGGTGGCCGGCGTCTGACCCGGCGTCCGGACATCCGAGTACACGTTGATCGTCGACACGAACGTCCAGTGCGCGGCCCGCTCGCCGAACGCCTCGAGCGCGCGCCGCACCCACGGGTAGGACAGCGGCGACACGTCCACCACCGCGTCGAAGCTCTCGGCGGCGAGCGGGGCGAGCCCGTCCTCGGCATCCCGGTCGACCTTCACCAGCGTCGCACCAGCCGGCACCGCCCCGGACTCACCCCGCGCCGCACACACGACCTCATGACCACGCCGCACCGCCTCGGCGGCGACAGCGTGCCCAACGAAAATGGTTCCTCCGAGCACGAGAATCCTCATGCGGTCACCCTGTCCTGCCGGCAGGGCAGGGTGCCAGCGATCTCGCGCTGAGCGAACGATCAAGGCCAGCGCGAGCCGGGTTCCCGACGCAACCACTCTGGGTCGCAGTTGTTCACCTAACGTGTGATGGTTCCTGCGCACGCGGGTGGATCAGCGAATCGGATGGGGGCTGGTGGGCAACCGGCGTGGGATCATCGCGAGTGTGGGAAGCATGGGTGATGTCGTGTCGCTGATGGACCGCCCCGTGTACACATACCCGCAGGTCGATCGGGTGTTGGGGCTGACCAAGGGGACGGCGTCGCGGTGGCTGAACGGCTACCGGCGCGAGGGGGTGTGGTACGCGCCCATTCTGCGCGCCGAGCAGAAGACGAGCAGGTGGGTGACCTGGGGAGAGTTCGTCGAGGCGCGCCTGTTCGCTGGCTACCGCGACGTCAATCGCATCCCGGTACCACAACTCCGTCGTGTGGTGGAGGTGCTGCGGGAGAGGTTCGACCGCACATATCCCCTGGCGAACGCGGCGCCGTACGTGCGGGCCGCCGGTCGCCGCATGCTGTGGAAGGCGCAGGAAGAAGCAGGGCTGCCGGGCATGTTCGGTGAAGAGGTGACCGGGCAACTGCTACTTGCCCCATGGGTCGAGCAGTTCGTGGCGTCCGCCCAGTTCGATGAGGAACACGAGGGCGACGTTGCCGCGATTCGACCAGATCCGGACTTTCCTGTTGTGCGACTCGACCCGTACCTGCGCGGCGGCGAGCCCGTCATGGACGGCCACAGCGTCCGCGTCTCGACCATCGCGGGCCTGGTGCGCGCTGGCGAACATCCCGCCGACGTCGCTGAGTGGTACGACCTGACCGAGGACGACGTTCGCCAAGCCGTGAACTACGACCGGCTCCACGCACGCATCGCGTGACCGGCAGGCCACGAGTTCCTGATCTGGACAAGGTCAGGTTCTTTGTCGACGAGGACCTTGCTGGAGTCGGCCTGGGCCTGATGCGGTTACGCAACGATGTGGTGACCGGGTCACACGAGCCCGTCAAGGATCTCATTCCTCGCAAGGATGAGGAGTGGATTCCCGAGGTCGCTCGGCGCGGGTGGGTCGTGATCACGGCAGACCGTCATATCCGCACGCGTTTATGCGAAGCCTCAGCAGCCCTGGCGAACCAACTGCGGTGCGCGTGTCTACGCCCACCCGCTCGGGACGCGTCACGCTGGGACTTCGTCCGTCTCCTCGCCGCGCATTGGGATGCGGTGGAGCAACTATGCGCTCGTACCAATGCGGGCTGGCTCGAAGTCAAAATGCTTCGTACCCGACATCGGGATTACCAGGCGGGAAGGCCACTGCGCCTACCACCTGGGTAGATGCGAACAAGACCCGGCGACTCTCCGAGACGGAGATGGATCGTCGGGCCTTGTCCGTCGCAAGGGTTCAGAGGCGGCGTAGCACGAAGTCCGTTGCCGTGCCGCCTGTGAGGAGCCGATCGATCCGGCCGTCCACGACGTAGGTGCCGTACGGGGTGTCCGCGGCTGTCGTCGGGGCCGGGTCTGGCCATGATGTCGTGCGGAACGGGATCGCGGCGTGGCCGGTGAGTGCGACTTCGTGTACCGCGACCGTGCTGCCTGGCAAGCCGGCGAGTGCGTTGGTGACCACGACCAGCGTGCCGTCGCGGCGTAGAACCATGCCGTCCGCGCCGATCAGGGGTTTCGGCTGCCACAACTCGGTCAGGCGTCCGCCTTGCAGGCGAAAGAGCTTCCCGGTCGAGTAGTTGGCGATCACCAGGTAGCCGCCGGGGTGCCACACGATCCCGTTCGCGCCGATCGACGGGCCGAGACGTGGGTCGGTGCTCAGCGTCGTCACGCGGCCGGCGACGTCCACGCGGTAGACGGCGCCCGCGCCCGTGTCGGTCACGTATGCGTTGCCGGCCGGGTCGAGTGCGACGTCGTTGGCCGCGTGGCCTTCGCCGGACAGGTCGATCAGCTGCTCACGTACCCCGGTCGCCAGGTCGTACACGGCGACGAAGCTCGGGCCGGGGGCCATCGGGCTACCGACGGCCGCGACGATCCGGCCGCGGGCGGCATCGACCTTGAAACCCACGAGCCCCGGCAGGTCCGGGTCGGACACCACCGTTCTCGCCACGCCGTCCCGGCCCACGGCCGAGATCAGCGCGGGTTGGTGGAGCGAGCCCACCAGCAGCGACCGTCGTGTCGGATCCCACGCGACCCCTTCGGGGAACAGGTTCTCCGCCGCCGGCTGGAGTACCGGTGGCAGGCCGCGGGTGGTGGCCGCCGCGCCGGTTGGTGCGCCGACCAGTCCGGCCACCAGTGCGGCGGTGATGAGAAGTGAACGCAACATTGCCTCCTTTGATCAGGACCGATCCTGTCCGTGGCAAGCGCGGTTACCCAGTCGTCCGTGCAACCCTGGGTCTGGCAGACCCAGGCTAGGAACCTGGCTGACCGGAATACTGATCGTATGGATCGCAGGGTGGAGCTCGGCGACTTTCTTCGGTCCCGGCGCGCTCGTCGGCAGCCGGAGGACCTCGGGTTGACGCCCGTCGCCGGGCGTCGGCGGGTGCCTGGGCTGCGGCGTGAGGAACTCGCGCAGGCGGCGGCGCTGTCCGTCGACTACTACGTGCGGCTGGAGCAGGGACGGCTGCGGAACCCGTCCGCCGAGGTCATCGACGCCGTGGCAACCGCGCTCGCACTCGACCCGTCCGAGCGCCGCTACCTGCACAACCTCGCCCGGCCGCAGCGCAAGGCCGGCGCCAACGGGTCGCCGGCGCTGCGTACCGCGCTCCAGACCTTGCTCAACAACACCCACGTCCCGGCCGGGATCCTCGGCAGGGCCGGCCAGGTGCACGCATGGAACCCGCTTCTCACCGCCCTGATCACCGACTTCGGGGCACTGCCGCCCGAGGAGCGCAGCATGCCGAGGCTGGTGTTCCTCAACGACGAGGTCGCCTCCCGGTTCGCCGACTGGGAGGACAAGGCCCGCCTCATCGTCTCGCAGTTGCGCATGGAAACCAGCCGAACGCCCCACGACGAGGGCCTCGCCACGCTCATCGGCGAGCTGAGCATGCGCAGCCCCACGTTCGCGCGGCTCTGGGCGGGACACCCGGTGCGGGAGAAGGTCCGGGGCGGACACCGCTACCGTCACCCGATCGTCGGGGAGTTCTACCTGCGGTACGAGGTCTTCCGCCCGCCGGACGAGCCGGACCTGTCACTCGTCGTCCACGTCGCCGACCCCGGCAGCCCGGACGAGGAGGCACTGCGGCTACTGGCCTCCTGGACCGCGGAGACCAGCCGGCCGGCCCGGGTGAATGCCCAGCTCACATAGGTTGTCTAGCTCGGGCAGGGGCCGCCCTCGCCAAAGACTGGCGACCTCAGCACACTCGCCCGGCGCTGATCGTTCCGCCCAGCGCGAGAACGCTCTCGCGCTGGGCGGAACGATCAAACAGAGTTGTCCACAGGCCTCGAGCCCGAAGCACCGGTTTTGTCGGTGCCTGCCGGTAGCGTGGAAATCGGGGGGCCCCCGGCCGCACGAAAGGACCATTCGTGCGGGGCGCGGTTATACCGCGGTTCTACAGGCGGCGGAGGACGAAGTCCGTGGCCGTGCCGCCCGACAGGAACTGGCTGATCCGGCCGTCCACGACGTACGCGCCGTACGGGGTGTCGGCGACCGTCGTCGGTTCGGGGTCCGGCCACGGGGTGGTGCGCACCGGGATCGCGGCCCTGGCGGTGACCTTGAGCTCATGCACGGCGGCCGTGCTGCCCGGGATGCCGCCGAGCGCGTTCGTGACCACGATCAGTGTGCCGTCGTGTCGAAGGACCATGCCGTCCGCGCCGTACAACGGGTTCGTCAGGCGTAACTCGGTCAGTTGTCCGCCTTGCAGGCGGAAGAGCTTCCCGGTCGTGTAGTTGTTGATCAGCAGGTAACCGTTCGGGTGCCACACGATCCCGTTCGCGCCGATCGACGGGCCGAGTCGGGAGTCGGTGCTCAGCATCGTCGCGTATCCGGATGTGTCCACCTTGTACACCACGCCCGCGCTGCTGTCGGTCACGTACGCGTTGCCGGCCGGGTCGAGTGCGACGTCGTTGGCCGCGTGGTTCGGGCCGGACAGGTCGATCAGCTGTTCACGCACACCGGTCGCCAGGTCGTACACCGCCAGGTAGCTCGTGCCCGGGGTGATCGGGTTGCCGGCGGCGGCGAGGATCCGGCCCCGTGCCACGTCCACCTTGATGCCGACCAGCGCCGGTAAGTCCGGGTCGGACACCACGGTTCTCGCCACGCCGTCCTTGCCCACCGCCGAGATCAGGGCGGGCTGGTGGAGCGAGGTCACCAGCAGCGCCTGCCGGGTCGGGTCCCATGCCACGCCTTCGGGGAACAGGTTCGTCGCCGCTGGTTGGAGTACCGCTGGCCAGGTGCGCGTGCTGGCGTCCGCACCCGTTGGTGCGCCGACCAGTCCGGCTACCAGCGCGGTGGTGATGAGTAGTGAACGCAACGTCGTCTCCTTCGATGTGGGACAGACTCCTGTCCGTGAATGCGCCGTTACCAGGTCATTCGTGTGGCTCCTGGTGGCAGACCCAGGGTCAGGAATCCGGCCAGCTTGGACACTGGTTCGCGCGAACAGCGGTCGGACTCCGTGACTTTCCTCTGGCGCCGGACCCGGAGCGCTGTCTCTCGACTACTACGTGCAACTAGAAGTTCAGGCGATGGGGTGCCGCGAAGACCGGGCGGCCCGGCCGGGCGAACGCGCAGCTCAGGTAGTCTTTGGGGGTACGCCACCCTCGACCCAGGAGCAGCCTGTCGTGGCCCGAGTCGTCGTCGACGTCATGCCCAAGCCCGAGATCCTCGACCCCCAGGGTCAGGCCGTGGCCAATGCCCTACCCCGGCTGGGATTCACCGGAATCTCCGATGTCCGCCAGGGCAAGCACTTCGAGCTCGAGGTCGACGACACCGTCGACGACGAGACGCTCGCCAAGATCGCCGAGGGGTTCCTGTCGAACCCGGTGATCGAGGACTTCGTGGTGCGGAGGATTTCGTGAGCCGGGTGGGCGTCATCACGTTTCCCGGCACCCTGGACGACGCCGACGCGGCGCGTGCCGTGCGGTACGCGGGCGGTGAGGCCGTCGCGCTGTGGCACAAGGACGCGGACCTGCGTGGCGTGGACGCCATCGTCGTCCCCGGCGGGTTCTCCTACGGCGACTACCTGCGGGCCGGCGCCATCGCCCGGTTCGCGCCGGTGATGGGCGAGGTCGTGGCCGCCGCCAAGCGCGGGATGCCCGTGCTCGGCATCTGCAACGGCTTCCAGATCCTGTGCGAGGCCGGGTTGCTGCCCGGCGCGCTGCTGCGTAACGCCGGCCTGCACTTCGTGTGCCGGGACCAGAAGCTGCGCGTGGAACGCACCTCCACCGCGTGGACAGAGGGATACACGGACGGCGCGGAGATCGTCATCCCGGTCAAGAACATGGACGGCCGGTACGCCGCGACCCAGTCCACTGTGGATGAACTGGAGGGGGAGGGCCGGGTGGTTTTCCGGTACCTGGACATCAACCCGAACGGCTCACTCGGCGACATCGCCGGGATCTCTTCGGCGGACGGGCGGATCGTCGGTCTCATGCCGCACCCCGAGCACGCGATCGACCAGCTGACCGGACCCGGGGACGACGGCCTCGCCATGTTCCGCTCGGTGCTGGGGACGGTGCTCGCGTGACCGCCACAGCCCACGTCGACACGGTCCAGCACGCCACGGCCACCCCGGAAACCCCGCAGCCGTACCGGGAGCTGGGGCTCAAGGACGACGAGTACCAGCGGATCCGCGAGATCCTCGGCCGGCGCCCCACCGACGCCGAGCTCGCCATGTACTCGGTCATGTGGTCGGAGCACTGCTCGTACAAATCGTCCAAGGTCCACCTGAAGTACTTCGGCGAGACCACCACCGACGAGATGCGTTCTGCCATGCTCGCGGGCATCGGCGAGAACGCCGGCGTCGTGGACATCGGCGACGGCTGGGCGGTGACGTTCAAGGTCGAGTCGCACAACCATCCGTCCTATGTGGAGCCCTACCAGGGTGCGGCGACCGGCGTCGGCGGCATCGTGCGGGACATCCTCGCGATGGGCGCGCGGCCGCTCGCGGTGATGGACCCGCTGCGGTTCGGCGCCGCGGACGCGCCCGACACGCGCCGGGTGCTGCCCGGTGTGGTGGCCGGCATCGGCGGTTACGGCAACTGCCTCGGCCTGCCCAACATCGGCGGCGAGGTGGTCTTCGACCCCACCTACCAGGGCAATCCGCTAGTGAATGCGCTGTGCCTTGGTGCGATGCGGGTCGAGGACCTGCACCTCGCGCATGCCTCCGGCACCGGCAACAAGGTGATCCTCTTCGGCGCGCGGACCGGGCTCGACGGCATCGGCGGTGTGTCCGTGCTGGCGTCCGACACGTTCGCCGGTGACGAGGGCGGCGCGGGGCGCAAGAAGCTGCCGAGCGTGCAGGTCGGCGACCCGTTCACCGAGAAGGTGCTCATCGAGTGCTGCCTCGAGCTGTTCCGGGAAGGGCTCGTCGTCGGCATCCAGGACCTCGGCGGCGCGGGACTGTCGTGCGCGACCTCGGAGCTGGCGTCGGCCGGTGACGGCGGCATGCACGTCAACCTGGAGCGGGTTCCCTTGCGGGCCAAGGGGATGACGCCGGCGGAGATCCTCTCGTCCGAGTCGCAGGAACGCATGTGCGCCGTGGTTCGACCGTCCGATGTGGACGCGTTCATGCGGGTGTGCGCCAAGTGGGACGTCATCGCGACGGAGATCGGCGAGGTCACCGACGGCGACCGGCTCGTGATCACGTGGCACGGTGAGACGGTGGTCGACGTGCCGCCGCGAACCGTCGCGCACGAGGGTCCGGTGTACGAGCGGCCGATCGCCCGTCCGTCCTTCCAGGACGAGGTGATCGCGGCCGACCCAGCCACACTGACCCGTCCGTCCACAGCGGACGAACTGCGCGCGGAGATCATCCGGATGGCCGGCTCGGCCAACCTGTCCTCCCGCCGGTGGGTGACCGAGCAGTACGACCGCTACGTACGCGGTGGGACCGTGCTGGCGCAGCCGTCCGACGCGGGCATGATCCGCATCGACGAGGCGACGGGCCGCGGTGTCGCGGTTTCCTGTGACTGCAACGGGCGCTACGTGTACCTCGACCCGTACGCGGGTGCGCAGCTGGCGCTCGCAGAGGCCTACCGGAACGTGGCCTCCTCGGGTGCCCGGCCTGTCGCGGTGACCAACTGTCTCAACTTCGGCTCCCCGGAGGACCCTGGGGTGATGTGGCAGTTCCAGCAGGCCGTGCGTGGCCTGGCGGACGGCTGCGCGACGCTCGGCATCCCGGTGACCGGCGGAAACGTGAGCTTCTACAACCAGACCGGCTCGACGGCCATCCTGCCGACCCCGGTGGTGGGCGTGCTCGGCGTGATCGACGACGTGGCGGCCCGCATCCCCACCGGCCTCGGCGCGGTGGGCGACACGCTGATCCTGCTCGGCGAGACCAACGACGAGTTCGGCGGCTCGGAGTGGGCGCACGTCGTGCACAACCACCTTGGCGGGCGGCCTCCGGCCGTGGACCTCGACCGCGAGCAGGTGATCGCGTCGGTGCTCCGCGATGGCGGGGTGGCCGCGGCCCACGACCTCTCCGAAGGCGGCCTGGCCCAGGCGCTGGTGGAGGCCACCGTCCTGACGGGTCGCGGCTGCGACGTCGAACTGACCGGTGACCCGTTCGTGGCGCTGTTCAGCGAGTCATCCGCCAGGGTGCTGGTGTCCGTGCCGAACCAGGACGAGTTCACTGCCCGCTGCGACGCCGCGGGCCTGCCGTGGCAGCGCCTCGGCCAGGTCACCGACACGACCGCGCTCCGCGTCGAGGGTGTCGGCGAGCTGGCACTGGCAGAACTGCGCGAGGTTTGGGAAGGCACGCTGCCCGCCCTGTTCAACTAGTTGGGCGGACCAGGCTCTGGCCTCGCACCACCCAGCCGGGCGGTGGCGGCGCCACGCTCCTGAACTTCGCGCTCGACAGGTTGGGGTCCCGTTCGAAGGTCGTGTCCGCGAAGGAGACACGACCTTCGAACGTGGCGTTGTCGAACCGGGTCTCCCCGTGGAACACGGTGCTCTCGAACCCCGCCTTGCCCAGCACGCGGACCCTGCTGAACACGGCCAGGTCGTGGAACTCCATGTGGTGCAGCCACAGCCGGCCCCAGCTCGTGGATTCCGTGAACCACGCCGGGCCGTGGATCTCGCAGTGGTGCAACGAGTTCGACTGGTACAGCTTCAGCACCCGCGCCCGCAGCTGGCCGATCACGCGGTGGGACAGGTCGCAGTACTCGAGCGTCGCGCCCGTGAGGTCGAGGTCGTAGGCGGGCGCGTTCGGTGTGCCGACCTTCGGGAGCAGATCGGCCAGCAACCGTTGTGCGGTCAGGCGAACGACGCGCCAGCGGTCGGCCTCGGCACGGTCAAGGGCCTGATCTGAGTCGTCGCCACGTGCTTCCCGGTACTCCGGGTGCTCGAACGGGCGTCGCAGATAGGAACAGATGACGTCCAGCACGTCCTGCGTGTAGGACGGGTGGCTGCGGGCCAGGCCGGCCAGCGCGTGCAGGGCGCCCACCCGCACCTGGTCCGCGTCGTGGCCCAGCAACTCGACCGCACGCAGGAAACGATCGTCGGCGGCCCGCTCCCGCTCGTGGTTGGCGCGGGCGCTCTCCAGCTGCTGCCGTTCGTGTTCCAGCAGCTGCCGTTCCTCGTCGACACGTCTGCGCCGGTCGTTGAGCCACAACGCGTACAGCGCGACGACCGAACCCGCGGCCAGACCACCGGTCCGCAGCGCGTCGGCCCGTGCGACGTCCGGGAGCAGCCAGCCGGTCACCACCGCGAGTGCGCCGAATGCCAGCAGCATGGTCGCGACCAGGCGAGACGACCACGCGAAGACGACAATGCCGCCGACGACCGCCACGAGACCCAGGATCATGAGAGTGGCAGCCATCGGCGGCAGAACCTACCTCAGTACGCGAAGAAGGTGTAGATGCACCACGCGCCGTCTTCGAGGAACGCACTCGTCCGGCCCTCGGCCGCCTCGCCGGCGAGCGTGCCCTTCAGGTCGGCGCCCACGTAGCTCGAGTCCGCTGTCGTGCCCTCCGGGACCATCTGCAGCTGCGCGCCCTTGGCGGCGGCGTCGGTGATGTCGGTCTGGCTCGTGCTGTCCGAGCAGGACATGGCGGCCGCGCCCGCGCCGTCGCCCCCGTTCAGCTTGTCGAGGAACGACTGGACGAACTGCTCACCCTCGGAGTCACCGGTCGCGCCGCCGGCCGGAGGCTCCGCGGTGTCCGAGGACGCGGTGTCGTCCTCCGACGTGCTCTCCTCCGTCGGCTCGTTCGACGAGCCGCCGGCGCCGTTGGTGATGTCCTGCCAGCACCACTTGCCGCCGTCCTTGACGACCGTGGTCTCGTAGTCGTCCGTCTCGCCGTCGACCTTGATGGTCAGGATCGCGATGGCCTTGGTGTCGGACTGCTCGCTGATCTCCTTCAGGTCGGCGCTCGTGATCTCGTCGATCGCGTTGGTCGCGCCCGTGACCCCGTCGGACGCGTCGGAGCACTGCAGGTCCTTCAGCGCGCTCTTGTCCTTGTCGTCCGCGGCCGCGACGAGCTTCTCGATGAACGCCTCCGCGCCGGTGTCCTTCTTGCCGCTGGTCGTGCTCCCGCCAGCGGCGTCGCTGCCCTTGTCCGACAGGAAGAAGCCCGGCGCGACGAAGCCTGTGATGCCGACACCGGCGAGGATAAGGACCACAATGGACACCACCGCGATGATCGGGCCCTTGTTGGTCTTCTTCGGTGGCTGCGGCCCCCCGCCGAGTCCACCGTACTGCTGCCCGTAACCACCGCCGTACTGGGCGTTCGGGTCGTACCCACCGTACTGGGGCTGCTGCGGCTGCTGCTGTGGATAGCCGCCGTACTGCGGTTGTTGCTGTCCGTAGGGATCCGGCTGCTGCCCGTACGGTCCCTGCGGTGGGTAAGTCATTGGCCCTCCCCGATCATGTTCCTGCCCGGTCCGACGTGGTCACGGGGATGTTCGGTTCCCTCAACTCACGCAATATTCACGCGGAGCTTAGACACACGAACGGGGCCTTCGCTCCTGGTGGTGGAGGAAGGCCCCGTCAGGGTGTCAACAGGACAGTCGGTCTCAGTCGCTGTTGGACGCCAAAACGACCAGCCGGTCGTAGGAACCGTTGAAGCTGTTGTGGTCGATCGGCGACGAGCTGTACTGCCAGACCGTGTAGACGCCCCAGTCGAACGGCAGGGCGCCCACCGCGGACGCGTAGCGTGCCACCCACAGCGGGTTGGTCGAGCTGAAGCTCGACCCGACGCACTGGTTCCACCAGCTGGTGGAGGTGTAGATCGCCGGGTACTTGTCCCACCGCGCCTTGTAGGTGTTGCTGAAGTCCCTGATCCACGCGGTCATCGCGGCCTTGGACAGGCCATAGCAGGTGGCGCCGTACGGGTTGTACTCCATGTCAAGCGCGCCCGGCAGCGTCCTGCCGTCACCAGACCAGCCGCCACCGTTGTTGGAGAAGAAGTTCGCCTGCGCGGCGCCGGAGGACCGGTCCGGCAGTGCGAAGTGGTACGCCCCTCGGACGAAACCCTGGTTGTAGGAACCGTTGTACTGCTGTGCGAAGTACGGGTTCTCGTAGCCGGTGCCCTCGGTCGCCTTCGCCCAGACGAACCGCTTGCCCTGGCCCCACCAGTAGGGCCAGTCCACATTGCCCTGGTGGCCGCTCACGTCCATGCCTTCGACCGTCGCCAGTACCCCGCTGTCGGCGGGGTTGACGCTCTGCGGCATCTGGGCCGTGCCTTCGTGCTTGCGGATCTGCGACCCCATCGCGTGGTCGTACTTGTCGACGTACGCGTCGATCGCCGCCCGGTCGCCTGCAGGGTTGGCAACGGGATCGGCCTGTGCGGGGCTCGCAAGCCCCGCGACCAGCAACATGGTGGTCATCGCGACGGTGGCGAAGCCCCGTCGTCTCCCACGCCCCAACATCTTCATGGGATGCCCTTTCCAAATCTGCCCTCGCGGATGGCAGCTCCCGGGCAGGCGCTGCCCGACACAGATTGTGGTCGTCTTGTACCGATTTGTCACTATTATCGGTGAATAAGCAACCAAGCTTTTGGTAACGTTTAGTTTTCACATGAAGCTGCGAAGATCACCACCGGTGGAGGGCGGATTCACCCGGTCGATGGTTGTGACCAGTGCGAACGGTGCGCACCGGAACGTGGACGCTTAGTGTTGGCGCCCGTATCCTGGCGCGTGCCACGCAGGGCGGGTGGTGGTGCGCGAACTATGCCGGAAGGTGTGACGTTGGCAGGCCCGACAGGCTCCGATCGCGGTTCCCTCGTGGCCGCGTGGGCGAGGGTGCTCGCGGACTCCGGCTACGTGGCGACCGACTGGGCCGCATTCCACGAACGGGTGGGTGAACTCGTCGACGTTCTCGTCGGCGCGCACGCCGCCGACGAGTTCGATCAGGCCGCGGTCGAGCGGGTCGGCGCCGGGCTTGTCGAGCTGCGACACCTCGCGGCCGAGTCGATCGGGGGCACCGTCGAGCTGATCGGCACCCACCTGGGGTCGGGGCCGAGGGTCGCGAAGATCCAGGCCGCGGTCACCGCCGGGTTCGTCCGTGCCGCCCACGCGCGGATCTTCGGCGAGCAGGAGGCGCTGCGCCGGTCCGCGCTGGAGGCCCGTGACGGCGCGGAAAGTGCGCGGCGGGCGAGCGAGGCCCGGTTCCGCGCGGTGTTCACCGACGCCGCCATCGGCATCGGCATCTCCGACACCAAGGGCCGGCTGGTCGAGGTCAACAGCGCGATGGCGGCCATGCTCGGTTTCCGGATCGACCAGATGCTCGGCCACTTCCTCGCCGACTTCGTGCATCCCGAGGACCCACCCGAGCTGCACCGGTACTTCCTGGAGATGGTGGCGGGCAAGCGGGACAACTACCGGATCGAGCGGCGGTTCCGCAAGAGCGACGGCACGGCCCTGCGTACCAACGTGACCGTCTCACTCGTGCGTGACGAGCACGGCGCACCGCAGTACCTGGTCGGCATGGTCGAGGACAACACCGAATGGCACGTGCTTTCCGAGCAGCTGCGCCACCAGGCCCACCACGACCACCTCACCGGCCTCGCCAACCGGGCGATGTTCACCGAGCGGCTGCACGCCTCCTTCGGCGACCCGCGTGGTGAGCGGGTGGGCCTCTGCTACGTCAACATCGATGGCTTCAAGGCCGTCAACGACACCCTCGGCCACGTGGTCGGCGACCAGCTGTTGGTCGAGGTCGGCAAGCGGCTCGACGAGCTCGTGTCCGGGCCTGGCCGGTTGGTGGCCCGGCTGGGCGGCGACGAGTTCGTGGTGCTCGTCGAGCACACGAGCTGTCTGACCGAACTGATCGAGCTCGCGGAGCGGATCCTCGGGGCGATCGCGGCTCCGGTGCGGATCGCCGGGCACCGGCTCGCGGTGTCGGCGAGCATCGGCCTGGTCGAGCGCTCGGTGTTCGACGCCTCGCCCGCCGAGACCATGCGGGACGCGGACGTCACCCTCCACTGGGCGAAGGTCGACGGCAAGAACCGTTGGGCGGTCTACGACCCGGAGCGCAACGCACGGGAGATCGCCCGGATCTCGCTGTCCGCCGCCATGCCCGCGGCGTTGGAGCGCGAGGAGTTCTACGTCGAGTACCAGCCGATCGTGTCGCTGGCCGACGGCACACTGCTCGGCGTCGAGGCGCTGGTGCGCTGGGCGCACCCGGAGTTCGGGCGGCTCGGCCCGGACCGGTTCATCGGGCTGGCCGAGGAGACCGGCCTGATCGTGCCGCTCGGCCGGTGGGTGCTGGAAACCGCGTGCCGCCAGGCCATGAAGTGGCGGGCGGCCGGGGCGACCCCGCTGGTGAGCGTGAACCTGGCGGCGCGGCAGGTCGCCGAGCCGGGACTGGTCGACGACATCGCCGGCATCATCTCCGAGATCGGGATCCCGTCGACGTCACTGCAGCTGGAACTGACCGAGAGCGCGATCATGGGCACGACCGGCGAGCCGCTCGAGGCGTTGCGCAGGCTGGTCGACCTCGGTGTGCGGATCGCCATCGACGACTTCGGCACCGGCTACTCGAACCTCGCCTACCTGCGCCATCTTCCGGTGCACGCGCTGAAGATCGCCGGGTCCTTCGTCGAAGGACTACGAGCCGGCACAAAGGACTCGGTGGACGCCCAGATCGTGACAGCGCTGGTCACGCTGGCGCACACGCTGAAGCTCGACGTGATCGCCGAGGGCGTCGAGACCGGAGGGCAGGCCGACCTGCTGCGCCGCATCGGCGCCGACTCGGCACAGGGCTGGCTGTACGCGAAGCCGGGGCCGCCGGAGGACGTCGAAAGGTGGTTGCGCTAACTGAATCGGAATGGATTTCGTCTTTAATGTCCTGACCTCTGTACCAGTTGAACCGAGCCAGGCTGGTAACCGTGAACTGTTAATAGGTTCTGATTGGTTGCTTGTGGGAACCGGGTCACAGGCGGCCGCATCAGAGCTACAGTCGTCGCAATCGCACACTGAGGAGACACGACGTGTACGTGGCAGATGGTGGCGGTGGGGGCGCAACGCCTGCCCCGCTGTTCACGGGCACCCAGACCCTGAACGTCGAGCCAGCCGCGATTCCGGAGGCGCTCAAGGCATTCACCGACGCGCACGACCGCGTCAGCCGCAAGATCACCGAACTCGAAGGCCTGCCGATCAGGGAATGGGCAGGTGACCCTGTCAGCAGTGAGACCGCGGCGCGGTTCGCCGAGCGGAGCAACAACGGTGGCCTCGACTCGGCACTGGCCTGCCTGCAGGGCTACCAGGAGCAGTTGGCGCGCGCGATCGACTCGCTGAAGGGTGCCTACGACGAGTACCTGCGAGTCGAAGGCGACAACACCGCCCAGTGGGGCAAATACTGATCCGGAGGGGACCTCATGGGTCACAGATGGCGGGGCTATGAGCACCCGGAGCTGTACACCATGATCAATGCGGGACCGGGCGCCGCGGCGTCCGACCCGCAGACGACCTACTGGCAGAACCTCGAGAAGGAGCTCACCGAGGTCGACGAGGAGCTCAACACGAAGCTCGCCAACCTCGGCTCCCGCTGGGAAGGCAAGGCGGCCGAGAGCGCGCAGACCGGCCTCACCCCGCTCGCCAGCTGGGCGAGCGACGCGCAGACCGGTGCGTACGTGATGAAGACGTCCTCGGAGTTCCAGGGCGAGTACGTCTCCGACGCCCGCGCGCGCATGCCGGAACCGGTCGAGGTGACCACACCGGCGCCGTCCGGTTGGGACATCGCCGGGGCGGCGGCCGCGTCGGTGCTCGGCTTCAACGGCCCGGCCATGAACGTGATCCAGCAGGCCGCGGACCACGAGGCGCAGGAGGCCGCGAAGAACGAGGCCGAGCTGCGGGCCATCGAGACCATGCAGACCTACGAGTCGAGCAGCACCTGGAACCGGGACACGCTCGGCACGTTCGTCGCGCCACCCGATGTGGTGGTGTCGACCCCAGCGCCGCAGGGAGGCGCCGCGCTGGTGGGCGGCCTCAGCGCGACCGCCGTCAACGGGGTCGGCAGCGACAGCGGCGGCAGTGGGTCGGTCGACCGGCAGACCGTCACGACCCAGCAGAACGGTCCCGTGACCCCGCCGTCCGTCAACACTGATCTGCCGACCGTTGACACGGACGTCGACGGTGGCGGTGGTGGTGGCGCGGTCACGCCACCGACCCTTCCGCCTGGTGGCGGCAGCACCACCCCGGCCGACGTGTTCGTGCCACCGCCTGGTGGTGCCCCGCCGGTGAACCCGTTGCCGACAACCGGCGGCCCTGGGCCGAATGCCAATCCGTTCCTGCCCGGCGGCGGCCCGTTCCCGTCCTTGGGCGGTGGCGGGGAGAACGCGAGCGACGTGGTTCGTCGCGCCATGCCGCTGCGGCCGATGCCCTTGGAGGGCGGCCCGTTCGGACGCGGTATGCCTGGCGGCCTCGGCGGCGCGGTCGACGGCGAGCGCGTGCCGTCGCAGCTGGGCCGCGGTGGCGCGATCGGTGAGACCGTGGTCCGCACCGGTCCCGGTGCCGCGAATGCCGCAGGCCGTGGTGGCGCCGCTGCCGGTGCCGCTGGCAGGCGAGCCGAGGACGAGGAGGACGAGGAGCACTTCGCCGCGGACTACCTGCTGGAGCCCGACGACGTGTTCGGCGACGACAGACACGTCTCGCCGATGGTGATCGGCGAGTAGTCTTTAAAGGTAGGTCGGGGAGTCGCTAACGCGGCTCCCCTTTGCCTTTGTGGGGGTAGGGTTGATGTTCGTGACCAGCACTTTCTCGATCGGGGACCAGGACGCGCCACCGATCACGCTGTCCGCGCTGGAGTTCGACGTGCTGTGGGAGCACCTCCGGCTCGACGCGATGCCGCTCGTGGTGAAGGTGCCCTCGCCAGGCCGCACACACGAGGAACGGGCGCGGCTGGAGGCTCGGGCGTGGGCGGACCTCGAGGCACGCGGACTTGGCCGTCCGGTCGAGGTGAACCCGGTCATCGAGGAAATCCTTGGCCTGCTGGCAAAACCGGCGCGTGAGGTGGACGTCCGCGCTTACGTTGGCCGAAACGTGCGTGTCCTCGCCGCGGCTGCGGACAACACCGCGGCGGTCGCAGAACTCTCGGATGACGTGGTGACGTTGCGGCAGGTGACGGAGTCCGGCCTCCCCTCGGCCGCGCTGGCCGTGCTGCCGCCCGCCCCGGCTGGCCCCGGCCGCTCGGTGACGCTGCCGACGGCGGACTTCGAACGCGCCGCCAAGAACGCGGGCCGCTCCCGAGACGACTTCGGCGCCGCGCTGCTGGAGGTGGGCCTCCGCACCGACGACGCGCAGGCCCTCACCGAAATGATCAAAGACGTCACCAGAACCGGCAACTTCGGCGCCGCCGCCCGCGACCGTTTCGGCCGCCGAAGACGAGCCACCCGAGTGGTCTCCTACTTCGACACCGAAGACGGCCGCTACGTACAAATCCGACGCGCCGCAGACGACGGCACGCTGTGGACGACAGTTTCCCCCGCTGACATGCGAAAACTGACACACCACGTAACCGAGCTACTAGACGAGATCGTGGCCGAGGCCGAACGTTGAGCACCTCCGTCGACCCTCAGGAAATGCGCGAGGCGGTCGCCGCCGTACTCCCGTGGGCCGACACCCCGCCGCGCCCGACCCTCGCCAAAGCCGTACGGCTGAGCCTGCGAACACTGGCGCAGGTGGCACCGGGCCGCAGCGTGGAAGTGCGCGTACCGCCTTTCGCGGCCGTGCAATGCATCGAGGGCCCACGCCACACACGCGGCACCCCACCAAACGTGGTGGAAACCGACGCACGCACCTGGCTGGAACTGGCAACCGGCAGTCTCAAATGGACGGACGCGGTAGCCGAGGGCCGGATCACCGCATCAGGCAACCGAGCGGACCTCTCAAGCCTACTTCCCTTGGTACGACTCTGAATCCGAAGCCCGCAAGCCATGATCGCGTCCATGATCAACGCCAACACAGATGGTTGCGTAGGCATCCCCCACCCATACCCGGGGGGCCACCCCGAGGCCATCGTACCAAGCGATAGAGACAAAACCCCTGGTCGCTGGGGCCTGTGGACAACTTTCGGGTGCGAGTCCGGGCGAATGGTCCATTCGTGCGCCCAGGCACCCCGCAGCGCTGGCCGCGCACCAGCCGCACCCGTGGTGCCCGGCGCACACCTGCGGCGGGCGGCCCACAGGGTGCTTCGCTACGAACTCGGCGGTGCGGTGAAGGGAGGGCCTTCCTCGCGCTGGGGGTGATAAGGGACGCCTTCCTCGCATGGCCGCGCCGCAGAAACCGCCCGCGCGCGGAAACCGCCCACCCATTGCGCAGAGGGCCTACCGAAACGGGGCCGGGCGCAGCCCGCCGCCGCGGCGAGAGTGGCGAGAGTGGCGAGACAGCTCACCCGCCCAGGCCTCGCGGCCGTCAAGCGCAGCTGCGCACCCGACTAGAACAGTCGACCCAAGGTGTTGTCGTACAAGGACTTTCCTGCTTCGACCAGGTCGCCGGTGCCGCCGACAACCACGTCACCTGCGTCGTTCAGTAGTTCCTTGCCCGTGTCGGTCAGCTCGCCCCAAGCCTCGTCCCAGTCGCCGGACATGGCTTCTCGGCCCGCGTCCATCAGGCCGGAGCCCGCGTCGCCGGTCAGGTCCGCCACGCGGCTCTCGTTGGTGCCAGGGATGACCGCGTCGTAGTTGCCTGTCGCGATGTTGGCCAGGTTGGACAGCGACTCGTTCGAGTAGTACACGCTGTGCGCGGAGGTGAGATCCGCGTCGTCCAGGACGCCGAACTGGTTGGCGCCGAAGGACTTGTCGTACGGGCCGACGCCCGAACCGTCCGCGGTGAACCAGCTTCCGCTCGTCGCCTGGACGATCGGGTCGTGTTCGGACGCGCCTGCCCACACGTGGCCAGCGCCCGGGGACAGCTGGTCCGCCGACGACGCGCCGACGCCCGGTGAGCCGAAGAAGGCGACGTCGTCCGCCGCGAGGTCGTTCATGGCGGCGTAGCCGACCGTCACGCTGCCGTAGCTGTGCCCGAGCACGGTGATGTGCTGTGCGCCGGCCGCCGCCGCGCGGTAGCCATCCACATCGGACACGAGGTTGGCGGCGCCCGCGGTCGCGTTGTCCGGGGACGTCACGGTCGTGTCCCATTCCGGTGCGTCGTAACCCAGCCACGCGATCGTCGCGTTGCCAGAGCCGACCTTGTCCATGGCCGCGCGCAACGCCTGCGCGCTGCCGTTCGGGAAGCCCGACTCCAGTGTGGTTCCCGTGCCCGGCACCACGACCGCCACGTTCGTCGCGGTGTCCGGATTGCCGTACGCGATGGCCAGCACGCCGTCCTTCCGGCCGGGACCGTCCACGTCGTATGACTGCACGTAGGTGTCGTACCCCGACTTCGCCGCGCCCTGCACGCGGGTGTTCGCCGCGGTGGCGTTGTCCACGCGGCGGTTCGCCTCCTGGCGCTGGTCGAGCAGGTCGGCCAGGGCGGGATCGCTCCGCAGCGCTTCCTCGTCGGTCGGGTCGAGGCCGAGTTCCCGCGCTCGCGTCTCGATTCGGGTGTTCAGGTCACGCGCCACCGCCGAGTACCGGGCGACGTCCGTGTCGATGCGGCGCAGGTTCGCCTCGTTCAACACCGGCGCTGGCAGGCCACGCAGCCGGCCGAGCGCCTCGAACTGGGTGGCCAGCAACTCGTCCCGCGTCGCGTCCGGCAACGCTGCCCACCAGGAGGCCACGCGTCGTGGGTCGATGCCCGGCGGCGGGATGAGAACACCGGCCGGTGCGGTCGCGAACGTGCCGGCCACCGTGCTGAACGCCGGCCGCAAAGCCCGCAGTGCCGCCGCGCAGGACCGCAACACGTCCTCGTAGGCGTTGCGTAGGTCGGTCAACACGTCGGTCACCAGCGCGGCGGGGGTGCCGGACCGGTACTCCTGTATGGCCTGGTCAGCGCTGCCTCGGATGGACCGGTAGGCGTTGGCGGCCGACTCGACCACCGCGATCGCGTCGGTCAGCTGGTCCGTCGCTGCCGCGACCGCGGCCCTCGTCCGCGTCACCCGCGTGCCGAACTCGGTCGCGGCCGTGCCCGACCATGACCGGACGGTCGTCAGCTCGACCTCCGCCAGCGCCGATCGCGCGCCAGACAGCGGCTCGAGCGCGGCCAGGATCCGGCTGGCGTCCCCGGTGGCCAGCCGCGCGTACAACGCTTCGGGATCTGTCACGCCTCCACCTCCCCCGCTCCGTGGCGCCGGAACGCTCCGCAGGCTCCGCTACTCCGGCGCCCTCCGCGGGCTCGGCGCCGTCGTGAGTGCTGTCGGTTCGCTCCGCAGGCTCCGCTCACAGTGGGAACACGTCCCGACACGCGTACTCCTTGGCGTTCTCCACCAGGCTCTCCGCGGTGTCGGTCACCCAGGCCTCGCCCCGTCGCAGGTCGTCGGCCTGCCCGCCGACGAACTCCGCGAACGCCGCCGCCAGCTCGTAGGCCGCGTCGACCTCGCCCAACGCTCCCGGCACGAGCTGGGCCACCGAAAGCCGGGTGGCCGCGAGACCTACGGCGTCCGCGCTCGCGTGGACACCGAGGGACGCCGCGCGCAACGCCTCGGGATCAACCTCGTAACCGTCGGCCACCGTCTGACCGTAACCTGTGTATGAGGGGCATAGGGTTGCTTCTTCTGGCTCTGTGCGTACGGGAAGGACAGCGCGATCGTGTGGACGGCCACCAGGTGGACCGCCGTGTTCGCCGAGCAGGCCGGCCTGTTCCGCACCGCGGTGGCGACCGCCGACCTGCAAGCCGATGTGCCGTCCTGTCCGGGATGGACTTTTCGGGATCTCGCACTCCACGTCGCGCGGTTCCTGCACACCGCCACCCGGTACCTCACCAGCGGCAGCATCATCGAGCTGCGGCCCCTGCCCGTACGGAGGGACGTCGATCCGCTCGTCTACCTCGACGAGCAGCTCGCCGCCGCGACACAGGTGCTGCGGAACACCTCCGGTAACCGTCCGGTCTGGACGTTCTCCCCGGCCGCGCCGGACCTCGCGTGGGTGTGGCACCGCCGCGTCGCGCACGAGCTCAACCTGCGCCGCTGGGACGCACAGGCCGCGCTGCGCATGCTCACCCCGACCGACCGTGACCAGGCCGCGGACGCCATCGACGAGCTGCTCGGCACGCTGCTCGCCGCCCGCCTGCGAGCCGACTCCCCGCCCACCGCCAAGGGCACGGCACTCATCACGTGCACGGACAACACGCAGACCTGGCACGTGCGGCTCTCTCCGGGGGTCGCCCCCGAGGTCCGCGCGGCCAGCCGCGACGAGCAGGCCGACTCGCGACTGTCCAATCGCACCGCGAACGTGCTCTATCAGCTGTGGAGCCGCATGCAGCTCACTGGATCGGGTGATTTGGCCGTACTACGTGCACTCAGAATGAGTTGACCGCCACGTCCGCCGTGACGCGTCGCACACCCCAACACGACCTACACTGGAGCTACCTGACGCCGTCCCCGCAGGGAGTGCTTTCGGTGGTCATCGACCAGACCGTCACCGACCAGTCCGACCAACCGGAGCCCGAGCCCCGCGAAGAGTGCGGAGTATTCGGGGTGTGGGCCAAGGGCGAGGAAGTCGCCAAGCTCACCTACTTCGGCCTCTACGCGTTGCAGCACCGAGGGCAGGAAGCCGCCGGCATCTCCGTGTCCGACGGCGAGAAGATCGTTGTCTTCAAGGACCTCGGTCTCGTCTCCCAGGTGTTCGACGAGCAGGTCCTCGTCTCGTTGCAGGGCCACATCGCCGTCGGCCACTGCCGTTACTCCACCACCGGGTCCACGACCTGGGAGAACGCGCAACCGACATTCCGCACCACGGCGACCGGCAGTGGCATCTCGCTCGGCCACAACGGCAACCTGGTGAACACCGCCGAGTTGCGTGACCGGGCGCGTGCTCTCGGCGTCCCCATGAGTACTGGCGCCACCAGCGACTCCGACCTGCTGACCGGGCTGCTCGCCGCCTCCGCCGCGGACGTGGGCTTCGAGCAGGCCGCGATGAAGCTGCTGCCGGACGTCCAGGGTGCGTACTGCCTGGTGTTCGCCGACGAGACCACGTTGTACGCGGCACGTGACCCCCACGGTGTGCGTCCGCTCGTGCTCGGCCGGCTGGAACGCGGCTGGGTCGTCGCGTCGGAGACCGCCGCGCTGGACATCGTCGGCGCGTCGTTCGTCCGTGAGGTCGAGCCCGGCGAGCTGCTCGCCATCGACGAGCACGGCCTGCGGTCCTCGCGGTTCGCCAACCCCGAGCCCAAGGGTTGCGTGTTCGAGTACGTGTACCTGGCCCGGCCGGACACCACGATCGCCGGCCGTTCCGTGCACGCCACCCGCGTGGACATCGGCCGCCGGCTCGCGCAGGAGGCGCCGGTCGAGGCGGACCTCGTGATCCCCGTGCCGGAGTCAGGCACGCCCGCCGCCATCGGCTACGCCCAGGGCTCCGGGATCTCCTACGGATCGGGCCTGGTCAAGAACGCGTACGTGGGCCGCACGTTCATCCAGCCGTCCCAGACCATCCGTCAGCTGGGCATCCGGCTCAAGCTGAACCCGCTGCGGGACGTGATCCGTGGCAAGCGCCTGGTGGTCGTGGACGACTCGATCGTGCGTGGCAACACCCAGCGGGCCCTGGTGCGGATGCTGCGGGAGGCCGGCGCGGTCGAGGTGCACGTGCGGATCGCGTCACCGCCGGTGCGCTGGCCGTGCTTCTACGGCATCGACTTCGCCTCCCGCGCCGAGCTGGTCGCGAACGGGCTGGACCTGGACGGCATCCGCCGTTCGATCGGCGCGGACTCACTCGGCTACGTCTCGCTCGACGGGCTCGTCGCGGCCAGCGAGCAGCCCCGCAGCCGGCTGTGCACGGCGTGCTTCGACGGCTCGTACCCGATCCCGATCCCCGAGGAGACCCAGATCGGGAAATACCTCCTGGAAGGGCTCGAGCGGGGGGTCGCGGGCTCGGCTGCCCCTGTCGTACCGGCGGGCTATGGTGCATCGGACGCACTCCAGCGTCCGTAGCGTTCAGGACCCACCCCCATACCGGAGCCATGACCGACACGAACGATAGTCCTGATTCCCCGCACGCCACCTACGCCGGCGCGGGGGTGAACATCGAGGCGGGCGAGGAGGCGGTCGAGCAGCTGAAGCCGTTCGCCGAGAAGGCGACCCGGCCCGAGGTGCTCGGCGGCATCGGCGGGTTCGCCGGGCTGTTCAAGCTCAGGCTCGACCGCTGGAAGGAGCCGGTGCTGGCGTCCTCGACGGACGGCGTCGGCACCAAGATCGCGGTCGCGCAGGCGCTGGACGTGCACGACACGGTCGGTATCGACCTGGTCGCCATGGTCGTCGACGACCTGGTGGTGTGCGGTGCCGAGCCGTTGTTCCTGCAGGACTACATCGCGGTCGGCACGGTCGTGCCGGAGCGGATCGCCGCGCTGGTCAAGGGCATCGCGGAAGGCTGCGTCCAGGCCGGCTGCGCGCTGCTGGGCGGCGAGACCGCCGAGCACCCCGGCCTGATGGCCGACGGCGCGTACGACCTGTCCGCCACCGGCATCGGTGTGGTCGAGGCGGACGCCGTGCTGGGCCCGGAGCGCGTGCGACCCGGTGACGTGATCATCGGCATGGCGTCGTCCGGTCTGCACTCGAACGGATACTCGCTGGCCAGGCACGTGCTGCTGGACATCGGCAGGATGGCGCTCGGCGGGCACGTCGAGGAGTTCGGCCGCACGCTCGGCGAGGAGCTGCTGGAGCCGACCCGTATCTACGCCAAGGACTGCCTCGCGGCCGCCGCCGAGGCGGACGTGCGGACGTTCGCCCACATCACCGGTGGTGGCATGGCCGCCAACGTGGCTCGGGTGATCCCGAAGGGGCTGCGGGCGGTGCTCGACCGAGGCACGTGGACGCCGGCGCCGGTGTTCTCGCTGATCGCGCAGCGTGGCCGGGTCGAGCGCCTCGAGATGGAGAAGACGTTCAACATGGGCGTCGGCATGGTGGCCGTGGTGGCCCCGGAGGACGCCGACCGGGTGCTCGCCGTGCTGACCGCCCGCCACGTGCCGGCGTGGGTGCTCGGCGAGGTGTCGAAGGCCGACGACGGGGCACGTGCAGAACTGGTCGGCAACCACCCGCGTTTCTAGGGCAACCGGAACCCGCGACCGGTCGTATCACCGGAGGACCGAGAGGAACGAGGGGGCGTGCAGGATCGGGACACGGAGTTCGGGGAGTTCCTCGACAGCCGTGCCTCGGTCATGCGCCGAACCGCGTACCTGTTGTGCGGCGGCGACTGGCATCGGGCGGAGGATCTCGTGCAGACCACACTGACGAAGATCTATGTCGCCTGGCCGAGAATCCGTCGGGACGGCAGCGTCGACGCGTACTCCCGCAAGATCATGGTCCGGGCCGCGATCGACGAGTCACGCAAGGCCTACCGTCGCCGCGAGTCGGTCGTCGAGGACCTGCCGGAACCCCTGTCGACGCCACCGGCCGGCGTGGAGGACGCGGTGGACGTGCGGCGCGCGCTCGCGCAGCTGCCGGCGGGCCAACGCGCGGTCGTCGTGCTGCGGTACTGGGAGGACATGTCCGTCACCGACGTCGCGCAGACACTGGGCAAGAGCGAGGGCACGATCAAGAGCCAGGCCGCGAAGGGCCTCGCCGCGCTGCGCAAGCTCCTCGAGTCCGGGGACCTGGCCGAGGCGGGCGACGGATGAACGACGACGACGTCAAGCACCTGCTCGGCAGGGCTTTCGGCGAGGAACCCCCTCTCGGCATCGACCGCGACGAGGTGCTGCGCGACGGCCGCAAACGCTTGCGCCGCCGCCGTTTGTTCGCCTCGGGCGGCGTGGTGGCCGCGGTCGTGGTGGTCGCCATCGGTGCCGCCACCCTCCCCAACCTCGTGGACGACTCGACACCTGAGCGGATGCCACCGGCCGCCACCGGCACATCCCTTCCCGAGTCCTCGTTCCCGCCGCCCCCGCCGTCCATCAGGACCCAGGCGCCGCTCACGCCAGACTGGGCAGCGAAGCTGACAAGCAAGCTGTACGGCTCGGGCTACCTGCCGGAGTCCGCGGTGCAGCCGGTGGCGGGCGAGGTCGAATTCCCGAAGTTCCAGGTGGTGGAGGACAAGTACGTCTACCGCGCGAAGATCATCGGCCCGAGCGGCGAGGGCGTTCTCAAGATCACGGTCGAGTCCTCGCGAGGTATCAAGCCGGACTGCGCGTCCATCACCCGCCAGCATCAGTACTCGTCGTGCGAGATCCATCCGAAGGACGGCGTTGACCTGTTGGTGGCGCGAGAGCGGTGGTCCGACCGCGCCGAGGTCATCACCTACGCACAGGCTGTCCTGAACGACGGCACGCTGGTCACCGCCAAGGTGTCGAACGTGGTCATCCCGAGCACCAGCAACGGTACGACACCGACCCCCCTGCTCCCCGTGTTGGACGGCATCGTCGTGAAGTCAGGCCTCAGTGTTCGCTGACCTGGAGGTCACCCCGACTTTCGTGATCCCGGGCGCTGAGTTGCGGGAGAGGTTCTCGCGTTCTTCCGGCCCCGGCGGCCAGGGCGTCAACACGGCGGACAGCCGCGTCGAACTGTCGTGGGACATCGGCGAGTCGCCGTCCGTCCCGGACTGGCTGCGCGAACGACTACTGGCGCGACTGGCCAGCCGACTGGCCGGCGGCGTGCTGACGGTGGCGGCCAGCACTCAACGGGCACAACTGGCCAACCGCGAGGAAGCCCGCGCCCGCCTGGCCGCCCTGCTACGAGCCGCTGCCGCACCCCCACCACCGAAGCGTCGACCGACCAAGCCCAGCCGAGGCGCCAAGGAACGCCGCCTCGCGGAGAAGCGCCGCCGCAGCCAGACAAAACAGACCCGCCGAGCCCGCCCGGAGGACTAACGTCCGGTCGCTCGGCACACCGCCTGCGCAGGTCAGGCCCCTGGAGTGGCACGCGGGGCGGCGGCCTCCGGCCCCCGGTTTCCAGCCTACGGCAGGGCACCGACGGTTTCGCCGCTCCAGACCGCAGCCTGTGGACAACCGGACGAGCTGTGGACAACCCGCCCGGTGCTGATCTTGCCCAACCGGAACTGTCGGTCCCGAGCCTAGGCTGGAAATCGGGGGGCCCCCGGGGCGCCCACCCGATCGGGCATGTCCTCAAGGGCACCTTCGGGGCCGTTCAGCGTCGATCCGCCGATGATCTTCTTGGGATGTCGCACCGCCCGAGAGTTGTGGGCCTGGTCAGACGCTTCGCGTTCGGGGCATCGCCGATGTCTCGAAAGACGCGCTGATGACGTTCAACGACTTGAAAGGGTCTTTCGGGACAGTGTCGGTGGCACAAACGCGCCGTTCGCGCGGAAACCGCCCGCCGGATCCACAGAACCTCGCGCGGGCAGCATGATCATCGGTGGATCTGGGGTCAGCGTCCTCAAGGGGACCCCTCGGGACATCGGCTCGCTCCCGGCCCTCGGGCCCACGAGCGCAACGCATGGCTGTGGTGGCCTGGCTCGGGTAGGCGCTGCGAGGCCCCGAGACCGTATGTCCTGAGAGGCACCTTTTGCTGACCCCCTGGGATGCATGAGTGGGACTTTCGCTCGGGTTGGGTGGGTGAACTGTTTGCCGATTGCCCGTTGTGTGGCCGGAACTGTCGGTGCTCGCCACTAGGCTGGATTCCGGGGGGCCGGAGGCCGCGGTTGATCTTGCCTACCGGTCAGGCCCGGCAGACGAGAACTCCGTGTCCGCGTCAGGTCTGCCAGTAGTAGCGGCGCTCAGGCCGGCCGGTGCCGTAGCGCAGGCGGACGCCGGCCTGCCCTGTCGCCACGAAGTGTTCGAGGTAGCGGCGCGCGCTGACCCGGGAGATGTTGGTACGGGCCGCGCACTCGGCCGCCGAGAAGTCCTCTGTGGACGATTGGAGCGTCTCCGCGACCAGTGCGGCCGTCTCGCTGCTGAGTCCCTTCGGCAGCGGGGTCGCGCCGCTCGGCCGGCCGCCGAACACCTGGTCCACATCGGACTGTCCGGCTTCCGACAGTGCGCTGAGTCGTTGGTGCAGCGCGGCGAAGTGCTTCAGCTGGTCGTACAGCGCGGCATAGGGGAACGGCTTGATCAGGTAGTGCAGCACGCCGCCGCGCATGGCGGCACGCACGGTCTCCACGTCGTTCGCCGCGCTGATCACGATGACGTCCGTCTCCGCGCTGGTGGAGCCGCGCAGTGAGCGCAACACCGTGACGCCGTCCATGTCCGGCAGGTAGATGTCCAGCAGCACCAGGTCCGGGCGCAGATCGTCGATCGCGCGTAAGGCGTCCTCGCCGGTGTGTGCCACGCCGACGACCTCGTAGCCGGGCGTCTTGTTGACATATCCACTGTGGACTTTGGCGACCATGAAGTCGTCGTCGACGATCAGGACTCGGATCATGCGTCGACCCCGAGTCGGGCGGTGAACACCGCGCCGGCTACCTCGACCGAACCGCCTCGGCGCCGGCAGGTCTGCCTCGTGAGCGCCAGGCCCAGGCCGCGTTGGCCGCCTTCCTCCGCGGCCTTTGTCGTGAAGCCGTGCCGGAAGATCTCCTCGGCGATGTCCGGCGCGACACCGGGACCCGAGTCCGTGACCACCACCAGCACCTCGTCGTCCGTGTGCTGGAGGTCCACCTCGATCCAGCCGTCGCCTGGCAGCGCGTCGATCGCGTTGTCCACCAGGTTCCCGATCACCGTGACCAGGTCCGCCGACAGTGACTCCTCCACCTCACCGAGCCTGCTCGACGACGTGAGGCGCATGCCCACGTTCCGTTCCGCGGCCACGCTCGCCTTGGCGATCAGCAGCGCCGCGACCGCCGAGTCGCCGATCCGCGCGCTCACCTCGGCATGCCACGCCTCGCGGGTGTGGCTCACCCGGTCCACGAAACGCCGCACCTCCTCGTACTCGCCCAACTCGATCAGACCGGCGATCGTGTGCAGGCGGTTCGTGAACTCGTGTGCCTGCGCCCGCAACGCGTCGGTCGTGCTGCGGTTCGTGTCCAGTTCGTGTTGCAGCGCAACGATTTCCGTGCGGTCCCGCAACGTCACGACCGAGCCGACCGCGGTGCCGCCCGCCGCGATCGGCATGCGATTCATGATCAGCACCCGGCCGCGGCGCAGCACGATCTCGTCGGCGCCGTCACCGGCCCGGCCCGTCAGCACGTCCACGAGCCGGTCGTTCAGGTCCAGCTCGCCGACCGATCTGCCGACCACATCGTCCGAAAGGGACAGTAGCCGTCGCGCCTGGTCGTTGACGAGCGTGATCCGGTGGGCGGTGTCGAGACCCACGACCCCCTCACGGATGCCGTGCAGCATGGCCTCGCGATGTTCGACCAGCCCGGCGATCTCGCGTGGCTCGAGCCCGAACGTCTGCCGTTTCACCCGCCCCGCCAACAACAATGACCCGACGACACCGATCACCGTCGCGATGCCGAGGATCAGCAACGCCTCGCCCGGTGAGTTCACGATGCCCTCGAGGAACGTCGGCGTCGCAACACCCGCCGCCACGATGCCGACCACCTCGCCGGAACAGTCGTTCGGCCGGCAGCTGCTGATCACCGGGACGTGCGCCACCAGCGAGTCGCCCACGACACCGACCCATGACCGGCCCTGGCGGATCATGGAGTCGCCGATCGACAGCTTCGTCCGGACCACGCTCGGGTCCGTCGGCGAGGTCAGGATGGTCAGGTCCGGCAGCGCGATGATCACGAAGTCGGCGCCGGACAGGTTCATGGCCCGCGTCGCGAACGGCGTCAGCTGTTGGTAGCGCGTCGGGTCGGCCAGCGCCTCCTGCACCGTCAGCTGGGCAGCCACGTCCTCGGCGACCGACATCATGCGTCGGCCCTCGGTGTCCTGGAAGCTGTTGTTCGACTGGATGGCCGAGAAGACGGCCACGGCGGCGAGCAGCGCGACGACGATCAGCAGCTGCCAGCCCAGCAGCTGCTTCGACAGTGGCCCCCGATCCGCCAACGAACCTCCCATGACCACAACGACCACAACGACCGCTGTGCGACTAAGACGACAAGACGGTAACCCCACGGGACCATGAGCAGGCAAATCCGAGCAGAGAGGCTCGATAGCGGATGAGTGTGAAACCCTTGCTCGCGGCACTCGGCGCCCTGGCCGCTGTGCTGCTGATCCCGCCGCTGGTCTCCTCCGGCGCGGGTGACGATCCCGGTGCTCAGGTCCGGGGTCTGCGGATCCTGGTGCCCAACACACCCGGCGGCGGCTACGACATCACGGCGCGGACCGCCGCGAAGGCCATGGAGGACGCCGACCTCACCCGGAGCATCGAGGTCTTCAACCTGCCAGGCGCGGGTGGCACGGTCGGCCTCGGCCGGCTGGTCAACGAGGCCGGCAACGACAAGCTCGTGATGTCCATGGGTCTCGGCGTCGTCGGCAGTGTCCACACGAACAACTCGCCGTCGTCCCTGCAGGACACCACGCCGATCGCCCGGCTCATCCAGGAGCCGGACATCATCGTGGTGTCCAAGGACTCGCCGTACCAGGACATCGACCAGCTCATCGACGCGTGGAAGGCCGACCCAGGCGCCGTGCCCGTCGGGGGCGGGTCCTCGCCCGGCGGGCCGGACCACCTCGCGCCGATGCTGTTCGCGCAGGCCATCGGGCTCGCGCCGAAGAACGTCAACTACGTGGCGTACGACGGCGGCGGTGAGCTGCTCGCGTCCGTGCTCGGCGGCAAGATCGCGTTCGGCGTGTCGGGCGTCGGCGAGTACCGCGACCAGATCGAATCCGGTGACCTGCGGGTCCTCGCGGTGACCAGTGCGGAGCGGGTCGACGGCATCGACGCGCCGACGCTGTCGGAGGCCGGTGTGGACGTCGAGTTCGTCAACTGGCGCGGGATCGTCGCGCCGCCGGGCATCTCGCAGAACGACACGGACAAGCTCGTGCGCCTGTTCACCGATCTGCAGAAGACGCCGCAGTGGAAGGACGCGCTGGCGAAGAACGGGTGGACCCCGGCGTTCCTGCCCGGCAAGGAGTTCGGCGACTTCCTCGCCGAGGAGAACGACCGGGTCGCCTCGGTCCTGTCGGAGTTGGGGCTATGAGCGGAGCTTGCGGAGCGAATCATCGATATCAGGACGGCACCGAGCCCGCGGAGCGGCGCCGGAGGAGCGGAGCCTGCGGAGCGTTCCGGCGACGCGCAGCGTGCGAGGGGGCGTCATGACCGCGACACTCGAGAAGGCGGACGACCAGAAACCATCGTCGTCCTGGAAAGACCGTTCCGAGCTGGGCATCTGTGCGTTGCTTGCGGTGCTCGGTGTGCTCGTGCTGGTCGACGCCATCCGCATCCCGACCGACTTCGCCCAGCGCGGGCCCGTCGGTCCGAAGGCCGTGCCGATCCTGGTCGGCGGGCTGCTCCTGCTGACCGCGGCGCTGCTGGTCCGCGACGTGCTGCGCGGCGGCCGGGGCGAGGCCGAAGGCGGCGAGGACATCGACCTGACGGCGCCGAGCGACTGGCGCACGGTCTTGCTGCTGTCGGCGTCCTTCCTCGCCAACGCGGCGCTGATCGGCGTCGTCGGTTTCCCGATCTCCGGCGCGATCCTGTTCTGGGGTGCGGCGTACGCGTTGGGCAGCAGGAACTTCGTGCGTGACCCGCTGATCGCGGCGGCGCTGTCGATCGTCACGTTCGTGCTGTTCAACAACCTGCTCGGGGTGCCGCTGCCGGGTGGCCCGCTGATGGAGGTGCTGTAGGCATGGACTCGTTCACGCAGCTGATCGACGGGTTCGGCACCGCGCTGACCCCACTGCACCTGCTGCTCGCCGCCGTCGGCGTGCTGCTGGGCACGTTCATCGGCGTCCTGCCTGGCATCGGACCGGCGATGGCGGTGGCGCTGCTGCTACCGGTGACCTACGGGCTCGACCCGACCGCCGCGTTGATCATGTTCGCCGGGATCTACTACGGCGGCATGTTCGGCGGGTCCACCACGTCCATTCTGCTGAACACGCCCGGTGAGACCGCGGCGGTGATGACGGCCATCGAGGGCAACCAGATGGCGAAGCGGGGTAGGGGCGCGCAAGCGCTTGCGGCGGCGGCCATGGGCCACTTCGTCGGCGCCATGATCGGCACGATCGGCCTGGTCCTGCTCGCCCCGGTGATCGCCGGCCTCGCCGTGGACATCGGCGCGCCGGACTACTTCGCGATCATGGTGCTGGCGTTCATCGCCGTGACGTCGGTGCTCGGCAGTTCGCGGGTACGCGGGTTCGCGTCGCTGCTGATCGGTCTCACCATCGGCCTCATCGGCCTCGACGAGATGACCGGCCAGGCCAGGCTCACGTTCGGCTCGCTGGAGCTGGCGGACGGTATCGACATCGTGATCGTGGCGGTCGGCCTGTTCGCGGTGGGTGAGTCACTGTGGATCGCGTCCCGGCTGCGGCACAACACCGACGAGCCGATCCCGGTCGGCCGCCCGTGGCTCTCGCGTGACGACCTGAAGCGGACCTGGAAGCCGTGGCTGCGCGGCCCGCTGATCGGCTTCCCGTTCGGCGCGATCCCGGCCGGCGGCGCGGAGATCCCGACGTTCCTGTCGTACGTGACGGAGAAACGGCTGTCGAAGCACAAGGAGGAGTGGGGCTCCGGCGCGATCGAGGGCGTGGCGGGACCGGAGTCGACGGCGTCGGCGTCCGCGTCGGGCACGCTGGTCACGATGCTGACGCTGGGCCTGCCGACCACCGCGACGGCAGCGGTGATGCTGGCGGCGTTCCAGCAGTACGGCCTCCAGCCGGGACCGCAGCTGTTCGAGCGGGAGTCGACGCTGGTGTGGGGCCTGATCGCGAGCCTGTTCATCGGGACCCTGCTGCTGCTGGTGCTGAACCTGCCGCTCGCGCCCGTGTGGGCGAAGCTGCTGAAGATCCCGCGGCCGTACCTGTACGCGGGGATCCTGTTCTTCGCGTCCGTCGGCGCGTACGCGGTGAGCGGGCAGGTGATGGATCTGATCCTGCTGTTCGTGATCGGCGTGCTCGGGTTCGCGATGCGCCGGTACGGCCTGCCGATCCTGCCGGCCATCATCGGCGTGATCCTGGGCCCGGCGGCCGAGCTGCAGATGCGGCGAGCGCTGCAGCTGTCGGACGGCTCCTTCGCCGGGCTCGTGAACACGGCGTTCTCGGTGACGGTGTACGCGATCGTGCTGGTGATCCTGCTCTGGCCCGTGGTGCGCCGCTTCACGAAGAAGCCGGAGCACGAGCGGCAACCGGTGGGCTGATGGGCGCCCGCGTCGGCCTGCGGCCCCCGATCTCCAGCGTAGAGAAGTGCACCGACGATGCCGGGGTCACGGACACCGGTTATCCACAGGCGAGGCGGTTGTCCGCAGCCGGCACCGCGACGCCCCGGAAACGTCGGTGGCCATGGCTAGGCTGGATTTCGGGGGGCCGGAGGCCGCGCCCGGCGTCCTGACAAGCCCCGGAAAGCAAAAATGGCGGGTCGGCGTTTCAACAACGCCGACCCGTTCACCGCTCGAGCAACCACCCAGGGTGGACTTCGCTTCGCACGCCGCGACACTGGGCCGCGCCGTGCTTCCGGTCAACGAGTTCGGCAGCTTCGCTGCCGTCGCGCGCAGGCCCGTGACCTGGGCCGGTCGGCCCGCGGTCGTGGTGATCCGCACGCATCCTTCGCCGTGGACGGACGCCGGTGCCAGGTGGGAAGCCCGAGGTCTCGACCAGAGTCGAGATCGCGGACGCGCGCGTGGTGGTGGACGAGGCGAGCCAGGTCCGCTACCTCACGCATCCCCGAGGCTCATCGACGGTAGTCGTCCTCGTAGTCGTCTTCGTCGTCGAAGGCCTCGTCGCCGTTGTCGCCCTTTGTGGACTTGTTGCCTGACAGCTCGCGCTGCAGTGCCTCGAAGTCCGTCTGGGGAGTGCTGTATTTGAGCTCTCGGGCTACCTTGGTCTGCTTAGCCTTCGCCCGGCCGCGCCCCATGGCTCGACCCCCTCGCACAAGTGCGGGGCGGCCGGGGGAAACGGCGGCCCCGCTGATCTCGACAACTGGTTCCTGTAGCTACCGTACCGTGCCGACGGGGTTCAGCGCGAAGGGGCACGGTGTTCGAGTGCCGAGCGATCGCGTTTGGCGGAACCGTGAAACCATGCGCAAGTGCCTCGACCGTTCGTCGCCTACCTGAGGGTGTACGAACCGTTGTCCGCTTTCGACTCGGACGTAGCTGACCGCATCCGAGAATCGGTACAAAACGGACAACTTGACTACTCGACGGTAGGTGACCGGGAGCGAGATCTGTGGTTCAGATCACAGCTGTCTCAGCCGCCGACCTTACTGCCCGGTGAGCTCGCCAACGGCTCGCCGTCGCCGCGTGCCCTCCGTGAGGCCCTCGTGCTCGACCCGAAGGCGGTGTCCGGCGAGGTCGGCGACGGACCGCTGGTGTGCCCCCTCGACATCCGCGCCCGCTCGGCGGCGGCCCTCGTCGGGTTCGTGACGACCGCGCACCACGCGTTGCGGACGGCCGCCCTGACGGCACAGCCTGACGTGGTGCGGGAGAAGGCCACCCGGGTGCTCTCCGAGCTCCCGGGCCGGGCCGTCCACGTCGTGTCGACCACCTGGACCGTGCCGCTCCCGTGGTTCACGCTCGTCGATCCCGAACAGCGGCACATGGAGCTCGCCACGCAGGGCGACTCCCGGCGCCGGGTGTGCTGGCGGGTCGCGATGTCCGACGCCCGCGCGCGGGTGACACACGCGCACACGCTGGCCGAACGCGCCATGGGTGACCAGGGCCCCACGAAGGTGCTCGAGGACACCGGGCGGTGGCTGGAGCACTTCGACCCGATGTCCGCGGTCGAGCTGGACTACGGCGGTCTCGTGCAGCTACTGACCGACGAGCAACTACGGGAGGACACCTCCGCGGAGGACGTGAACGCCATCGTCACCGCGCTGGAGGAGGAGGACGTCGAGGAGATCGCCACCCGCTTCGAACGCCTGCGCGACTTCTGGGGCGAGCTGGCCGTAAGGGAACGTTTCAACTAGCTTCGTCGCCGCGTTCCGCGGCCAGCAGAGTGTCCACCGAGGCGCTGCCCGCCTTGTAGCGGGCGCCGATCTCGTCGTTCAGCGCGTCCACGACCTGCTGGACCTCGCGGCGGCGCTGGGAGACCGACTCCTCCTCCGCCACGTACGTCCGCAGCGCCAGGTCCAGCCGCTCGTCCGGGAGGGACGCCACGTCCGACAGGTCCGCGTCCGAGACCAGGGCCTCCACATGCCGGCGGTGTGCCTCGGCGCGGGACGGCTCCAGCGTCTGGTGCCGGCCGGCGCCGGACGGGGCACCGCCCCCGATGTTGCCCGCCAGGATCTCCGCCAGCCGTTCCACCACCGAGCTGGATCCGCCCTCGCGGCGGCGCTTCTGCTCCGCCCGCACGATGTCGATCCGCCCGTGCAGCAGCCTGCGCAGGTAGGACAGGTCGGTCTCTTCCTGTGCGGCGTCGTCCCGGCGGTTGCGGACCTCGGTGAGGTCGAGCTGGGACAGATCACGCACGTAGTCCGGCGCGAGCACCCGGTCGATACGCCTTCGACCGCCAGGACGGACTTCGATCACGCTGCCTATCTTCCGTTACGCGGCCCGGAACCGCCAACCACCGAGATCAGTTGCTTTGTGCGACGCGCAAAAGCGTACGTACTTCGGCTGGTGTGATCGGCGGGCGTTGAGCAATTTTGGCCAGCCCAGCCGCTCGCGCGACCAGCTGGGCGTTGTCCCGCACCCGTTCCCCGCGTGCGTAGGAGACCGTGTCCTCCATGCCCACCCGCAGGTGACCGCCCGCCGCCAGTGAGGCGAGCATCACAGGCAGGGAGGTGCGGCCGATGCCGGTCGCCGAGAACGTCGCGCCGGGCGGAATCATGCGCAGCGCCGCGACCAGCGTCTCCACGTCACCTGGCATGCCGCCGGGCACACCCATGACCAGGTCGACATGCACGTGGCCACCCGCCGGCAGGCCGTGCTGGTCCAGCAGCCGGTGCAGGGCGGCGAGGTGGCCGATGTCGAAGATCTCGTACTCGGGGACGATGCCGCGGTCCCGCATCCGCTCGTGCAACTCGACGACGAACTCCCAGCGGTTCATGAACACGTCGTCGCCGAAGTTCACCGTGCCCATCGTGCAGCTGGCCGAGTCCGGCAGCGCGTCGAGCACGCGGAGCCGGTCCTCCTCGGGATCGGTCACCGCGCCGCCGGTGGACAGCTGCACGACCAGCGACGTCTCCGCCCGCAGCGCCGCCACGGTCTCCTTGAGCCGGCCGAGGTCGAGCGTCGGTTTGGCGTCCGCGCCTCGGATGTGCACGTGGATCATCGCCGCGCCGACGCGCTCACAGTCCTGTGCCGTTCTGACCAGCTCGTCGAGCGTGACCGGCAGGTTGGGGACGTCGGACTTCGCCAGCTCCGCGCCGGTGGGCGCGACTGTGATCAGGGTGCCGGTAGACATGGGCGAATGGTAGTCAGCCTCGGAGGCGTCGTGCGGCCTCGCGGCCGAGGCCCGGGGTGGCCTCCGGGACCAGGTCCGGGTCGATGGCGGCCTGCACCACACGGTCGTCCTGGCCGGCCAGCAGCTCGGTGTCCAGCGGCACCGAGTACTTCACCAGCGCCAGCGCGATCGGGCCAAGCTCGTGGTGCCGCACAACCGAGCCGACCCTGCCCACGGTCCGCTCCCCGTTGACCACGGGATCACCGGTCTCCGGCAGGACCTCCGGCGAGCCGTCCAGGTGCAGGAGCAGCATCCGGCGCGGTGGGCGGCCCACGTTGTGGACCTTCGCGACGGTCTCCTGGCCGCGGTAGCAGCCCTTGGCGACGTGCGCGGCGACGTGCACCCAGCCGACCTCGTGCGGGATGGTGCGCTCGTCGGTGTCGATGTCCATGCGTGGCCTGCCCGCCTCGACACGGAACGCCTCGTAGCCCCAACTACCCATGGGCCGCGCGCCGTTCGCCGTCAGCCGATCCCACCACAGCTGGTGGTCGTCCCTCGGCACGAGCAGGTCGACACCCAGCGCGCCGCGACGGACGAGCACGCCCTCGGCACCCGCCACCTCGTGCGGGCCGGGCACCGGCAGCGTGACCTTCGTGAGCAGGTCGTCTGTCTCCGGGCCGAGCAGGGTCAGGACGGCCCGCTCGGACGTCGCGTCCCGCAGCTCCACCTTCGACCAGAACACCATCGACCGCAGGTACTCCAGCAGCGGCTGCTGGCCGCCACGGGCACCGGTCGCGTGCGCGCCGGGATCGGTGTCGAGCCACACGGTCTCGTCGTGGTGCGCGACCTCCATGTGCGTGTCGACGCGGCCCTGACTGTCCAGCACCAGTGCCTCGGTGGCGGTGCCGTCGGCCAACTCGGTCATGTGCTGGGAGATGACGAGGTGCAGCCACGACAGGCGCTCCGGGCCGGTCACGGCGATCACCTCGCGGTTGGACCGATCGACGACGGCGACCCTGCGCGCCGCGGCCCGCTGTTCCGCGAACGGGTCACCGTAGTGCCACGGCACCCCAATGTCTGGCGAACCTTCGGGGGCCGGGATCGGTGTCATTCGGTCGCCTCCTGGCAGTCTGCGCACAGCCCGGACAACGCGAGATGGCTGGCATCCAGTGCGAACCCGAAGCGGACGCGGAGTGTTCCACGCAGGTCGTCCATCACGTCACGCGGTGCCTCGACGACCTTGTCGCAGCGGTGGCAGACGAGATGGACGTGCTGGTGCTCGTGGACCGAGTAGTTGGGCGCGCCGTGGCCCAGGTGGGTGTGCCGCACGATGCCCAGGTCCTCGAGGAGCTCGAGCGTGCGGTAGATCGTGGTGATGTTGACCGACGGGGTGGCGCGTTGGACGTGCTGGCAGACCTGTTCCGGGGTGGCTTGCTCGAGTTGAAGTAACGCGTCGAGCACGAGCTGGCGTTGCGGCGTCATCCGCATGCCCCGCTCGTGCAGCGTGGATTTCAACTCCTGGATGTTGGTTGCCACACCGTGAATCGTAGGCTCTTCGTATGCGCGTGCTGGCGAAGCTGGATGGAACCCTGCTGGACGCTGACACTCCGCTGATCCGGGTCGACGACCTCGGCATCACGCGGGGCGACGGTGTCTTCGAAACGATCCTCGTGGTCGACGGTAAGCCCCGGGAGATGGGGCCCCACCTGGACCGCCTTGCTCGTTCGGCAGCCATGCTGGAGCTGCCGCCGCCCGTCCGCGCGGACTGGGAGCGGTGCGCCCAGGTCGTGCTGGACAACTGGTCCGGCGGCGCCGAGATGGCACTCAAGCTGATCTACACCAGGGGCCCGGAGTTCGGCGACGGCACCCCGACCGGCTACGCGCTGGGCCTGGCGATCGGCGAGAAGGTCCTGCGGGCCCGCAGCACCGGCGTCGCCGCGGTGACCCTCGACCGGGGCTACGACCCGGAGATCGTGGCACGCGCGCCGTGGCTGCTGCTGGGCGCGAAGTCCCTGTCGTACGCGGTGAACATGGCCGCCCTCCGACACGCCGAGACGGTCGGCGCCGAGGAGGTCGTCTTCGTGGCCGCCGACGGGTCCGTACTGGAGGGCCCGACGTCGACGGTCGTCGTGGTGACCGGCCGAACCCTGCTGACCACCCCACCGTCGAGCGGCATCCTCCCCGGCACGACCCAGGGCGCCCTGTTCCGCGCCGCGGAACGCGCAGGCTGGGCGACGAAGGTCGAGCCACTCACCGTCTCCCAACTCCAGGAGGCGGACGGGCTCTTCATGGCATCGAGCGTCCGGAAGATCACCCGCGTACACACCCTGGACGGCGTCGCACTACCTGACACCACGGCACTGCACCAGGAGCTGATCGCTCTTTACGAGTCGGAGTACTGAGCGCCTGCGTGCTAACTTTCCTTCGCCGAGGCCTGTAGGCCGAGGAAGTGGGCCCGTGATGCGTCCGGACGGTCGTCTCACGGGCTTTGCGCTGTCGGTGACAGTCGGTGTGCGTGGTACGATCAAGCTTGCCGAGGCCCTGTAGGCCGAGGAAGTGGGCCCGTGGTGCGTCCGGACGGTCGTGTCACGGGCTTTGCGCTGTCCAGGGGTTATTCCAGGTCGACTACGGCGCTGACGATCGGGTCGATCCGCTTGCGCCAGTCCTGCCCGGCGCCGAAGCACCAGGCCACAATGTCAGCGATCCACAGCAGCGACTCGCTGGTGCTGTCCACGTGCTCGTAGACGAGTTGACTTGCGCTTGGATGCGAGCCGAGGAGGCGGCGTAGTGTGCGCTCGTCGTGGATGTCCTGCTCATTGCGTGAGTCAATGACCAACCGGTGCGCGCGCCGAGTCAAGAGGTCATGTGCGAGCTGCGTGACGCAGACCTGGCGAGCCGACTCGTCGAGCTTGCGGCAGCGGCGCAAGTAGACCCGCATCTCGACCGGGAGCCGGGCGACGGCGTCGGCGAGTGCCCGCCGGCGGATCGGCTTCTCCTTCTTGAAGTGCAGTTCGCGCTGGCCCGGCATGAGCAACGCACGCATCGACTGGCGCAGCAGGCGAACCTGTGAAGGCTCCACGATCGCGGCGGCGATCAGGTACTGGGGAGGCCTGGCTGATTCGTCGACGAAGGCGTGCACGGTCACCGGGCCATCATTCATGGCGGTGCCGTGACACGATCGGGTCTATCCGGCCACCCTGCGCAGGTATGCGGACGTGTGGGGCTGGAGTGGCTGGCCCATCATCGCGCGTTCTTCCACGTAGGCCAGGTCACCGTTGTTCACCAGGCCGTACAGGCGTTTGGCGCCGTTGACCTCCTTCGCGGAGGCCGTTCGCATGGTCACGTCCGTGGCCAGTTCCCAGGACGTCTGGTTGCGGGGCTCGCCGTAGAAGATCTCGATCACGCCGGTCGCGTGGGTCAGGAGTAGTTCGATGGTGTCGTCGGGTTGTGGGCGCCACCAGCCCGTCTCGCGGGCGGCGGGGCGGATGACCTTGCCGTCCGCGTCCAACAGCCACGCCCGGCTCTCGTAGTACACGAACGGGCGGCCGTCGTGGGCGAAGACGATCTGTTGGCCGAAGTGCTGTGACTCGATGGTCGGGTAGACGACCTCGCCCTCGCCGCGCCACACGCCGATCAGGGGCAGCAACGGCAACAGGGCGTCGTGCAGGTCCGGGCCTTCGCGCAGGTTCGCGGTGTCGTTCTGGATCGGGAGGTCCGGCCACTGCGGAAGGTTGCGTTCGCGGGTCGTGTTGGCGCGTTCGGCCGCAGCGCGCAGGGCCGCGTCGCCGCTGCCGGGGACCGGGTCGTTGGGTGTGGTCATGAGCGTCGTCCCGCGATTCGGGTGGCCAGAACGGCCAGCGACGCGGTGCTGGCCAGTGCACCGATGATCAGTAGCAGGGTGACGAACAGTTCCACCCGAGGAGGATATGGCAACGCGGGGCGGCCCTATGACACGGCCGCCCCGCGTTCGGGGTAATGCTTGTCAGCCGACGGACACGGCCACCGGGTGCAGGCCCGGGCCGTCCGCGGTCACCTTCGTCTCGCCGTTGCCCGAGCGGTGGAGTGCCCGGACGGTCCATTCGCCAGGGGCGGCGAAGAAGCGGAAGTCGCCCTCCGCCGAGGACACGACCTCTGCCGTGAACTCGCCGCTCGCGTCAAGCAGTCGCACGAACGCGCCGCTGACCGCGACACCCTCGGCGGTCACCTTGCCGCTCAGCACGATCTCCTTGGCGAGGTCGATCCCGGCGGGTAGGTCCGCGGTCTGCTCCGGTGCGCCGCAACCGTCGTTGGCCATTTTTCGATATCTCCCTTTACTTGGTGCCGGGGCCGATCTCGACCGGAACGCCCACGAGCGAGCCGTACTCGGTCCACGAGCCGTCGTAGTTCTTGACGTCCGTGTAGCCGAGCAGCTCGTGCAGGGCGAACCAGGTGTGCGAGCTGCGCTCGCCGATGCGGCAGTACGCGATGGTGGCCTTGGACTCGTCGATCCCGGCCTCCTTGTACAGCTCGCGCAGTTCCTCTTCGGACTTGAACGTGCCGTCCTCGTTGGCCGCCTTGCTCCACGGCACGTTGATGGCCGACGGTATGTGGCCTGCGCGCTGTGCCTGCTCCTGCGGCAGGTGGGCGGGGGCGAGCAGCTTGCCGCTGAACTCGTCCGGGGACCGCACGTCCACCAGGTTCTTGGCGTTGATGGCCTCGACGACCTCGTCGCGGAAGGCGCGGATCGCGAGGTTCTGGTCCTTGGCGCTGTAGCTGGTCTCGTCGCGGGTCACCGGGTCCTTCGACAGCGGACGGCCGTCGAGCTCCCACTTCTTGCGGCCCCCGTCGAGCAGCTGCACGTGCTGGTGGCCGTACAGCTCGAAGTACCAGTACGCGTAGGCGGCGAACCAGTTGTTGTTGCCGCCGTACAGGATCACCCGGTCGTCGTTGCCGATGCCCTTGGCGGACAGCAGCTTCTCGAAGCCGGCGCGGTCGACGAAGTCGCGGCGCACCGGGTCCTGCAGTTCGGTCTTCCAGTCAATCTTCACCGCGCCGGGAATGTGGCCGCCGTCGTAGGCCGAGGTGTCCTCGTCGACCTCGACGAACACCACCCCCGGGGTCTCGAGGTTCTGTTCGGCCCACTCGGCGGTGACCAGCACGTCTTCGCGGCTCATCGGAGCGCTTTCTCCTTCGTTGGGGTGAATCGGCGGATCAACAGGTAGGTCTCGCAGCCGAGACAGAACGCGAACGCCGCGTTGAGGATGAGGCTTGGTCGGACGAGCCCGGCGCCTTGATCTTTTTGCGTTGGGCGATAGGCGTTGGGCGATGTTCGAGCAAGCCTCACAGCTGCCGCCAGGGCAACCGCGGTCGCGGCGACGCCGAGGGCGGTCACACCCGTGGCGTAGCCCAGCACCCCGACCACGGCGAAGCCGAACCCGACACCCTGCGCGAACCGCACCGGGGCGGCGTCCTCGCGCTCGTCGGTCGGCCCCAGCCTGGATGCGACGAACCTGCGGTACAGGATCGAGTACGGCGCGACGCCGAGCCCCGCGAACGCGCCGATGGCGAACACGACGGCCTGCGCGGCGAGCAGTGGCCACCAGCCGGTGACCAGCACGACCGCGAGCACGACGGTGGTTGTCCACGCGGCGAAACGTGGACCTCGAGGATCGATGTGAGCTTGAGCGGACATGTGGACACCTCCTGACTGCACGGCTGGATGGGATGCCAGCGCGGGCGGAGGACCCGTGGCTTGGGGGAGGTCCGCCCGTCAGTCAGCCAGACACAGGCTGGAGTCAACGCGGCAGTAATCCACCGCGCGGCGCCTGGTCAGGAACGTGTACACGGCTTGCACAGTACCGCCGCTTCCCTGCTGGTGGGCGTGCTGTCCACCTAATGGGACGGCAAATATGGGCTCAGAGCGTCAAGTAGTTCGTCGCGCTTCGGCACCCCGCCGATCCGCAGGATCTCGGTGCCGCCGGCGTCGACCGCGAGCGTGGTGGGGGTGCGGAGCACGGACAGCTCCCGGGCCAGGTCCGGCCGGTCGGTGAGGTCCAGCTCGGTGTGGTGCAGCCCCTCGGTGCGGTTCGCGAGGTGGGAGAGCAGCGCCCTCGTGTGCCGGCACGGCGCGCAGAACGTGGTGGACAGCTGGACCAGCGTGACCCCGCCCGGGACGAGCAGCGCCCGGACATCGGCGGGGAGCCCGCTCGCCGACGTCGCCCGGACGCGGCCTTCGCGGGCCTTCATGAGCAGGCCGGCGGCCGTGGCGAGCACGAGCGTGCCCACCAGCACGAGTGCCCGACCATGGCCTCACCCCTACTGGCCGCCCAGCACCACGTCCGTCGCGGTGCCCTTGACGGACAGTACGCCCGGTTCGACGGTCACCGCGTTCGGTGTGACGGTGAACGGCAGCTCACCGGGGTCAAGCGTGAAGGTCAGCGCCTGCTTGATCAGTGTGTCGAGCTCCGGTGACAGCGCGCCGCCGTCGAGCACGGAGTTGGTCAGCTCGATCCGGTTCGGGGCGAACGTCATCTTGGCGCCGTCGACCAGCGAGATGATGCCGAACGCGCACAGCTCGGTCTCGTCACCGGCGAGGTCGACGGTCGCGCAGATCCGGGTGCCCGCCGTGGTGTCCTCGATCTCCGCCTCGGCCGCGCGCTCGGCGGCCTCCTGCTCGGCGTCGGTGCGGTCGTCCGGGTCGGTGAGCACGTCCTGCTCGCTGACCGGGTCGATGGTCACGTTGGTGATGGCCTTGATGAAGTTGTTCTCGACCTGCGCGAGCGCTCGGTTGACGTCGGAGGCCTTCACCTTGACCTGGCCCTCGACCTCGCGGATCTTGACCTCCTTCAGCGAGCCGGACACCAGCTCGCCGAGCGGCGCCTGCACACCCCGCATCTCGATGTGCACCTCGAGGTCGCGCAGGGTGTCCTCGACCGGCACGCCCTTGGCGTCGATCGTGACGTGCCCGTACTCACCGGAGAGGGCCTGCGCGAGGAACGAGAAGCCACCCACCTTCACCGACGGGTCGTCAGAGAGCTCGAACTGGTCACGCGCCCGCTTGGACACCTGGTACTCGAAGATCGAGGCGGCGCCGAAGTCGGCGACGACCAGCAGTCCGACCAGCACGACGAAGGTGATGACGAGTCTGCGCACCGTCCTTGACCGGCGTTTGCGAGGCGCGGGTCGGGGCGCTGTCTCTGTCATCGTCATGCAACCAATGATTCCTTCTGAGCGGAGCAGGGGACGGACTGACCCTATCGGGGTACACACGGGGCCTGCTCGCGTTACGTTCATGTTTCGGTGGTCACACGAGTCCCATTCGTCGCAAATAGACACTCAAACATTGGTGCAACCGTGTGACGCACATGTCACGACCAGGACATTTGCTCGGTACACCAGCTATTCTCCCCGAAAGCCACGGAGCGTATCCAGAGAGGCGGGCCCCTTATGAGCCTCGACCTGCTGCTGCTCACCGCGGACCCAACGCCGGGCTCGGTTGTGCCATCACTGATGTTGCTTCCCCACCACGTGCGCACCCAGGCGCCCGAGGTCACCGCCCTGCTGGAGGCGGGTTCTCGGGACGTGGTCCTGGTCGACGCACGGACCGACCTCGCCGCCGCGAAGAGCCTGTGCCGGCTCCTCACGAGCGGCGGCGACAGCGCCCCGGTCATCGCGATCGTCAACGAGGGCGGTCTCGTTGCCGTCAACGCCGAGTGGCGTGTCGACGACATCCTGCTGCCCACCGCGGGCCCGGCCGAGGTGGACGCCCGGCTGCGCCTGCTGACCACGCGCGGTCCCGCCGGCGCCCCGGGGGCCGACGGCGCCCTGCGGCTCGGCGAGCTGGTCATCGACGAGGCGACGTACATGGCCCGCCTCCGTGGCCGGCCGCTCGACCTCACCTACAAGGAGTTCGAGCTCCTGAAGTACCTCGCACAGCACGCCGGCCGGGTGTTCACCCGCGCTCAGCTGCTGCAGGAGGTGTGGGGCTACGACTTCTTCGGCGGCACACGGACGGTGGACGTGCACGTCCGGCGCCTGCGCGCGAAGCTCGGCACCGAGCACGAGCAGATGATCGGCACCGTGCGCAACGTTGGCTACAAGTTCGTGCAGCCCCCGAAGGCGGCGCTGGGCGAGGAAGTCGTCGACGAGACGGCCGACGCGCAGCTGCACTAAGCCGGTAACGTCGGGCTCGTGGAGATCACCTGGCGCGAGCCCGACGACTCTCTCCGTGTGTTGCTCCTCGCCGCGCGGGAAGCCGACGGCACTCCCGATGTCGAGGCCGACGGGCCCCTGCCCAGGGAGTTCCGCGGCGGCCGGCACCTGCTCGCCCGCGACGGCGACGCGCTCGTGGGCTACGCGCACGTCGACACCGCCGGTGACGCCTTCGGCAACCAGATCGTCGAGCTGGTCGTCCACCCGGCCCACCGGGGCAAGGGGATCGGCGCCGCGCTGGTCGACGAGGTGCTGAAGATCGACAGCCCGCTGCGCCTGTGGTCCCACCGCGACCACCCGGCCGCCGCGCACATCGCCGAGAAGCGGGGCCTCGCACGGGTCCGTGAGCTGCTCCTCATGCGTCTCGACAACTCCGTCGAGCTACCGGAGCCGCGGTGGCGGGATGGCGTCCGCGTCCGCACGTTCGTCCCCGGGCAGGACGAGGCGGCCATGGTCGCCGTCAACAAGAGCGCCTTCGACTGGCATCCCGAGCAGGGGCTGCTCACCGTCGCGGACGTCGAGGCCACCGAGGGGGAGTCCTGGTTCGACCCGGCCGGCTTCTTCCTGGCCGTCGACGAGGACGACACGGTCCTCGGCTTCCACTGGACCAAGGTCCACGGCGACAACACGGGCGAGGTCTACGTCGTCGGCGTCGACCCGGCCGCGCAGGGCGGCGGGCTCGGCACCGCGCTGACCCTCGTCGGACTGCACCATCTGCGGGCGCGGGGCACCCGGGAGACAATCCTGTACGTGGAGTCCGACAACAGACCCGCAGTAACCGTGTACGCCCGTTTGGGTTTCACCCTTGCGTACACCAACGTCGCCTACCAGCGGTAATAGCGCGTTCACCGTTACAACAAGCAACAAAAGTCACAATCTGGTGTTGTTCACCCGTTGTTCACCTGAACACCCGGGTCTGTCCATCCCGGCTCCCTAGCGTCCGCGCTGCACCTAGCGGAATTAGTGGTGCGAGCAGTTAGTGACTACCGAGTTGCCCCGAGAGGATCCAGTGAAGCGCATCCGCTACGGCCGCATTGCGGCCATCGTCACTGCCGGCGCCCTTGCGCTGACAGCTTGTGGGAACGACCCGGCCGACTCCAACAGCGGCAGCGGCAGCGACAACGCGGGCAGCGAGTCGAGCCTGTCGGGTGACCTTCGTGGCGCCGGCGCCACGTCGCAGGAGTCCGCGCAGGCCGCGTGGGGTGCCGCGTTCCAGAAGGCGAACCCGGACGTGAACCTGTCGTACGACCCGGTTGGCTCCGGTGGCGGTCGCACGCAGTTCCTCGAGGGTGGCGTCGAGTTCGCCGGCACCGACTCCGCGCTGGACGACGACGAGCGCACGCAGGCCAAGGAGAAGTGCGGCGGCGACGCGTACGACCTGCCGCTGTACATCAGCCCGATCGCGGTCATCTTCAACCTCGAGGGGGTCAAGTCGCTGAACCTCTCGCCGTCCACCGTCGCGAAGATCTTCGACGGCAAGATCACCAAGTGGAACGACCCGGCCATCGCCGCCGACAACTCCGGCGTCACGCTGCCGGACCTCAACGTCACGCCGGTGAACCGCTCCGACGAGTCGGGCACGACCAAGAACTTCACCGACTACCTAGCGAAGACCGCGGCCGCCGACTGGCCGCACGAGGCGAGCGGTGACTGGCCGAAGCAGGGCACCCAGTCCGCGCAGGGCACCTCCGGTCTGGTCCAGGCCGTCCAGGGTGGCCAGGGCACCATTGGCTACGCCGACCACAGCCAGGCCGGCAGCCTGGGCGTCGCGAAGATCAAGGTCGGCGACGCGTTCGTCGAGCCGACCGCCGAGGGCGCGGCGAAGGTCGTCGAGGAGTCCCCCAAGAAGGACGGGCTGCCCGAGCACGACCTGGCGATCGACATCAAGCGGGACACCACGACCGCGGACTCCTACCCGCTGGTCCTCGTCTCCTACATCGTCGTGTGCTCCAAGTACGAGGACGCCACCAAGGCTGACCTGGTGAAGGCGTACGTCGGCTACATCGCGAGCGCCGAGGGCCAGGACGCCGCCGCCAAGGAGGCCGGCTCCGCTCCGATCTCCGACGCACTACGCACCGAGGTCGAAGCCGCCATCGAGGCCATCGCGTAATACGGTCCACACAGGTCCGGTGAGTGGCGTGCCGCGTCGCTCACCGGACCTGGGTCCGTCCCCCCTCCTGTGCACGGAGACCCACAGTGACCACAACGGACGAGCCGAAGGCGGCGCGAGACGCGTCGTCGGCCCAGCCGCGTCCACCGCAACGTCCCGGTGACCGGATCTTCTCGGCGAGCGCGAAGTACGCCGGCGTGCTCATCCTCGTCGTACTCGCCGCCGTCGCCGCCTTCCTGCTGATCCAGGGCTGGCCGGCCATCTCGACCCCCAGCGCCGAACTGGCCCGTCGCGTGGGCTTCCTCGACGACCAGTCGGTCTTCGCCTACGTCGGCCCGCTGGTGTTCGGCACCGTCCTCGCCGCACTGATCGCCCTCGTGATCGCCACGCCGGTGGCCATCGGGGTCGCCCTGTTCATCTCGCACTACGCGCCGCGGCGGGTCGCCTCCACGCTCGGCTACGTCGTTGACCTGCTCGCCGCCATCCCCAGCGTTGTCTACGGCCTGTGGGGCGGGCTCTGGCTGATGCCGAGGATCTACCCGTTCACCGAGTGGCTGTCCAACACGTTCGGCTGGATCCCGCTGTTCGAGGGCCCGGCCGCCAACCCAGCCCGGACGATCCTCACCGCCGGCGTCGTGCTCGCGGTCATGGTCCTGCCGATCATCACGGCGGTGTCCCGGGAGATCTTCCTGCAGACCCCCACGCTCCACGAGGAGGCGGCGCTCGCGCTCGGCGCGACGCGCTGGGAGATGATCAGAACCGCGGTCCTGCCGTTCGCGCGGTCCGGAATCGTCTCCGCCACCATGCTCGGTCTCGGCCGTGCGCTCGGCGAGACCATGGCGGTCGCGATGGTGCTCTCGCCCGGCCTGCTCTACTCGATCTTCATCCTCAAGCCGGGGCAGCAGCAGAACATCGCCGCGAACATCGCACTGGAGTTCCCCGAGGCCTCCGGGCTCGGCGTGAACGTGCTGATCTTCACGGGCCTCGTGCTGTTCGTGATCACACTCCTTGTCAACATGTTCGCGCGGTGGATCGTGAGCCGCCGGGCGGAGTTCTCGGGGGCCAACTGATGATTTCGGTAGACACCCCCCTCAAGGGCGTCAGCCTGACGCACGGGAAGCTGCCCAGGTACACGCCGGTCGCGATCTTCGTGGCATCGCTCGTGGTCATGGGTGCCCTCCTGGCCGTGTTCGGCGCGTTCAGCATCCCGCTGACCGTGGTGCTCGGCACCGTGCTGTTCGTGGTGGCGCTGCTGATCACCTCGCAGGCCGTCGAGGGCGGCCGTGCCGCGAGGGACCGGTTCGCGACCGCCCTGATGTACTCGGCCTTCGGGTTGGCGCTGATCCCGCTGATCAGCCTCCTGTGGCAGGTGATCGCGGCCGGCGTCAAGCGGTTCAACCTCTACTTCCTCAACACCACGATGCGTGGCGTGTTCGGCGGCATGGACGCCGGCGGCGCCTACCACGCGATCGTCGGCACGATCGAGATCACGCTGTTCGCGACGGTCATCTCGGTGCCGATCGGCATGCTCACCGCCATCTACCTGGTCGAGTACGGCCCGAGCCGGCTCGGCCGGGCCATCACGTTCTTCGTCGACGTGATGACCGGCATCCCGTCGATCGTCGCCGGCCTGTTCGCCTACTCGCTGTTCGCGCTGATCTTCGGGCCGGGCGTGCGGATGGGCGCGGCGGGTTCCGTGGCGCTGGCCGTGCTGATGATCCCGGTGGTGGTGCGGGCCTCGGAGGAGATGCTCAAGCTCGTGCCCAACGAGCTGCGCGAGGCCTCCTACGCGCTGGGTGTGCCGAAGTACCTGACCATCGTGAAGGTCGTGCTGCGCACGGCCACCGCCGGTCTGGTCACCGGTGTCACGCTGGCCATCGCCCGCGTCATCGGCGAGACCGCGCCGCTGCTCATCACCGCGGGCTTCGCGAACTCGGCGAACTTCAACCTGTTCGACGAGCGCATGATGACGCTGCCGGTGTACGTGTTCCGCCAGTACAGCCAGGGCCTGGCACCCAACGGCATCGTCACCATCAACTACGACCGGGCCTGGGCCGCCGCGCTGACGCTCATCATGATCGTCATGCTGCTGAACCTCGTCGCCCGCCTCGTCTCGAGGTTCTTCGCGCCCAAGACCGGCCGCCGGTAAGGACAAGGAATATGGCCAAGCGACTCGACATTTCGGATCTCAACATCTACTACGGCGACTTCCTCGCGGTCGAGGGCGTGTCCATGGCGGTCGAGCCGCGCGCGGTGACCGCGTTCATCGGTCCGTCCGGCTGCGGCAAGTCGACCGTCCTGCGCTCGCTCAACCGCATGCACGAGGTGATCCCCCGGGCGTACATCCGAGGCAAGATCGCCCTGGACGGTGAGGACCTGTACGCCCGCGACGTCGACCCGGTGCGTGTGCGCCGGCAGATCGGCATGGTGTTCCAGCGGCCGAACCCGTTCCCCACCATGTCCATCTACGCCAACGTGATCGCCGGCATGAAGCTGAACAACAAGCGCATGTCGAAGTCGCAGTCGGACGAGATCGTCGAGGCGTCGCTGCGTGGCGCGAACCTGTGGAACGAGGTCAAGGACCGCCTCAACAAGCCAGGCTCGTCGCTGTCCGGTGGGCAACAGCAGCGCCTGTGCATCGCCCGCGCCATCGCCGTGCAGCCGGACGTGCTGCTCATGGACGAGCCGTGCTCCGCGCTGGACCCGATCTCCACCCTCGCGATCGAGGACCTGATCGGCCAGCTGAAGCAGGACTACACGATCGTCATCGTCACCCACAACATGCAGCAGGCCGCGCGCGTCAGCGACCAGACGGCGTTCTTCAACCTCGCCGGCGTCGGCCAGCCGGGCCGCCTCATCGAGATGGACGCCACGGAGAAGATCTTCTCCAACCCGAGCGAGAAAGCCACGGAGGACTACATCTCCGGCCGCTTCGGCTGATCGGGTGGTCCCCGCATTTCGCAAACCGGAACCTTCCCCGTGGGGCATACGTCACAATAGTGTCCCGGGGTAACGGAGCCGGTACGTGACGGATGGGGGTGGGGGCTCATGACCGCCATAGGCGCCGCGATGGGTGCCGCGATGGGCGCCTTCGCGGGCTCGATGAAGCAGTTCGCGGCGGCAGCGGCAGGCGGGCAGTTCGCGGTCAGCCCCGAAGGAGGCGACGCGCTGCTCAAGGCCATCCGCGATATGGCCAGATGGGTCGACGACAACCTCATCGAGGGCGAGTGGCTTGCCCAACAGCTCCCCCTCGGCTCCAGCCACGGTGCCGAGGCGATGAAGCCGTACCTGGTGCAAGTCGCGACGGACGATCAGGGATTCATCCCCAAGCTGCGGGAGTTCCGGAGCACCCTGGCCGACGCGGAACAGGGCATCATGGCCGCGATGGAGAATTACGACAACACCGACCAGGGTGCCAGGGGGAACTTCAGTGCCTAGACGCTTGGTCGCCACGGCCATCGCGTTTCTGTTCCTGCTCGCTGGCTGCTCCGAGAAGACGATTGGCAGCCCGAGCCCGGACGACAGTTCGACCGAACCGACCGCGACCACCGAGCAATCCACGGAAGAGACGACCAGCGGGCAGAGCCCGAGCGGAGACCTCGCCGATGTCGAGCCCTGCGAACTGCTGGACGACACGGAGAAGGCCTCGCTCCAGCTGACCGGCGGACAAGGCAAGACGGTTGGCCAGGCCAGGGTCTGCGAATGGCGGCGCGAGGGCCCGACGATCAACGAGACCTTCACGATCGGTGTCGCGTTGTTCGAGAACCTCACCATCGACGACATCGTCGGCACGAACATCCAGCGCCTGCCCAAGATCGGCAACCACGACGCCGCTACCTACACAGGCACGACCGGATTTTGTGGGGTGAGCATCGCCGTCGGTGAAAAGTCTCGGGTGGACGTCAACTCCGCAGGCGGCGATCAGCAAGAGGCATGCCCGTTGGTGACCCAGCTGGCCACATTC
>NZ_DASUVO010000099.1:0-6220 GCF_036378875.1 Actinophytocola sp.
TACCGCTCCTCGGCGTGCTGGTGCTCAGCTTCACCCGCTGGGACGGGATCGGCGCGATCCACCCAGCCGGGCTCGACAGCTGGCAGTCCGTGCTGACCGACCCTGGCCTGCCGCACGCGCTCTGGGTGACGTTCCTGGTGATGGCGCTGTCGTGGCTGTTCCAGACGCCGATGAGCCTGCTCATGGGCGTGTTCCTCGCCGGGCGCCAGCGATACCGCGAGATCCTGGCGGTGGTCTACGTCGTGCCGCTGCTGTTGAGCTCGGCGGCGCTCGCCATCACGTACAAGGCGCTGCTGGACCCCAACTTCGGCCTCGGCGCCGGCCTGGGCGTCTCGTTCCTGGCACAGGACTGGCTGGGTCGCAGCACCCTCGCGCTCGGCGTCGTCGTCTTCGTCGTGTCCTGGCAGTTCATCCCGTTCCACGCGCTGATCTACCAGGGTGGAGTCCGGCAGATTCCCCAGTCCATCTACGAAGCCGCGCAGATCGACGGCGCCGGGCGGGTCCGCCAGTTCTTCAGCATCACCCTGCCCCAGCTCAAACACACCATCGTCACGTCGTCGACGCTCATGGTGGTCGGGTCGCTGACCTTCTTCGACCTCATCTTCGTGCTGACCGAAGGCGGCCCGGGAGACGCCACCCGAGTGCTCGCGCTGGACATGTACAAGCGGGGTTTCCAGGCCAACCTGATGGGGCCCGCCAGCGCCATCGCCGTCATCCTCGTCCTGGTGGGCCTGGCCATCGCCCTGTTGCTGCGCAGGCTCGGCGGCGGGGACGTCACACAGAGCCAGTTCGAGGGCGTCTGACATGAGCCTCACCCTGACCACACCACCGCGACAGGCGACGGCTCACCGCGAGCGGCACAACGGCGCCAACCCGGCCACCCGCCGGCGCAACTGGTTCGGCGGTCTGGCCGGCTGGCTGTGGCTCGCGATCGTCATCATCCCCGTCTACTGGGTGCTCATCACCAGCTTCAAGCTCCAGAGCAACTACTACTCGAGCAACCCGCTGGTGCCGCCGAGCGAACCCACGCTGGGCAACTACCAGTTCGTGCTGGAGTCCGGCTTCGTCACGTACTTCGTCAACAGCGTCGTGGCGACCGCGGGCGCGGTGGTGCCGGCGGTGGTGGTCTCGTTCATGGCCGCCTACGCGATCGTGCGGGGCTGGCAGCTCCGGTTCCTGCGCCTCGTGAACGGGCTGTTCCTGATGGGCCTCGCGATCCCGCTACAGGCGACGGTGATCCCCATCTACCTGATCATCATCAGGCTGCAGCTGTACGACAGCCTGCTCGCGCTGATCCTCCCGTCGATCGCGTTCGCCATCCCACTGTCCGTGCTGGTACTCGCGAACTTCATCCGCGACGTGCCGAAGGAACTGTTCGAGTCGATGCGAATCGACGGCGCCACCGAGTGGATGACCATGTGGCGGCTGGCGGCACCGCTCACCCGGCCGGCCATCGTCACCGTGACCGTCTACAACACACTGTCCATCTGGAACGGATTCCTGCTACCGCTGATCCTCACCCAGAGCCCCGACAAACGAACGCTGCCGCTCGCACTGTGGGCCTTCCAGGGCCAGTACAGCGTCAACGTCCCGGCCATCGTCGCCGCCGTCGTCCTCACCACACTGCCCATCCTGGTCATCTACGCCTTCGGCCGCCGCCAACTGCTGAGCGGCCTCACCGCCGGCTTCAGCCGCTGACCGCCCTCTCTCGCCCCGACCGGGAACGAACAGCTGTGTCGGTGGTCGAGTTCAGTGGCGCGATCGGCCATGATTGCGGCGTGGCGACTGGGGTGATGTCGAAAGCCGACGTGATGGCATGCTTGTCCTCGTTACGGCAACATCAGCACCGAGGGCAACGCTCGCCGCACAAGCCATTGCTGGTGCTGCTCGCGCTCGGGCAGTTGACCACCACCGACTCGAGCGCGCTCGACTGGTCGACCACGGCGGACAGACTCGCGGAGCTGATCAGGGACTACGGCCCGCCGTCGACGGCAGGTCCCACGCAGCGTGCTGCCTACCCGTTCACCCGGCTGCGCTCGGACAAGATCTGGACACTGAATCACGACGTGCCCATGGACCGCGTGCAGCCACTCGCGACGAACCGGGTCGTCGGCCAACTCACCCCCGCACTGGAGGACGCTCTACGCGACCCCGACATCGCCGCCGCGGCGGCCCGGCTACTGGTCGACGCCGAGTTCCCACCGACCATCGCACCGGACGTGCTCATGGCGGTCGGCCTCGACCCCGACACGATCCTCACCACGGCACACCAGACCGACAAGCCACGGCAGCGACGACGTTCCTGGACCGTCGCGATTCTCACCGCGTGGAACCGGCAGTGCGCCTTCTGCGGCTTCGACGGCCAACTCGGTGCGGCCACCGTCGGTGTTGAGGCAGCCCACATCCGTTGGTTCACCTTCGACGGGCCCGACGACCCCGACAACGGGCTCGCCCTCTGCTCACTGCACCACAAGCTGTTCGACCACGGCGCCCTCGGACTGGACAACGATCTCCGGATCACCGTGTCCTCGAACTTCACCAGCCGCACCGACACCGGCCAGTCCGTCTACGGCCTTCACCGACGGCCGTTACGCCCACGCCCCGGCACCACTCCGCCCGCCGCCACACACATCCACTGGCACACCCGCGAAGTCTTCAAAGGTCCAGCCCTCACCAGCTAGCACCGCCCGAACGGTGATGACATCGGCGCGCCGATGGTAAACAATCACCGTGTGCAGACGCATCCGGCCAATAACTGACCGTGGAGGCCGCCGATGACCGCCAGGACGCTCCGGGGCCGCGCCGCCATCGCGGTCGCCGCGGTCACGGCCGGTCTGCTGCTGACCGGCGGTACCGGGGCCGCGGCGGGCATGCCGTTCACGGCGGCGGTTTTCCAGGCCACGCACAACAGTTACTCCGGTGACGTCGCCGGCGCGAAGCAGTCGCTGACCTATCAGCTCGACCACGGCGTTCGCTTCCTCGAACTGGACGTGCACGACAACGGTTACACCACGTCCCGCGACTACGGTGTGGGCCACGACAGCCCCGGCCACCTCGTGGACCACTCCGGCGGCAACCCGGCGTCGAACAACCTGCGCGACTGGCTCGCGGTCGTCGCGTCCTGGTCCGCCGCGCACCCAACACACGCGCCGCTCGTGGTGATGCTCGACCTCAAGGACAATCTCACCGACAACGGCTCCTACGCCGCGGGAGACCTCGCCGCGCTGAACGACGAGCTGCGTGCCGCATTCGGCACCCGGCTACTGCGGGCTGACGACTACCCCGCCGACGCCACCGTCGACGCGTTGCGCGGGCGCGTGCTCACCCTGCTGTCCGGCGACGCCACCACCCGCGCCGCCTACCGGCGCGACGTCGGCCACCACCCGGCCATCGCGATCAACGGGCACGGCCGGGTCGTCGAGGTGCACGACTCCGGCAGCGGCGCGCTCTGGTACTGGACGGGCACCTACGGCGCCGATGGCCGGGTCACCTGGCAGCGGCACGGCCGCTACGGATCCGGCGTCACCCCGGCGATCGCGCTCAACGACAACGGCGACCTGGTCGAGGTGCACCAGTCACAGAACGGCACCACGCTCTGGTACCAGACCGGCCACGTCGACTCGTCCGGCGAGATCAGCTGGTCCGCCAGTCGGCAGTACGACAACGGGGTGCTGCCGTCGGTGGCGTTCACCGGCAGCGGACTGCGCGAGGTGCACCGCAGCCAGAGCAGCGACCAGAACTGGACCTGGCAGGGCGCCCTCGACGCGAACGCGGGCACCGTCTCCTGGACCGGCAACGCCACGACCGCCGACCCGCGCTACGACACCACCACCTCGGCGCACGACGACATGAGCGTGACCGTCCACACCGCCGCGGACGGCGCGACGCCGGCGAACACCCTGCGGGTCAGCACCGACCGGGTCAGCGGCGCGCGGATCCAGTACCCGCAGACCGCGTTCGACGAGTACCAGGACGGCGACAGCGCCGAGCTGCGGCAAGGTGCGCTGTTCTACGGCGCCCCGGCCACGCACTCCTCGTTCATCACCTCGGCCCGCGCGTCGGGCCGCGTGGTCCGCGGCTGGGACTTCGACTCCGCGGCGCAGGCGACCACACCGCTCGCGAACTACCCGGCCACGAACACCCCGTACGCGTCCTGGTACCAGACACTGGTGCGGCAGGCCGGCGCCGTGCGGTAACTCAGGCCTCGACATTCGCCCAACATTAAAAGCCCCAAATCCCCAGTCCTGGCCATTCACAGTTATCCGACTCGGCCGAATGCCTCATTGACCGCGTCCTTTGCGGCTTCTTAACTCGAAATAGGTCCAGGTATCCAAACCTGGGCACGGTTCACCCTGCACCTCTGCTGATTTCGGCGCGCATCGCCCCATGAAGGCGTGCGCGCCCGGAGGAAGGACATCTTTTGACGAATCGCAAGCGAGGGACGCGCGCGAGCCTGGCCATGATCGCCGGGCTCGCGCTGACGCTGACACTACCGGCGCAACCCGCCCAGTCGGCCCCAGAACCGGTGAGCCCGGACGTTCTGGCGGCGCGGGCCGCCGACGCAGCGGCCGCGCGCGGTGTCGGGCTGGCCAAGGGCGCGGAGGACGCCTTCGTCAGGTCCAGCTTCACGTCCGGTGGCGGCGGGCTGTACTACGCGGCCTACCAGCGCACCTACCGCGGGCTCGAGGTGGTCGGCGGCGACGCGGTGATCGTCACCGACGGCCAGGGACGCGTGCACGACACGGTCACCGACGACACCACGTCCGTGGCGGTGGACATCCGCCCGGTGCTGACCAAGGACGCCGCGGAGGCGGCCGCGGCCAAGACGTTGTCCACAGTGGACAAGGTGGTGAGCCGCCAGCTGGTGGTGTTCGCGGTCGACAGCCCGACGCTGGCCTACGAGGTGGTGCTCGAGGGCAGCACCGCCGAGCAGGTACCGAGCCGTCCGCACGTGTTCGTGGACGCCACGACCGGCGCGGTCCTGGACGTCTGGGACGACGTGCGTGCCGGCACCGGCAACGGCTTCTACAACGGCACGGTCACCATCACCACCCAGCAGAGCGGGGGGACGTTCTCCACGATCGACCCCACCCGTTCCGGCGTGCGGTGTCGCCAGAACAGCAACCAGCAGGTGTTCACCGGACCGGACGACGTGTGGGGCAACGGCTCGGGCACCAGCCTGGAGACGGCGTGCGTCGACGCCCTCTACGCCACCCAGCGCCAGTGGGACATGCTGAGCAGCTGGTTGGGCCGTAGCGGGATCAACGGCTCGGGCGGCGGCTTCCCGGCCAACGTCGGCCTCACCGCGGTGAACGCGTTCTGGAACGGCAGCTCGGCCAGCTTCGGCCGCTCCTCGGACGGCCAGCGCCAGGTCGTCCCCATCGACGTGGTCGCACACGAGTTCGGTCACGGCATCTTCCAGTTCACGCCGGGCGGTTCCGGCGGCAGCAACGAGAAGGGCGGGCTCAACGAGTCCACCGGCGACATCTTCGGCGCGGTCACCGAGGCGTTCGCCAACAACCCCAACGACCCGCCCGACTACCAGGTCGGCGAGGAGGTCAACCTCTCCGGCAGCGGCCCGATCCGGTTCATGTACCAGCCCTCGCTGCGCAGTGGCCACCCGAACTGCTTCAGCTCGTCGGTGCCCAACCTGGAGGTGCACGCGGGTGCTGGCGTGCAGAACCACTGGTTCTACCTGCTCGCCGAGGGCAGCAACCCGGGCGGCGGCAAGCCATCCAGCCCGACGTGCAACAGCTCCACGGTCACCGGCATCGGTGTGCAGAAGGCCGCGCAGATCTTCTACAACGGCCTGCTGCGCAAGACCACGACATGGACCCACGGCCGAGTCCGGCTGGCCACTCTGCAGGCGGCGCGGGCCCTGTTCCCGAACAGCTGCACCGAGTTCAACACCGTCCGGGCAGCCTGGAACGCCGTCAGCGTCCCGGCCCAGACCGGCGAACCCACCTGCTAGATCCGATTGAAATGTGACAGCGTGGCTGTCACACCCGACCGAGTCCCCGTCCCCACAGGACACCGGACGACAGCCCGGCGCCGAAGTACACGGCGCCGGGCCTGTTCCGGACTAGACTCCTGCGAGGCGGTGGGTGGACGAACGGAGACTCGGTTGGCGGACTGGGGCGACCTGGTTACCTACATCAGGCAAAGTTATGACGTGATCCGGTACGAACCGGACGAAGTTCGCATCCGCGTGTCGTTCGCC
>NZ_DASUVO010000100.1:0-161813 GCF_036378875.1 Actinophytocola sp.
CGGCCCCGAGGCGGAGTTCTACATCTTCGACTCGATCCGGCACTCGACCGGCATCAACGAGGGGTACTACCACATCGACTCGGTCGAGGGTTCCTGGAACTCCGGCGCGCTGACCGGCGAGAACGGCGGCCCCAACCTGGGCTACAAGACCCGGGGCAAGGGCGGCTACTTCCCGGTGGAGCCCTACGACCACCAGAGCGACCTGCGCTCGACCATGATGAGCAACCTCACCAAGGCGGGCCTCGAGCTCGAGCGCGGTCACCACGAGGTGGGCACCGGCGGCCAGGCGGAGATCAACTACAAGTTCGACACGCTGCTGCGGTCGGCCGACAGCCTGATGCTGTTCAAGTACATCATCAAGAACACCGCCTGGGCCGAGGGCAAGAGCGTCACCTTCATGCCCAAGCCGCTGTTCGGCGACAACGGCTCCGGCATGCACTGCCACCAGAGCCTCTGGATGGACGGCGAGCCGCTCTTCCACGCCGAGACCGGCTACGCGGGCCTGTCCGACATGGCGCGGCACTACATCGGTGGGCTGCTCAAGCACGCCCCGTCGCTGCTGGCGTTCACCAACCCGACGGTCAACAGCTACCACCGCCTGGTGCCCGGCTACGAGGCGCCGATCAACCTGGTCTACTCCGCCCGCAACCGCTCGGCCTGCACCCGCATCCCGATCTCGGGCGACAACCCCAAGGCCAAGCGCATCGAGTTCCGCGTGCCGGACCCGTCGGCCAACCCCTACCTCGCCTTCTCGGCGATGCTCATGGCCGGCCTCGACGGCGTAAAGAACAAGATCGAGCCGCCGGCCCCGGTGGACAAGGACCTCTACGAGCTGCCGCCCGAGGAGGCCCTGGGCATCGAGAAGGTGCCGGCGTCGCTGGACGCCGTCCTCGACCGGCTCGAGGTCGACCACGACTACCTGGTCGAGGGTGGCGTCTTCACCCCCGACCTGATCGAGACGTGGATCGAGTACAAGCGGGAGTTCGAGATCGACCCGATCCGCCTGCGCCCGCACCCGCACGAGTTCGCGATGTACTACGACATCTGAGTTCAGTATCGGGCTGACCTGCGGTTTTACCGCAGGTCAGCCCACTCAGTCCCCGACGAGTCCCCACGAGCTGCCAGCACAGCACCGACGGCGGCCCGTGCGGACTCGTCGCTGTCTGGCAGATCGGTCAACGGCGCACCCGATAGCGCAGGTGAAGCACCCGGTTGCCCTGAATCACCACGTCAGGATCCTCCAACAGGTGCTGCGCGTCGACCGACCCGAAGTAGCGCTTGCCGGACCCGAACACCACGGGTACGACGTCCATGCGCACCTCGTCGACCAGACCCGCGGCAAGCGCCTGGCCACCGACGTCGCCAGCGGCGACCTCGACCAAGCGGTCACCCGCAAGCTCCTGCGCCTTGGCCACGGCTGCCTCGACGCCGTCGACGAAGTGAAACGGCGCCTCGGGGTCCCAGCCCTCGGGCTCCGGCCGGTGTGTCACGACGACCACGTGGTCGATCCCGCTCGGAGGCTTCCCGTCCCAGCCGTCCGTCATGTCGAAGACGTGGCGGCCGGCGATTGTCACCCCGATCTGGTCCCAGTACGCCCGGATGTAGTCGTAGGACACCTGCGACACCTTGAGCGCGCCGCTCTCGTCCAACGGGACGTCACCGCTGGACAACCAGTCGAACAGCGGTCCGGGCTGGTCATTCTCGTCCGCGATGAAGCCGTCCACCGACACCGAGCTGTACATGACCACCTTGCCCACGGGGCTCTCCTCTGATTTTTGGTGTGCCCCCAAAAATTAGCGTGTCGTGAGCTGTCGCTCTTGTAAGAAATCAATCGGCCGGCAGCGGCCAGCCGTCCAGCGCGTGGCCGGGATGTTCGCGCAGGAACCGCCGCCGGACTTCGACGTACCGGGTCGGCGTGAGCCCGGTGAACGCCCGGAACTCGTGGCCGAAGTGGGCCTGGTCGAAGTAGCCTGCGCCACACGCGAGGTCGCCCCAGTCGATCGGTCCGGCGGGGTTGATCGCGAACACGGTGGCGGTGAAGCGGTAGGCGCGGGCCAGCCGCTTCGGCGTGACGCCGATGAGCTCCTTGAACCGCCGTGCCAGATGTGTGCTGCTGACACCGGCTGCCACGCTCAGGTCGCCGATCGCCACCGCCCCGCTGGTCGCCGCGATGACGCTGCTCGTGTGGCGGACCAGCCCCAGGCCGGCGGTCTCGCACAGCCGTCGCATCAGCTCCTCCTCGAGCAGCGTCAGCATCTCGTGCGGTCCGTCCGCCGTGGCCAGCCGGTCCCGCAGCTCAGCGATGGCGGGCCGGCCCCAAACCTGCTCTACCGTCACCGGCCGGTCACACAGCTCGGCCGAGGGCATCGGCAGGAACGGCGCCGGCCCCCACGGCTTGAAGTGCACGCCGACGGACCGGGTTCGGAGTGGGTATTCGAACTCCCACGCGCGGGTGGGCACGGTGACCACGCAGCCGTCGGCGTACTCGGCCGTCTCGATGTCGGTGCCGGCGCGGATGCGGAACGGCGCCCCGAGGTTGACGATGAGCAACGCCGACGGGCTCGGCGGCAGCATCAGCCGGGCGTACGGCGACGCACCCTCCAGGTAGTAGAGGTCGTCGATCAGCCCGTCCAGCGGCGGTCGCGGCACTTTGGACACGTACTCCACGCGCACAGCATCGCCGACGCCCGCCGGTATCGCGCGCGGGGATGCGGCGCCGACACCGCGTGAACAGCTTCGAAGGCACCAAACCCCGCCGAACGGTCAGTGAACTCGCGTCATGAAGTCCGCGATCTCCTCGCCGAGGCGTTCACCCGCGTCTTCCTGCAGAAAGTGACCGGCACCGGTGATCGTCGGGTGGTCGACGCCGGCCGCGCCCGGGACCCGCGCCCGCAGCACCGGCGCCATCGGACCGGTGATGGGGTCGCCGTCGCTGAACGCGCACAGGAAAGGCTTGTCCCACTGCCGCAGGACCCGCCACGCCGCCAGGTTCGCCGGCGCCGCCGGATCCTCGAGCGACACCGGCACCAGCCCGGGCATCACCTTCGCGGCGACCTTGTACTCCTCGGCCGGGAAGGGCGCGTCGTAGGCGGCACGGACCTCGTCCGACAGCGGTGTCCGGCATCCCGCCTGCACGAACCGGCCGATGTCCAGCGCCGACGCCTTCTCCACGGCCCGGCGGAAACTCCACCACTCGGCGGGCATCGTTTCCTCCCCGGTCGGCAGGCCGGTGTTCGCGGCCACGATCCGGGCCACCCGGGCGGAGTGCTCCGCCGCCAGGCGCAAACCGATCAGCCCGCCCCAGTCGTGCCCGACGACCGTCACGTCGCGCAGGTCCAGCACGTCGAAGGCCAGCGCGCGCACCCACTCCACGTGCGCGGCATAGGAATGCGCGGCCGCGGGTGGTTTGTCCGACCGGCCGAACCCGACCAGATCCGGGGCCACGGCGCGGATCCCGGCCGCGGCGAGCACGGGCAACACCTTGCGGTACAGGAACGACCAGGTCGGTTCCCCGTGCAGCAGCAACGCGACCGGCCCGTCCGCCGGGCCCGTCGAGACGTACGCCATGCGCACCGAACCGACCTGTGCGTACGTCGGCTCGTAGGGGAAGTCCGGCAGGGACGCGAACCGCGACTCGTCAGTACGCAGCATGGCCTTCAGGTTACGGCTCTATCAGCGGCACGTACGGGCTCTGTTCCTTCGACAGCGGGATGTTGTAGGTCTGCGCGAGGTGCGAGGCGATGTCGTGGAACAGCGGCGCCGCGGTCTTGCCCTCCGGCGGGCCGCCGACGTAGTGGGGCCGGTCGATCATGATGCCGACCACGAACCGGGGCGAGTCCGCCGGCAGGATGCCCGCGAACGTGATCCAGTGGTTCTCGCGACTGTAGCCGCCCCCGCCGTCCTTGACCTGCTGAGCGGTGCCGGTCTTGCCGGCGATCTGGTAGCCCGTCAGTGCCGCTTTCACACCGGTGCCGTTGTTGGGGACCGGTGCCTCCTGCATCACGGCGCGGAACATGTCCCGCACGGTCTTGGCGGTCTTCGCGTCGACCACGCGCACCGGCTTCGGCGCTGGCTCGGCGATCCGCTCGCCCTCCGGGGTGATCCGCGCGGCCACGATCCGCGGTGGCACGCGCACACCGTCATTGGCGACCGTCTGGTACATGCCGGCCATCTGCAGGATGGTCATCGACACACCCTGGCCGATCGGCAGGTTGCCGAACGTCGACCCCGACCACTGGCCGCGGGGCAGCACATGGCCTGCGCTCTCGCCGGCCAGGCCGACGCCGGTCCTCTTGCCGAGACCGAGCTTCGTCATCAGGTCGGAGAAGCGGTCCTGCCCGCACTCCTGGGCGAGCATCAGCGTGCCGACGTTCGACGACTTCGCGAAGATGCCGGTGGTGGTGAACTGCTGCGGGGGATGGCCCCACGCGTCCTCGATGGTGCGGTCCGACACCTTGATCGAGTCCCGCACCGTGTGCGTGTCCAGCGGCGAGGTGAGGTTGTAGTCGATCACGCACAGGGCGGTGATGATCTTGTTCACCGAGCCGGGCTCGTACGCGTTGGTGACCGCCGGGTTGCCGAGCAGGTCCTGGTTCTCGTTCCAGTTCGGCTGGCTCGGGTCGAACGTCTTGTCGTTCGCGAGCGCGTAGACCTCCCCGGTCTTGGCGTCCATGATCACCGCGCTGCCGCTGCGGGCCTCCGCCTTCGCGACGTAGGCGGAGAGCGCCTGCTGCAGGAAGTACTGCAGGTCCGCGTCGATGGTCAGTTCGATGTCCGAACCGTCCTTCGCCGGCCGCACGTCACGCTCCGTGCCGGGGATGACGACCCCGTCGTTGCCGCCCTCGGTGGCCACGGTCTGCCGACCGGGTGTGCCGGCGAGCTGGTTGTCCCGCAACGACTCCAGCCCCGCGAGACCATGCAGGTCGTGCTTCTCGACGTCCTTGTTGTCCATCCGCCAGTTGGCGATGCCGATGATGTTCGCGGCCGTCGACTTGCCGGGATACTCCCGCTCGGCGCGGTACTCGGCGATGATCGACGGGAACTCGTCCTGGATCGCCCGCGCCACCGCCGGTTCGACGCCGTCCACCAGGTACACGAACGACTTGTTCGCACGGAGCTTGCCGAGCAGCTTCTGCTCGTCGATGCCGAGTTTGCCCGCGATTCCCTTGGCGATCTTCGCGGTCTCGGCGTCGAAGTCCAGCCGCTTGCGATCACCGTCCTCGAGCTTCGCGTTGGCGCTCTCGATCTGCGCTCGCATCGCCCGTGGCTGGAACGCGAGTGTCCGCGACTCGACGCTGAACGCCAGCTGCGCCCCGTTGCGGTCGATGATGGAGCCGCGCTTGGCCGGAAGGTCGATCTCGGTGGTCCGCTGCTGCTCCGCCTTGGCGGCGAGCGCCTCCGCCTCGAACCCCTGGACCTGGATGAGCCGCACCCCGGCCGCGACGAGCGCCGCGATCAGCAGAAACCGGACGACCACCACCCGGATGTGGTGGTTTGCGGGCCGCCGCCTGCGCGCGAGCCGCCGCGGCCCGACCGGATTCCGGCGGGGCGGCGGGTACGGCCGCCCGGACCCGTGAACCGCCCCACGCGGCGGCGCCCCACCGCGCGAGGGCTTGCCGGACACGGCGACCCGTGGCACGGGCCGTCGGACAGGCGCGCCAGGCCGGCGCCCACTCTGCTGCCCCGCTCTCCGGGGCTGTCCGGGCATCAGCGGTCCCCCACCGCCGGCCGCCCAGTGCGCTGAAGGACGCCTTCCTCACGCTGGGCGTCACGAAGGCGTCCTTCAACACATGGCCACCGGCGAATCCGCGCGGTCGCGTGCATCAGCCGGCTCCCTGCCCGGCGGGTTGCTCACCCTGCTGCTCGGTGCCCTCGGGTTGCGCAGCACCGGCCGCCGGGTCCGCCGGCGGCTGGGCGGGCGGCGGCGCCTGCGCCGGGACGGGCTCACCGACGAGGGTGACCGTGCCGTCCGGGTGCACGACCAGCCGGGCCGGGTCGCCGGACGGGACCATGCCCATCGCCTGCGCGCGTTCGGCCAGCCAGGCAGCCGACTCCTTCTCCGTCACCTCGCGTTGCAGGTCGGCGGCACGCTCGGCAAGGCGGTCGGCCTCGTCCTTCGTCTGCTCGAGGCGGTAGGAGTCGGCGATCGCCTGCGTCGACAGCCACAGCGTCGCCGCGACCCCGACCGTGAGCACGACGATGATCGACACCACGAACGACGCACGACCGGCGCCGGTGTCGAGGTCGTCCTCGATCGGGCGCTCGATGCGTCGTCCCTCACGCTCGGCCCGTCGGGCATACGCGCGTTGGGCCGCCGCCGTGCGGGACCGGCTCGGCACGACCGGCCGCTTCTCGACGGGCCTGGGCGCCGTCTCACAGATGACTCGGCCACGCGTCGCCGGGCCCGCGTCGACTCGGTCTGGATAGTCATGCTGCCTCCAGAATCCGCTCGGCCGCACGCAACCGCACCGAGGCCGCCCGCGGGTTGTGTTCGGTCTCCTGCTCGTCCGCCTGCTCAGCGCCTCTGGTCAGCAGCTTCAGCTGTGGTCCATGGCCCGGCAGCTCCACCGGCACCCCGGGCGGGGTGCGTGACTTGGCCAGCGCCGCGAGCGACTGCTTGACCAGCCGGTCCTCCAGCGACTGGTAGGACTCGACGACGATCCGGCCGCCGACACGCAACGCGTCCAGCGCCGCCGGGAGCGCGGCACGCAACGCGTCCAGCTCCCCGTTGACCTCGATGCGCAACGCCTGGAAGGTCCGCTTGGCGGGGTGTCCGCCGGTGCGTCGCGACGCCGCCGGCACCGCCTCGTACAGCAGCTCGACCAGGCGGCCGCTGTTCGTGAACGGCGCGCGGGCACGCTCGCGCACCACCCGGTCGACGATCCGCTTCGCGAACCGCTCCTCGCCGTACTCCCGCAGGATCCGCACCAGCTCGCCCGGCGGGTAGGTGTTCAGCACCTCGGCCGCGGTCAGCGACGCGGTCTGGTCCATCCGCATGTCCAGCGGCGCGTCATGGGCGTAGGCGAACCCACGCGCGGCCACGTCGAGCTGCATCGACGAAACGCCGAGGTCCATCAGCACGCCAGCGAGCGAGCCCCGGGCCGCGATGCCGAGCCGGGTCAGCACGTCCGGCAGCTCGTCGTAGACGGCGTGCACGAGGTGGACCCGGTCGCCGTGGCGTGCGAGGCGCGTGCCCGACCGGTCGAGTGCCTCCGGGTCCCGGTCGAGCCCGACAAGTGTCAGCGCGGGGTGGGCGGCGAGCAACGCGTCCGCGTGGCCACCAAGGCCGAGGGTGGCGTCGACGAGGATGGCGTCCGGGGTGTCGAGTGCCGGCGCGAACAGCGCGAGCACGCGGTCCAGCAGCACGGGCACATGCGCCGTTCCGTTTTCGGACATGCCGAAGACACCCCCTCTCCCGCCTCATAGATGTCTACGCGGATGCCGCCAGGTCCCCGCCCGCTCGTCGCACCTGGCGCCGGGGAAGGTGTGCCAGGGTCGAAAGCGAGCGGAACGGAGGCCTCACGACACCCGCGTCGGTTGCCCGGAAACGCACGTCAGAACACGCCGGGCAGGACCTCCTCCCGAGCCTGGGAGTAGTCGTCCTCGTGTTCGTCCAGGTAGGTCTGCCACGCTTGCGCGTCCCAGATCTCCAGCCGGGTGATCGCACCGATGACCACGCACTCCTTGGTCAGCCCGGCGTAGCGCCGAAGCTCCGGTGCGATCGCGATCCGCCCCTGCCCGTCGGGTCGCTGCTCGTCCGTGCCGGCGAACAGGTACCGCTGGTAGGCGCGCACCGCCTCGTTCGTCAGGGGCGCCGCGGCCACCTTGCGTGCCATCTCCTCGAACTCGGCACGCGGGAAGACATAAAGACAGTGGTCCTGTCCCTTGGTGACCATCAGCCCACCCGCGAGCGCGTCCCGGAACTTGGCAGGCAGCGTGAGCCGCCCCTTGTCGTCCAGCTTCGGGGTGTGCGTACCGAGGAACACAGGGTCCGCACCTCCCCACCGGTCCAGGCGGACCAGCCATGGAGCCCCCTTCCGCCCCACTTGCGGCCACCGTACCCCACTTTTCACCACAGTCAACGGCGAATGACCGGGTTCGCCGGCGTGTCGACCGTCATTTGCCCTGGTAAACGCATGGGGGTGAAGGTGGGGGGCGGTGGAGGGACTCCCCCGACCGGGTGCCTTCGCGGACACCGTTGGCTGCCCTCAGGGGCAACCGAACCGGCAGAACATACGTCTATGAATGCGCCAGGAGGTTCGCCGTGGGGCGATGTGGGGAATCCGGAACACCCCGGCCCCACGAGGCGTAGAAGATAGAAGGACAGCCCACCGCACTCCCCGTATCCTGAGGGGTGGGGTACTTCTCACAGGTTTGACACACTTCGTAGCAGGCTTGCGCCGAACGAAGTTCACAGGAGGTCGCGTGACGTCGAGTACCCCGCCATCGGCGCTGTCCGGCAACCCTTACCCGGTGAACGGCGGCGACCCCTACCAGGTCGGTGCGACCCACCCGACGGTCGAGCACACACAGAACAACAACCACTACCGGCCGGTTTCCGCGCTCGACGAGCTGGGCGCCGCCGCGCAGCGGATCGCCGCGAACGTGGAGCGGGTGCTGGTCGGCAAGCCGGAGGTCGTGCGCATCGCGCTCGTCACACTGCTCGCCGAGGGTCACCTCCTGGTCGAGGACGTGCCAGGCGTCGGCAAGACGTCTCTGGCCAAGGCGCTCGCCCGCTCCATCGACTGCACCGTCAGCCGCATCCAGTTCACCCCGGACCTGCTGCCATCCGACGTGACCGGCGTGTCGATCTTCAACCGGCAGACCAACGAGTTCGAGTTCCGGCCCGGCCCGGTCTTCGCGAACATCGTGGTCGGCGACGAGATCAACCGCGCCTCCCCCAAGACGCAGTCGGCGCTGCTCGAGTGCATGGAGGAGGAGCAGGTCACGGTCGACGGCAACACCTACCAGCTCGAGTCGCCGTTCATGGTCATCGCGACCCAGAACCCGATCGAGATGGAAGGCACCTACGCGCTGCCGGAGGCGCAACGCGACCGGTTCACGGCCCGCGTGTCGATCGGGTATCCGGACCCGGCCGCCGAGCTGGCGATGGTCGACGAGCACGCCGGCCACAACCCCCTCGCCGACCTGCAGCCCGTGTCGCACGCCGAGCAGGTTAAGCACCTGGTCGAGACCGTGCGCGCGGTCAAGCTCTCCCCCGACATCCGCCGCTACGCCGTCGAGATGGTCTCCGCGACGCGGCGGCTGCCGGAGATCCGGATCGGCGCCTCACCACGGTCCACACTGCACCTGGTGCGCGCCGCGCGTGCCCAGGCCGCCCTGTCCGGCCGTGACTTCGTCGTCCCCGACGACGTGCACGCCGTCGCCGTGCCGGTGCTCGCCCACCGGCTCGTGCTCACCCCGGAGGCCCAGGCGAGCCGCCGTGTGCCGGCCGACCTGATCCGCGCGCTGGTACAGCGGGTGCCGGTGCCGCAGGCAACACGCGGGACCAGGTAGGACTCCTGTGAGCGGAGCTTGCGCAGCGAACCATCAAGACTCACGGCGCCACCGCACCCGCGGAGGGTGCCGGAGGAGCGGAGCCTGCGGAGCGTTCCGGTGCCACGGAGCGGGTGAGGAGGCGCTGTGGCACGGCCACTGAAGGGTGCGCTGTCGGGCCTGACCACGCGGGGACGATGCCTGCTCGCGGCCGGGCTCGCGGCGGCGCTGTGCTCGATCGTGTTGAACGAACGCGACCTGCTGCGCGTGTCCGTGTTCGTGGTGGCCCTGCCGATCATGGTGTGCCTGCTGACCGCCGTGGCGCGAGTCGGCCTGCACGCACAGCGCCAGATCCTCCCGATTCGTACCCCGGTCGGGGGGCGGGCCGAGGTGACGTTGCACATCACGTCGACCGGTCGCCTGCCGACGGGCGGGCTGCTGGTGTCCGACGGGGTGCCGTACTCGCTGGGCGGCAAGCCGCGGTTCGTCATCGAGCACCTGCCCCGGCACACCGGCACCCGGCTGCGCTACCACGTGCAGCCGATGCTGCGCGGCGTCCAGCAGCTGGGCCCACTGAAGGCGACGATCACCGACCCGTTCGGGCTGGCGGAGTTCGAACGCGAGCTGGCGCACACGTCCCGGCTGATCGTGGTGCCACGTGTGGTGAAGCTGGTCGGCGTGCCGGGCGGTTCGGGTCTCGGCTCGGGCGACGACGGCTCGGTGCGCCTGAACGCGGGTCAGGGCGAGGACGACGCGATCGTCCGGCCGTACCGTCAGGGCGACGACCTGCGGAAAGTGCACTGGCGGTCCACGGCCAAGCGCGACGAGATGATGGTGCGGGTCGAGGAGCGGCCGTGGCGTGGCGGTACGACCGTATTGCTCGATCACCGTGCCTCCGCACACCGAGGGACCGGCGCGAACTCCAGCCTGGAATGGGCCGTGTCGTTCGCCGCGAGCGTGTGCCTGCACCTGCACCGCTACGGCCAGCGGATCCGGCTCATCACCGAGTCCGGCGGCATGATCGTCCGTGACTCCGGCGACGGCACACACAACGACAACGCGGTGCTCGACGCGCTGGCCGCACTGCAGGCCACCCCGTCGGGGACGATGGACAACCCCCGCGACCCAGCCGGCGGACAGGAACTGATCGCGATCCTGGGCGCCACGACCCCCGAGGCCCTGTCGCAGCTGATCAGCCAACGCTCACGCAGCACCCGCAACCTGGCGGTGCTGCTGGACACGGCGGCGTGGGCCGCTGCCGGCGAGACCAGCCAGGCCACCGACCTGGACGGCGCGACCGCGCTGCTGCGTGGCGCGGGATGGGGCGTGACGGTGGCCCGGCCGAACATCCCCATGACGGCGACGTGGGCCACCCTGTGCCGCACGCACGGCTCCCGCGCGGACGCGGTGATCCCGAGCTGACCGGAGCGGACATGACGACGACCCGCACCCAGGAACGCGACGCTGTGGCGACGACCCGATTGGCGAGACAGTGACGACAGCAACCCCAACCCGCCCGCCGTCGGGAGTCCCCGGCGGCGGGAGAGGCGGCCGCGGTCCCGCTGGTGGCCCGCCCGTCCCGCCACCACCGTCCGGCGAGCTCACCTCCGCCCAGTGGTCCATGACAGTCACCCCGGTGGTGGCGGCCATCACCACGCTCTGCGCGTCCCTCGCGCTGTCGGGTGTCATCGATGGGCTGCGCTGGTGGGGTTACGCGGGCGTGGCCGTCACCGTGGTCACCGCGACCGGGCTCGGGTTGCGCGCCATTCGCACACCGGTGTTCCTGGTCGGGCTCGCGCAGCTGTTCGCTCTCCTGTGCCTGCTGGTCTCGCTGTTCACCGACAACGGGATCCTCGGCCTGCTCCCGGGGCCAGCCGCGCTGGCCGAGCTCGGCGGGGTACTCGAGAACTCCATCGAGGTCGTGCGGACCGGAGTGCCTCCCGTGCCGGCGGGGCAGGCCGTGCTGTGCCTCGTGGTGATCGCCATCGGGTTGGTCGCCGTGCTCGTCGACACGCTCGCGGTGTCCGCCGGCACGCCAGCCGCCTGCGGTTTGGTGCTGCTGTGCGTGTACGCGGTGCCGGCGTCACTGGCCGACGAGATGCTGCCGTGGTGGGCGTTCGTGCTGGGGGCGCTGTCCTTCGCGGCGCTGCTGGCGGTGGACGGGACGCACCGGCACCAGATGTGGCGCAACCGCCCGACGGTCCAGGGCACGAACGGTGGCCTCGGAGGTCCCGCGGCCCTGGTGTCCGGGGCGGTCGCGGTCGCGTTGTTCGCGGGCGCGACGGTGACCGTGATCGGCACGGTCGGCCAGCTTCCTGGCGGCAGCGGCGGCAACGGGCAGGGCGGCTTCGGGCTGAACCCGTTCACGTCGCTGCGCGGCATGCTCGACCAGGACGTCAACATGGAGCTGTTCCGCGTCCGCAACATGGATGACGACGACGCCCGCTACCTACGTGCGATGACCCTGTCGGTCTATGACACCAACGGTGGCTGGAAGCTCGAGAACGAGCGCGAACTGCCGAGCGGCGACCCGGTCGACGAGCCGCTGAAGTTCCCGCCCGGCTACGAGGGACCGCAGTCCCGTGACACCACCGCGGTCACGATCGAGCCGATCAACTTCGAGGACCACTGGGCGGTGCTGCCCGGGGTACCGGTCCAGCTGCGCGGGCTACCGGACGACATGCGCTACGACGTGACCAGCGGCATGGTCTACGGCGAGGACTCCCGCAAGCTGGCGACGTACACCGTGAACGCGGACCTCAACGCACCGACCACCGAGGAGTTGTCGGCCGACGGCAACTTCGGTCAGACCGCTCAGATCCCGGACATCTACACGGGCTCCGAGGGGATCAGCGAGGACGTCACGAAGCTGGCGCAGACCCTGACCGGCGACAAGAACACCACCTTGGAAAAGGTCCGGGCCATCAAGGACTACTTCCTCCCCACGAACGGCTTCAAGTACGACACCCAGACCGCGGTCGGCAGCGACGAGAGCGGGCTCGAGGACTTCCTGTTCGACAGCAAGTCCGGGTTCTGCGAGCAGTACGCGTCGGCGATGGGCATCCTGCTGCGGGCGGCCGGCATTCCCTCGCGCCTCGCCATGGGCTACACGGCCGGCTACCAGAGCGGCGACTACCGGACCATCACCACCCAGAACGCGCACGCGTGGGTCGAGGTGTTCTTCCCGTCGTCCGGCTGGATCACGTTCGACCCGACGCCGCTGTCCGACGGCACGACGTGGAACCCGCCGTACGCTTCGGACACCGGCCCCATCAGCAGCCCGTCGGACGACCCCGAACCGACGCAGTCGTCGGCGCCGCCGACCACGGCGTCCGCCCCGAGCACCACCGCGGCCGGCGACGGGGGCCCGGACAACCAGGCCGGTCCCGGGAACGCCGACGGCAGCGGCCCGGCACCCTGGCTGTGGGTCCTGATCGGCCTGGCGGTGGCGAGCGCGGTCGGGTTGACGGTGGCCGGTGCCACCTCAGGCAACCGGCCTCGCCGCCGGGGCATGCTGCTGCCGCTCGCGATGGGTGCTTGGGGCCTTGTGCTGGTGTTCGCCGCGGCCGTGGTGTCGTGGTGGCTCGCGGTGCTCGCGGTCGTGCTGCTGGCCGCCGGGGCTCCGGGCCTGATCCGGGAACGCCGGCGGCTGTCGCACCGCCACGAGATCCACGGCGGCGGCCCGACGGCGGCGACGTCGGCGTGGTCGGAGCTGCTGGCCGAGTCCCGCGACCGCGGCATCGAGGTCGGCTCGACGGAGACGGTCCGCGCGGCCGCCCGCCGGATGGCCCGCGAGCACTCCCTCGATGACGGCGGCAAACGCGCCCTGCGCACGGTCGTCAGCGAGGTGGAACGCTCCTGGTACGGCGGCGCGGACCAACCGACCACGACCCTGGCCCCAGCCTTCGACGAACTGATCCACGACCTCCGCCAGAACTCCCCCCTCGGCTGGCGAGCCCGCCTACTCCCCCGCTCAGTACTCCGCCGCCCCTAACCCGCGCGAGTCCAACCTCCCAGACCCGCGTGTCCAACACTGGAGACCGCTGAGTTCAACAAATCGCGCATCACCGATTTGTTGAACTCAGGCGTCCAGATTGTTGGACACGCGGGTCTCTGGTGTTGGACACGCGAGGTTAGGTGGGGTGTTCGGGTGGGCCAGTGGGCGTTGGGACCAGGCCACGTCGTGCCAGGCGTCGTGTTTCCAGCCGATGTGGCGGTAGGTGCCGATCGGTTCGAAGCCGAGTACGTGGTGGAGGGCCGTGCTCGCCTCGTTCGGCTGGGTGATGCCCGCGACGGCGGTGCGGTAGCCACGGTCGGACAGGCGAGCGAAGAGCGCCTCGTACAGGGCGCGGCCCGCACCCGTGCGGCGCCTGCCCTGCTCGATGTACACGCTCACCTCGCACGACCACCGGTAGGCGGGGCGCGCCTTGTACGGTCCCCCGTACGCGTAGCCGACCACCCTGCCGTCGATCTCGGCGACCAGCCACGCGTGGGTCTTCCGTGACGCCTCGATCCGTGCGGCCATCTCGGTCTCCGTCGGCGGCTCCAGCTCGAACGTGATCGTCGTGTCCAGCACGTACGGCGCGTAGATCGCCGCGCATGCCCCCGCGTCCCCTGCCTCAGCAGCATCCCGAACCAACATGTCGAAGATAGTAAACACACCATCCACTATCGTGGAAGCATGACGGACGCTCTCACGACGGCGATCGCCACCACACTGCATGCCGCCCGCCAGGCCCGCGGCCTCTCCGGAGGCGCGCTCGCCGACCGCTCCGGCGTGTCCCGCGCCATGATCAGCAAGATCGAGCGCGGCGAGACACAGCCGACCGCCGCCCTGCTGGCCCGGCTGGCCGGCGCCCTGGGCATGACGCTGTCGGAGCTCGTCGCGCGGGCCGAGCAGGACCAGAAGAGGCTCGCCAGGAAAGAAGACCAGCCCGTCTGGACCGACCCGGAGACCGGCTACGTCCGGCGCGCCGTGTCACCGGTCGCCGGCGGGCCACTCGAACTGGTCGAGGTCGAGCTGCCCGCCGGCGCCGAGGTCGCCTCCCCCGCCGCGTCCTACGAGCTGGCGCACCACCAGATCTGGGTACTCGACGGCCGGCTCACCTTCCGCGAGGGCGACACTGTGCACCGACTCGGACCGGGCGACTGCCTCCAACTCGGTACGCCGCAGCCGTGCGCGTACGTCAACGACTCCGGCGCGCCGTGCCGGTACCTGGTGGTGCTCGGCCGCCGCTAGACGGCCGGGTAGCGGTTGTAGTCCGGGAAGTTCCCGTACAGCAGCTCGTCCGCCGGGCCCTGCGTCACCGCGTGGACCAGGTGCACGCCACCGACGAACGCGCCCTTCCACGACCCACCCCGGCCACCGAAGGGCTCCTCCCGGTCCCCACGGGAGCGCGGCTTGTTGACGCCGACCTTGAACGCCTGCACGTGCTCTGCCAGCTCACCCGCCAACACCTCGTCGTCACAGGCGATGCTGGCCACGAGCGCGCCGTTGGACGCGTTCATCTGCGCGAGCAGCTCGGCCTTGGTGTCCACCACGACGATCGTGTCGACCGGCCCGAACGGCTCCTCGTGCATGAGCCGCGACGCGCCGGGCGGGGCGAGCAGCGTGGTCGGCGCGACGTACGCGGACGTGTCCTGCCCTGGCAGGAACCGGCCATGGTCCAGGCTGCCCCGATACAGCGGCACGGCCCCGTGGCGCAGCGCCTCGTCCACGCGACGGCTCAGGTCGCCCGCCTTGGCCGAGGAGATCATGGGCCCGAAGTCCAGGACGGGCGGCTCCCCCGACTCGTCGACCGCGAGCGGGTGGCCGAACCTGATCGACTGCACGACCGGCAGGTACGTGGCGAGGAACGAGTCGACGAGGTTGCGCTGCACCACGAACCGCGGGTAGGCGGTGCACCGCTGCTTGGCGTACTCGAAGCCCTTCTTCAGGTGCGCGGCGAGCGTGTCCCAGTCGGAGAACTCCCAGATGCCCCAGCAGTTCAGGCCTTCCTGCTCCAGCATGTGCCGCTTGCCGGTGTCCACGAGCTGTGTGGCGACCTTGCCGCCGTTGTCCCGGCCGCCGACGAACGCGAGCGCGCCGATCTCCATCGACCTGACCAGCGCGCCGGACAGCTTCGAGCCGTCCCCGGACAGCAGCGTCACCGGCAGGCCGGCGTCGTTCATGAGCGCGTGCGCGACCGTGAGGCACACCGCGCCGCCCTGGGTCGGGGTCTTGGCGACCACCGCGTTGCCGGCGAGCAGCTGTACGAGCTCGGCGTGCACCAGCACCGACATCGGGTAGTTCCAGCTCGCGATGTTGCTGACCGGGCCGGGCAGCGGCGTCCGCTCGAACGGCCGGCCGTGGGCGTCGGTCGCGAGCATCTCGTCGATGTTGTCGAGGTACCAGCGGACGCCGTCCAGCGCGCGGTCCACGTCCGCGCAGGCGAGCTTCCACGGCTTGCCGATCTCCCACGCGAGCAGCAACGCCAGGTCGTCGCGGACCTCGGTCATCGCGTCGACGGCCGCGGTGACCCTGGCCTTGCGTTCGGCGAGCGGCACGTCGGCCCACTCACGGTGCTGCTGGTGCGCGGCCGAGACGGCCTTCAGCGCCGTCGGCTCGTCGATCTTGGACAGCTGCCCGATCGTGGACTGGTCGACCGGCGAGACCATGGGCGACCGCTCGCCGCCGTCCTGCCACCGACCCTCGTACAGGTTCCGCAGACGGTCACCGGCGAAGCCATGGGGCGCCACCTCGGCGACCCGTTCCGCCAGTCGCGCCCATTGTGCGTGCTCGGGGATGCGCAAAGCCACGGCCAACCTCCATCACTGAGACGGGTGCTCCAGCGATAGTTACCCGTCAGTACGGAGAAGTCATCGACTCTGCGTCGGACGTCACGCACAAAAGTGCCGGGCGCCCCCCAGCATGAGGACGCCCGACTGTTCTACGACGCTATGGTCCGTCTTCGAACCGCTTGCGGAAGCGGTCCTCCATACGTTGTGAGAACGAGCTTCGGCGCGCTTTGGGCGGGCCTCCGCCTTCTGTCTCCACGGCGCCCTCCTCGCCCTCCCCGCCTCGTCGCATGGCGGAGAGCGTGAGCAGCGCACCAAAGAACATGACCAGGAAGCCGAGCAAGCTGACTACGGGGACACCGCCAGGCTTCAGCGGCAGGATGACTCCCAGGACCAGAAGCGCGACACCCAGCACGAACAGCGCGATGCCCTGAAGGCGTCGACGCCGTGAGGGGCGGCGCAGTCGTGCACCCCGCACACTGGATGCGAACTTCGGATCCTCGGCGTAAAGCGCACGCTCAATCTGGTCGAGCAGTCGCTGCTCGTGCTCGGAGAGTGGCATCAGTTCCTCCTCCGGCACAGCGGTCGCGAGCGCCGGGCGATCACGGGTCAAGGCCGCCGGACCCGGCGGGCGCCCCACTCTGGAGGCGTCACCCTCAAGGATACGAGTCCCGAGGCTCCGCGACTACCCGATCCGGAATCATGGTCGTATGCGTCAGCAAAACCCGGCCTTCGGTCAGTTTGCCATGAAGCCCGTCGCCCCTTGTCAGGTGGGTTGAGTGGACCCCATGACGGCGCTTCGCCAGATCGCGTTCCTACTTGAACGTGTTGGCGAGCCCACACACAAGGTGCAGGCTTTTCGCCGCGCGGCGGGGGTAATCGGCGGTCTGGACGCCGCCGAACTGGCTAACCGGGTTCGTGCCGGGACCCTCACGGCGCTGCCGAGCATCGGCAAGACGACCGCTGCGGTGATCACCGAGGCCGCCCGAGGTGAGTCGCCCGCCTATCTGCAGCGCCTGCTGGCCGGCGGGCTCGAGCCACTCGTCCCGGGCGGCGAGGCGATCCGGGCGGAACTGCGGGGCGACTGCCACACCCACTCGGACTGGTCGGACGGCGGCAGCCCGATCCGGGAGATGGCCGAGACCGCGATCCTGCTCGGCCACGACTGGATGGTCCTGACCGACCACTCCCCCCGGCTCACGGTCGCGAACGGGCTGTCCGCCGAGCGGCTGCGCCGACAGCTCGAGGTGGTCGCCGAGCTCAACCGCGAGCTCGCGCCGTTCCGGCTCCTGACCGGCATCGAGGTCGATATCCTGCTCGACGGCTCGCTGGACCAGGAGCCGGAGCTGCTGGCCGAGCTGGACGTGGTGGTAGGGAGCGTGCATTCGAAGCTGCGGATGCCGGGTGCGGAGATGACCGAGCGCATGCTTGCGGCGATCGCCAACCCGCACCTGGACATCCTGGGTCACTGCACGGGCCGGAGGGTGCGGGGCCGGGGCCGCCCTGAGTCGGAGTTCGACCCGGAGGCGGTGTTCACCGCGTGCCGCGACCACGGGGTGGCCGTGGAGATCAACTGCCGCCCGGACCGACTCGACCCGCCGCGACGGCTCCTGCGGATGGCGGTGGAGATCGGCTGCGTGTTCTCGATCGACACCGACGCCCACGCGCCGGGTCAGCTGGACTGGCTGCCGTACGGCTGTGAACGCGCCGAGGAGTGTGGGGTGCCACTCGATCGGGTAATGAACACGAGAACGGCCGACGATCTCCTCACATGGACACGCTCATGACGCCATCGCACCCGCTCCGTGGCACCGGAACGCTCCGCAGGCTCCGCTCCACCGGCGCCCTCCGCGGGCTCGATGGCGTCCTGGATATCGATGATTCGCTCCGCAGGCTCCGCTCATGAGAGAACCGGACGAGCTGGCGGACGGCATCGCGGTGGTGTCCGAGGCGAAGCGCGTCGCGGTCCTGTCCGGCGCCGGAGTCTCGACCGAGTCCGGGATCCCGGACTTCCGTGGCCCGAACGGCCTGTGGACGCGCGACCCGAGCGCGGAACGGATGTCGAGCTTCGAGGCCTACCGCGACGACCCGGAGGTGCGGCGCCGGTCGTGGCAGGCGCGGCTCGCGCACCCCGCCTGGTCGGCGGAACCGAACGACGCGCACCGGGCGCTGGTGTCGCTGGAACGCGCCGGCCGACTGGTGGCGCTGGTGACGCAGAACATCGACGGGCTGCACCAGCGGGCCGGCTCGGTGTCGGTGCTGGAACTGCACGGCACGATGCACGAGACGGAGTGCCTGTCGTGCGGTGACCGCAGGCCGATGCTGGAGGCTCTCGACCGGGTGGCCGCGGGTGAGGTGGACCCGCCGTGCCTGGTGTGCGGTGGCGTGATCAAGTCGGCCACCATCTCCTTCGGCCAGGCACTCGACATGAACGTGTTGATGGCGGCCAGGGATGCCGTGACGTCGTGCGACCTGATGCTCGCCGTCGGCAGCTCGCTGTCGGTGCAGCCGGCCGCCGGCCTGGTCGGACTCGCCGCCCGCGCCGGCGCGACCGTGGTGATCTGCAACGCCTCGGAGACCCCGTACGACGACCTGGCGGCCATCGTGCTGCGCGGCCCACTCGGCGAGGTGCTGCCGGCGCTGGTCAGCTGACCCGCACACCCGCGGCGCGCAGAGCCTCCTCGATCCGCAGGCGCTCGACCTCCCGGTCGAGCCCTTCGGCCACCGTGTCGAGCCGGTGCGGCACCTCGAGGGCGGTACACGCCTGCACCAGCAACGCGTCGTAGGCCTGCCGCGTGGCCACCCGCCGGACCGCCGGGGTGCCGGGCGGGAACTCGGCAAGCGTCCGGTGGACCCGCCGCAGGTCGGCGGCGAGCTGCTCGATGGGCGGCGTGGCCGGCTCCGGCCCACGGCGCCTCCTGCGGACGTAGGCCCCGACGGCGTCGACCGTCCCCGGCGTCCGCAACAGGAGCCAGAACAGCAGAGTGGGCGCGACCACCGCGGCCACGAACAGCAACAGGTTCCCGAAGGGCACCATGCCCAGGAATTCTACGGCTCGTTCGGCGTCCACGAGGCGAGCGCATCGGACACGAACGGAATTACCTCCGCCGCGGTGGCCTGCCACATCGTGGCCTGCGCTCGTGCATGGGCACGGTCACGAGCGAGGCCACGAACGCTTCGATCTCGTCGGTGAGCTGGGTCAAGCGCGCTCGCCCCACCACCGGGTCGCCGTTCCGAACGCCGCGATCGTCTCCTCGGCATGGCGCCACATCCTCCGCCGCGGCTCGGACATCGCCACGATCGCCGCCGAGGCACGATCCGCGGCGAGGAAGTCGAGGATCAGCCAGGGCTGGGCGATGGTCCACACTTCCTCGGTGTAGAGCTGGGCCATGTGGGAGGTCCTGGGGCTCACCGAGATGCCGTCGAGCAGGGCCCGCAGGTCGGTCATCGACGCTCACAGTTCCCCCGCCAGCTCTCGCGTCCGTACGGCGAGCAAATCCTCGCGCGCCGGCTCCGCGCACCTCTCCGCCGCCGCCGTCACGCGAACGAAGGCGGTGTGCACGACCGAGTTCAGCTGCTCGGTCGTCGGTCCGCTCCGAGGCTTCTCGCCGTGCGGCCCTTTCCGCCCGAACAGCCACGCCATCGCTTGCCCCCAGTCTTCGCGCCCTGCCCGCCAGGAACGTTACTCACCGCCGGGGGCTCGTCGGGTCGGATCTGTTGTCGAGCAACGAGGCCGGGCGAACGGCCGCGCCGCCGAACTTCGCACGGGCCTGGTCCGCGGCCTGGTCGGCGTCACGCCAGCCGCGTTCCGGGGCGTCCAGTAGCAGTTGCTGTCCCCCGGTGCCCTCCTCCAGTTGTTCCATGCGCACGCCGATGAGCCGGATCGCGCCCGGCGGGGTCTGCTCGTCCAGCAACCGGCACGCGGTCCGGTAGATCTCCTGCGTGACGTCCGTGCCGACCGGCAGCGTCCGCGAGCGGGTGATCGTCGTGAAGTCACCGAAGCGGACCTTGATCGACACCGTGCGGCCGCGCAGTTCCCTGCGGCGCAACGTCGCCGCCGTGCGTTCGGACAGGCGTAACAGCTCCTGTTTGAGCCCGTCGCGATCGGTCCGGTCGGTCTCGAACGTCTCCTCGGCGCCGACCGACTTGTCCACCGACTCCGGCTCCACCGCGCGGTTGTCGTGGCCGTTGGACAGCGAGTGCAGGTGCTCGGCGGCCGCCACGCCAATGGCCCGTCTGAGCCGGGCGAGCGGCATGGCGGCCACGTCCGCCACCCGGTTCAGCCCGATGGCCGACAGTCGCTCCGCCGTCTTCTTGCCAACGCCCCACAGCGCGGACACCGGCAGCGGGTGCAGGAACTCGAGGACGTCCGTCTTCGGCACCACCAGCATCCCGTTCGGCTTCGCCAGGCCGGACGCCAGCTTGGCAACGAACTTGGACGACCCGACGCCGACCGAACAGGTGATGCCCCACTCGTCCGCCACCCGTGCGCGGACCTGTTCGCCGATCTGACCCGGCGTCATCCGCAGCCGCCGCAGCGCACCGGCCACGTCGAGGAACGCCTCGTCCAGGCTGAGCGGCTCCACCAGCGGCGTGATCTCCCGGAAGATCGACATCACACCGGCGGACGCCTCGGTGTAGAGCGAGAACGTCGGCGGCAGGAACACCGCGTGCGGACACAGTCGGCGGGCGTGTGCGGTGGGCATGGCCGACCGGACCCCGAAGGTCCGCGCCAGGTAGTTGGCGGAGCTGACCACCCCTCGGCCGCCGGTGCCGCCCACGACGACCGGCTTGTCCGCCAGCTCCGGCCGCTCACGGATCTCCACGGACGCGTAGAACGCGTCCATGTCCACGTGCAGGACCGGACAGCCGGTGTCATCCGGCCACGTGCCGTCCTTCGCCTTGTAGCGGTCGACCAAACCGCGCGGCAGATCTCCGCTACGACCCATGGGAGGCAGCTAAGCAGAGGCCACCGACAAAGTCGCACCGCCGACCTTTCCGAGCGAAAGTCCCATTCGCTCGGGTCCGTTGCTGACAACCACCACCGCCTCCCCGCATCGTGGAGGCATGACACCAGCGAACCACCTCGTCAGCTACCCACGACCGGTTTCCGTGCCATCGCGTGCAGTCGGGCCGCGATGTCCCGCAGCGGTGGGGTCAGCGCCAACTTCACCTCCAGCGCGGCCAGCGCGTCATGTGCGGAGGGGTCCTGTTGCAGCACTGAACCGGGCACCAGGTCGCTCAACACGCCATGCCCCTGTACCAGCTCCACCGTCAGGCCGGCGTCGGTCAGCAGCGCCAGCAGGCCCTCGGTGTCGAACCGGCGCAGCAGCGTCTCGTCCGGGAGTCGGCCCGCCGGGTCCTCCGCGAGCCGGGCCGCCTCACCCAGCCGGCCGGCCAGCGCGCGATGCAGCAGCGCGGCGGTCCGGTTGGCGACCAACACGGACACCGCCCCTCCCGGTGCGGTGGTGTCGGCCATCGCCGCGATCGCGTTCTTCGGGTCGTCGACCACCTCGAGCAGGCCATGCGCGAGCACCAGGTCCGCCGTACCGGCCGGCATCACCTGACCGAGGGCGTCGCTGTCCGCCTGGACGGCCGTGATCCGGTCGCTGACCCCGGCATCGGTGGCACGGCGGGACAGTGTGGCGAGCGCGTTCGGGCTCGGGTCGACAACGGTCACCACGCAGCCGGCGGCTGCGAAAGGGACCGCGAGCACGCCACTACCCCCGCCGACGTCGAGCACTCTCGGCGGTTCGCCGTCACGGCGCAGGCGTGCGGCGGTCAGCTCCGCGTCGAGCGCGAGGCGAACTGCATCCGGTCGCATGAACCGGAAGCGTAGGCCCCGTAGGGTGCATAGCGTGCAAACGGTGGCGGTGCTCAGCCTCAAAGGTGGTGTCGGTAAGACGACCATCGTGCTCGGCCTTGCTTCGGCCGCGCAGCGTCGAGGTACACGCACCCTGGTGGTGGACCTCGATCCGCAGTGCAACGCGACGGCCACGCTCGACCCCGAGGACACCAAGGCGACGCTCGCGGAGGTCCTGGAGACGCCGCGGCCCTCGGTGCTGCGGGACGCGATCGCGCGCAGCGGTTGGGGCGAGGAAGTCGACGTGCTGGTCGGGTCCGAGGATCTCGAGCTGCTCAACGACCAGGACCCCGATCCTCGGCGGCTGGACAAGCTCAACAGAGCGCTCACCGAGGTCAAACACCTGGCGGAGGACGGCGAGCAGCCTTACAAGCTGGTGCTGCTCGACTGCCCGCCTTCGCTCGGTCGGCTGACCAAGTCGGCGTTGAGAGCGGCGCAGGGCGCGCTGCTGGTGACCGAACCGACCCTGTTCTCGGTGTCGGGCGCGCAGCGTGCGTTCGAGGCGGTGGAGCAGGCGGCCGAGGACCACAACCCGGAGCTGTCGCCGCTCGGTGTGGTGGTGAACCGCGTGCGGCCGCAGTCGTACGAGCACCAGTACCGCATCGCCGAGCTACGTGAGCACTTCGGCAGCCTGGTCATGCCGGTCGCGCTGCCGGACCGGCTGGCCGTGCAACAGGCGCAGGGCGCGTGCGTGCCGATCCACTCGTGGGGCACGCCGGGATCGAGAGAGGTGGCACTGGCGCTGAACCTGCTGCTGGCGCGCGTACTGCGCACGGCGGGTCGAGCTCGGCCACGCCCGGTCATCCGAACCGACGAGACAGAGGTCGACGAGGACGAGCGGGTAGTCCAGGACGGCTGAGATCACTCGATACAGATCAACGACCGACACGTGGTCGTGGTTGTCGGCGGGGTGGTGGTCGCCTGACGCGGTGTCGTGGTCGTCGTGGTGGTTGTCGTCGTCGCGGTCGTGGCGGTCGTTGTAGTCGTGGTTGTCGTCGTAGTCGTCGTCTTGGTGGTCTCGCTGACCGACGACGGCTGCGACGACGTGGGTCTCGCGGTGGTGGTCCGGGCGGGCTGCGAAACGGGCGGGATCGGCTCCAGGGCGCCCAACTCACCGGGATCGCCCTCGGGTCTGTCATCACCCAACGTGCCGAAGGCGAACAACGTGCAGACGACCGCACCCACGACGGCGCCAACGGCCAGCCGGCCGTGTCCGCTTTGCAGGGTGGACCCCATGTTGGTGTCCTTCGGGTAGGTCCAGCGGCCACTGGATAGTTGACCAAGGAATGTACATCACCCGAATGGGTGAGTCACGTTCGGATCACGAGTCGGTCCCGGCTTCTGCCGTGAGTGAAGCGCCGTAAATGACTTTGCCGACTTGGCCCAGCGCCCGTAGTGTCGGATGTACACGAGAAAGGAGGTGGTCCGAAGGTGTATTCACATAGGACTCGTGAGGTGGCTGTCCGCTAGGACCACCCGAACCGGACATGGTGTTACCGGCTGCGCTACACGGCTGACATCGGCTTTGTCGATGCCGTAGACGCGCAGTGTGGTCGGCGAATACCAGGCAGTCACCCAGCCCTCGGTGCTCTCAGGGACCTAGTCCGCCCCTGGGCCTGCGCAAGCAGGAGAAAGCCCGAGGGCTGCACTATTTCCAGGCCCAGGGCACCGAATTCTCAGCCCCACAAGCACCGCACGGCGACGGCACCTCACTTACCCAACTCAGCCAGCCTCCGCTGCACAAGCCGCCACGCCTGGCCCGAAGAACGCTCGGCACCCTTCACCGAACGGCCCGCCGCACCAACCCCAACCGCGGGCGAATTCTCAGCCCACAAGCACCGCACAGCGACGGCACCCCACTCACCCAACTCAGCCAGCCTCCGCTCCACCTGCTTGCACAAGCCGCCACGCCTGGCGATTCTTCACCGAACGACTCGCCGCACCCACCCGACGACGAACGTCCAACCCGACCGAAACCGAACTCCCAGCCCCACAAGCACCGCACGGCGATGGCGCCTCACTCACCCAACTCAGCCAGCTTCCGTTCCGCCTGCTGCACGAGTCGCCACGCCTGACTCGCACGGCGTTCAGCATCTTTCACCGAACGGCTCGCAGAGCCGACCCGACGACGGGCGTCCTTCTCCGCCGATTCCGCGGCGTCGAGTTCCTCGTAGACCTGTCGCACCCGTTCGGTGGCCTCGTCCGCGCCCTTCTGGGCCTGCGCCAGGATGCGTTCCTCCTCCTTGCGGTCCGCCTCGGCCTCCTTCACCGCGGCGCGTGCCTTCTCCAGGTCCTCCTGTGCGGCCGCTCGGCGGCGGTCCAGTTCGGCTTGTTCGCGGTCGGTCCGTTGCTTCTTCGGTGCCGGTTTCGCGGGTCGCTTCGCCGGGGCCATGTCTGTCGATGGCCACGCCGCGGCCGTCGCGGCCAGATCCTTCGCCGAGGTCAGTCGGCCGGCGAGCAGTACACGGGCCACGTCCGGATCGGCGATCGCGGTGGTGAAGATGTCCTCCAGCTCCCGCATCACCCCCTCGGTGAGCTGGCCGCCGAGCTCACCGGCCTGCCGGACCAGCGCGGCGACCAACTTCGTCCGCTGCTGTGACAGCGAGCGCAGCTCCCCGCCGTCCAGGTTGGCGTGTGCCTCCCGCAGGGCCTCGCCAAGTGTTGCCAAGCGGTCGAGGTCCGCGTCCGGGTCACGGGCCAGCTGGTTGGCCAGCCACGCGGACGTGGTCGGCTTGGCCAGCTTCTCGATCGCGGCCGCGAGCGTGGTGTCCCCCGCCGCTTTGGCTTCCTTCGCCAGTTCCTTGCGGCGTGGCGTGAAGTCCTCGCGGGTGCTGGCGTAGAGCTCGTCGGCGGCGGTGTCCAGGTCGGCAGGCACACCCCCATCCTGCCGCGCCGCCTGCGATGAAACGATGCTCGGGTGGTCTACCAGCGGATTGTGCGACCAGTGTTGTTCCGAATGGGTGGTGGGGACGCCGAGGTGGCGCACGAGCGCACCCTCAGGCTCACCACGCGGCTCGCCACCATGCCACCGCTCGTGGCCGGGCTGCGGCGGTACTTCGGCGGCAGCGGCCCGCGGACCGTGTTCGGTGTCCGGTTTCCCGGCCCCGTCGGGCTCGCGGCGGGCATGGACAAGGACGGGCGTGCGCTGCGGGCGTGGCCGGCGTTCGGGTTCGGGTTCGTCGAGGTCGGCACCGTCACCTGGCACGCACAGCCTGGCAACCCGAGACCGCGCCTGTTCCGGCTGCCGGCCAGCGAGGCTGTGATCAACCGCATGGGCTTCAACAACGGCGGCGCCGAGGCCCTGGCGGCGCGGCTGCGCGAGCTGGGGCCCCTGACGGTTCCGCTCGGCGTGAGCATCGGCAAGTCGAAGGTGACACCGGTCGAGGAAGCCGTCGAGGACTACCGGTCCTCGCTGCGGGTGCTCGAACCCCACGCGGACTACTTCGCGGTGAACGTCAGCTCCCCCAACACACCCGGGCTGCGCGGCCTGCAGGACAAGGCCGCGCTGGACACGCTGCTCGGTGCACTGTCGACAACGGTGCCGCTGCTGGTGAAGATCGCCCCGGACCTGACCGAACCAGCGATCGCCGACGTCCTCGAGGTCTGCACTGCCCACAACGTGGCCGGCCTGATCGCGACGAACACCACCCTGTCCCGCGACGGCATCGCCGCGGCCGACACCGCGACGGCCGAGCAGGCCGGTGGGTTGAGCGGCCGGCCCCTCACGGCCCGGGCACTGGACGTGGTGACGTTCGTGGCGAAGGAGACGGGCGGCAACCTGCCGATCATCGGAGTCGGCGGCATCCACACCGCGGACGACGCCCAACGCATGCTCGACGCGGGCGCCTCACTCGTGCAGCTCTACACGGGCTTCATCTACCGCGGACCAGGCCTGGTCCGGGCGATCAACCGCTCAACACAACCCCGCTGACCACGGACGGACGAGCGGCCGCAGGGGCTCAGTCGGGTCAGACGGTTCCCGCAACGCCATCACCAGACCAGCCAAACGATCAGTCGCATCGACCAACACCTGCTTCGGACCCACCAAAGAGGAGACCACCCCCGACCCGCCACAGCCACCCAACAGCGGCAGCCGATCAAGCCATCCACAACCGCTCACAAAACTGGCAAACTCCCTCGATCAACGATCCACGTTCCACGGCTGTCCCAGACAGGGCGTGTCAGCGCGGATCGGACAATTCCCGCAACGCCATCACCAGACCAGCCAAACGATCAGTCGCATCGACCAACACCTGCTTCGGACCCACCAAAGAGGAGACCACCCCCGACCCGCCACAGCCACCCAACAGCGGCAGCCGATCAAGCCATCCACAACTGCTCACAAAGCTGGCAAACACCCTCGACGGTCCACGTTCCACGGCTGTCCCAGACAACCGCAGGGGCCTGTCAGCGCGGATCGGACAATTCCCGCAACGCCATCGCCAGGCCAGCCAGATGGTCAGTCGCGTCGGCCAGTTCCTGCTTCGGACCCGCCGAGGAGCTGGCCGCCACCACCCGACCCGCCGCGGCCACCAAACCGCAGCAACCGATCAAGCCATCCACAACCGCCCACGAAACTGACAAACACCCTCGACGGTCCACGTTCCACGGCTGTCCCAGACAACCGCAGGGGCGCGTCAGCGCGGATCGGACAATTCCCGCAACGCCATCGCCAGGCCAGCCAAACGATCAGACGCATCAGCCAACACCTGCTTCGGACCCGCCGAAGAGGAGGCCACCACCCGACCCGCCACAGCCACCAGGCTGCGGTAGCCGATCAAGCCATCCACAACCGCCAACGAAGCTGGCAAACACCCTCGACGGTCCACGGCTGTCCCAGACAACCACAGAGGCGCGTCAGTGCGGGTCAGACAGCTCCCGCAACGCCATCGCCAGGCCGGCCAGGTGGTCAGTCGCGTCGGCCAGTTCCTGCTTCGGCCCTGCCGAAGAGCTGGCCGCCACCACCCGACCTGCCGCGGCCACCAGGCTGCGGTAGCCGTTCAGGCCTTCCTCCAACTGCTCACGAAGCTGGCGGACACCGTCGATCAAGGGTCCGCGTTCCATGGGCGGCGCGTGGTCGCGGGCCAGTTCCACGGCGGCCAGCTGCGCCGCGACCGCACGGAGGGCCTGTGCTGCCTCGGCGCCCGTCCGCTCCGCCTCCGCCACCGAGTCCAGTGGCACTGGGCCCTGCGTGCCGGACAGTTGCCGGACCAGTTGGGCCAGCGCGTCCTCCGCCTCCGCCAGCCGCTGCATCGGCTCGTGGGCCGCCGAGTCCTTCGGGGGCATCGGGGGGCGTGGGGGTGCGCTGACCGCCGCCGGCTTGTGCTGGCGGTCGAACTCGGCGCGGGCGCGCTTCAGCAGCACCATGCGCCGGGTCGAGCGGATTGACAGCGCGCCGGTCGCGGCCACGCCGGCCACCCCGCCGGCGATCATCGTCGGCTCCGGGCCCTCGCCGACCATGCCGGTGAAGGCCATCGCCACGTACACGACCAGGAACACGCACACGATCGCCCACGCCAGCGCCCACCGGGACGCCCACAGCTGCTTGCGCTCGAGCCGGCGGCGCTGCCGTTCGATGCGGACGCTCTCGTCACGGCTGCGCGCCAGGGCCTGCTGGCTGCGCGCCATCGCGTCCTGGACCTGCGCCATCACCGAGTTGCGCACGTCCGCGTTCAAGTACTTCCCGACCATCTGGGTCAGCTGATAGATGTCCCGACCACGCGGCGCCATCGGCAGCCTCCCCTAACCCTATGAATCGCGACCGGGGCTCAAGAGCCCTGCTGGTTCGCCTTCTGCTCCTGCGCGACCCGCTGTGCGATCTCGGCCTGGATGTTCTGCTGGGAGGACGCGCCGCCCGACGCACTGCCCGACGCGGCGCCGCTGATCTGCGGGGCACCACCGGACATGGACGCGCGGATCTGGTCGAGCCGCGATCGGCCTGCCATCTCCGTGGTCGACGCCTGGACCTCCATCATGCGGCCCTGCACCGAGTTCTGGGCGAGCTCCGCGGACCCGAGCGCGGTCGTGTACCGCTTCTCGATCTTGTCGCGGATCTCCTCCAGCGACGGCGTGTTGCCGGGCGCGGCCAGCTCGCTCATCTGGTTGAGCGACTTGGACACCTGCTCCTGCATCTTCGCCTGCTCGAGCTGGCTCAGCAGCTTCGTGCGCTCGGCCAGCTTGTTCTGCAGCATCATGGCGTTGCGCTCGACCGCGGTCTTGGCCTGCGTCGCCGCCTGCAGCGCCTGGTCGTGCAGCGTCTTGAGGTCCTCGATGTCCTGCTCGGCGGTGACCAGCTGGGTCGCGAACGACTCGGCGGCCTGCTCGTACTGGCGGGCCTTCTCCTCGTCACCCTTCGAGCGGGCCTCGTCGGCGAGGACCAGCGCCTGCCGAGCGGACGACTGCAGCTTCTCGACGTTGCCGAGCTGCCGGTTCAGCTTCATCTCCAGCTGCCGCTGGTTGCCGATCACGGCCGCGGCCTGCTGGGAGAGCGCCTGGTGCTGCCGCTGGGCCTCCTCGATGGCCTGCTGGATCTGCACCTTGGGGTCCGCATGCTCGTCGATCTTCGACGAGAAGGCCGCCATCAGGTACTTCCAAGCCTTCACGAACGGGTTGGCCATCTCCTCCGCCTGCCTTCTCCACGCTGTCGCTGTTCCCCGGTTGGCCATACCACCGGTAGCCGGTTGGTATGGCAACGCCCCGTCATCACTGTGGGTTCCATCGTGTCAGGTGCGCGGTGCATCTCACCACTGGACCCGGCAGAAATCAGGACCTATTCAGGGATGGCCCTGACCTGCCGGACCGATCTCGGGGTTGGTGAGTGGTCGCACCTCGACAAGACCATCCCGCAGGCCGTCGAGCCTACCTGTGGGCTCGACGGCGGCACCGGAACTCACGGTCAACGAAATGCCAAAAGAAGGCGCGTTCGGGTGAACGCGCCTTCCTCGAGCGTGAACTCAGGCCGCGAAGATCGCGGCTGCCTTCGCACCGAGCGAGGACTCCATGTGGTGGCTCAGCACCGGCTGGAGCCGCAGGTCGGCCAGGTTGTCCCCGACCACCGCGGGTACCAGGCGGCCGCCTTCGACAGCTCCGACAGACGCACGTGGGCCAGACTTCTCCCCCGCCCCCACATCGCTCCGCTCGACCTGCTCCGCGGTCTCCGGCAGCTCGACCGACTCGAGCGCCCCGATGTCGGTCGCGACGTTGTGCATCAGGACTGACAGCGGCAGGTCCAGCGCCTCGCAGATGGCCGCGAGCAGCTCGCTCGACGCCTCCTTGCGACCACGTTCGACCTCGGACAGGTATCCCAGGCTCACCCTGGCGGCTCGGGAGACCTCACGCAGCGTGCGTCGCTGGTTCGTGCGGGCGTGCCGGAGCCGATCACCGATCGCCTCGCGCAACAGCACGGTCATCGCTCGCCTCCCTTCAAGATCATCCGCCGGATCGGGTGGGTCCGGCATGGTGACCACGTTACCGAGACCTTGCGATCATCGGCAGCGACATCACGGTCCGTACGCCAAGGGCGAACGACCGAACACCGTCGGGTGTTCCCTCAAGTATGGCGAACCCGCTTGAGCCCGACACTAGTCTCGCTGGTCCGCGAGCGCTCTGAGCAGGTCCAACGCCGCCTTGACGGCACCGGAACGCACCTGGTGGCGGTTGCCGTCGACCCCGATCGTGCGTACTTCGGCACGTTCCGGTCCCGACACGCCGATGTGCACCACTCCTGGCTCGATCCCATCCTGTGGGTCGGGTCCGGCCACCCCGGTCAACCCGATCCCCCAGGTCGCCCCGCACACAGCCCGTGCGCCGTCCGCCAGTTGGGCGGCCACGTCCGGATGTACGGGACCGTGCTCGGCCAGCAGGTCGTCGTCGACTGCGGCCAGCTCGCGCTTGAGCTCGGTCGCGTACACGACGAGCCCGCCGCGGACCACGGCGGACGAGCCCGGCACGCTGGTCAGCAGCGCCGCGACCAGCCCACCCGTGAGGGACTCGGCGGTGGCCACCGTCTCGCCCCGCTCCTTCAACACGCCGATCAGCTCGGTTAGTCCCCTCGCGTCGACGCCGACGGTCTCGGCGAGGGGGTTCCTAACCACGGGCCGCCCGCAGCCGCAACGCGCGCACCACGTAGTCGACGCCGGTGACCATGGTCAGCGCGAGCGCGATGCCGATGCCCACCCACAGCAGCGGGTCGAACGCGGCAGGCAGCGGCAGCAGGTACAGACCGATCGCGATGATCTGCGCGAACGTCTTGACCTTGCCGCCATAGCTCGCGGCGATCACTCCGTAGCGGATCACCCAGAAGCGCAGCAGTGTCACCGCGACCTCGCGGCCCGCGATGGAGAGCGTCACCCACCACGGCAGCTCGCCGAGTATCGAGAGCCCGAACAGCGCGGCGCCGGTCAGCGCCTTGTCGGCGATGGGGTCGACGACCTTGCCGAAGTCGGTGATCAGCCCGTACTTGCGGGCCAGGTGACCGTCGACGAAGTCGGTGATCGACCCGACGACGAACACGACGAACGCCACCATGCGCCAGCCCAGGGAGTGACCGCCGCCGGCGAACAGGGTCACCAGGAACACCGGCACCAGCACCAGCCGGGTGACGGTGAGGATGTTCGCGATGTTGACCAGCGGAACCCGGGCGACAGCCGCGCCCAACGCCTCCGACGGCGTCGAGCCGTCGGCAGGCTGCGCACTCATCGGAGCACCTCTAGCGGCCGGACCATCAGATCCACACCTTCTGACCCGACGACCTTGCCGACGACGAAGTCACCCACCGACGCGTCCTCGGCGTCCAGCAGCAGGCATTCGCCGTCCACCTCGGGACCCTGGTGCGCGGCGCGGCCGGCGACGCCGTCCTCGTCGTTCCGCTCGACCAGGACCCGCACCTCGTCGCCGATCCGGTCCTCGGCACGCTGCGCGGTGAGCTGTTCGACCAGGTCCGACACGCGGGCGACCCGGGCGCCGACCTCGTCGGGATCGAGCTTGTCGCGCAGTGTCTCGGCCTCGGTGCCGTCCTCGTCGGAGTAACCGAACACGCCAACCACGTCCATCCGTGCCTCGGTGAGGAAGTGCTCCAGCTCGGCGAGCTCCTCCTCGGTCTCGCCCGGGAAGCCGACGATCACGTTGCTGCGGATGCCGGCGGCGGGGGCGAGCGCGCGGATCTGGTCGATCAGCGCGAGAAACGACTCGGTGCCGCCGAAGCGGCGCATCCTGCGCAGCACGGTCGAGCTGGCGTGCTGGAAGGACATGTCGAAGTAGTCGGCGACGCCGTCGCTGCCCGCGATGGCCGCGAGCAACTGCGGCCGGGTCTCCGCGGGCTGCAGGTAGGACACCCGCACCCGTGCGACACCCGGGATCGCCGCCAGCTTCGGCAGCAGATGGGCAAGCGCGTCAGGGCCGCCGTGCTCGCGGCCGAGATCCTTGCCGTAGGAGGTGGAGTTCTCGCTGACCAGGAACAGCTCGCGGACACCCTGCTCGGCGAGCCAGACACCCTCGGCGAGGATCTCGTCCGGCGTCCGGGACACGAACGCGCCGCGGAAGGACGGGATCGCGCAGAACGAGCACCGCCGGTCACAGCCGGAGGCGATCTTCAACGACGCGAACGGCGCGTCGTCGAGCCGCTTGCGCAGCACCCGGGGGCCCCAGCCGTGGCCGGGGACGGACAGGTCGGTCGGCTTGCGCTCCACCGGCGTGATCGGCAGCAGCGTGCGCCGGTCCACCGGCTGGTGCGCCGCGATGGCCCGCCCCGCGACCACGTCGTCGAGCCGCTCCCCCAGGTTCGGGTAGTGGTCGAAGCCCAGCACGGCTGCGGCCTCGGGCAGGCTCTCGGCCAGCTCGGCGCCGTAGCGTTCGGCCATGCAACCGACGGCGACCACCTTCGCGCCGGTCTCGGTGGCGTCGAGGAGCACGTCGACGGAGTCCTTCTTGGCCGACTCGACGAACCCGCAGGTGTTCACCACGACCACGTCGGCGCCCTCGGCGTCGTCGGTGACCTCCCAGCCGCCAGCGGCGAGGCGACCCGCGAGCTCCTCGGAGTCGACCTCGTTGCGGGCGCAGCCCAGAGTGAGCAGGGCGGCACGGCGCGACGGCGGTGGTGTTGGCACGGGTTCAGCCTAACTGTCCGTGTACCGGGGTCGATGTGTGCCGCGTGAGTCCGACGTGGCAGGTTGGCTCCGTGAGCGGAGCTTGCGGAGCGAACCATCGGCACCACGCCGACGAACGGCGTGACCGAGCCTGCGAGGGGACGGCGTGCGCGGCGTGATTGAACCGGTGGTTGTCCGAAGAGCACGGGTCAGTGACGTGCGGGGGATCAAGGCCATCATCGACACGTTCGTCGGCAAGGTGCTGCTGGCCAAGGAACTCGTGACCCTGTACGAGGACGTGCAGGAGTTCTGGGTGGCCGAGGTCGACGGCGAGCTGGTCGGCTGCGGAGGGCTGCACGTGCTGTGGGAGGACATCGCGGAGATCCGGTCCATCGCGGTGCTGCCGAGGGCGGCCCGGCTCGGCATCGGCGGCCTCCTGGTGGAGCGGCTGCTGGCCACGGCGCGGGCGCTGGGACTGCAACGCGTGTTCGTGCTGACCTTCGAGACCGCGTTCTTCGGCAAGTTCGGGTTCGTCGAGATCGACGGCACCCCGGTGGCACCCGAGGTGTACGAGCAGATGCGCCGCTCCGCGGACGAGGGTGTCGCCGAGTTCCTGGACCTGCCGTACGTCAAGCCGAACACGTTGGGCAACGCACGGATGCTACTGGAGTTACCCCCGATAGATACCCAGATGTAAGCCTCTCGGGGGTTTGCGGTTCGGGTGACACGAGGCGTAATGGAGCGGACACCTTCCACCGCCGTGAGGGAGATCTCCGTGGCCACGTCAACCCTGCGCCGTGCCGCCAGAGCCACCATCACCAGCCTCGCCGTCGCCGGTACCGTGCTCGCGGGCACCACGACCGCGTCCGCCGCGCTCGACGCCGGCAAGTTGCGCCAGGTGACCGACCAGTACGTCTTCTCCACCGGGCTGAACCCGTTCCAGACCATCCGGACGCAGCGGCCATACGCCGACCAGCTCAACTGGACCTCGGACGGCTGCTCGAACTCGCCGGACAACCCGTTCGGCTTCAACTTCGTGAAGGCCTGCTACCGGCACGACTTCAGCTACCGCAACTACAAGAAGCAGAGCCGGTTCACCGAGACGACGCGGCTGTCCCTCGACAAGAAGTTCAGGTCCGACATGTACGAGGTCTGCGGCAGCAACTGGGCGTGCAAACGGGTCGCCGACGTCTACTACGCGGCCGTCCGCGAGTTCGGCGACAACGCGGTCAGCACCGCGCAGGCGGTCGACAGGGCCATCGCGGCGATCACGTGAGTGGCCGGGTGGGGCCGCTGGGAGGCCCCACCCAGGTTCACGTCGTCGCCCCCTCGCCACGACACCGCGACGGTAACGGCCCGACCGGCCCCGCGGAAACCGCGGCGAGGGAAGCTGCGTGAAAGTTGCGGCTCGCCCGGACGATGGTTCGTCCGGGCGAGCGAGGTTCAGCAGTTGCCCGTGACCGACCGGCCGGCGAGGCGGTCCGCCACCCAGCCGGTGACGCTCGGGCTCATGAGCGCGGCCGTCGCGAAGTGGCCACCGGTGTTGGTGCGCCAGAAGGTCACGTTCCCGCCGCCCGCGCACCACGCCGCTCGCAGGTTCACGCTCACCTGCACGGGCAGGATCTCGTCGCCGTTGGAGTGGTAGAGCAGCACAGGTGTCCTGGGCGTCGCCCCGCCGAGCTTCTGGGCGTCCACCTTGGCACTCCACTCGGGACGGTTGAGCAGATCCTCCGTCAGGTAGTCGGACAGCGTGTGGCCCGCGTACTTGTCCGACTGCAGCTCGTCGACGCAATCGTCGGCGAGGTCGGCCACCGCGGCGCGCCCGGTGTCGTTGAGGTACGGCGTCATGTCGAGCTCCGGGTAGGTCATGTCGACGCCGTAGCCCGCGGCGAACACCAGTCCGGCGTTGTCCCCGCCGTCGTTGTGCTCGGCGACGATCTTCAGGTCCGCCGGCGGCGCGCCGACCGCGTAGGCGGCGATGTTCAGCTCCGGCGCGTAGGTCGGCGCGAGCTGCGCGGCCCACCCGGCGCCGTGCCCACCCTGGGAGTAGCCGACGATCGCGACCTTCGTGCCGGCGGACAGCCCGGTGCCCGGCAGTCGCAGCGCGGCCCGCACGACGTCGAGCGTGACGTTGCCCTCGGAGCGACCAGCCATGTAGGTGTGCGGCCCAGGCGTGCCGATGCCCTCGTAGTCGGTCACGGCGACCGCGATCCCCCGGGTCGCGTACTGGTGGATCAGCAGCCCTTCGGTCTCGTCACCGGCCTCGAGATGCCGCGACGGCGCGCACTGGTCGCCGAGGCCGTGCGTGCCGGGCGCGTACCCGACGATCGGCGTGCTGGCGGTGGCGCCCTTCGGCACGATGACGGTGCCACTGACGGTGATCGGCGCCCCCGTGGTGGACGTCGACCGGTAGGTGATGGACCAGACGTTGGCGTAGAAGAAGCCCGGCGCACTGATGGCCCGGGCGGTGATGACGTCACCGGCCGCCCGTGTCTGCGCCGCGGCAGCCGGCACCGTAAGCCCGACAAGGGCCAACAACGCACTGGAGAACAGGACCAACACACGGCGAACGGACATAATCGCTCCTTTGCGATCGGCAGGGATTCCGGTTCGCGGCCTTTGCTACTCGAAGGTAGCTACTCCACAGTAGGCAATCCGCACCTGCCGGCATAGGTCCGTTCGGCCGTCAGTCCTCTTGGAACTCCGTGGTCAGATCACCTGCCGCACCAACGCCCACACGCCGGTCGACGGATTGCGACTGTGCTCGGTCCCCACGTCGTCGCACCTACCCCTGGCCCGCTGGACCGCGTCATCGACGCCCGGCGCGAAGTCCGCGAAGCGGAGGCTGCTCTTGTGGTATCGCGGTACGTGCCTGATCAGCCGAGGCTCGACATCGTCGTAGCAGGTCAGGGGTGCCGTGCACAGTTCGAAGTGCAACAGAAGCCAGTACTCGAAGCAGGGGTTGGAGATCGCCAGGCTGACGCGCTTCTGGGCGGCTGCCACCAGCGCCTTGGGCACGTCGAACTCGTCCACGTCGATGACACACCAGACCTCGTCGCAGCCCATCATGTCCCGCTTCTGAGCAGCGAAGCGAACCAGCGAAACAGGATCGACACCCTTGGCCTCCACGACCACCTTGACCGCGGGATTTCGTCGCTCCTTCTTCAAACCGCGGAAGTATTCCGGCTCGGTCGCCTTGGCGCCACAGACAACGAGGATCTGGCTCCGCTCCTCGCGTACCGGCGCTCGGCGGGTACGCCGGTTCTCTCGTCTGGTCATCGATCCCGCACGGCATTCACGAAATCCTGGTGGTCGAGCACTGGGACCGCCCCATAGCTGCCGCCCAAATACCTGCGCTCAAGGTTCTGATCCCGCCTAGGCTTGAAGTCGGTCAGCGGATAAAGCTCCGTGGCGCCATTGCTGTTCTTCTGCACAAACCAGATCTGGTCGCGATTGAGTACATTGTCACCGATCATCGTACCCAGCAGACTCGTGTCGTGAGTGGTGAAGATGAGCTGGGCGTTCTTGCTGTTCGTCTCCGGATCCCGAAAGAGCCCAACCAACTGAGCCGTAAGCAGGGGGTGCAGACTCGTGTCGATCTCGTCGACCGCCACCACCGCTCCTTCGTCGAGCGCTTCCAGTACGACTGGCAGCAACGCCAACCAGGAGAGCGTCCCGTCCGACTCGTCGCCGATTCCGAACAGTTCGCCTTCCACACCGTGTTCGAAGCGCAGTTCGACCCCGGCCCTGTCGACATAACGCGAATCGACCGTCTCTTCGACGCGGACTCCGGTGATGCCGACATCGGCTGCTGACAGCAGAGAAACTAGGCGATCATAGTTCCCGGGACTATCATCAAGGAAACGCTGGACTCTTGTAGCCAAGAACCGCGGCCGCCGAGCACTTCTTATACGCAAGCCAGTCCGGAACCATCTATAGATCGGAAGCAGCGGATTCAAATTAAGTCTAGCGGCCGCACTCAAGAACAAAGAGTTCGACCTCGTGAGCTCTTCCAACATTTCCAGCTTCGGCTTGAATTCACCAAGGGTACTTCCGAAGCTAATTTCGTCATGCCGCCGACTGAACAATGTCCTTCGTCGTTTTTCCGGATAGGAGTACAACCATTCCTCGAGCACTTCATTGTCATCAACACTGAACCCGTACATATACGGCACACCGTCGACGACGACTTCAACCACGAAGACGGACGGCTCAGTTCTGTTCGCCACATTCAGACGGAATGGTTTTCGGGGGATTTTCTCATCGGCTTCCCAACTGGCGAACGAAAGCCGCACCGCTTCCTGCATGAACGCGAGGCCACCGATCACGTTCGACTTGCCGGAGGCGTTGGCGCCGTAGATGGCGGTCACCGGCACCACAGGGTTCTCGGACTGGCGCGAGGGCATCAGCAGAAGCTCCTGCTCCTCCGCGATCGAGCGGTGGTTGGCCAGGCGGAAGCTGCGCAGCACGCTGACCCCCTTCCAGGACGAGCTTCAGGCCGTTCTGTACCAGTAAACCGCACAAACGGCTGTCAAGCTCTCCCAGATCGGGGCTTTCAGTCCTCTTCGAAGGTGTCGTCCTCGTCCGACGGGGGTGGGCCGCCGCCGCGGATGGTGTACAGGACTGCTTCCAGTTCGTCTGGTTTGACGAGGACGTCGCGGGCCTTGGAGCCTTCCGACGGGCCCACGACGCCTCGGCTCTCGAGGAGGTCCATGAGGCGTCCCGCTTTGGCGAAGCCGACCCGTAGCTTGCGTTGCAGCATGGACGTCGAGCCGAACTGGGAGGTCACGATCAGTTCGGCGGCCTGCAGGAGCACGTCGAGGTCGTCGCCGATCTCCTCGTCTATCTCCTTCTTGTCGCCTGCCTTGGCTGCGGTGACGCCGTCGGTGTACTCCGGTTGCCCCTGTTCCTTCACGAACGAGACGATCGAGTTGATCTCCTCGTCGGTGATGTACGCGCCCTGGATGCGGACCGGCTTCGACGCGCCCATCGGCAGGTACAGGCCGTCGCCCATGCCGATCAGTTTCTCGGCGCCCGGCTGGTCGAGGATGACCCGCGAGTCGGTCAGGGAGGACGTGGCGAAGGCCAGCCGGGACGGGACGTTCGTCTTGATCAGGCCCGTGACCACGTCCACGGACGGGCGCTGTGTCGCCAGCACGAGGTGGATGCCGGCCGCGCGGGCCTTCTGTGTGATCCGGACGATCGCGTCCTCGACGTCGCGCGGGGCGGTCATCATCAGGTCCGCCAGCTCGTCGACAATCGCCAGGATGTACGGGTACGGGCGGTACTCGCGCTCGGAGCCCGGCGGCGCGGTGATCTCGCCCGACTTCACCTTCTTGTTGAAGTCGTCGATGTGCCGGACCCGGTTGGCCTGCATGTCCTGGTAGCGCTGCTCCATCTCCTCGACGAGCCAGGTCAGCGCGGCCGCCGCCTTCTTCGGCTGCGTGATGATCGGGGTGATCAGGTGCGGGATGCCCTCGTACGGCGTCAGCTCCACCATCTTCGGGTCGATCAGGATCATCCTGACCTCGTCCGGGGTGGCCCGCGCCAGCAGCGACACCAGCATCGAGTTGACGAAGCTCGACTTGCCGGAACCCGTCGAACCCGCGCACAGCAGGTGCGGCATCTTCGCCAGGTTCGCGGTGACCATGTGGCCCTCGATGTCCTTGCCGAGGCCGATCACCATCGGGTGGCTGTCCTTGACCGCCGTGTTGGACCGCAGCACGTCCCCCAGCCGCACCATCTCGCGGTCCGAGTTCGGCACCTCGATGCCCACCGCCGACTTGCCGGGGATCGGCGCGAGCAGCCGCACGTTGTCGGTGGCCACCGCGTACGCGATGTTCTTGGTCAGCGCGGTGATCTTCTCGACCTTCACGCCCGGGCCCAGCTCCACCTCGTAGCGGGTGACCGTCGGACCGCGGGTGAAGCCGGTGACCTGCGCGTCGATCGCGAACTGGTCCAGCACGCCGGTGATCGCCTCGATCATGGCGTCGTTGGCGCGGCTGCGGGACTTCGGCGCGTCGCCCGCCTCCAGGATGGTCGGGTCGGGCAGCGTGTAGTCGCCGTCAACCACGCGCGGGGTGAGCGCGAGCTGCCCCTGCTGCTCCTTGGCCTGCGGAGTCTCCTTGACCTCGGCTGCCGGCTTCGCGCGCTTGCGGGGCGGCTTCGGCGGGGCCGGGGGCTCGGGCGGCGGGGGGATCTCCTCGCCGACGCCGGTCTCGGGAAGCGGGAGCTGCTCGCCGTCCTCGGCCATCGTGGCCTGGCGGCGGCGCGACGGGCGGCGCAGGCGAGACGGCTCCGCCTCCGGAGTCTCGGCCTCCTCTTCGCCGAGCAGGTCGATGCCTTCGGCTTCGCGATCCTCCGGGTCCATGCCCAGTTCACGTAGTCGCGTCGGGATGTCACGGAACCGGGTGCCGGTGAACACGAGCACGCCGAACCCCAGCACGAGTACCAGCAGCGGCAGCGCGACCCACGCCGTGACGCCCTTGGCCAGCAGCCCGCCGGAGATGTAGCCGAGCGCGCCACCCGCGTACATCCGGCCGAGGTTGTCTCCCGGCAGGTCGGAGAAGATGTGCAGGACGCCGAGGAGGGCCAGGACGAACAGCAGCGTGCCGATCACCAGCCGCGGCCGCTTCTCCGGCTGCGGGTCAGACCGCATCAGCGCGATGCCGATCACGAGCAGCGTCAGCGGCAGCGCCATGGCGGCGGCGCCGACCACGGAACGCGCGCCGATCTCGAAGTAGTGGCCGATCGGGCCGGCCGCTCGCCACCAGATGCCGGCGCCCGCGATCACCCCGAGCGCGATGAGCGCGAACGCGAGCCCGTCCCGGCGGTGTGCCGGGTCGAGCTCCTTGGTGCGTCCGACCGTGCGGGCGATCCCGCCTGCCCCTTTGGCGAGCAGGCCCCAACCGCCACGCAGGCCGCGGTACAACGCGCCGCTGGTCGAAGCCTTGCTGGTGGTCCTGCGGATCGGTTGGCGGGCCGCCGGGCGCGTCGACCTGGCGTTCTTCGTGGTCTTGGTGGTCTTGGCCGGTGCGCGTGTGGACTTGGCACGACTTCCAGAGCCGCTGCTAGCGCCGCGGCTCTTGGAGCTCCTGGAAGCTGCTGCCCGGTTCGCCATACCCCACACGGTAGTCGGCCCTCACCACACGAGTCACTCCCGCCACACCGACCCCATGGCCCCTGGAGACCGCCTGTCGGGTCCGTGCGATGCTCCGCTCATGGTCGCGCTGTCTCGTCGCAGTTCCGAGTCGACACGCCGGTGGCCCCGGCCCCAGAAAGTCTCGCCGATCTGGCGGGCCATGACGCTCGTGGACCGGGGGTTCGTCCGGCTGGTCGGCAAGCTGGAGATCACCGGCGCCATCCCACCCGAGCTGCGTACCCGGCCGATGCTGATCGCCGCCAACCACATCGGGGTGTTCGACGCGTTCGTGCTCACGGCCGCGCTGCGCGAGGCGGGTGTGAACCCCCGCTTCCTGCTCACCGCCGGCCTGCTGGACACGCCGGTCGTCGGGTGGGGGCTGCGGCAGGGCGGCAGCATCCGCGTTGACCGCGGTAAGGCCAACATCGCCGAGGCGTTCGAGCGCGTCACCACGGCCCTGCGGGAGACCCCGGGCCCGGTGCTCGTGTACCCGGAGGGCCGTATCAGCCACGACCCGGGCCTGTGGCCGGAACGCGGCAAGACGGGTGCCGCCCGGATGGCGCTGGCCGCTGACGTGCCGGTGTTGACGATCAGTCAGTGGGGTGCGCACGAGGCCGTGTACTGGGGCACTGAGGTCGTGAGCGGGTGGCAGGACATCAAGCCACTCGTGAAGTCCTGGCTGATGGCCATCTGGCGCCGGCCCACGTTCCGGGTGCACTTCGGTCCGGTGGTCGACCTGGCCGATCTGTCGCCCGACAAGCCCGGCGACGCGATGCGTGCCCACAAGCGGATCATGCAGGCCATCGCCGACAACCTGGTGCCGCTGCGCCGCGACGAGCTCGACGGGCCGAGGTTCCACGACCCGACGCGACCGACGGACAGCAGAAGCCCCTGGAAGCCACAGCTGTAGGGGCCTACAGCTTCAGGGCCTGGGCCGGGATGGCCATGCCCGTGCGGAGAGGGTTCAGCACCAGCATGGTCGAGAACCGGCGGATGTTCGGGGCCTCGTTGAACAGGCGCTCGGAGACCTCCTTGTGGTGGGCCATGCCGGACGTGGTGAGCACGACGACGTAGTCCCATTCGCCGTAACACACGTACACCTGCTGTACCTCGGGCGCGGCGAGCAGCCGGCGTTGGAACGCGTCGAGCAGGCGTTGGGACTCGCGCTCCACCGCGACCAGGACCACCGCCGTGACCAGGTCATGGCTTGCGCGCGGGTCGAGGACCGCCGCGAGACGGGTCAGCAGGCCGCTCTTGCGGTACCGCTCGATCCGCCGTTGCACGGCGCTCGGTGACAGGCCCACCACCTCGCCGAGCTCACGCAGCGTCCGGTCGGCGTCGGCCTGGAGTTCGTCCAGCAGTCGATGATCGATCTCATCCAGCTTCACGCAAAAATTTTGCGCCCAGGCGGGAGAATTTTCAATCGTGATCACGTCGGGTTCGCCTAGCGTGAAGTGTACAAAATCCCTGTTGACGAAAGGGTAACCAGACGATGACAACCGAGGCACCCGACCATCCGGCCATCGCTGTCACCGGCAACACCCGAACGAGGGTTAGCCGCGGCACGACGCTCATCGTGCTGGCGTCGGTCTGCTTCGGGACGTCCGGGCCGCTGGTGAAGCCGACGATGGACGCCGGGTTGTCACCCCAGCAGGTGGCCAGCTTCCGGATCGGGCTGGCGGCCGTGCTGTTGGTGGCCTTCGTGGCGGTCACGAGACCCGGGCTGCTGCGGGTACGCCGAGCGGACCTGCCGCTGCTCGCCGCCTACGGACTGGTCGGGGTGGCGGCGGTGCAGCTGCTGTACTTCGCCGCGGTGTCGCGCATTCCGATCGGTGTGGCGATGCTGCTGGAGTTCACCGCGCCGATCCTCGTGGCCCTGTGGGTGCGGTTCGTGCGGCGGGTGGTGCTGTCGGCGCGGACCTGGATAGGGACCGCGGTCGCGCTCGTCGGGCTCGCCATGGTCGCGGAGGTGTGGCAGGGTCTGCGGCTCGACGCGCTGGGCCTGCTGTTCGCCGTCGGCGCGGCCCTGTGTGCCGCGGCGTACTTCCTGATCGGTGACCGCGCGGTCGGCACGCTCGAGCCGCTGGGGCTCGTCACGTGGGGCATGGTGATCGGTGCGGTCGCGATCGCCGTGATCGCGCCGCCGTGGGCGATGCCCGGTGACATCCTGACCAGCGACGCGGACTTCGGCGGCTGGCACGTGCCGGTGTGGACGCTGGTGGTGGCCTGCACGGTCGTGAGCACGCTCATGGCGTACCTGCTGTCGATCAGCGCCATGCGGTACCTGCCCACCAACGTGGTCAGCGTGCTGGCACTGGTCGAGCCGGTCGTGGCGACCGCGATGGCCTGGCTGGTCCTCGGCCAGGCCCTCACGGTCGTTCAGGTCGTCGGCGCCGCGGTGCTGCTGGCCGGCGCCGCGGTCGTCCAGCTCGCGTCGCGCACTACACGGGAATGACGGTCGGCACGATCATCGGGCGGCGCCGGTAGGTGTCCGCCACCCAGCGGCCAACGACCCGGCGCACGGCCTGGGCGATCCGGTGCGTGTCGGTGATGCCCTCGGACTCGGTGTGCGACAGCTCCATCTCCACCAGGGACACGACCTCGTCGAGTGCCTTCGGGTCGTCGGAGAAGCCGCGGCCCGAGATCGTCGGCGCCGTGACCGCGCGACCTGTGCTCGACTCGACGGCCACGGTGATCGCGATGAACCCGCCCTCACCGAGGATGAGCCGGTCGGACAGCGTGGACTCGCCGACGTCGCCGACGGACAGACCGTCCACGTAGACGTGACCGACCTCGACGCGGCCGCTGATCCTGGCGCGGCCGTCCACCAGGTCGACCACCACGCCGTCCTCGGCGATGACCACGTGGTCGGACGGCACACCCGTCGCCACGGCCAAAGCCGCGTTGGCCCGCAGGTGCCGCCACTCGCCGTGCACCGGCATGACGTTGGACGGGCGGACCGCGTTGTACAGGTACAACAGCTCGCCGGCCGACGCGTGGCCGGACACGTGGACCTTCGCGTTGCCCTGGTGGACCACGTTGGCGCCCAGCCGGGCCAGCCCGTTGACCACGCTGAACACCGCGGTCTCGTTGCCGGGGATCATGGAGCTGGCCAGTACGACGGTGTCCCCCGCGAGGATCTGGATCTGCCGGTGCTCACCACGCGCCATGCGGGACAGCGCCGACAGCGGCTCGCCCTGCGACCCGGTCGACACGAACAGCACCTGGTCCCCGGGCAGCTCGAGCGCCTCGTTCAGGTCGACGAACAGCCCTTCCGGCACGCGCAGGAGCCCCAGCTCGGCGGCGATGCCCATGTTGCGCACCATCGAACGGCCGACCAGGGCCACGCGACGCCCGTTTCGCACCGCCACGTCGAGCACCTGCTGCACGCGGTGCACATGGCTCGCGAAACAGGCCACGATCACCCGCTGCTGTGCCTGCGAGATCACCCGCTCCAGCACCGGGCCGATCTCCCGCTCCGCCATGACGAAGCCGGGCACCTCGGCGTTGGTCGAGTCGACGAGAAAGAGGTCCACGCCTTCGTCACCGAGGCGGGAGAACCCGGCCAGGTCGGTGAGCCGGCCGTCGAGCGGCAGCTGGTCAAGCTTGATGTCACCGGTGTGCAGCACCACGCCGGCCGGCGTGCGGATGGCGACCGCGAGTGCGTCCGGAATGGAGTGGTTGACGGCGAAGAACTCGCACTCGAAGTCGCCGTAGGAGACCTTGCCGCCCTCGATCACCTCGACGAGGTTGGGGGTGAGCCGGTGTTCCTTGCACTTCGCGGCGACCAGCGCCAGCGTGAAGCGGGAGCCCACGACCGGCAGGTCGGGGCGGTGTCGTAAGAGGAACGGCACGGCGCCGATGTGGTCCTCGTGCCCGTGGGTGAGCACCACCGCCTCGATGTCGTCCATGCGGTGCTCGATCGCGCGGAAGTCCGGCAGGATCAGGTCCACGCCGGGCTGCTGGTCCTCCGGGAACAGCACACCGCAGTCGACGACGAGCAGCTTGCCGGCGTACTCGAACACGGTCATGTTGCGGCCGATCTCGCCGATTCCGCCCAGCGCGACGACGCGCAGTCCTCCATCGGTGAGCGGACCGGGTGGCACTAGTTGTGTCACCGATGAACCTGCCCGGCGCTGGTGTGGGTGGTGGCCGGGACGTACGCGGCGGCCGCGTCGGCCTGGGCGACCCTGGCGGCGGCCACGTCCGACGGCGCCGCGTCGGCCAGCGGCACGCCGGCGTCGGACAGGTCGGACGCGATCAGCTGGACCTGTTCCGGCGTGGCGGGCGGCAGCGGTAGCCGGGGATCGCCCACGTCACGGCCTCGTAGTCGCAGCGCGGCCTTCACGAAGATCACGCCGCCGACCCGGCCCATGGCCCGGTACACCGGCAGCAGTCCACGGTGGACCGTTCGTGCGGTGCTGACGTCGCCGTTCTCGTAGGTCTCCAGCAGCCGGCGCAGTCGGCCGGCGACCACGTGCCCGATGACGCTGACGAAACCGACGGCGCCGACCGACAGCCACGGCAGGTTCAGCGCGTCGTCGCCCGAGTAGTAGGCGAGGTCGGTGTTGGCGATGACCTGGCTGCCGGCGAGCAGGTCGCCCTTGGCGTCCTTGACCGCCATGATCCGCGGGTGCTCCGCGAGTCTGCGCAGCGTGTCGACCTCGATGGGCACGACCGAGCGCGGCGGTATGTCGTAGAGCATGTTCGGCAGGCCGGTCGCGTTCGCGACGGCCGTGAAGTGCGCGACCAGCCCGGCCTGCGGCGGCCGGGAGTAGTACGGGGTCACCACGAGCAGACCGTGCGCGCCGGCCTGTTCGGCCTCACGGGCGAGGTGCACGGAGTGCGCGGTGTCGTAGGTGCCGACGGACGCCACCACGGTCGCCCGGTCCCCCACCGCGTCCACGACCACCCGCACCAGCTCGGCCTTCTCCGCGTCGGACGTCGTCGGCGACTCGCCGGTGGTGCCACTGACCACCAGGCCGTCGTTGCCGAGCTCCACGAGGTGACCGGCGAGGCTCTGCGCCGCGTCGAGGTCGACCTTCCCGTTCGCGTCGAACGGGGTGACCATCGCCGTGAGCACCTGGCCGAACGGCCTTCCTGGCTTGGCTGTCGGGCACGTGTTCATGCTCGTAGACGCTACTCCACGGACGACGTGGACATCTGCCTGCCTTCGTGGTCGTACAGGACACAGTAGATCGTCCGCCGCTGCTCCCACGCCCTGTCGGTCGGCACGAGCGCGCGGTAACGCAGCGAGGACGTGTCGGGAACGACCTCGGAACCAAACATTCCCGTGCAGTGGCCTTCGGCGAAGCGGCTGAGGTTGTCGAACCCGGGATGGCCGATGTCGGTCCACTCCTCGTAGTCCTCGTCGGGGTTCTCGTAGTAGCTCCGCGACGCGAACACCTCCAGCGAGTGCGGCTCCGAGCACTCGACGTGCGCGCTCTGCGTGATCAGCCGGCCCTCGGTGAGCTCGCTGTTCAGACAGCCGCCGGACGGACTGCTGTCCCATGTGAACTCCTTGAGGTAGCCGTCATCGCCGATGCCGTAGGTGAGGGTCGGGTCCATGTCGACGGGGACGTCCGGGCCCGGTTCGGTGGCGACCCGCAGGAAGTAGCCGGCGACCAGCAGTGCCACCGCCGTCACGGCGGCCGTGACGAGCACGGGTTTCCCCAGCTGTCGGCCCGGGGCCCGGCGCATCGTCGTGCCTCTTGGCACGACCGGTGCCGTGGCGCCTTCCGGCGGGGTGCCCATCGCCTGTGCGAGCAGGCCGCGTACCTGGGCGGCGGACGGCCGTGCCTCGGGATGTGTGTTCAACAGGCCGGTGATCACCGCGGCCAGCGGGCCATGGCCACGCGTCAGGAACGGGACCTCGTTCAGGATCGCGTGCATCGTCGCGGCCGTCGACGAGCGCTCGAACGGGGAGTACCCCTCGACCGCGAAGAACAGGACCGCGCCGAGCGCCCACAGGTCCGAGCCCGCGTCCGCGTCCTGTCCTCGGAGGCGCTCCGGGGCCATGTAGACGGGTGAGCCGACGAGGATGCCGCTCGTGGTGAGGTGCGGGTCGTCCGTGGACTGGGCGATGCCGAAGTCCGTGAGCTTCACCCGCCCGTTCGGCAGCACCATGATGTTGGCGGGCTTGACGTCCCGGTGCACCACACCAGCCGCGTGCGCGGCGTCCAACGCGGACAGCAGCTGCTCGGCGAGCCGCGCGACGGTGTTCTGCGGCAGCGGCCCGTGGTCCCGCACGAGCTGGGACAAGGTGGTGGCCTGGATCAGCTCCATCACGATGTAGGTGGTGCCGGACTCACGCAGCACGTCGTACACGGTGACCACGCCGGGGTCGTTGAGCCGACCGGCCGCGCGGGCCTCGCGCAGCACCCGCTCCTCGAACACCGTCTTCTCGGCCGGCGCGACGTCGTCGGGCAGATGGAGTTCCTTGATCGCGACCTGACGGCCGATCGTCCGGTCCTCCGCGAGCCACACGATGCCCATGCCACCACGGCCGATCTCGGTGAGCATCGCGTACCGCCCGGCGATCAGGCGCTCGCCCGTCCGCACCTGGTCCACGGCGACATCCCTTCTTCCCGGCTACCCGACACTCCGACCGGGAGAAGAGCCATCCGGTTCCCCGTCACAGACCGCGGCGCAACCCCTTGACCGCCGCGATGCCGGACTGGTCGCCATCGAACCCGACGCGGGCGGCGTCGCGGCCCACGGCGAACAGCAGCAGCTCACCGGGCTCGCCGGTGATCGTCACCGTGTTCGGTCCACGCCGGACGGTGTGCTCCTGGCCGTCCGGGCGGCGTAACACCAGGCCGACCGGGCTGCGGCGCAACGTCAGCCGCGCGGTGCGGCCCAGACCGGTCCACAGTGCCGCGTCCCGGCGGGCGTCCGGTTCCCTCGGCTCCCAGCCTTCCTGGCCGCGGCGCGCGTCCTCGTGGTGCACGAACAGCTCGACGCTGTTGACGGCCGCGTCGACGGCGGGGACACGGGTCGGCCACCACACCGGAGGGCCGCCGCGGACGAGGTCGACGAGCTCACGCCACGGGCGCTGGGCGTAGGAGTCCTGCACGTGCTTGGTGTACCCGGCGAACGGCTTGAGCAGGATGCCGGGCGCGGCGTCCGCCCGGCGTTCGCGGATCACGAGGTGGGCGGCAAGGTCCCTGGTGAACCAGCCGGTGCACAGGGTCGGCTGGTTCGGGCCCAGCTCGTCGAGCAGGTCACACAACGCGGCACGCTCGCGGGCGGCTAATGACATAGGTGGCAAACCCTCTCAGTTCTTCGGCACGACCTGGTCGGTGAGCTGCTTGCCGTCCCGGCGCGCGATCAGGCAGTACAGGTTGCGGTTCATCTCGGAGGACGGCGCCTCCCACGACTCCTTCGCCGGCACCAGCGCCGTGTGTACGAGCGAGTCCCGCTGGCCCGCCGGCACGGCCTCGTTCAGGCCGAACACGAGTGAGCAGGACGCCTCGGCGAGCGCGCGCAGCGCGGACTGGTCGGGATACTCGGTGTCCTCTTCGGACCCGAAGGGGTTGTACTCGTAGAGCACCTCGAAGTCGTGCGGGCCCGCACAGTCGGTGCTGCCCGTGTAGCTGCGGCCCGAAGCGAGCGGTGCGGCCCCGCAACCGCCCTGGCCCAGCTCGAACTCCGGGATGTCCGCGGTGGCGTCGCCGTAGGAATAGGTCGGGCCCTTCGCTGGGTCGACGTTCGGGTCGACGAGCCCGGTGCGACCCCAGAACCAGCCACCGGTGAAGGCTCCGGCGACCAGCAGGACGACGGCGGCCACCCACGGCCACGGGTTGCGGCGCTTGACCGGTCCGGTGCTCTCCCGGGTGGAGTTCGCCGGGTAGAGCGCGGTTCCCGCGTGCGGGACCGTCTGGTGCACGACCTGTGTGAGCAGCCCACGGACCTGCTGTGTGGACAGCCGGGCTTCTGGCTTGGTGTTCAGCAGGCCGGTGATCACCGCGGCCAGCGGGCCCTGGCCACGCGTCAGGTACGGCACCTCGTTGAGGATCGCGTGCATGGTCGCGGCCGTGGACGGACGCTCGAACGCGGCCCGGCCCTCCACCGCGTAGAACAGCGACGCGGCCAGCGCCCACAGGTCCGAGCGGGCGTCGGCCTGCCCGCCGCGGATCACCTCCGGCGGGAGGTAGGTCGGCGAGCCGACGAGGACACCGCTGGTCGTGAGGCGGGGGTCGTCGGTGGACTGGGCGATGCCGAAGTCGGTCAGCTTCACCCGCCCGTTCGGCAACACCATGATGTTCGAGGGCTTCACGTCCCGGTGCACCACACCAGCCGCGTGCGCGACCTCCAACGCCGACAGCAGCTGCTCGCCGATCCTGGCGACCGTCTCCGCGGGCAGCGGGCCGTCACGGCCCACGATGGCGGTGAGCGTGGGTGCCTGGATCAGCTCCATCACGATGTAGGTGGCGCCGGACTCCTGGAGCACGTCGTACACCGTCACGACACCGGGGTCGTTGAGCCGGCCGGCGGCCCGGGCCTCGCGCAGCACGCGTTCCTCGAGCACCCGCCGCTCCTCCGCGGGCACACCGGCGGGCAGGTGCAGCTCCTTGATCGCGACGCGGCGACCGATCGTCCGGTCCTCCGCGAGCCACACGATACCCATGCCACCACGGCCGATCTCGGTGATGATCGCGTACCGCCCGGCGATCATCCGCTGGTGGGCCACCTGTTCGGGCTGCTGGGTCACGACGGCACCACACCCGCTCCGTAGGCTCCGCTCCACCGGCGCCCTCCGCAGGCTCCGCGGGCTCCGTGCCGTCGTGGGTGTTGATGGTTCGCTCCGCAAGCTCCGCTCACGACGATGGATGTTAGATGGCGGTATGGCGCCCTGGGTGCTCCACGTCGACCTCGACCAGTTCATCGCGGCGGTCGAGGTGTTGCGGGACCCGTCGCTGGCCGGCAAGCCGGTCGTGGTGGGCGGTCGGGGCGACCCCACCGAGCGGGCGGTGGTGGCGACCGCGTCGTACGAGGCGCGCGAGTTCGGCGTGCACTCGGGCATCCCGTTGAAGCTGGCCGCCCGTCGGTGCCCGGAGGCCGTCTTCCTGCCGTCCGACCCGTCCGCGTACGACGAGGCGTCGGCTCAGGTGATGGCCGTGCTGCGGTCGTTCGGTGTGGTCGTGGAGGTCCTGGGCTGGGACGAGGCCTTCCTGGGCCTGCCGGACGGCGACCCGTTCGCGTTCGCGCGCTCGGTGCAGGAGGCGGTGCTGGCGCGGACGCGGCTGTCCTGCTCGGTGGGCATCGGCGACAACAAACTGCGCGCCAAGCTGGCGACGGGTTTCGCGAAACCGGCCGGCGTGTACCAGCTGACCCGGGAGAACTGGTTCGCCGTGATGGCGGACCGGCCGACGACGGCGCTGTGGGGCATCGGCACGAAGACCGCCCGCAAGCTGGCGGAACTGGGGTTCGCGACGGTGGCGGACCTGGCGCAGGCGGACCCGGACGTGCTGGCGGCTCGCCTCGGTCCTCGCATGGGGCCGTGGTACCGGGGGCTGGCGCGGGGTGCCGGCAGCGCGGAGGTGACCGGGACGCCGTACGTCGCGAAGTCACGCAGCCGGGAGACCACGTTCCAGGAGAACCTGACGGCACTGCCGGAGATCACCGCGGAGGTGGTGACGCTGGCGCACCGCGTCGCCGCCGACGTGGTCGGTGAAGGCCGGCTGGCGGCCCGGGTGGCGGTGAAGGTGCGGTTCGCGCCGTTCTTCACCCACACCCGCAGCATGACGCTGCCGGCACCCACCGACGACGCCGCGCGGTTGGAAGAGGCGGCGCTGACCGTGCTCGGCAAGTTCGAGCTGGACCGGCCGGTCAGACTGCTGGGAGTACGAGCCGAGTTCCCGGACGCCTAGGGCGCGTGTGCCACCTCGTGGCCCGCCTCGGCCAGGGCCTTCAACGCCCGTTCCAGGTCGGCGGACTTCACCAGCACGTGGTCGGTGTCGTAGGTGGACACCGCCAGCAGGGTGACGCCCGCCGCGGCGAGCTCGCCGGCCAGTGCCGCCATCACCCCGGTCAGGTCGAACTCCAGCGGGCCACGGACGGTGAGCAGGCGCCAGCCGGGCCGGGAGTGCTCGCTCGCCGGCGCCACGTCGCTCGGGCACACCACTGACACACCGTCCGCCGTGGCGGTGACCGACACCAGGCCCGCCGACTCGATGTGCGGTGGGGCGGCGCCCGTCGACAGGCGGGCGACCGTGTACTCCCCCGGCGCCAGGTCGATGGCGAGACGCTTCACGACGCTCAGCCCTCGGTCACGAACGGGCTCGACGCCACTTCCGTGCCGTCCGGGAGGGTGGAGATCACGAAGTCGTTGAAGACGTTCGCCGCCGCCTTCTGCAGCTGACGCAGGCATTCGACGGCCAGCTGGCGGATCTCGACGTCCGCGTGCTCACTCGCCCGCATCGCGATGAAGTGGCGCCAGGCGCGGTAGTTGCCGGTGACGACGATGCGGGTCTCGGTCGCGTTGGGGAGGACCGCGCGGGCGGCCTGCCTCGCCTGCTTGCGGCGCAGCGTCGCGTTCGGCACGTCCGCGAAGTGCTCCTCGAGGCCCTCCAGCAGCTCGGTGTACGCGGCGACACTGGCCTCGGCGGCCTTCATGAACTTCTCGTGCAGCACCGGGTCGTTGGCGATGACGTCCGGCTCGACCATGGCGGCCCTGCGTTCCGGCACGTACCGCTGCGACAGCTGGGAGTACGAGAAGTGGCGGTGGCGGATCAGCTCGTGGGTCAGCGACCGCGAGATGCCGGTGATGTAGAAGCTGACCGTGCCGTGCTCCAGCACCGACAGGTGGCCCACCTCGAGGATGTGGCGCAGGTAGCCGGCGTTGGTGGCGGTGACCGGATTCGGCTTCTTCCACGACTGGTAGCAGGCACGACCGGCGAACTCGGCCAGCGCCTCGCCGCCTTCCGCGTCCGTCGACCACGGCACGTCCTCCGGCGGGAAGAACTCCGTCTTCGCGATGAGCTGAACCCTGGGCGACACGCTCTCCGTCATGCCGGAGAGCCTAACCGCCGCGCGGACGCGCCCGCCGCATCGCCGCATGCTGTCAGCCACGACACTTGCGTGACGTCATTCGTGGTGTCACCATGGCGTCATGGATCTCACACCGTACATCGCCTCGTTGCGGGAGGACCTCATCACGGCCGCGTCGGCCGGCGACGAGAACACCCGCCGCGCTGCTGAGGTGCTCGCGGCGGCGCTGGAGCCCGCCGCGCGCCTCGCGATCATGAACGCGCTGTCCGACCTGGCCGCCGAGGTCACCGCCTCGCTGGACGACCACGTCGTGGACGTCCGCCTCGCCGGACGCGACGTGCAGGTGGTGGTCACCGGCCGGGGGGCGCCGCACGAGGACCCACGCGCGGACGACGTCCCGCCGGTCGACGACTCAGGGGGCGACATGAGCAGGATGACGCTGCGGCTGTTCGAGCAGCTCAAGGCGAAGGCCGAGCAGGCGGCGGCGGCGCAGGGGGTCTCGCTGAACACGTTCGTGCAGCAGGCCGTCCAGGGGGCGCTGCACCGCAAGGGCGGCTTCGGCGGCAAGGAATGGAGCCGGGAGTGGAGCCGCGGTTGGAACGCCGGCCCGGAACGCGGGCAGGGCTCGTCCCGCGTGCACGGCTGGTACGAGGGGTGACGGCGATGAACGACGAGCAAGCCGACAGCGGCATCGTGCGCCGGCAGAGTTTCGAGACCGAGGGGCCGGTGGAGCTGAGCCTCTCGACCGGGGGCGGCGCCATCACCGTGCGACTGGTCGACGAGCCGGGTGTGCACGTCGAGATCCGCCACGACCCGGCCGCCGGCAGCCCGTGGACGCAGGGCATCACGAGCCTGGTCAGCTGGGTCAACACCCAGTTCCCCCAGTTCAGCGGGCAGTTCGGCGAGTCGGTGCCGGCCGAGTCGAGCGTGGAGGCGGAGGCCGTCCGGCAGACCACGGTGGACTACACGGCCGGCCGTCTGAAGGTGCAGACCCCGAAGGAGCTGCAGCTGCGGAACGTGCCGATCGCGGTGTCGGTGCAGGCGCCACTCGGGTCCCATGTGGACGCCCGCACCGGCTCGGGCAACGTGACGGTCTCCGGCCGCGCCGGCCGCCTGGCCGTACACACCGGTTCCGGTCGCGTCACGTCCGACCAGGCCGAGGGCAAGGCACAGGTCGACACCGGTTCCGGCACCGTCCGCCTCGGCCCGATGACCGCCGGCCTGCGGGCGAAGACCGGCACGGGCGACATCGAGGTGACCGCCGTCGGTGGCGCCAGCACGGTGGTCACGGGCAGCGGTGACGTGTGGCTGGGCGGCGTGACGGGCGATGTCATGGCCCGCACCGGCAGCGGCCGCGTGACCGTCGCGAACGCGGCGTCCGGACAGCTGGAGCTCCACACCGGCTCCGGCGCCATCCACGTCGGCATCCGCAAGGGCAGCCCGGCGGAGGTCGACCTGTCCTCCGGCTCCGGCGAAGCCCGCAGCGAGCTGGACCTGACGACCACGCCGCCGGAGAACAAGCCCTCGCTACGCATCCGCGGCCGCACCGGCTCCGGCAACGCGGTGGTCACCACCGCGATCGAATAGCCACGACCGACGGGGGTTCGTCCGGGTGACGGCTCCAGCACCGGAGACGTCACCCGGACGACGAGGGTGACCGCGGGCTCAGCCCGGGCAGGACGACGTGGTCGGCAGCGGATACTCCAGGTCGAAAGCCGCTGTCGCGTCGAGGCCGTCGTCGGGGTCTGGCGGTTGGCGTTGTCCGCTGTAGCTCGGGGCCAGTTCGCCTCGTTGGTAGGCGTCGCAGGCTATCGAGTAGCCGTAGCCGCGTACCGGACCTGGCGACAGGCCGCGGTCCGTTTCGGGCCAGCGTTCGTCGGTGATCGTGTAGTCCGCCTCGAAGCGGTCCACCGTCACGATGTCCATCAGGTCGTTGAGACGGTCCGGGGCGGACGGGGCGAAGGCATAGGCGAAGACGTAGTTCGTGTGCACCGTCAGCGCGCCGTCGGGGGCCTGTTCCGCCCACATCTCGCCCATGACCTTCGGTGTCGCCGGCAGCAGGTGGAAACCGTCGGCGATGCGGGTCGCCAGTGCGTAGCCAACTCGGGACGGCTGCGCCAGGTCCCGGGTCGCGGTCGCACGCGCCGACGGTGCCAGCAGTGCCAGGTAGGGCTCGTGGTCGTGCTCCTCCAGCACCGCCGGGTTGAGCCGTGCCGTGATCAGCACCTGCCGCACCCGCTGGTACGCGGCCGCCACCTGCTCCGCCGAGTACGTGCCGACGGGAGCGGCCGCTGGTGGCACGATGCCCGCCGCCCCGTCCCCCCAGCCCTCCGTCGGCGTGCCGGCGAACGGCCGCGACAGGTCCACGCTCGGGCGGTCCGTGTTCGGCGGTGACATCTCGGTGACGCTCAGCCGGTTGCGGTCGGCGAGCACCGCGCTCACCACCAACAGCACCGCCAGCGCCACGATCGACACCACCGCGACCCGGTGCCGCCGCAGGAACGACGGCTCCCGCGACGGGCCGACCACCTGCCGCTGCCGGCGCCGCCACTCGGCCCGCGCCTCCCGTTCGTCCTTTTTGGACAGACGGAGGTCACGCAGGTCCGGATGATCGTCCAGATTGTCGATATCCACTTGTCCCCCAAGACAAATCAGGCCCGGGATCCTAATTCATGCCTTGAGGGCGGCGCGCACCTCCTTCACCAAGTTGCCATTGGACCCGACCTCCACCGCGTCGAGTTCGAGCCAGAGGGCCATCGTGCGTAGTTCTTCCGCCAGTTCGCGTGCCACGCGAGCGGTGTCGACGCCCGGCTCGGCGAACACGCCCCGGGCCCGCAACACGCCCGCCATCCGGTCGGTCTTCAGGTCGACGCGGCCGACGAGCTGACCGTCGAGCAGGAACGGGAAAACGTAGTAGCCGTAGACCCGTTTCGGCTCCGGCACGTAGATCTCGATGCGGTAGTGGAAATCGAAGATCCGCTCGGTCCGCTCCCGCCGCCAGATCAACGGGTCGAACGGGCACAGCAACGCGCGGCCCGTGACCTGCCGGGGGGTGCGGGCGTCGACGTGCCGGTACGCCGGGTGCTGCCACCCCTGCACGGTCACCGCCTCGACCAGGCCCTGCTCGACCAGGTCGGCCAGGGCGACCTTGCTGCGGGCGGGCGGCAGCCGGTAGTAGTCCCGCAGGTCCGGCTCGGTGCCGATGCCGTGCGCGGACGCGGCACGCAGCATCAACTGCCGCGCGGCCTCCTCGTCGGACACCGGCGGCGCGGACAACGTCTCGGGCGGGAGCACCCGCTCGGGTAAGTCGTACAGGCGCTGGAATCCCCGCCGCGTTCCGGTGGTCAGCTCACCGGTGGCGAACAGCCACTCGCACGCGTGCTTGACCGCGGACCGGTTCCACCAGCCGCCAGGCGCCTTCTTGGCCCGGCCCTCTGCCAGCCCCAACTCGTCCTCGAGCGGTCCGGCTCCGATCGGGCCCAACTCCTTGACCGCGGCCAACACGTCGTCGAACAGGCCGGGGGCGTCCTTCAACAGAGACGCGAACCGGGACGCGTACTTGCGCTCGTACTCCCGCATCCGCCACCGGAACAGCGGCCAGTCCGCGACCGGCAACAGGCTCGCCTCGTGCGCCCAGTACTCGACGAGCAAGCGTGGCCGGCGGGCGCGGTGCGTCCACGCCGCGTCGTCGACCAGCTCGGCCGGGTACGGGCCGAGCCGGGAGAACAGCGGCATGTAATGCGCCCGCACGGCGACGTTCACCGAGTCGAGCTGGATCAGCCGCACCCGGTCGAGCACCCGCCGCAGGTGCCGCCGGGACACGTCTCCCCCGGGCCGTGTGTCGGTGAACCCCTGTGCGCCCAGCGCGATCCGCCGCGCGACATCCGCACTGACGGATGCGCCTGGCGTGGTCGTGACCTCCATGCCGACACCTTGGCATGGACCACCGACAAAAATCAGTTGATGGGGCGGAAGGCCGAGCCGGTGATCGTCTCCGTGTCGTTGATCGAGGAGACGCAGCGATAGACGCCCAGTTCGGTCGACTTGTCGTCGCTGGAGGGCGGCAGGATGGTCGGCTCCCATCGCTCCTCGCCGAGCTGGAGCGCCTCGCCGAACCGCGACGCCATCAGGTTCTCCATGGAGCACACCTGCTGCACGACCGGGTGCGCCTCCAGCACGTCCGTGAACGGGTCGGCGACATCGCCCGGCACGAGCGCGATCGCATAGGTCTCGAAGGCGTGGTCCTGGTCACACGACAACCGCCGGATGCTCTCGATCTCGCCGTTGACCACGAACATGCTCGACCAGCATTCGGCCTTCTCCACGCAGGCCGCCTGCCCACCCTCCACCGTGGCCGCGGGGCAGCCCTCGGTGACGGTCCGCACGCCGTAGATCTCCGCGGAGGTCTTCGTGCTGGTCGTGGCGGGTGCGGTCGTCTGGCTACCCGGATCGTCGGCGGCCCGCTGCCCACCGTCGCTGTCGGGGTTACGCAGCACGAAGTACCAGACGCCCGCCAGGACCAGCACGGCCGCGAGCGCGACGCTCAGCCAGATCGCGGCCACGTTCTTCTTCTTCGGCTGGGTCGGTGTGGAGTCCTGCCGGTAGAACGGCGCCGGCCCGGTCGGCCCGGACGGAAAGGGACGCACACCGGCCGGCGGGGACGGCGGGTTCGACGGGCGGGGTGTGGCCACCGTCATCACCGGTGAGGTGACCGCGTGCCGAGGACTGGGGAAGTCCCCGACGTTCAGCTGGGACAGGTCGGCCCGCAGCGACGCCGCCTCCGGGTACCGGTGCCCTGGGTCCCTGGCCAGCCCGCGCCGCAGCACGGCCATGAACTGCGGCGGCACGCCAGGGAGGTCCTCGATCGGGGCGTCGTGCAGGCGGATGATCTCCGGCACGCTCAGCTCACGGTCGGGTGGGTACCTGGGTGGCCGGCCGGCCAACAGCGTGTACAGGGTGGCCGTCAGCGCGTACACGTCGGACTGCGGTGTCGGCGGCGCCAGGTGGAACTGCTCGGGCGCCGCGTACGCCGGGGTCAGGGCCTCGAGTGTGACCGACGTGTCGCGCCCCGTCTCCATCAGTGCCGCGAGGCCGAAGTCGGAGAGGGCGACCGTGCCGTACCGCTTGATGAGGATGTTGCCCGGCTTGATGTCGCGGTGCAGCACGCCGAGGTCGTGGGCGGCGGCGAGCGCGTCCCCGATCTTCTGGCCGATGTCGGCGACCTCGCGGGGCGGCAGGGGGCCACGCTGTGCGAGCGAGCCGCCGGGGCACAGCTCCATCACGATGAAGGGCCGGGAGTCCGGCAGCACACCCGCGTCGTAGATCTCCACCACGTGCGGATGCCCGGACAGCCGTCCCGCGGCACGGACCTCGCGGAGGAACCGGCGCTGGTCGCGGTCGTCGAGGATCACCCGCGTGTCCACCTTGATGGCCACCTCGCGGTCGATCGTGAGGTGCCGGGCGCGGTAGACCACGCCGAAGCCGCCGCGCCCCAGCGGATCGCCGATCTGGTAGCCGGGGACGGAGATGGTCACGGGCGAAGAGCGTAGCCGAGGAAATTTCCACATCAGCGCGGTATCGCGAGATCACCCGGTCCCACGATCCTCTAGGTTCGCTGGCATGGCCGAAGCCACCGTCCGTCCCGCCGAGCCGTCCGACGCGGCCGAGATCGCCCGCATCCAACTCGTCACGTGGCGCGCCGCCTACCAGGACCTGCTGCCCGCCGAGGTGCTCGACGGGTTCGACGAGGCGGAGGCCGAACAGACCTGGCGCCACGCCATCGAGCGAGGCCCGGCCCGTGTGTTCGTGGCCACAGAGGGCAGTTGGCACGTCGGCTTCTGCGCGGCCGGCAGGTCGCCCGAGGACGAGTCGTCGGCCGCGGACGGCACCCCGGCGCCGGACGCCGACCAGGTCGCGCTGGTGAGCACGCTGCTCGTGGAGCCGCGCTGGGGTCGCCGAGGGCATGGCGGCCGGCTGCTCGCTGCCGCGGGCACGGCCATGCTCGCGAATGGACTGACCAGGGGAATCACCTGGGTCGCCGAGGCGGACAAGGCGTCGCTGAGCTTCTGGGAGCGGGCCGGCTGGACGGCCGACGGCACGGTGCGCACACTCGACGCGGCCGGGCGACCACTGAGAGAAGTGCGTCTGACCGGCACGCTCGCGTTCGAGTTGCGAACCTGACACAACCGGTAAGCCCCGCCCGACGTCTACCGTAGTGGAAGTCGCCGCCGCATGACCCCGTTCTCACAGGGCACTCAGGTAAGCTGCGGCCGTCTTTGACCTCGACTGGAGTTTGCCTGTGATCGCGTGGCTCGGTTTGACGCTCGGCGTCGCGTTCGGGTCCGCACTTCTCCCTCTCGTCAGCATCGAGATCTTCCTCGTCGGCCTCGCGATGCAGCAGCCTCACATCCCGTGGCTGATGCTCGGTGCGGTCGTCGCGGTCGGGCAGGTGGGCGGCAAGCTGATCTACTACTACGCGGCCAAGGGCGACCTGCATCTGCCGAAGTTCATGCATCGCAAGGAAAGGCTCCAGACGCCGCGCCGTGTCCGGTGGCACCGGCGCACCAAGCGGATCCGCATGTGGGTCGAGGCGTTGCGGGAGAAGTGTCACCGCCACCCGAAATGGATGGTCGGCACGTACGGACTCAGCTCGGTGCTCGGCCTGCCGCCGTTCATGGCGACGTCGGTGCTGGCCGGCATGGTGCGGATGAGCCTCACCGCGTTCCTCGGCGCAGGCCTGGTCGGGCGTTTCATCAGGTTCAGCGCCCTGGCGGCGTCACCCGCCGTGTGCGCGGGCTGGTTCTTCTGAAAAATTCCTTGGCTGGGTTGTCGATCCGGTCGCGGCTCGTTCGACGTCGTGGTGAAGACGCCGAAACGCACCCGTTCGGAAGGACATCCAGTCATGACCGCGACCCTGCACACCCCGACCGCCACCAGCGTCTCCGCCGGCTCGCCCATCAGCGCGAAGCTGCCGTCCTGGGCAATCGCCGCGACCCGCGTGGTGGTGTCGTTCCTGTTCATCCTCCACGGCCTGGTCGGCCTGTGGGGCGCCTTCGGCGGTGTCGACGGCCAGGGCGGCACCATCGACCCGCTGAGCTGGCCGGGCGGTTGGGCCTCCCTCATCCACCTCGTCGCGGGCGCCCTGGTGATGGTCGGCCTGTTCACCCGCACCGCCGCGCTGCTGTGCTCGGGTGCGATGGCCTACGCCTACTTCACCGTGCACCAGCCGATCGCGCTGTTCCCCATCCCCAACGGCGGCGAGCCCGCCGCGCTGTACGCCTGGATCTTCCTGCTGATCGGTGTCCTCGGCCCGGGCGCGTTCGCCATCGACGCCCTGCGCCGCCGCCGCTGACCATCCGCGATGAAGCCCGGGTGACCGCTGGTCACCCGGGCTTCAGGCTTCCTCCCACGCGTCGCCGACGCAGCCTTCCTCGTAGGCCCAACGTTTGTCCTCCTCGCCCTCCCGCAGAAGCCGTTTCACCGCAACGAGGTCGGCGTCGGCCGGCACGTTGAGCGCGACCATGCCGTACTGCTCGACCCCCTCCCCCTCGACCCCGAGCGGCGCGAACGCGTCGAGCACCGCCTGTCGGTCACCGTGGAGGGGACCACTGCGGAACGGGATGACCCTGATGGTGCAGTTGCCGGACCACCTGATCGTCTTCTCCGCCCAGAAAACCCCCGCCTCGTCCTGGTTGACCGCGACGACGTCGAAGCACGCGACGCCACGCACGAAGAACGGGATGTTGTCCAGCACGACCACGTTGTCCCGCTGGGTCGTCGTGGCCCACATCCGCTCGACGGCCACCGGCGGCCAACCTTCCGCGTCCTGCTCCAACGCGAAGCAGACGCGCACCTGGTCCGTCATGGCGCACAGTCTGGCGTACGGGCGGCGGAACCGCAGATCAACCGCCCGTACCAGTGACTACACCAGGGCGACCTCTTCTTCCGGCACCAGTGCGACGCGAACCCGGTCCGGCTCGTACGCCAGCCTGGGCACCGCGAACACCGCGGTCGCCGGACCGGACGGGGTGCGGGCGGCGTAGGCCAGCAGGCGCCACTCTCCCTCGTCCCAGTGGTCCAGCAGGTCGGAGGTCAACTGCTCGACCACCGACTGGTACGCGGTGCTCTTCCACAGCTGCCGCACCGTCGACTCCACCGGCACCTCGACCGCGCGCGTCGTGGCCAGTGGATGCCGCACCCGGACCCGCCAGCGCCGCAACGGAAGCAACCACCGGTGGTCCAGTTCCGGCGACAGCGCGACCACGACGCCCAACTCGACGAGCACCACGCCCAGTGTCGCGAATGGACGGTCAGGTGCCCCGGTCGCCGTCGCGGCGAACGCACTCGTCACCAACAGCAGACCGGCACGCGCGAAACCGCGACCCCGCACGGGCGTGTGCTTCTCGCCGAGACAGCCACACGAGGAGTCCGGCGCCTTCCACTTGCCGTATGCCAGGTAAGCCAGCATGGCCGCGGACAGCACCGCCGCCGCGTACGCCTCCGCCGGATACGCGGGTGGCGCGAGCAGCAAAAGCGCGACGACGGCCTCGACGACACCGACCGCGCGGTACGCGCGAACAACCCTTTCCGTACCGACCAACTTGGCGAGCACGGACCGGCGCGCGGTCGCGGACGCGTTGCGGTGCAACAGTTTGAACCCGCTCGCCCACAGCAGCACCACGCCGACCACGACGTGTTGCGTGCTCGCGAGCCATTCGACGGCGACCATCAGGCCGCCGCGTAGACGGTGGCCAGCTCGACCTCGTTGGTGTCCGGCCGCCACGCGCCGATCACCTGCGCGTGTCTGCCCACCTCCAACAGCGAGAGGTCGCTGACCGCGGGCGTGTTGTTGTAGACCGCCGCGGTGGTACCGGAAACCACGTGCCCGACGATCCGGTCGCCGTGGTGGTCCATGTGCACCACGCTCCGGCCGATGGACGTGATGTGCACCTGGAGGTTCACGATGTTGAGCCAGATCGCGTCGGCGGCGAGCGTGCCGTCGGGCATCCGCACGCCGCGCGCGTAGAGGCCGTCGCCGACCTTGGCCGCGTCCGCGGTGGTCGGGCGCAGCTTCCACACACTGGTGGCCTTGGTGAGGTGGATCTGGTTGAGCGTGCGGTCCGACGAGGTGACGATCAACAGCCCGCCGGCGATGCCGGTGATCCGGCCCTCGACGAAGTTCGGGTCCGGTGCGCCGGCCTCGACGTCGAGCTTGGGATCGGCCATGGCCTCGGGGGCGACCGAGCCGATCGTCGTCGCCGTGACCACGGTCGCGGTCGTGCCGAGCACGGCGCTGGACAGGAAACGCCTACGTCCCAGGATGTCCGACATGGTCTCAGCTCCTCAGGGTGACGGGCATGATGCCGCTGGACAGGTTCCCGATCGCGCTGTACGCCGCCGGGGTCAGGTCCAGCAGGCGGTTGGTCGCACAGTTCCCGCTGCAGCACGAACGCTCGCCGCACCACAGGTCCGTCTGCGGCCCGCAGTCCGCGATCTTCACCGCGATTTCCGTTGTGCCGCAAAGGTTCTTGACGTAGAAGGTGTGCCCGCAGGTGCGGCGTAAGAGGTCGTCACCGCACTTGTCCGGCCTGGTGATGGCAAAGCACGCGTCGGACGTGTTGGGCCACGCGCAGTGCCGACTGCCGGAACTGCAGTTGCCACAGGCGCCGCCGCCCGCGGACCCGCACGGTCCCCAGCCTGCGCCGCAGCAGAACCACGACGCCTCGGACGTCGCCGGCGCCCTCGTATCTTGTGCCATGTGTCGCTCCCTTCGGGGATGCCCCGGGGAGCCACGTGCGTTCTCGGGCAGACGAGCAGGGGCGAACCCGCTCGCGCTCACGAGCGGACGCACCCTGATCTCTCGCCTGGCCCTCATCGCGCGTGGTCCCGGTTTGGGTGGGACTTTTGCACGAACAGACAAGAGTTAGTTATCAACTGACAGATCGACGCTACTTCGCGATCACCGATTCGCGCGCCCGCCAACTGGAGTAGTTCCGCATGTACCGAAGGGACCCTTCAGGACGTTGAGCCACCGATGGCTGGTGTCCTGAAAGACGCGATCGGGACGTTCAACGACACGAACGCGTCTTTCAGGACATCGCCCGAAACCGCTCAGCGGGACCACCGAGACCATCGGTGGTTGAGCGCCCTGAAGGGCCCCTTCGAGGTATGGGCGACTCAGAGCGAGAGGACGTTCTCCAGGCCTACCGTCAGGCCCGTGCGGTCCAGGATCTCTCGCACGCCGAGCAGGACGCCCGGCATGAACGACTTCCGGTCCAGTGAGTCGTGCCGGATGGTCAGGGTCTCGCCCTCACCGCCGAACAGGACTTCCTGGTGTGCCACCAGGCCGACCAACCGGACGGAGTGGACCGGGACGTCGTCGACCAGGGCGCCGCGGGCACCGTCCAGGGCGGACGTCGTCGCGTCCGGGGCCTTGCCGAGGCCGGCCGACGCGCGGGCGGCCGCGATCAGGGACGCCGTGTGGGCGGCGGTGCCGGAGGGGGCGTCCGCCTTGCCGGCGTGGTGCAGCTCGATGATCTCGGCCGACGGGTAGTACCGGGCGGCGAGCTCGGCGAACTTCATCGACAGCACGGCGCCCAGCGCGAAGTTCGGCGCGATCAGCACGCCAAGCGAGGGCTTGTGCGACAGCCACTCGCGGACCGTGTCCTGGCGGTCCACCGTGAAGCCGGACGTGCCGACCACACAGCGGATGTCGTGCTCCACGCAGAACCGGAGGTTGTCCATCACGGCGTCGGGGTGGGTGAAGTCCACGACCACCTCGGCGCCGGCGTCCGCGATGTCACCCAGCCAGTCGTCGGCGTCGACCTTCGCGACGATCTCCATGTCCGGCGCCGCCTCGACGGCGCGGCACACCTCCGCGCCCATCCGCCCACGGGCACCCAGCACACCGACACGGATCGGGTTGTCTCCAGACCGCGCCACTCGAGATCACCTCACCACTTCGGTCGGGACGTCGTCCGCGTGAGCGTAGGGGCCCACCAACGCCGTCGCGACCGGACGGTTCAACAGCTCCGCCGCCAGCTCGGCGACGTCGTCGGCACGGACCGCGTCGATCCGCTCCAGCGTCTGCTCCACGGTCAGGTATTCGTGGTAGCTCAGCTCGCCCTTGCCGATCCGCGACATCCGCGAGCTGGTGTCCTCCAGCCCCAGCACAAGGTTGCCCCGCAGCTGGCCCTTCGCCCGCGCGACCTCGGCGTCGGAGAACCCGTCAGCCGCGACCTCCGCCAGCACCGAGTGGACGACGCCCGCGACCGAACCGAGGCGGTCCGGCTGACAGCCCGCGTACACCGACAGGTGGCCGGTGTCCGCGTAGGACGCCACCGACGAGTACACCTGGTAGGCGAGCCCGCGCCGCTCCCGCACCTCCTGGAACAACCGCGAGCTCATCCCGCCGCCCAGCGCGGTGTTCAGGACGCCGAGCGTCCACCGGCGTGGGTCGTGGCGGTCGAGCGCCCGCATGCCGAGCATCAGGTGCGCCTGCTCGGTGTCGTCGCTGTGCAGCACGAACTTCTGCGGCTTGGCGATCCGCGCCCGCCCCGTCCGGGGTGCGTTCGGCGCCTGGTCGCCGGTCAGCCGGTCACGCAGCAACCGCCGCGCGTGCCGCAGCACGGTCGCGTGGTCGATGTTGCCGGCGGCGGCGATCACCATCTTCGGCATGGCGTAGCGGCGCCTGTAGAACCCGTTCAGCGCGGTCCGGCTCATGCCGGTGATCGACTCCTCGGTGCCGAGCACCGGCCGCCCGAGCGGGTGGCCGTTCAGCAGGGCCTCGCAGAACGTGTCGTGCAGCAGGTCCTCGGGGTCGTCGTCGCGCATGGCGATCTCCTCGAGGACCACGCTGCGCTCGATCTCCATGTCCCGCTCGGCGAGCACGGCGTCGAACACGACGTCGCACACCAGGTCCATGGCGAGCGGCAGGTCGGTGTCGAGCACGTGCGCGTAGTAGCAGGTGTGTTCCTTGGCGGTGAACGCGTTGAGCTCACCGCCGACCGCGTCGATCTCCTCGGCGATCTGCACCGCGGTGCGCTTCGCGGTGCCCTTGAACAGCAGGTGTTCGAGGTAGTGGGCGGCCCCCGCGACGGACTGCTGTTCGTCGCGGGAACCCACGCCCACCCAGACGCCGACCGAGGCCGACCGGACGCCCGGCACGTGCTCGGTGATCACTCGAAGACCGCCGGGGAGCACGGTGCGCTTGACCTCGCACCCGCTCTCGGTTCGCTCGAGCAGCCGGGTGCTTCCGTTCTTCGCCAACGTGGTTAGGCCTCGGCGGGGGTGTCGGACTTGGCGGGCTCGGCCTTCTCGGCCGGCTTGTCGCCCTCTTCCTTGACCGGCACCAGGCTGATCTTGCCGCGCTGGTCGATGTCGGCGATCTCCACGCGGAGCTTGTCGCCGACCTTGACCACGTCCTCGACCTTGCCGATGCGCTTACCGTTGCCCAGCTTCGAGATGTGGACGAGGCCGTCCTTGCCGGGCAGCAGCGAGACGAACGCGCCGAACGCGGCCGTCTTGACCACCGTGCCGAGGAACCGCTCGCCGACCTTGGGCAGCTGCGGGTTGGCGATGGCGTTGATCTTGGAGATCGCGGCCTCGGCGGACGGGCCGTCCGCCGCACCGACGTAGATCGTGCCGTCGTCCTCGATGGAGATGTCGGCGCCGGTCTCCTCGGTGATCGAGTTGATCATCTTGCCCTTCGGGCCGATGACCTCGCCGATCTTGTCGACCGGGATCTTCACGCTGGTGACGCGCGGCGCGTAGGCGCTCATCTCGTCCGGGCCGGCGATGGCCTCGGCCATGACCTCCAGGATCGTGTAGCGGGCGTCGCGGGCCTGGGCCAGCGCGCCGGCGAGCACGTCGGACGGGATGCCGTCGAGCTTCGTGTCCAGCTGCAGCGCGGTCACGAACTCCTTGGTGCCGGCGACCTTGAAGTCCATGTCACCGAACGCGTCCTCGGCGCCGAGGATGTCGGTCAGCGCGACGTAGCGGGTCTCGCCGTCGACCTCGTCGGACACCAGGCCCATGGCGATGCCCGAGACCGGCGCCTTCAGCGGCACACCGGCGTTGAGCAGCGACATGGTGGACGCGCACACCGACCCCATCGAGGTCGAGCCGTTGGAGCCCAGCGCCTCGGAGACCTGGCGGATGGCGTACGGGAACTCGTCCCGCTTCGGCAGCACCGGCACCAGGGCCCGCTCGGCGAGCGCGCCGTGGCCGATCTCGCGCCGCTTCGGCGAGCCGACGCGGCCGGTCTCACCGGTGGAGAACGGCGGGAAGTTGTAGTGGTGCAGGTAGCGCTTGTGCGTCTCCGGGGACAGCGAGTCGATCTGCTGCTCCATGCGCAGCATGTTCAGCGTGGTGACACCCAGGATCTGGGTCTCGCCGCGCTCGAACAGCGCCGAGCCGTGCGCCCTCGGGATCAGGGCGACCTCGGCGGACAGCTGCCGGATGTCGGTGAGGCCACGGCCGTCGATGCGGACCTTGTCGCGGAGGATCCGCTGGCGGACCAGCTTCTTGTTCAGCGACCGGAACGCGGCGCCGACCTCCTTCTCGCGGCCCTCGAACGCGCCGCCCTCGACCGCGCCCACCTTCTCCAGGGTGGCGGCCTTGATCTCGTCGATCTTCGCCTCGCGCTCCTGCTTGCCCGCGATCGTCAGCGCCTGGGCGAGTTCGTCGGACACGGCGGCCGTCACGGCCTCCAGTGCGTCCGGCTGGTACGCGGGGTAGGTCGGGTACTCGGCGGTCTCCTTCGCGGCGACCTCCGCCAGGCGCGCCTGCGCCTCGCACAGCACCTTGATGAACGGCTTCGCGGCCTCCAGGCCGGACGCGACGACCTCCTCGGTCGGCGCCTGCTGGCCACCGGCGATCAGGTCGAGCACGTTCTCGGTGGCCTCGGCCTCGACCATCATGATCGCGACGTCGGCGTTGTCGCCGTCACCGACCACGCGGCCCGCGACGACCATGTCGAACGCGGCCTTCTCCAGCTGCTCGTGGGTCGGGAACGCGACCCACTGCTCGCCGATCAGCGCCACCCGGACGCCACCGACCGGGCCGGAGAACGGCAGGCCGGCGAGCTGGGTGGAGGCGGACGCGGCGTTGATGGCCACCACGTCGTACAGGTCCTGCGGGTTGAGCGACTGGACCGTGATGACGACCTGGATCTCGTTGCGCAGACCGTCCACAAAGGACGGACGCAGCGGTCGGTCGATCAGGCGGCAGGTCAGGATCGCGTCGGTGGACGGCCGACCCTCACGGCGGAAGAACGAACCGGGGATCCGGCCCGCCGCGTACATCCGCTCCTCGACGTCGACCGTCAGCGGGAAGAAGTCGAAGTGCTCCTTCGGGTGCTTGGACGCCGTGGTGGCGGACAGCAGCATGGTCTCCTCGTCGAGGTAGGCCACCACGCTGCCCGCGGCCTGCCGGGCGAGCCGGCCGGTCTCGAAGCGGATGCTGCGCTTGCCGAAGCTGCCGTTGTCGATGACGGCGGTCGTCTCGTGAACTCCAGCTTGGCTGAAGTCGGTCATGTAAGAACTCCTCGTTTCTCACGGGCGCGCGCGCACCCCATACGGGGCAACAGGGCGTGGGATCGTGGTCCGAACGAGGCCGGTCTTCGATCGAAGTCCCCGGGGTTCTCATTCACCCGGAGACCACTACCGAGGACCGGCTATCTGATGATCCCCGCACGCGGCGAGCGCTCGCCCTATGTGTCTTTATCAGTCCGATATAGACGCGGGGGGAGCGGTCTTTGCTGACCACTCCCCCTCCGGGTCCCTATCGGCGCAGGCCGAGTCGCTGGATGAGCGACCGGTAGCGTTCGATGTCCACCTTCGTCAGGTAGTTGAGCAGGCGGCGCCGACGGCCCACCAGCAGCAACAGACCCCGACGCGAGTGGTGGTCGTGCTTGTGCACCTTCAGGTGCTCGGTCAGGTCGCTGATGCGCTTGGTCAGCATCGCGACCTGGGCCTCCGGGGAGCCGGTGTCCTTCTCGTGGACCCCGTACTCGCCCAGGATGCTCTTCTTCTGCTCGGTGGACAGCGCCACTCGTTGTTCTCCTCGGTTGAGATGTGCCGTGTCGGTTCCCGAAATCCGGGATATCGCAGGTGCCAGCCACCACGGACCGCAGCCGGACCCAAAGGCCAAGGTTAACAGGTGGGTAATCAGCGCTGCTTACCGGGCGCGCCGGACAGCGGCACCCGGTCCACCGGTGTGTACACCGGCCCGGCCGGTGTCAGGTCGCTTTGGAACAGCACCACCTCGTTGGTGAGCCACCACCGTCCACGATACCCGTCGAGCTCGGCGACCGCGGCCCTCGCGAGCTCGTTTCCTCCCCGCCCGCGCCGCCACCTGGCCACGGTGACGTGCGGGACGAAGTCCTCCTCGTCGGTGGGCGGGTCGATCAGAGCACCGGCCAGTGCGCGGAGGGCGGCGACGTCCTCGGTGTCGACGCCGATCCACAGCACACCGGAGAACCTGCCGGCCGAGCTCAGCCGCACCCGGCACGCGCGGTGTCCGGCGGCCCGCTCGCGGAACCAGGCGCCGCGCTGGTCGGCGTCCTCGTGGTTGCCGTAGAAGCCGAGCGTGATGTGCCACCGTTCCGGAGGCACCCACTTCAGTTCGGACGCACCGCCCCGCATGCCGGCCAACCGGTCGGCGAACTCGGCGCGGACCTCGTCCGGCAGCTCGATGGCGGAGAACAGTCGGGCCATGGACCGAGCATCCGCCATGTCCCCTACTGGGGCTGGCCGGCCCTCCGCAGCAGGTCCGCGAGCTCGGGGAACCGTCCGTTGAGCATGCCGGCCGCGGCGGTCAGGTCGGTGGCGTCGGCGACCCGGCGCAGCGCGGCGACCGCGACCCGGTCGTTGCGACCGATGTCCACGGGCAGGTTGTCCCTGGTCACCGACGGGCGGGAAGCGCGGACCTCGTCCAGCGCGCGGACCATGGCCTCCTTCTTGCCGGCCGCCACGTCCGGCACCAGGATCTTGCGCTCGAGCATGATCAGCCGGGCCAGCACCGCAGGGTTGCCGATCTTGGCGCGGCGGCCGCTCATCACCTGGCTGAGCATGGGCGCACTGATGCCGAGCACCTCGGCGAGGTATGCCTGGGAGATGTCGAAGGCCACGACGAGCCTGCGCACGCGGTCGCCAAGCGGCTCCCCGTACCACTCGCGTTGCAGCGCCAGGTTGCGCTGGACAATCTTGTGGTCCTCCACCTTTGGCAACTCCCCTGAGTCCCGCTCAGCTGACACAGTGCGTTCGTCCCCGACCTCAGAGCATCTTGCCAGTAGTGCGCCCGATACGTGGCAAATCCCGACAGCTGTTCGCATCTGTGCACGGTCACGACAGCAGGTCGCGAGTTCTCCGCACGTCCCGGTGCATCTCCTCCACCAGAGCCTGGGTGGAGGGGAACTTCTCCATGTCCCGCAGCTTCGCGACGAAGTCGACGGCGACCCGCTGGCCGTAGAAGTCCTCCTCGACGTCGAGGACGAACGCCTCGACGCGCCGCTCACGGCCGGAGAACGTGGGGTTGGTCCCGACACTGACCGCGGCCTTGAGCGGAGGCCGGCTGGGTGCGTTGAGCAGGGAGAACCATCCGGCGTACACACCGTCGGCGGGTATCGCGGCGTAGCGCGGGGTGGACAGGTTGGCGGTCGGGAAGCCCAGTTCGTGGCCCCGCCGGTCGCCGCGCACCACGATGCCCTCCAACCGGTGCGAGCGGCCGAGAGCGGCCGCGGCCGCGCCGACGTCGCCCGCGTTGATGCAGGCCCGGATGTACGTCGACGAGAACGTGATCTCCTCGCCGGCGCGGTGGTTGGGCACGGTCACGAGCTTGGCGCCCTCCACCGAGAACCCGAACCGCTGCCCGAGCTGGGTGAGCGTCGCCACGCTGCCGGCGGCCTGGTGTCCGAACCGGAAGTTCTCCCCCACGACCACGGCCGCGACGTGCAGCTTCTCGATGAGGATCTCGTGCACGAACTCGTCCGGCGGCACCTTGGACAGTTCGAGTGTGAACGGCAGCACGCAGAACACGTCGATGCCGAGCGCCTCGACCAGTTCGGCCTTGCGGTGCAGTGTGGTCAGCTGCGCCGGATGGCTGCCGGGACGGACCACTTCGGACGGATGCGGGTCGAACGTGAGCAGCACGCTCTTCACATCACGTTCCCGAGCGAGCGTCACCGCCCGGTGGATGAGCTCCTGGTGCCCGAGATGCACTCCGTCGAAGACCCCGATGGTGGCCACACATCGTCCCCAGCCACCGGGCAGGTCCTCGAGCCCTCGCCAGCGTCGCACGCGATCAGCCTACGCATCCCCGGTCGGCACGCGGGTGTGACGTCGGTCTGGACTCTCCCTCTGTAGGAGAGTCCATGCTGGCGCCGTGGACCCGGACCTGTTGCCGATCGGGCAGTTCGCCAGGTTGAGCCGGCTGAGTGTCACGCAGCTCCGGCACTACGACGAGCTGGGGCTGCTGGCGCCCGCCTATGTGGACGTCGGCACCGGCGCGCGCAGGGAAGGCAGGCGTTGTCGATCGGTCTGTTGCGCTCGCTGGACGTGCCGCTGCCGGTCATCGCCGAGGTGCTGTCGGGTTCGGCAGGTGCGCTGGACGGCGTGCGAGAGGAACAGGAGGCTGAGCTGGCCCGGCGCCGCCGAACCCTGGCCGCACTGGAACGAGTGCTGGCCGGGGGGTTGCCGACCCCGCCCGTGCGGGTGGTGGGTGGAGGATGAGCGGCCGGGCCTGGAGGTGCCACGCGAGCAGTGGCGGTGGCACATCCTGCTGCCGCTGTCGGCCGCGCCCGGGGAGGGCGCGGTGGAGTCGGCGCGCGAGGCGGCCCGCACGTCGTGCCGCGCCGTCGACCGGGTCCGGCTGGCCACGGTCACCGAGGGCCGGTGCGTCGAGTTGTCGCACGACGGCCCCTTCAGCGAGGAACACCTGTCGCTGAAGGTCATGGAGGAGTTCATGGTGGCGCGAGGGCTGGTCCCCAACGGCCCGCACCACGAGATCTACCTGACCGCCTTCGACGACCCGGCGCCGCGCACGGTCCTTCGCCAACCCGTGCGCGCCGCCTAGGAAACGCGGCGGCCGTTGTGCCAGACGGCGCGGATCCTGGTGTCCAGCGCCGACACGTCCAGGTCGGTGCCGTGCAGGACAACCAGGTCCGCCCGCTTGCCGTCGGCGATCTCGCCGCGGTCGTCGGACAGGCCGAGCAGGCGAGCGGCCTCCCAGGTCGCCGCACGCAACGCGCCGCCGGGTCCGAGTCCCGCCGCCGACATGTGGTGAATCTCGCGCAGTACCTCGGTGTGCGGCCGTTCCGGGTTGTCGGAACCCATGGCCACCGGCACCCCGGCGGCCAGCGCCAGCTCGACCGCCCGGCGGTGGGCCTCGGGGGCTCCTGGCGCGGCGGCGTCCGGGTCGGACTGGGTGACGGACAGGGTCGGCACCAGCCAGGTGCCGGCTTCGGCCATCGCCGCGGCGGCGTCCTCGTCCAGGTAGGTGCCGTGCTCGACACTGCGTGCCCCGGCCCGTGCCGCCGCCTCGATGGCACGGGCGCCGTGTGCGTGGACCATCACGCCACGTCCGCCCAGTCGCCGGGCCTCGTCGACCAGGGCGTGGAACTCGGCCTCGGTGATCTGGACGTCGTGTACCCCACGGCCCAGCGACATCGAGCCGCTGGCGGCCACCTTGATCCAGTCGGCGCCGGCCCGCACCATCCGCCGGACCACCGCACGCGCCTCGTCCGCCCCGTTGAACACCGGGTCGGGCATCGCCGGGTCACCGAAGAAGTCCACGGGCCCCGAACGCGGACCCCAGTGATCACCGATGCCGCCGGTGGTGCAGACCTGCCGCAACGACACGAGGATCTCGGGGCCCTCGACCCAGCCGCGCTCAACCGCGAGCCGCACTCCGGCGTCCGCGCCCCAGGCGTCCCGCACCGTGGTCACACCACGGCACAGCAACGTGGTCAGCACCGGGACCGCCGACAACGGACGGGCCGAGCGGGGCAGCCCGAACGGGTCCTTCTTCGTCTCCGCAAGGCAGACGTGGGTGTGGCAGTCGATGAAACCGGGCACCAGCAGGGATCCCGCGCAGTCCACCACCTCGTCCGCGTCCAGTCCCCGCCCCACCGCGACGATCCGCTCTCCCGCCACCACGACGTCGGCCTCGGCGACCTGTCCGGAACGGACGTCGAACACGGAACCACCGGCAAGCAGTTTCATGTCCTCGTTGGACTTTCTTACGAGGTCGTCAGCACGACGAGAGAGCGTGCGGCCGGGCCCTCGTCGACGGCGAGGGCGATCGCCCGGCCGTCCGGGTCGAACACGCCGTAGGTGCCCTTGATGCCGGCGGCAGGGAGGCGTTGCCCCTGCAGCAGTGCCTGCACCTGCGGGCGGGGCAGGTCGTGGCGCGGGAACGCGGCCGCCACCGCGTCGGACAGCGGCAGCGAGAGCGCGGGGTGCTCCGCCAGCTTCTCCAGCGTGGTGACCACGCGCAGGTCGAACGGGCCCACCCTGGTGCGGCGCAGCGCCACGAGGTGCCCGCCGACACCGAGGTCGGCACCGAGGTCCCTGGCCAGCGCACGAACGTAGGTGCCGGAACTGCACTCCACCATCACGTCCAGCTCCAGCCCGCTCTCCTCGCGCCGGGCGGACAGCAGGTCGAACCGGGACACCTCGACCGGCCGAGGCGGGATCTCCACCTGCTCGCCGGCGCGAACCCGTGCGTAGGCCCGCTTGCCGTCGATCTTCACGGCACTGACCGCACTCGGCACCTGCTGGATGTGCCCGGTCAACTTCGCGATACCAGCGGCGACGGCCTCGTCGGTCACCGCCGAGGTGTCCGAAGTAGACAGCGTCTCACCCTGGGCGTCGTCGGTCGTGGTCGAGGAGCCGAGACGGATCGTCGCGAGGTAGGCCTTGGTGTCCAACGCCAGGTGCCCCAACAGCTTCGTGGCCCGCTCGATGCCGAGCACCAGAACGCCGGTCGCCATCGGGTCGAGGGTGCCGGCGTGCCCGACCTTCCGCGTGCCCATGATCCGCCGCACCTTCGCGACGACGTCATGGGAGGTCATCCCATCGGGCTTGTCGATCACGACGAGTCCAGGAGGGACGATGACACGTTGTTTGGCGGCTGCGGGAGGCACGGTCAACTATCCTGACACATGCCCGAACGGCATTACCCCGCACGCCTGGCGGCGTTGCCCGGTGTGCTGTGAGCGAGCCGAACCCATGCGCTAGGCCGGGGCGAGGTCCCACGAGCGGCGGCGGATCTGGACCGGGACCTCCTCGCCACGGGAGGCTGCGTCGAAGACCGCCGCGCGGGCTCGGCGCCACCACACCGACGTGCGCCACAGGCCCAGTACCAGCACCGCCACCACCGACAGGAACGCGATGCGGAACCCGGTCGCCGGGCCGAGCGGTGCGGTGAGGTCCAACAACAGGCCCACGGCCAGCGCGGACACCGTGATCGCCACGAAACCGCCCACGTTGACCACGCCCGTCGCGGTGCTCACGCGTCGCATCGGGTTGTAGTCGCGGGCCAGTGCGAAGGCGATCGCCGAGGCCGGGCCGCCCATCGACAGGTGTGCGAAGGCGGCGACCAGCAGCCACAGCGGCACCTGACCGCCGGGCCAGCCGAGCAGCACGCCCCACACCGCCAGCGCCGACACCAGGTAGCCGACCACCATCGGGGTGCGCCACTCGGGGTGGTGGGTGATCACCGTGCCGATCGCGGGGCCGCCGACGATCGCGCCGACCACCAGGAGCGACAGCAGCAGACCGGCCGCCGGCTCGCTGAGGTACTGCGCCTGCACCAGGTACGGGAAACCCCACAGCAGGCCCAGCATCGCGGGCGCGAACATCGTGGAGAAGTGCACCCAGAAGCCGAGCCGCGTCCCCGGCGTGCGCCACGCCTCGCGGACCTGGGCGAGCACCGTGCCCAGCGTCTCGGTGCGGTCGACGGGCTCCGGCATGACACCAGCCGGGTTGTCCCGCACCCGCAGGAGCAGCACCACCGAGTACAGCGCCGTGACCGCACCGGCGACGGCGAACGTCCACGTCCAGCCTGCGTTCGCGAGCAGCAGTGACAGCGGCACGGTCGAGGCCAGGTTGCCGAGCGCTCCGATCGCCGCGGTGAACGAGGCGATCGCGGCGTAGCGGCGGACCGGGAAGTGCGCGGCGACCAGGCGCAGCACGCTCACGAACGTCATCGCGTCGCCGATGCCCAGCACCGCACGCGCGAGCAGGCCGAGCGGGTACGTCGTGGCGAACGCGAACAGGAGCTGCCCCAACCCCATGAGCACGGCGGAGGCGGTCAGGACCCGTCGTGCGCCGTATCGGTCGACCAGCATGCCGGTCGGCACCTGCATCGCCGCGTACAAGGCGATCTGGAGCACGGTGAACGTGCCCAGCGCCGCCGGTCCAAGGTGGAAACGCTCGCTCGCCTCGATGCTCGCCACGCCGAGCGAGGTGCGGTGGAACACCGCGGCGAGGTAGACCATGAGCGCGGTCACCCAGATGATGATTGCCCGTTTTGTGTGCTGCGGGGCCAAAACTCTCCGTTCACGGGTCGCCGGTGGACTGTCCACTTGCTAAAGCGCTTCAGAGCCGGAGATCGTTAGCCAAACTAACCGTGCGCTTCGCCACATCGTCACACCCGGACCGCGCCGACGACGGCCCAGCGTCCCGAACGTGTGCGGACGATCACCGCACCGAGGCGGACGAGCATGAAAAGCGACAGTCCACACCAGATCCCGGCGAGTCCCCAGTCGAACTCGAACGACAGCCACACGAACGGCAGGAACCCCACCGCCGCGGCCAGAATCGTTGCTGTGCGCAGAAAAGCGGCGTCACCGGCACCGAGGAGCACACCGTCCAAAGCGAACACCACCCCCGCGATCGGTTGCAGCGCCACGAAGAACCACCACGCGTGCGGGACCTCGCCGAGCACCGACGAGTCCGAAGTGAACACGTGCGGCAGCACCCCGGCCAGCACGGCGAACACCACACCGAGACCGCAGCCGAAGATCAGCCCGTAGCGAGTGACCTGCCACGCGAGACCACGGGCCTCCCGCTCGTCGTCCCGGCCGAGTGCCGCGCCGACGAGCGACTGCGCGGCGATGGCCAGCGAGTCGAGCAGCAACGCCAGGAACGACCAGAGCTGCAGGACGATCTGGTGCGCGCCGACGGCGGCCGTCGAGTGGTGCGCGGCCACGGTGGTCGCCGAGACGAAGCACGCCTGGAACGCGAGGCTGCGGAGCACGAGGTCACGCCCGACCGTCAGCTGCTCCCGCATCACGGCCGGCCGCGGTCGCAGCGGCACCCGCTCGACCCACAGCGCGCGGAGGAACAGCGTCGCGCTGATCACCTGAGCGACGACGTTGGCGACCGCGGACCCCTCGAGTCCCCGGTCCAGCCCGTACACCAGCACCGGACACAGCGCGGCGGAGATTCCGTTGCCCGCCAACACGTAACGCAGCGGCCGGCGCGCGTCCTGCACGCCACGCAGCCAGCCGTTGCCGGCCATGGTGACGAGGATGAACGGGATGCCGAACAACGCGATGCGCAGCCAACCGACCGCCGCGTCGGCGACGTCGCCCGGCCCCGCGAGGAGTTCCGCGACGGGTCGGGCGAGCAGCTGACCGATCCCGACGAGCACCAGACCGACCGCGATGGCGAGCCAGGTGGCCTGCACGCCTTCGGCGACCGCGTCGGCACGCCGGCCGGCGCCGTGCAGGCGGGCGGTGCGGGCGGTGGTGCCGTAGGACAGGAAGGTCAGCTGCGTGGAGACCTGGGCGAGCACGATCGCACCGATCGACAGCGCGCCGAGCGACACCGCGCCGAGGTGCCCGACGACGGCCGTGTCGACCAGCAGGTAGAGCGGTTCGGCGGCGAGAACGCCCAACGCGGGTACGGCGAGGCCGAATACCCGTTTCGGCGGCACGGTCACGACGCTCTCCCCGCGTAAGGTGTGCTCAGTAGCTTCACCCCTGACGGTAGCTGTAAGGATCGTTCATGGACAACGCCGATTACCTCGATGTGGCGCTCAGGTTGACGAACGCCACACTGCCGGACGTGCCGGCGCTGCGCGCGGCCCTGCACGAGGAGCCGTGGTGGTCGGAACGGGCTGGCGAGGAGGACCTGGCGGCGCTGCGGCCGGTGGCGGCAGGTCTGCGTAGGACACTCGCCCACGCGGTGGCCGCCGAGCACGACGGGGTGCTGCGCGAGATCAACGCACTGCTGGCGGCGCATCCCCTGCGACCGAGGTTGTCGGCCGGACACTCCGCGGAGCCGAACTGGCACATCCACATGGCGGACCCGACCGAGTCCCCCGCGACCGAGGTGGCGGCCGCGGCGGCGTGGGGGCTCGCCCACGGCATAGTCCACTATGGACTGGGCCGCTGGGGCCACTGCGGCGCGGACGGCTGCGACAACTACTACCTCGACACGTCGACCAACCGTGCCAAGCGTTTCTGCTCGCCCCGCTGCGCGAACCGCGTACACGTCGCGGCCTTCCGTTCCCGCCAGCGGGAAGGCTGACCGGCCGGCCTCCGGCCCCCGGTCACCAGCGTAGCGACCACCACCGACATTTCCGGCCCGCACCGCCCGCCCCTGTGGACAACTCGCGTGTCCAACACCCAGAACCCGCGTGTCCAACAGTGCGGACCGGTGAGTTCAACAAACCGAATTGTTGAACTCGCGGGTCTGGAGCGTTGGACACGCGAGTCGCTAGTCGTCGTCCTCCGGGGACGGGGTCGGGGCCTGTCGCTCGTAGGACTGCTGGATCTCGATCTGGGGATCGACGGCGGCCGGGTGCCAGATCTCGTCGATGACGGTCATGGCCGAGCTCATCGCCACACTGCCGACCCGGCGGCGCTGCATGCGCTTGCGCAGGCGGACGAGACCCCAGCACACGACCGACGTCCCGACCGCGACCAGCAGGAACGGCAACAACACGTCCATCTCAGCCCTCCGGGAAGACGACGGCGAGCAGGCCCGCCACGATGGCCGCGGCGTCGACCTCGGGGTCCATGCCGCGACGCAGGATCAGACCGCCGGCCGCCGCGCCCAGAAGCACGACCACGTCCGGCAACGGCAGCGCCGGGCGCAGACCCAGCCGGCGGCAATGTCGGTCCAGCACCGCGGCGATCTGCTCCTCGTGCCGGCGCTGCGCGGCGACGATCTCGGCGGCGGTGTCGGGACGACCGGCCACGGCGGCCACGAACTCAGCGGCCTCGACGCCCCACCGCGTGCCGTCGTCGGCGATCGTGGTCGGGGTGAGCGCCCGCACCAGACCCGGTTGGTCGGTCGCCTGCGCGAGGGCCTCGTCCAGCATCTCCAGGTGGGCTTCCGCCTGCGCGTCCACGATCGCCAGCCACAAGCCCTCCTTGCCGCCGAAGTGCTTGTAGACCGCGCCACGGGTGTACCCGGCCTCGGCCGCGATCTCGTCGACCGTCGTGGCGAGGAACCCCCGCTTCGCGAACACGGTCCGTGCCGCGCCGAGGAGCCGCTCGTGCGTCTGCCGCTGCTGTTCGACCCGCGTCAGCCTCGCCACCCGCACCTCATTCAGTAACGATGTGTTTCTAGAAACACTATGTTACTGGACGCGGCGAGTCGGTGCCCGGGTGCGGGTTCCGCCAGTGGCCTCGGGTGAAGTCCGGGAACGCGACCGACTGCCCCTTGAGCCGGATCGACTGCACGGACAGTGGGAACGGCGCGCTCAACGCCGCGCCGTCGTACACGTCGATGTCCGGCGGCAGGCCGAGGCGCAGTGTCTGCACGAGACGCCAGAACATGAGGTAGTCCATGCCGCCGTGCCCGCCCGGTCCCGGCCCGACGTCGGTCCACAGCCAGTGGTCGTAGGACGCGTAGGCGTCGAACGAGCCCCACTGGTGGTTGCTCTGCGCCGGCTCCAGGTAGATGCGGGGCGGGTAGTCCTCGAACACGCCCTTCGTGCCGGCCAGGTGGTTGAGCCGCGAGTACGGGTGCGGGGTGGACTCGCCGTGCACGAGATGGACGACCCGGCCGCGGGCGGTCTGGATCAGGCTCATGGTCACGTCGCCCTTGACGTAGCGCTCGCGCCAGGTCTCGTCGCCCGGCGGCATACGAGCGGTTCGGTACTCGGCCATCCCGAGTGCGGGGGTGCTCATCGACGTCATGTGCGTGAACCGGTCGCCGCGATGGAGGTCCATGTACGCGGCGACCGGGCCGAGCCCGTGCGTCGGGTACACGTCTCCGTTGAAACGGGTGTGGGCAGCCCGCCGCCACTGGCCGTGGAAGATGGTCTTGGAGAACAGCAGGGCACGCAGGTCGTGCAGGTAGGCGCCGGAGCCGTACAACAGTTCGCCGAACAGGCCGGCGTGCGCCATGCGCAGCACCCGCATCTCGTTGCGGCCGTAGCAGCAGTTCTCCAGCAGCATGCAGTGGCGACGGGTCGCCTCGGACGTCTCGACCAGGTGCCACAGGTCCCGGACCGTGATCCCGATCGGCATCTCGACACCGACGTGCTTGCCGGCCCGCATCGCGGCGAGCGCCATCGGCGTGTGCCACTCCCACGGGGTGGCGACGTAGACGAAGTCGACGTCGTCGCGCTGGACGAGGTTCTCGAAGTCCTCCTCGCCGTCGGTGTACAGCGCGGGTGCCGGGCGGCCGGCGTCGGTGATGATCTTGGCGGCCGCGCGCGCGTACGCGGGGCGGAAGTCGCACAGCGCGGTGACCCGCGCGCCGGGGACCCGCAGGAGCATCGGCAGTATCCCGGCGCCCCGGTTGCCGGTGCCGATGATCCCGAACCGCGGGTTGGCGAACCGCTCGAACGGCACCCCGATCATCGACGGGGCCCGGCGCGTGGACGCGGCGCCGGCGGTGCCCTCCGCGACGCCGAGCCCGAGCCCCGCGATGGCCGCACTCCGCAACATGGCTCGACGCGACACGTCCATTGCACGCTCCCTGATTACTTGTGCTTGAAAGTGCGCTGCTTCAAGCACTATCACACAGAGCGTGGTGGGGTGGCTACTATGTGAGGATGACCGAGCGGGTGAGATTGCGCGGCTCGTCGGGGTTCAGGCCGCGTGCCTGTGCCACCTCGGCCGCCAGCCGGTGGGCGCGAACCAGCGACACGAGCGGATCGCCGCCGAACAGTTCCAGGTGCGCGCCCGTGGCCAGCACATCCTTGGCCAGCCCGTCCGGCGCCTCGCCGAAGACCCACACCGCGCGACCCGGCGCGGCGATCGAGATCGGGCCGTGGCGGTACTCCATCGCGTGGTAGGACTCCGTCCACGCCTGCGCCGCCTCACGCAGCTTCAGCGCGGCCTCGTTGGCCAGGCCGATGGTCCAGCCGGTGCCGAGGAACGTGACCTGCTCGGCGGCCGTCAGCTCGGGTGCTAGCGGCGACTCGAGGGCCTGCCGCGCCGCGGCCGGTAACGCGGAGAGGGACTCCCCGAGCGAGGCACGCAGCAGGACCAGCGCCGTCGTGGCGAAGCGGGTCTGCACCACCGACTTCTCGTCCGCGAAGTCGAGCGGGATGACCGCGTCCGCGGCGTCGCTGACGGGGGTCGCCGGGTCGGCGGTCAGCGCCACCGTCGGGATCGAGCACTGGGACAGCACCGAGAGCACCTCGGTCGTGGTGCCGGAGCGGGTCAACGCGACCACGCGGTCGTAGTGCCGCCCGAAGGGGAACTCGGACGCGGGGAACGCGTCGGTCTCCCCCAGCGCGGCCTTCTCACGCAGGGCCGCGTACGCCTGCGCCATGTAGTACGACGTCCCGCACCCGATCACCGCCACCCGCTCGCCGGGTTCCGGTAGCCCCGAAACCGACATGTCCAGTGCGCGCGACCAGGTGTCGGGCTGGCTGGCGATCTCGTCCCGCAGGTACGTCATGTGCTCTCCCTCGTTGCTCGAACCTGCATGAACAGTATCAATTTCAATCATCATCGAGCAGTGGGCAGGGACAGCAAAAGGGGCCCGGGTCACCCCGGGCCCCTTTTGGGAAAACGAGATCAGTCAGGCAGGCGAGCGCCGGTCTCCGCGTCGAACAGGTGCACCGCACCCCGCTCCGGCACCAGACCGACCTTCTCGCCGCGCTGGAACGCCGACATGCCCGGCGCGCGCACCGTGATGGGCGGCGGGGCGGCCGTGTCGGCCTCGGACCCGTCGGAGTCCAGGTGCGCCGCGGTGGTCGAGCAGTACAGGAACTGGTCGGAGCCGAGCTCCTCGACGACCTCGACGGTCGCTGAGATGCCCTCGCCGGCCGGCTTCAGCGTCCAGCCCTCTGGCCGGATGCCGACGACCACGTCCTTGGTGGTCAGCGCCGAACGCTGCTCCGCGGTCAGCTCGATGGTCTGCCCGCCGATGACCGCGCCGTCACCGTTGACGGTGGCCGGCAGCAGGTTCATGGCGGGCGAGCCGATGAAGCCCGCGACGAACAGGTTCTTCGGCTTGCCGAACAGGCCGATCGGCGTGTCGCACTGCTGCAGGATGCCGTCCTTCAGCACGGCCACGCGGTCGCCCATGGTCATGGCCTCGACCTGGTCGTGCGTGACGTAGATCGTGGTGACGCCGAGACGGCGCTGCAGCGAGGCGATCTGGGTGCGGGTCTGCACACGCAGCTTCGCGTCGAGGTTCGACAGCGGCTCGTCCATGCAGAACACCTGGGGCCGGCGCACGATCGCGCGGCCCATGGCGACGCGCTGGCGCTGACCACCGGACAGCTTGGCCGGCTTGCGGTCCAGGTACGGCTCCAGGTCGAGCAGCTTCGCGGCCTCCTGGATGCGCTCCAAGCGCTCGGCCTTCGGCACCTTCTTGATCTTGAGGTGGAAGCCGATGTTGTCCGCCACCGTCATGTGCGGGTAGAGCGCGTAGTTCTGGAACACCATCGCGATGTCCCTGTCCTTCGGCGGGAGGTCGGTGACCTCGCGCTCGCCGATCCGGATCGCGCCCTCGTCGACGCCCTCGAGACCAGCGAGCATGCGCAGGGTGGTCGACTTGCCACAGCCGGACGGCCCGACCAGCACCAGGAACTCGCCGTCCTCGACCTCGAGGTTGAGTTGGTCGACCGCGGGCTTCTCCGTCCCCGCGTAGAAACGGCTGGCGCCGTCGAAGGTCACTGTCGCCATGGTGATCCTTTCCATTCGCCGGTCACAAGACCGCACCTCGTCGTCGCGGCCCGGTCGACAACCGGCGCGCGATGCCAATCTAGAACAACAAACAACTGAACACCACGATTCAGAATCACAAATTCGCGGAGCTTGCGGAGCGAATCATGGAGCACAGTCACTTCACCCCGCCCGCGGTCAGCCCGGACACGAGGTGCTTCTCGATCATGGCGAACAGTGCCACAACGGGCAGGATGCCGATGATCGACACCGCGAACACGTACTGCCACGCCGACTCGTACTGCCCGATGAACCTGGTCAGCGCCACGGTGAGCGGCTGGTTGGTGTCCGTCGGCAGCAGGATGAGGCTCGCCGCGAACTCGTTCCAGCACGCGATGAACGTGAAGATGACCGCGGTGACGATGCCCGGCCACACCAGCGGCAGCATGATCCGCCGCATCGACTGGGTACGGCTGCAGCCGTCCAGCCACGCCGCCTCCTCGATCTCCTTCGGCACGGTCGCGAAGAAGCTGTGCATGATCCACACCGCGAACGACAGGTTGAACGCCGCGTTCACGAGGATCATGGCGAGCCAGGTGTCGTTGATCTCCAGCGAGACGAACTCGCGGAAGAGGCCGGACGCGAGCACGGTCGGCTGCAGCATCTGCGTGACCAGCACGAGCAGCATGAACGGCAGCTTCAGCCGGAAGCTGTGCCGCGCCGTGTAGTAGGCGGCCGGCAACGCCGCGACCAGCGCCAACGCGGTGCCGCCCAACGAGATCACCACGGTGGAGAGCAGGTTGCTCGGCAGCGGCGTCTCCGGCGTGCTCCACATGTTGACGAAGTTGTCGAACCGCCAGTCGCCTGGCAGGTAGTCCGGCGGCACCTTCAGGATCTCGCGGCGGGACTTGAACGCGCCGGAGAGCATGATCAGGTACGGCGCGAGGAACACCAGCGCGACGATGGTGCCGACGATCGTCAGGCCCCACCGCTTCCGCTCCGGCTTACGCGGCACCGGCGGCTTCGCGGTGACGACGGTCTTCGGCGGATCGAGCACTGCTCCCCTGGTCACGCGTTCACCTCCCGCATCGGCTTGACGACCTTCAGGTAGATGCCGATCACCACGAGGATCACGACGAAGTTGACCACCGACAGTGCACTGGCCGTGTCGATCTGCCGGTCGGCCTGGATGAGCTTGAACATCAACGTGGTCGTGGTGTCGGCGTCGTTGCCGGGGATCGAGCCGGTCATGGTCTTGAGGATCGGCAGCGAGTTGAACACGTTGATGATGTTGATGATGGCCGCGACCGCGAGCGCGGGGCGCAGCATGGGGAACACGACCTGCCAGTACGTCTGTACCTTGCCCGCGCCGTCGATCTGCGCCGCCTCCAGCACGTCGCCGGGGACGGTCTGCAGGCCGGAGAGCACGACGAACGTCGTGAACGGCACCGACACGAAGACCGCGACCGCCATGGCGGACAGGAACCCGGACGTCGCGTTCTTGAGGAACCCGTACGGCTCGTCGAGGATCCCGAGGTCCACCAGGAGGTGGTTGATGATCCCGTAGAACGGGTCCAGCCCGTAGACGAACACGGTCGAGGTCATCACGACCGACGCCGCCCACGGCACGATGATCACCATGCGGAGGATCTTGCGGCCGGGGAAGCGTTTGTTCAGGAACTGGGCCAGCACCAGGGAGAGGAGCACGGTCGCCAGCACCGTGCCGAACGTCCAGATGAGCGTGTTGGTGAGCACCTTCGGCAGCGGGTCGAGCCCGAACACCCTGCTGAAGTTCTCGAAGCCGGCCCAGCCGCGGTCCTTGCCGAACCTCGACAGATCGCGCAGCGAGGTGTAGATCATGAAGCCGACGGGGAAGATCACCACCCCGCCGATGAGGATCAGCGCCGGTGCCAGCCACGGGAGTGCCTGCAACGTCGTCTGCCGGCGTGCGTGCCGTTTCAAGGCTTTGTTACGTGTGGTCGCCACGGAGCGCCTCCTGGGTGTCGGCGCGGGGTCCCGGTTTCGACCGGGATCCCGCGCCACCCGTTTCTCGTTCGTCCGCGGCTCAGCCGCTCGCGTCGGCCTTTTCCTGGATCGTCGCGAGGACCTCGTCGACCGGCTTCGTCTCGATCGAGCCCACGTCCGACTTGAACGCGCCGGAGGTCTGGGCCCACGCCGGGTTGGTCGCCGGGTAGAACTTGGCGTCCGGCAACGACTCGAGGAAGATCTTCAGCTCCGGCTTGCTGGCCGCCGCCTCTGCGCCGGACTTGGTGGCCGGGATGAAGCCCTCGTTGTCGTTGAACTTGACGTAGTTGTCCTGCTGGTAGAAGAAGTCCAGGAACTTGGCGATCGCTTCCTGCTTGTCGCCGCCGTTGTCGAAACCGACGAAGTAGTCCGCGACACCCAGCGTGACCGGCTCACCGTCCTTTGTGGGGCTCGGCGCGATGTCCCAGTCGAGATCCGGGTTCTTCTCGTTGATCTGACCGACGATCGGGGGCAGGCCCTCGATCATGCCGATCTTGCCCTGGATGAACACGTCCAGCAGGTTCGTGCGGTCGGTCGCGCCGGGGTTCGGCTGCGTGGCACCCTCGTCGATCATGCGCTTCATGAACGTGAGGGCTTCCTTGGCCTCCGGCGTGTCGATCGTCATCTTGCCGTCCTTCTCCCAGGACGCGCCGGCGCCGTACGCCCAGATGGACGTCTCCGCCTGCGCTTCCTCTGAGCCGAGCGGCATGCCGTAGCCGTACGTGCCGTTGCCGAGCGCCTGGATCTTCTTGGCCGCCTCGAGCAGCTCGTCCCAGGTCTTCGGCGGGGCGGTGATGCCGGCCTGCTGGAAGAGGGTCTTGTTGTAGAACAGCGCGCGGGTCGACGCGACGGTCGGCAGGCCGTACGCCTGGCCGTCGATCTTCGCGCTGTCGATGAACGACGGCTCGATGTCCGCGTAGGTCTCCTTGGAGACGATCTCGTCCGCCTTGTAGAGCATGTCCTCCGCGCCGTACGCGGGGCCGGCGGCGTCGAGTTCGAGGATGTCCGGCGCCTTGTCGTTCTGGATCTTGGTGTCCAGGACGGTGTAGATGTCGTCCCAGCTCTGGATCTCGAGCGTGACGTCGATATCCGTGTTCTTGGCCTCGAAGTCCTTCACCAGTTGCTCCCAGTACGGCTTCGTCTTGTCGCCGTACGAGGGCACCAGTAGGTCGAGAGCGACTTTGCCGTCGCTGCCGCTGCCTGAGTCGCTGCCGCAGCCGGCGAGCCCGAGCGCCGCGGCGGTCGCCACCGCGACAACTGTTGTGACGCGCCTCAAGATGTCCTCCGTTTCCGCCTGGCCGGTCCGGTCCGCCTGGCTGGGTCACCGTCCCCGACCGTGAGGTCCCGAACGGCAGATTGGTTTATACCACTTGTTCGCCACGCCGCCCTCCGATCGTCCTCAACTGGTTACGTGGGCACCGATTTTCGCAACACGACGCGAACACGTTGCGTCACCTCGTCGACGGTGCCGGTGGTGGTGAACCCCGCCGCGAGCCGGTGTCCGCCACCGCCGAGCGCCACGGCGACCGCCCGCACGTCGACCGCGCTCCTCGCCCGCAACGAGCCCGTCCACTCACCGGGTGTCATCTCCTTGAGCACCAGGGCGACTTCGGCTTCGACGGTCGTGCGTAGGACGTCCACAACCGACTCGACCTCCTCGAGCCGCACGCCCGCCATGTCGTCGCGATGGACCGACGTGTGCACGAAACCGAGCCCGCCCGCCTCGTCCGGCTCCAGCACGGCGCGGGCGAGCACACGCCCGAGCATCGGCAGCCACGCGAACGGGTGCGCGTCGAGCAGAGTCATCAGGCCCGGATCCGCACCGGCCTCGATCAGCCGGGCCGCGATCTCGTGGGTCCTCGGGGTGGCGCGGCGGAACGAGCTCGTGTCGGTGGCGAGCCCGACGTACAGGCAGCGGGCGATGTCCGCGTCCAGTTGCTCACCGAGCTCGTCCAGCACGGCGAGCACCAGCACGGCCGTGGCCTCGGCCGTGTCGTCGACGACATGGTGGGTGCCGAAGCGGGTGTTCGAGGCGTGGTGGTCGATGACCAGCACCTGGCCGCTCGTCGCCACCCGGTTCTCGAGCCAGCCGAGCCGGGCGGCGCTGGCGGTGTCGAGCGCGACGAGGAGCTTCGGATTCTCCGGGACCTCGTCCGCCGGCACGACCAGGCCGGCCACGTCGAGCACACGGAGCGTCTCCGGCACCTCGGCGGGCGGCCCGAACGACACCCGCACGGTCGCCCCGCGTCTGCGGAGGGCGAGACCGAGCGCGAGGGCGCTGCCGAGGGCGTCGGCATCGGGGTTGACGTGCGCGAGCAGGGTCACGTCGGTCGCGGTCCTGAGCAGCTCCGCGGCCGCGCGAAGATCGGCGGTCAGCACTCGCACAGCCTCACGCAACACGGGTGTTGGCGTCCAGCGCAGGATTTTGACAGGTACCTGTCAATGTGGCTAGTTTGTCCCGAGTGACCGGACTGAGCCCAGGTGGTTGGGCATTCACCGAGCTGCTGGTGGAGGTGTTCCGCGTCAACGGACTGCTGCTCGCGGCGGGGGACGAACTGGCCCGGCCGGCCGGGCTCACGAGCGCGCGCTGGCAGGTGCTTGGCGTGGTCGACCACGGCCCGTCGACCGTCGCGCAGGTGGCCAGAGCCATGGGGTTGACGAGGCAGTCGGTGCAGCAGACCGCCGACGCGCTGGTCCGCGACGGTCTGGTCGAACTCACGGACAACCCGAAACACCGCAGGGCGAAGCTGATGACGCTCACCCCGGCGGGCCGCTCCGCGCTGCGGTACGTCGAACGACAGCAGGCGGCGTGGGCGAACGCGGTCGCCGAGCGCCTGCCACACGCCGAGCTCCGCGCGTGCCTGAGCGTGCTCCGCGACCTGGGCGACTTACTGGAGGCACCCGATGGCGAATGAAGTGACCATTCCGCTGCTGCCGCGCTCGTCGATCGACGAGATGGTGGCGTTCTACGAGGTGCTCGGCTTTCGCCGCACCTACCGGCAGACGAAGCCGAACCCGTACGCCGTGGTCCGCCGCGAGGACTGGGAACTGCATTTCTTCGGCATCGACGGTTTCGACCCCGAGACGTCGTACGGCACCTGCGTCGTCCAGGTGCCGGACATCGGCGTGGTGCACGCGGCGTTCGCGGAGGGTTTGCGTGCCCGGTACGGAAAAGTGCCGGCACAGGGCATCCCCCGCATGACGAGACCACGCCGCCGCAAGAACGTGGACGAGGTGTCGGGGTTCTCGGTCGTCGACCCGGGCGGGAACTGGATCCGAATCTTCCCGGCCGGCAAGCCGACGGAGGATGCCGAGCCGGCGAGCAAACTGCGCGTGGCACTGGACAACGCGGTCGTACAGGGCGACAGCAGAGGCGACCACACCCAGGCAGCCAAAATCCTGGACGGTGCCCTGACCCGAAGCACCGACGCGCCCGCCGTGGATCGGGTGGAAGCACTTGCCTACCGAGTAGAAATCGCCAGACGAACAGGCGACACCACCCGTGCCGAGGCAGCACTGGCAGACCTACACGCCGTCCCCTTAACCGACACCGAACGCGCACAGGTAGCCGAGACTCTGAACGCCCTCGAAGACCTGACCTGCCCCCGCAAGTGTTGCCGCGCCCGCCGGACACATCGACATGCCCTCGGTTGCCGCACATGTCGCCAGCTCGCGTCGCCCCGCATGTCGCAGCTCGCCCCGAGGCCCCCGTTCTTGTCGGTGCCATGCCGTAACGTGAAAACCGGGGGCCCCCGGCGCACGAGAGTCCCATTCGCTCGGGTTCGCCGGGTGAACTCGTCCCCAGTTACCTTCCCGGAGTCACAAACCGTCGGTGGTTTCCGCTAGTGAGGAGCACCGGCAGTTCACCCCACCCAACCCGAGCGAAAGTCCCACTCATGCCGCCGGGGGCCCCCGATTTCCAGCCTAGTCGCGGGCACCGACAACCACGGCCAGGACAGTGCGTGGCTGTGGACAACTGGGGCAGCTGTGGACAACCGCGGTCTCGAGCAGCCGAAATGTCGGCGGCATGCCGTAGGCTGGAAACCGGGGGCCGGAGGCTACTCCGCTGTCAGGCACGGGGACTCCGCGCTCAGCAGCAGCTCGCCCTTCTCGTTGTCCCGCAACGACATCCGGAAGCCGTCCGACGCGCTCTCGACCCACACGTAGTGCCGTTCCGGGCGCAGGTCGTCCAGTAACTCGAAGCCGTGCGACTCCCACCACGTGAGCAGGCTGTCGAAGTGCCGGTCCTCGCTGACGACGCCGCGCACCCAGTAGGTGCTGGTGACCATCACCCGCTCCGGCTCACCCTCACAGGCCACAGAGGACGGTGGCGCGGCCGACTGCAGTTGGGCTTCCGAGGGCAGCGCCTCCGCGGCGCGCCGCACGTAGCTCTCCACGCGGTCGTAGGCCTCCGACTCGGTCACGGAGTTGGGCTCGGCCCGGCCCGCCCCGCAACCGGTCAACAGAAGAGCGACGATGAGCGCCGAGAACCGGCGCCTCATCGCGGGCGGTCTGGCCACGGTGCCCGCCTGCCGCCCTTCCGTGCCGCCGAGCCGAGTAACGCCGTCGAGACCACGAATGCCGCAACCACAAGCACAACCACCTTCATCGGGTCCAGTACGAGCCGTGCGTCGAGGGCGGAGACACGTGAATGATGTCGCTAACCGCGGCCGAGGTATAGACCTCGCCCGGCAGAACATCGCCAACGCCGGCAACGATTGGGACGCGCCCGCTGATGCGCTGGTGCCCGCCGGGGCGGAACTCGAGTAGAAATACCCCGGGCCGCGATGTCCACAGTAGACGGAGCCAAGTTCACGAAAACGCGGGGTTTAGGGCGTGAACAGGACTTTTGCCACCTCGCGGGCCGACGCGGTGACGTCTTCGCCCAGGTCGGCGGGGAGGGCACCCGTCTGCCAGAGGGTGGCGAAGCCGTGCACCAGGGACCACGCCGCCACGCCCGTCACCCGCGCGTCCCGGCCGGTGCGGGCGGTTTGGGCGTGGACGCCTGCGGTCAGCGCCTCCCGTGCCCGGTTACGGGCGGTTACCACCGCCGGGTCGTCGGGGTGGTAGGCGTCCGGGCGGAACATCACCTCGAAGTGCGCCTTGTACGTGACCGCGAACCGGACGTACGCGACCCCCGCCTCGACGAACTCGTCACCCGCCGCCGCGAGGGCGTCTGCCAGCAGCTCGTAGCCTTCCGCCGCCAAAGCGGTGAGCACGCCCGCCTTGTCACCAAAGTGATGGATCGGCGCCGCGTGGGAAACACCAGCGCGCCGGGACAACTCCCGCAGGCTCAACCCCGCCGACCCGTGCGCGGAGATCGACTCGATCGCGGCATCCAGAATCGCGCGACGCAGATCGCCATGGTGATACGGCATAGCCGCCATCTTACCGTTGTAAAGATAACGGTCATCACCCGATCGTGGACCGCAGTCGCCATGATGCACTTAGGAGACGTTGCAGCTGTTCGATTGGAGGCGAGCATCGTGTCGGTCGCGTACGAGCACCCCATCGGCCCGACCACGGTCGATGACTGGCTGACGCGAGAACATCCGACGGATGACTCGCGCCTCGAGCTGATCTTTGGATATCTTCACGTGAGCCCAGCACCAACCTCGAACTCGTCGTCGAGATCTGGTCGACGGGCAACACGCGAGCCGAGCGGGACACCAAGTCCGCCGTCTACGCCGATGCGGGCGTGCCCTACTTCTGGGAGATCAGCGACTCTCTCACGCTGGCTACGCACGTGCTCAAGGACGGTCAGTACGTCGAGGACCTGACCGCCGGGCCAGGGACCACGGTGACTGTCAACGCCGCGCCCGTGCCGGTGACCTTCGACCCGGCGATCCTGCATCCCTGAGCGTCAGTCGGCGTCGTCCTCCGGGCGGGGGGCCCGGTACGGGTCCGGGTCGCCGGCTGGTTTCGCGCCGTTGGCGAGGCGGGCCACCTCGGCGTCCGCCGCGGCAGCGCGGGCCAGGAGGTCGTCGATGTGCTTCGCGTCCTCCGGGACGGTGTCCGCGACGAACGTGAGGGTCGGGGTGAACCGGACGCCGGTGCCGGCGCCGACCATCGAGCGCAGCACGCCCTTCGCCGACTCCAGTGCCGCCGCCGCGCCCGCGAAGTCCGGTGCGGCGTCGATCTTGTCGCCCAACACGGTGTAGTACACGGTCGCGTCGTGCAGGTCACCGGTGACCTTGGTGTCGGTGATCGTCACTCGGGCGAGCCGAGGGTCCTTCACCTCGTGTTCCAGTGCGGACGCCACGATCTGTCCAATGCGCTTGGCGAGCTTGCGGGCGCGTGGTGCGTCAGCCACGACGAAACTCCTTAGTCCTCGGGGCCCAGCCAGCGACGGCGTGCCGACAGCAGATCCAGTTCGGGCCTACCCGCGACAAGCCGCTCACACGCGTCCAGCACGTCGTCCACGTGCGCCGCGTCGGCTGCCACCACGGCGACGCCGATCAGCGACCGGCGGTGCTTGTCCAGGTGCCCGGCCTCGGCCACGGTCACTTCGAACTTGCGCTTCAGTTCGGCGATCACCGGCCGCACGGCCGACCGCTTCTCCTTCAGTGAGCGGATGTCGCCGAGCAACACGTCCAGCTCGAGAGCCCCCACGTACAACGGAAATCCTTTGAGGAACGAGCCCGGTGCCGCCCGCGAAGGCGGCACCGGGGAACAGTCAGTCGCGTGGCTTCTCGCGCAGCTCGTAGGTCTCGATGATGTCGTCGATCTTGAGATCACCGTACGAACCGAGCGTCAGACCACACTCGAAGCCCTCCCGGACCTCGACCGCGTCGTCCTTGAACCGGCGCAGCGAGCTGACCGGCAGGCTCTCCTGGACGACCACGCCGTCGCGGATGAGCCGGGCCTTGGCGTTACGCCGGATCTCGCCGGAGAGCACCATGCAACCCGCGATCGTGCCGACCTTCGAGGACTTGAACACCTCGCGCACCTCGGCGCGCCCGAGCTCGACCTCTTCGTAGACCGGCTTGAGCATGCCCTTCAGAGCCTGCTCGATCTCGTCGATCGCCTGGTAGATGACCGAGTAGTACCGGATGTCGATGCCCTCGCGGTTGGCCTGCTCGGAGACCTTCGCCTCGGCGCGGACGTTGAACCCGAGGATGATCGCCTCGGAGGCGATCGCCAGGTCCACGTTGGCCTTGGTGATGCCACCGACACCGCGGTCGATGACGCGCAGCTCGACCTCTTCGCCCACGTCGATCTTCGTGAGCGCGTCCTCGAGTGCCTCGACGGTACCCGAGTTGTCGCCCTTGATGATCAGGTTGAGCTGGCTGGTCTCCTTCAGCGCGGAGTCCAGGTCCTCGAGGCTGACCCGCTTGCGGCGCTGGGCGTTGGCCGCGTTGCGCATGCGGGCGGCGCGCCGCTCGGCGATCTGCCGGGCAGTGCGGTCCTCCTCGACCACCAGGAAGGTGTCACCCGCGCCCGGCACCGACGTGAAGCCGATGACCTGGACGGGCCGCGACGGGGTCGCCTCGATGACGTCCTCGTTGAACTCGTCGACCATCCGGCGCACGCGGCCGTAGGCGTCGCCGGCGACGATCGAGTCGCCGACCCGCAGCGTGCCGCGCTGGACCAGCACCGTGGCGACCGGGCCGCGACCGCGGTCCAGGTGCGCCTCGATGGCGACGCCCTGCGCCTCCATCTCCGGGTTGGCCCGCAGGTCGAGCGCCGCGTCCGCGGTGAGCACGACCGCCTCGAGCAGCCCGCCGATGTTGATGTTCTGCCGCGCGGAGATGTCGACGAACATCGTGTCGCCGCCGTACTCCTCGGCCACCAGCCCGTACTCGGTGAGCTGCTGGCGCACCTTCTGCGGGTTGGCGCCTTCCTTGTCGATCTTGTTGACCGCCACCACGATCGGCAGGCCGGCGGCCTGCGCGTGGTTGATGGCCTCCACCGTCTGCGGCATGACGCCGTCGTCGGCGGCGACCACGATCACCGCGATGTCCGTGGAGTTCGCGCCTCGGGCACGCATGGCGGTGAACGCCTCGTGACCCGGGGTGTCGATGAAGGTGATGAGTCGCTCGTTGCCGTCGACCTCGACCGCGACCTGGTAGGCGCCGATGTGCTGGGTGATGCCACCGGCCTCGCCCTCGTGCACGGTCGTCTTGCGGATCGTGTCCAGAAGTCGCGTCTTACCGTGGTCGACGTGACCCATGACGGTCACGACCGGCGGCCGCGCCTGCAGCTCCTCCTCGCCACCGGCGTTCTCGCCGTAGGAGATGTCGAAGGAGTCGAGCAGCTCGCGGTCCTCCTCCTCCGGGCTGACGACCTGCACCTTGTAGTTCATCTCGGTGCCGAGCAGCTCGAGGACGTCGTCGGAGACCGACTGCGTCGCGGTGACCATCTCACCGAGGTGGAACAGCACCTGCACCAGCGAAGCCGGGTTGGCGTTGATCTTCTCGGCGAAGTCGGTCAGCGAGGCGCCACGCGGGAGACGGATGGACTCGCCGTTGCCCTTGGGCAGGCGAACACCGCCGACGCTGGGCGCCTGCATGTTCTCCATGTACTCCTGGCGCTTCTGCCGCTTCGACTTGCGGCCACGCCGGGACGGCCCACCGGGCCGACCGAACGCGCCCGCCGCGCCACCGCGACCACCGCCGGAGCCGGGACGGCCGCCGCCACCACCGCCGCGGTAGCCACCGCCACCGCCGGCCGGGGCACCGCCGCCACCGCCACCGCCGCCACCTGGGCGGAAGCCACCGCCGCCGCCACCGCCGCCACCGGGACGGAAGCCACCGCCGCCACCGCCACCGGGACCACCACGGGCGCCGCCACCGGGACCGCCTCGAGCGCCGCCACCAGGGCCGCCTCGGGCGCCGCCACCGGGACCACCACGTCCGCCGCCACCGGCGGGACGGGCCGGGCGGGGCGGCATCATGCCTGGGTTGGGCCGCGGCGGCATGTTGCCGGGCGACGGCCGGGGGCCGCCGGCGGGCGCGTTGCCGCCGCCACCGCCACCGCGCGGGCCGGGGGCCGGGCGGTTCTCACCTGGTCGGGCCGCGCGCTCGCCACCGGGCGCGCCCTGTCCACCCGGCCGGGGGCCGGGGGTGGGGCGAGCCGGCGGGGCGCCGGCGCCGACACCGAACGGGTTGTTGCCGGGCCGCGGCGCACGCGGGCCGGGCTTCGGCGACTGCCGCTTGGGCGGCACGACCTGGCCACCGCCCTGGTGGGCGCCACCGGCGTTGGGCCGGCTGGTGCCACCTGCGTTGGGCTGCTCGTCCCGCGCGGCCGCCGCCGGCTGCTGCGGCTGCGGTTGCTGCTGCGGCTGCTGCTGGTGCGGCGGCGTTGGCGCCGGCGGTTTCGGCCCCGGCCTGGGGCCGGACGGGCGGGGTGCCGCGGTCTCGGTCTTGGTCTCGGTCTCGACCTTCGCGGGGGCCGGCGTGGCCGGCTTCGGTTGCGCCGGACCCGGCTTGGCAGCCGGCTTCGGGACGACACTCTGTGGTGCCACCGGTTGGGTGACCTCCGGCATACTGGGCCTCGCCGCCGGCTTCGGCTGCGTCGGGGTGGGGGTGGGGGATGACCTGCGTGCGGATGCGTCGGACCTCGCCGAGCCACCCGCCTTGGGGTATGCGTCACGCAACCGCCGGGCCACGGGGGCCTCGACGGTGGAGGACGCCGACTTCACGAACTCACCAAGCTCCTTCAGCTTCGCGAGCACGTCCTTGCTGGTTACACCGAGCTCCTTCGCAAGCTCGTGTACTCGGGCCTTGCCTGCCACTGCTCTCCTCGTCCGAGTGAGGCCGGCGGCACACAGCCCGCGCGACCTCGTCCTATCGTCTGGCGTTCATGGCTTCAGCTTCACGGCTGACTCATGACGGGTCGACCTGCTTTCGTTCGTCCAGCCCGGCTCGAGAAGATCCCGTGCCGGTCGTGCGGTGAACCAGCGCCTCCAGCTGGGCTTGGAGGCGACCAGTGTCGAGCTCACCCGATGCGCGTAACGATCTGGCAAACGCGCGCCGTCGCTCGGCCTTGCTCAGACATCCGAGATCGGGATGTACCCACGCTCCGCGACCCGGAAGTGACCTTCTCAGATCGAGAGCGAGTTCCCCACCCGATTTCACGACTCGGAGCAACTCACCGGCCAAAGCCCTGTCCCGACAGCCGACACAGGTGCGCACCGGGCCGTTGGCCGGTGCAGACTCGTGCGGGGACGCCGGTCCAGTGCGATGAACCACTAGTGAGTCTATCTCGTCCCCCTCAGTCAGCCGAACCCGATGCCGGTGCGACCTGTCCCACTCCTCCGGACGGCCGGTGAGGGCCAGGTGAGTCGGTCGGGTCAGGTGGCGCGGCGTCGCTTCGGATGTCGATCCGCCAGCCGGTCAGGCGGGCGGCCAGGCGGGCGTTCTGGCCCTCCTTGCCGATCGCCAGCGACAGCTGGAAGTCCGGCACGATGACCCGGGCGGTCTTGGCCCGCTCGTCGATCACCCGTACCGAGATGACCTTCGCCGGCGACAGCGCGTTGCCGACGAACGTCGCCGGGTCGTCCGAGTGGTCGATGATGTCGATCTTCTCACCGAGCAGCTCGCTCATCACGTTGCGCACCCGTGCTCCCATGGGGCCGATGCACGCGCCCTTGGCGTTGACGCCCGGGACGGTGGACCGGACCGCGATCTTGGAGCGGTGCCCCGCCTCGCGCGCGACGGCCGGGATCTCGACCGTGCCGTCGGCGATCTCCGGGACCTCGAGCGCGAACAGCCTCCGCACGAGATTGGGGTGCGTGCGTGACAACGTGATCTGGGGTCCCCTTGTTCCCCGGCTCACGCCCAGCACGTAGCACTTGATGCGGGTGCCGTGCTCGTAGCGCTCGCCGGGCACCTGCTCGACCGCGGGCAGCACGCCCTCGGTGTCGCCGACCTGGACCACGACCATGCCACGCGAGTTGGCACGCGCGTCCCGCTGCACGACGCCGGCGACGATCTCGCCCTCCTTGGCGGAGAACTCGCCGAAGGTCTTCTCGTTCTCCGCGTCCCGCAGGCGCTGCAGGATGACCTGGCGCGCGGTGGTGGCGGCGATCCGGCCGAAGCCCTCTGGCGTGTCGTCCCACTCGCCCTGCGGCTCGCCGTCCTGGCCGAGCTCGTAGGCGACGACGCGGACGATGCCGGTGCGCTTGTCGATGTCGATGCGGGCGTGGGGCTGGTGGCCCTCGGTGTGCTTGTACGCGGTGAGCAGCGCCGTCTCGATCGCCTCGATCACCGTGTCGAAGGGGATGTCCTTGTCGCGCTCGATCGCACGCAGCGCCGCGATGTCGACATTCACCTCGATCCCTCCTCATGTGCCAGTTTGGCGATCTCGGCCGCTGGTGGCTCTTTGAACTCCACCTCGATGACGGCATGCTCTATCTCGGTGTACCCCACTCGGCGTAATTCACCGTCCACCAGTAGCTCGACTCCCGTGTCGTCCGCTTGGCCGACACGGGCGGTGAACTTCTCGTCGGCGCAGCGGACGGCGACCTTGCGCAGCCGTGCGCGGCGCCAGTGCCTCGGCTTGGTCAGCGGGCGGTCGAGTCCCGGGGACGTGACTTCCAGCGTGTAGGCGCCGGCGAGGACGTCGTCCTGGCTGTCGAGAGCCTCGGAGACGATCCTGGACACGTCGGCGACCTCGTCGAGCCCGATGCCGTCGTCACCGTCGACGACGATCTTGACGAGCCGGGTGCGGCCCGCCTGCTGGACCTGCACCTGTTCGAGCTCGAACCCGGCACGCGCGACGGCGGCCGCGACGAGCGGCTCCAGCCGTTCGCCGACGTCACCTGTGCTCTGCCGCTGACCGGGCACCTGCTGCTCCTTGCTCTTGTGGACGTTCACCTTGCGTGGTTGCCAAGCGTATCTCGTCTGCCCCGACCGCCTGGGTCCGAGCAGGCATGGTGCGTCCGACCGGGTGGTGGTGGGCCTGGCAGTATGACGGCCTGTGATGGTCTCCCGTCGTACGGTGCTGCGGTTGGGCGCGGTGGCGGCCCTGGTCCCGGTGGTGGCGTGTACGCCAGAACCGGAACCTCCCCCGCCCCCGGACCCGCTTGCCGACCTCGCCGCCCAGGCCCGTGCCGACGCGGCGCTGGCGAACGCGATCGCGTCCGCGCAGCCCGCCGTCGCCGCCGCGGCCACCGAGATCGCGCAGGCGCGTGCCGAGCACGCGAAGGTGTTGCAGGCCGAGGTGGACCGGGCCCGACCGCCCGTGTCCTCGTCGTCCTCGAAGGCGCCGACCGCGCCGCAGGCGCCCGCGGACGGCGTCACCGCACTGGTCGACGCCCTCACCACTGCGGAGAAGCAGGCCGCAGACCTGGTGCCGTCGGTGCCCCGCTACCGCGCCGGCATGCTGGGCTCGGTGGCGGCCGGGTGCGCGAGCCTGAAGGTGGTACTGACATGACCGCGCCCATGGACGCCGGGGCGGCGTCGGCCATTCAGGACGCGCTCGGCGCCGAGCATGGCGCGCTGTGGGTGTACCGGTTGGTCAGCGCGTTCCTTCCGAACGACTTCGACGCGGCGGTCCAGGAGGGCACGAACGCGCACCGCGCCCGCCGCGACGCGACCGAGTTGCTGCTCGGCAACGCCGGGCAGAACCCGAGGTCGGCCGAGCCCGCGTACGTCACGCCGCAGCCGGTGACCGACCAGGCGTCGGCGATCGCCGTGCTGGTGGTGGCGGAGGCGGACGTGACGGTCGCCTGGCGGGCGGTGCTGGAGCGCACGGACGACAAGGATTTGCGCTCATCGGCGCTGGCCGGGCTGACAGACGCCGCCGTGCGGGCGACCCGCTGGCGCCGCGCGGGTGGCCAGTCACCGTCCACTCCCCCGCTGCCCGGCGCACCCGCCTGAGAAGTCAGCTCGAGCCGGACTCGGCGTCGATCTCGGGGCCCTTGCGCAGCGCGTCCTCGCAGACGGCGTCGAGGATCTTCTCGTCGGCCGTCTCGTCGCCCTTGTCCTTCGGGTCGAAGTCGGCCTCGACGATGATCACGTCGCGCCCCTTCTGCGTCGACGCGTAGCCCCCACCGCCGGCGAGCGAGGTCAGGCCGTCGATCTTGACCAGCTGGTCCTTCACCACGTCACTGACGTTGCCGGTGCCGTTCTTGTCGGTGAGGTCGCGCAGCTCCGCGGCCTTGTCCTCGCTGGGCATGGTGACCACCGAGACCGACGCGTAGACCATGCGGCCGCCGTCGACCTCGGTCTGGAACAGCTGCCGGGTCAGGCGCTCGCACGGATTGGTCTGCAGGAACCGCTGGATGTCGTCGTACGCGTGCTTCGCGCAGTTCGTGTCGACGTCCGGCTTCGGCGTCCCCTTGTGCGGCTCCAGCGGGTACAGACCCGTGGACTGTGTGGGTTTCTCCTCGCCGGCCGGATTGGTCGGGGTCGTCGTGGTGTCATCGATGAAGTAGTTCCAGACCAGGCCGGATATCACCGCGACGGCGACGAGGCCGGCGATGCGAAGCGTCCACTGAAGGCCCTTGTTCTTGGCCGGTGGCGGTTCTTCCTGGCGGAACTGGATCGGCGGCGGCTGTTCGGGCCGCCACTGCGGTTGTTGCCCAGGGTGGTAAGGAGCCGACACGGAAGGCACCGTAACCGCATACACAATTGTGAACCAGGCGAGGCCCCCGATCGGCCCTGTGTCACGGTCATCTGGTAGCCAGCGCGCCGAGTACGCGGTCGACGTCGTCCTCGGTGTTGTACAGGTGGAAGGACAGGCGTGTCCTGCCCGCGCGGATGCTGCCGACCACGCCGGCCCGGGCAAGTCGTTCTGCCTGGTCAGTGCTCAGGTCGAGGGAGATGATCGCCGAGTCGGCCGTGTCGTGTCCGAGCTCGGTCAGCACCGTGTCGGCCAGTCCGGCGCAGTGGTCGCGCACCCGCGCCAGATCGAGGCTCGCCAGCCACTCCGTGGACGCGGCGGCACCCACTTGGGTGAACCATGCCGGGGACAGGTCCAGCCCACGCGGGCCGGCCGCGAGACGCAGCGGCAGGCCGTAGACGCTGTCCCATGGGTCCTCGCCGGCATACCAGTTGGCGGCGTGCGGGGTGAGCGCCCACGCGTCCTGGTGCACGGCGAGCCATGCCGCACCACGCGGGGCGAACAACCACTTGTAGCCGGCGCCCACGACGTAGTCCGCCCAGTCGAGCCGCAGCGGCAGCCAGCCGGCGGCCTGGCTGACGTCGAGCAGGACGGGCTTCCCCATGGCACGCAGGGCGTCCAGGTCGACGAGGGCACCGTCGGCGGACTGGGCCACACTCACGACGACGAGATCATGCCCGGCCACCGCGTCGAGCAGGTCCCTCGCCGGCGCCTCGGTGACCTTGACGCCCCGGTTCTCCTGCGCGGCGAAGGGAAACGTGACGCTGGTGAACTCGTTCTCCACGGCCAGCACACGCGTCCCGTCCGGCACACTCGCCGCCACGAGCCCGACCACTTGCGACACGCTCGCCCCGCTCGCGACACGCTCGGCCGGCACCCCGACGAGCCGCGCCCACCCCGCCCTGGCAGCGGCGACGTACCGGTCGTACTGCGGCGGCACCGTCGCCCCGACACGCCACTCGGCGACGGCCAGAGCCACCGCGTCCGCCACGGTGACCGACGGAATGCCGATGCTGGCCGTGTTCAGGTATCCGGTCGGCACGTCGAACCGCTCCCCGAAGGCGACCCGCCTCGTTGTCTGCGCCATGAGCTAATAACAGCATGGAAACCACCGAGATCCAGGTGCGGACCGGCGACCGCGAGGTCGTGCACGACCTGACCCGCGAGTGCGCGATATTCCTGTCGTCCGTCGACGCGTCCGACGGTCTGCTGAACGTCTGGGTGCCGCACGCCACCGCCGGTATCGCGGTCATCGAGACCGGCGCGGGCAGCGACGACGACCTGCTCGCCGCCCTTCGCGACCTGCTCCCCGCGGACGACCGCTGGCAGCACCGGCACGGGTCGCGGGGCCACGGGCGGGACCACGTGCTGCCGGCCCTGGTCCCGCCGTCGACCACCGTCCCCGTCGTGGGCGGTCAGCTGGCGCTCGGCACCTGGCAGTCGATCTGCCTGGTCGACACGAACGTCGACAACCCGACGCGGACAGTGCGGCTCAGCTTCCTGAGTTGACCAGCTGCCGCGTCTCGGCCGGGGTCTCCGTGGCCTGCCCGCGGACCGGCCACAGCATCACCACGAGCCCGGCGACGGCCATCGACGCGAGGACGATGACGCCGGTCCGCACGTCCGGCGCGTCGGGCACCCCCTGGAGCAGGCTGCGCAGCCCTTCCGTGGAGAAGCGGAACGGCGTCCACGACCACAGGATCGCGCGGTAGGCGGGGTCCAGCATCTCGGGCACGGTGCCGGCGACCGCGGGCGCCAGCAGGTACATCGGCCCCAGGATGGCCGCGGCACGCACGCTGAGCAGCCGCACCAGCGCGCCCTGGACGGACGAGAACGCCACGGCGGTGAGCACGAGGAAGCCGATTACCTCCCCGCTGATGTTCAGCGACGAGTCCCAGAGCTTCAGCAGTCCGACGACGGCGCCGGTGGTGAGCACGCTGACCGACGCCACCAGTGCGAGTCGTGCGCCGACGGGTCGGATGTCACGTCGCGCCAGTAGCAGGGCGAAGGCCATGGCCGCGGCCAGGCCGCCGATCCAGAGCAGTGCGCTGGCGGCGAGCGGTCCGGTGCGGCCGGCCGTGCTAGCTGGGTGGACGGTCTCCACCTGCGGTGGCGCGAGGCGGACGTTCGACTGCTGCTGGGCGAACCCGCTGAGGAGTCCCTGCGCGGCACCGGTCAGCACCTGTGTGGCGACCTGGGTGCCCTGCGGGTTGACGGCGCCGGAGGTCACGATCGTGATCGCCAGGCCCTGGTCGATCTCCAGGATGCCGTAGACCTCCTTGTCCTCGAGGAGATCGCGGGCGCGTGCGGGATCGGTGACCTGCCACTCGACGGTGTCGCCGCCGTGGCTCGCGATCTGGTCGGCGGCCTGGCGCAGGGCGGGGTTGTCCGGGGTGGCGACGGCCAGCGGGAGGTGGTCCGGCGCGACCGTGGCCTGAACGCCGAAGGTGAGCAGCCCCAGCACGGTGGCGACCACCGCTCCCACCAGGCCGAGGCCCACCGCGACCATGGTCGGGTTACGCATCGTTGCCTCGATTCATCGTGTGTTGAATTAGGGGAACGGTACGCCCGTCCCGCCCATTGGGTCAACCCGTGTTGAATTTCTGCTCCCGTGTCACGATGGCCAGGTGAGAACGCTCGTACTCTGGGACATCGACCTGACTCTCGTGGACTACTCCGGCGTCGGCAGGCGCTGGTACGAGGACGCGCTGGCCACGGTGGTGGGGGTGCCGCTGAAGCGGCTGCCGTCGTTCCCCGGCCGCACGGAACGGTCGCTGGCCCGCGAGTTCCTGGCCACACACGGCTTCGAGCACACCGACGAGCGGGTGGAGCAGTTCTTCGCCGCACTCACCGAGCTGGCGGAGCAGGACCGCCCGTCCTTACCCACGCTCGGCCGCGCACTGGCGGGCGCGGCCGAGATCCTCGCCGACCTTGCCGGCCGCGAGAACGTCGTCCAGTCGCTGGTGACGGGCAACCTGCCGCTGCTGGCGAACTACAAGCTCGCCGCGTTCGACCTGCACCACCACATCGACTTCGAGATCGGCGGCTACGGCTCCCTGTCCGAACACCGCCACGACCTGGTCGGCGCCGCGATCTCCCAGGCAACGGCGAAGCACGACGAGTTCGACTCGGTCGTGGTCATCGGCGACACCCCGCACGACGTGGCCGCGGGCCTACACCACGGCACGACGACGGTCGGCGTGGCCACGGGCCGCTTCACGGTGACGGAGCTGGCGGAGTCCGGCGCGCACGTCACCCTCACCGACCTGGCGGACACGCCCGCGGTGGCGCGGGCACTCCTGCCCTGAGTTGTCCACAACCACGCATGGCACCGACCGTGACTGTCGGTGCCATGCCGTAGCGTCGAACCCGGGGGCCGGAGGCCGGCCCCCGGGTACTCGCCCAGTTGCCGCGTGACCGCGACCAGCAGACCCAGGCACGCGAACGCCGCCGGCACGAACCAGGCCACGCCGAGCCCAGGACCGTCCACGAGCGCGCCCGTGACCACCTGCCCGATCGCGGTACCGACCGGCCCACCCGCGCCGAGCATCGCCAGGGCGACCGGCAGACGGGCCGGTGGCGCGATCATGTCAGTGAGCGCGTAGAGCGTGATCATGTACGGCGCGATGCAGCATCCCGCCACGAGAATGCCCAGCCGCCGCGGGCCCAGCGGCAACGCCGCCATGCCGAGCACCAGGGTCACGCTGAACACGACGTAACCGGTCTCCACGCGGAACGACCTCGGCAGCCACCCGTAGCCGACGCCGGACACCGCGCTGCCGACACCGAGGCACGCGTAGAGAACGCCGGCGTCGCTCGCCGAGTACGCGGTGGTCGCCGTCTGTATGGCGCCGAAGATCGCACCGACCGCGACCATCGACGCGACCGGGGACGCCATGCCCCGCAACCGTCCCGGCCGAGGCAGCGCCTGGACCACGCCGTGGGTGTACATCGCCGCGAACGGCAGCGTGGCGGACAGCAGCAGGAGCCCCATGCCCAGCAGCGGCCCGTCACCCGGCCGGACGGCGGCGAAGAACGCGACGACGGCCGGACCGATGACGAAGCTCAGCTCGTCGACCGCGCTCTCGTAGGCGAACGCCGTGCGGAGACCGGCGGTGCCGCGACCGAGTGCGCGCGACCAGTGCACCCGCACGAGAAGGCCGACGTGTGGCTGGGTCAGCCCGACCAGGACGGCGCAGCAGACCATCGCGGGTCGCGACCCGGACGTGCTCGCGGCGACGAGGAGCGCGACAGCCGCCGCGTTGAGCACGGCCAGTGTGAGACCGAGCCGGCGGGCGCCGACACGAGCGACGAGCCCGCCGGCGGTCAGCCCCGCCGCGGCGATGGCAACGCTCTGTGCGCCGGCGGCCAAGCCCGCGAAGGTGTGACTGCCCGTCGCGTTCCGCAGCACCAGCAGCGAGCCGAGCGGCGTGATCGCGTACGGCAGGCGGGCGAGTAACCCGAGGGGAAAGAAGGCAGCAGGCGCTGAGCGCGCCAGCACGCGGTAGGACATGCGCGTCTCCGTGACATGCGTCGGAAACGCGCCTGCCCAGCCACCTGGCGCGTGTCTGTCCCGTTTCTGGGGTCGAGACTACGCGCGGACGAGCTCCGTCAGGTGCCGCACCGCGTCGTCCACCGCGACGTCGGAGCGTTCACCGCTGCGACGGTCCTTCACCTCGACGACGCCCTTCGCGAGCCCTCGGCCCACGACGACGATCGTCGGCACGCCGATGAGGTCCGCGTCCGCGAACTTCACACCCGGCATCGCGGTGCGGTCGTCCAGCAGCACCGACAGGCCCGCCGCGTCCAGGTCCGCCGCGAGCTTCTCGGCACCGGCGCGGATCGTGTCGTCCTTGCCAGCCATGACCACGTGCACGTCCGCGGGCGCGACGCCCCTCGGCCAGATCAGCCCGTGCTCGTCGTGCGACTGCTCGGCGATCGCGGCGACCAGGCGGGAGACGCCGATGCCGTAGGAGCCCATGGTGATCCGGATCGGCTTGCTGTCGGCGCCGAGCGCGTCGAGCTGGAAGGCGTCCGCGTACTTGCGGCCCAGCTGGAAGATGTGGCCGATCTCGATGCCCCGGGCGGCGACCAGCGTGCCCTGACCGTCCGGCGAGGGGTCGCCCTCGCGCACCTCGGCCGCCTCGATGGTCCCGTCCGGGGTGAAGTCACGGCCGACGACGAGGTCGACGATGTGGTGGTCGGCCTTGTCCGCGCCGGTCACCCACGCGGTCCCGGTCACCAGCCTGGGGTCGACGAGGAAGCGAACCCCGTTGTCCTGCAACGCCTTCGGCCCGATGTAGCCCTTCACCAGGAAGGTGTTCGCCGCGAAGTCGGCCTCGTCGAGGATCGCGACCTCGCGTGGAGCGAGCGCGGCCTCCAGGCGCTTCATGTCGACCTCGCGGTCGCCGGGCACGCCGACGGCGAGCAGCTCCCACTTCTCCTCGCCGGGGGCGCGGGTCTTCAGCAGGACGTTCTTGAGCGTGTCCGCCGCCGTGAACGTCCGGCCAAGGTCCGCCTTGTTGAGGAAGTCGACCAGGGTCTCGATGGTCGGGGTGTCGGGCGTGTGGTGCACCTGCGCGGCCGGCTTGTCCTCGATGGACTGCGCGGGGGGCACGGGGGTCAGGACCGCCTCGACGTTGGCCGCGTAGCCGGACACCGTGCTGCGGACGAACGTGTCCTCACCGCTCTCGGCCTCGGCCAGGAACTCCTCCGACGCGGACCCACCCATGGCCCCGGACATGGCGGAGACGATCACGTACTTCAGGCCGAGCCGGTCGAAGACCTTGATGTAGGCGTCGCGGTGCTTGTGGTAGCTCGACACAAGCCCGTCGTCGTCCAAGTCGAACGAGTACGAGTCCTTCATGAGGAACTCGCGCCCGCGCAGGATGCCAGCGCGGGGCCGCGCCTCGTCGCGGTACTTCGTCTGGATCTGGTACAGGATGACGGGGTAGTCCTTGTACGAGCTGTACTCGCCCTTCACCGTGAGGGTGAACAGTTCCTCGTGCGTCGGGCCGAGCAGGTAGTCGGCCTTCTTGCGGTCCTTGAGCCGGAACAGGCTGTCGCCGTACTCGGTCCAGCGGCCGGTCGCCTCGTAGGGCTCGCGCGGCAGCAGCGCGGGGAACTGGATCTCCTGCGCGCCCATCGCGTCCATCTCCTCGCGGACGACGCGCTCGATGTTCCGCAGGACCCTGAGGCCCAGCGGCAGCCAGGAGAAGCCGCCCGGTGCAACTCGGCGGACGTAACCGGCGCGCAGCAGCAGCTTGTGGCTGGGCACCTCGGCGTCCGCCGGATCCTCACGCAGCGTGCGCAGGAACAGCGACGACATCCTGGTGATCACGGCAGTACTCCTCGATAGGAAACGTGCGATAGAGGGTAGTGAACGCCGGTCTGCCAGCGCATGCGGGTTACGCCGGACGCTCTCCCAGCGCCGGGCGCACGAGCCGGTCCTCGGTCACGATGGCGGTCACCAGGTCCGCCGGCGTGACGTCGAAGGCCAGGTTGAGCGTCTGTGTGGCCGGCAGGTCGCCGAGTATCTCCCGCCCGTCACGCACCTCGATCTCCACGTCCGCGCCCGCGGTGAGCGCCGGGTCGATCGTCGACTCCGGCGCGGCGACGAGGAATGGCACCCCGGCTCGCGCGGCGGCGAGCGCCAGCGGGTACGTGCCGACCTTGTTGACCACATCGCCGTTCGCGGTGATCCGGTCCGCACCGACGACCACGGCGTTCGCGAGCCCTCTGGCCAGCACCGTCGCGCCCGCGGAGTCGACGACGAGCGTGTGGTCGACACCCATGCCGGCCAATTCCCACGTCGTGAGCCGGGCTCCTTGGAGCAGCGGTCGGGTCTCGTCGACGTAGACGTGGCGGAGCAGCTTGCGCTCGTGCAGCGACCGCACGACGCCGAGCGCCGTCCCCCATTCCACGCAGGCGAGCGCGCCCGCATTGCAGTGCGTCTGGACCGCGATGGGGCCGCTGACCTGCTGTGCCAGCCACTCAGCGCCACGGTCGCCCAGGGCCCGGTTGCGTGCCGCGTCCGACTCGAGGAGATCGAGTGCGGCGGCGAGGACGGCGTCCACACCTTCCGGCAGCTTCGCCAGCACGCGGTCGACACCCCAGGCCAGGTTGACCGCGGTGGGCCGGGCGTTGCGCAGGGCGGCGAGATCACGTTCGCGCTGGGACGGTTCGTCTCGCACCGCCATGGCCGCGCCCAACGCTCCCGCTACTCCGAGTGCCGGAGCCCCCCGAATGGCGAGTCGCTGGATCGCGGCAACGAGGTCCTCAACAGTGAGAATCTCCAGGATGATGACTTCGCTCGGTAGTTTCGTCTGGTCGATCGCCACGATGTGGTGATCCTGCCAATCAATGGTCCGCACGACGCCCATTTTTGTCGGTGCCCGGCCGTAACGTCCCGCCCATGAACAAATCACTTGCGGTCCGGCAGCGGTGGCTGCCATCCTGCTCGCCAGTTCGTTTCGCGCCGGTGGGTTTCGCCGGCGGACGTGAGGGAGGTGCCCTGTGGCTAAGACGGTCGCCTGGACGTGGCACGCCCGCGTCCGCCCGCCCCGCTGAGTGCGGTCTGCCTTCTGGCACACGCCTTTGGTGGGGCGTCACATCCTTTCTTGAGGGAGAACCCACCAGTGCGTCTGCACGACATCGAAGATTTCTACGACGACGAAGACGGTTTCGAGGGCCGCCGCTCGCGCCCACGCAAACCGAAGCGCAGCGAGGCCGACCGCTTCGCCGCCTCCTCCGGCGACCCCGAGGAGGTGTTCGACCCGCAGTCACCCCGTTCCGGCCGGCTGACCGAGCAGGAACGGGCGAGGCTGGCCGCGGTGCGCGAGAGCGCGCTCGCGGGCCCACCCTTGCCTCCGGGCGCGGACCGCTGGTCCACCTGGGGCGACGGTGAGCAGGGTCCGCACCCGAGGCCGGAATGGGTGGTCACGGAACTGGCCGCCGCCGACAGCGAGCTGGGCATCCTGAAAACAGGCAAGGAGGCCGACGTCTTCCTGATACAGCGGGCGGTGCCGGACACCAACCGCGGCTGCCTCATGGCGGCGAAACGCTACCGCTCGAGCGAGCACAAGCTGTTCCACCGGGACGCGGGCTACCTCGAGGGTCGGCGTATGCGCCGCAGCCGCGAAATGCGGGCCATCGCGAACCGCACGTCGTTCGGCCGCAACCTGATCGCCGAACAGTGGGCGGTGGCGGAGTTCGCCGCTCTGTCGAGGCTGTGGTCCATCGGCGCCCCGGTCCCGTACCCCGTGCAACGCAGTGGCACGGAGTTGCTGATGGAGTACCTGGGCGACGACGACGGGTCGGCGGCCCCGCGCCTGGCGGAGCTGCGCCCGGACCAGGAGGAGCTACAGGACCTGTGGCTCCAACTGGCGGAGGTGCTGCGGCTGCTGGCGGGCGAAGGGCTGGCCCACGGCGACCTGTCGGCATACAACCTGCTGGTCCACGAGGGCAGGCTGATGCTGATCGACCTCCCCCAGATCGTGGACCTGGTGGCCAACCCGAGAGGCCTGGAGTTCCTGTCCAGGGACGTGGCGAACGTGGCGTCCTGGTTCCACTCGAAGGGCCTCCCGGAAGAAGAGACCGACCCCATGACGTTGACCGAGGAGCTGATGGAAACAGCAGGTCTGACCTAAGACCACCGAACGGGGGAGGTGACCCCCGCCGGCCGGCCACCACACGCCGGTCGGCGGGGCCACCCTCGCCAGCCACCGACAGCTCACCGAGTGTGTCGAACATCATGATCCGGATCCGTCCCCGACGTCGTGGCCACTGGTTCTTGTTCTGTCGAACCACTCGGGAGCAGGCCGGAAGGCGCCGGAGGTCGACTCCGGAGCGTGATCCCGCTCCCGCCCCACACCGGGCGGTCGGCGGGTCGAGTACTCTGGTGATCGCCACCGCGAGCGGACCCTGTGCCGCTCTCCTGCCCGGCACGAGGCCGGTTCGGCGGAAGCGGTGACCACCACACATTTCGGCGTAACGTGCGCCGGGCTCGTCCGTGTCCCTGTCCTGCCAGGGTTCCCCGGGACGTGCCATGTCCTGAGAGGACCCTAGTGACAGTGATGCACGACCGGTCGGCGTATGCCGGCCGCGGCCCCCGCTCGACGCGCAACCGCGCAGGCGGTGGCAAACCCAACGGCACGCACAACCGGCGCCCGCGTGCTGACCGCACGCCCGCTCCGCAGCTGCCGGTGCTCGACACCATCCCCACCTCGCCGATTCCGGACGTGGACTCGTTCGACGAGCTCGGTCTGTCGCCGAAGCTGTCCGCCGAGCTCGCCAAGGCCGGCATCGCCAAGCCGTTCCCCATCCAGGCCGTGACGCTGCCCGACGCCCTCGCAGGCCGGGACGTGCTCGGCCGCGCCCAGACCGGCTCCGGCAAGACGCTCGCGTTCGGACTCGCGCTGCTGTCCCGGCTCGAAGGCGGCAAGGCACGCCCGAAGTACCCGCGTGCCATCGTCCTCGTGCCGACCCGTGAGCTCGCGATGCAGGTCAGCGACGCGTTGACGCCGCTCGCGAAGTCGCTCGGCCTGTGGTGCCGGACCGTCGTCGGCGGCCTGTCCTTCTCCAAGCAGGCCGACCAGCTCCGCCGGGGCGTCGACCTGCTGATCGCCACCCCGGGCCGGCTGTCCGACCACGTCCGGCAGGGCACCTGCGTGCTGGACGAGGTCCATTTCACCGCCCTGGACGAGGCTGACCAGATGGCGGACATGGGCTTCATGCCGCAGGTCCGCGCGATCCTCGACCTGACGCCGGACGGCCAGCGCATGCTGTTCTCGGCCACTCTCGACAACGACGTCCAGCAGCTCGTCCAGCGCTACCTGCACGACCCGGTGACGCACTCGGTGCAGCCGGCGACGGCCAGCGTGACCACGATGGACCACCACGTGCTGCTGGTGTCCAAGGAAGACAAGCCGGACGTGATCGCGGAGATGGCCGCGCGCGACGGCCGCACGATCCTGTTCCTGCGCACCAAGCACCACGTGGACCGTCTGACGGCGAAGCTCCGCTCGATCGGCGTCCGCGCCGGCGCGCTCCACGGCGGCAAGACGCAGGGCGCTCGCAACCGGGTCCTTGACGACTTCCGCGAGGGCTCACTCCCCGTCCTGGTAGCGACGGACGTGGCCGCACGTGGCATCCACGTGGACGGCGTCAGCCTCGTCGTGCACGTCGACCCACCCGCCGACTCGAAGGCGTACCTGCACCGCGCCGGCCGCACGGCACGCGCGGGCGAGTCGGGCACCGTGGTCACCGTGGTCACCCACCAGGAGCGCCGCACGGTGTTCCGGATGACCGAGCAGGCGGGCGTGCGCCCGACGAGCACGAAGGTCAGCCCCGGCGCCGACGACCTGGTGCGCATCACGGGCGCCCGCATCCCGAGCGGCGAGCCGATCGTCGAGCAGGAGCAGGCGAAGCGCCCACCCCGCACCCGCCAGACCGGCGGCGGCTACCGAGGCCAGGGCGGCCGCAAGCGCTTCACCCCGCGTCGCCCCCGCTCGGACGCCTGAGCGAACGACCACACAGCAGCCGCGCCGGGGTTCCCGGCGCGGCTGCTGTCGTCAGGGCTCCTCAGTCACCCAGTGCGGCGACCGGGCCGATCACGATGATGGCCGGAGGGCGGATCTCGTGTGCGGCGACGTCGGCCGCCACGGTGTCCAACGTGGACTTCACGACGCGTTGGCGGGCCGTGGTGCCTTCCTGGATCACGGCCGCCGGGGAGTCGCCCGGGCGGCCGCCGGCGAGGAGGGCCGCCGCGATCGCGCCAATACGGTCGACCGCCATCAGCAGGACCAGAGTTCCGCGCAGCGCGGCCAGCGCTGGCCAGTCCACAAGCGACGACGGGTCGCCGGGGGCGACGTGGCCGGACACGACCACCACCTCGTGAGCGACCCCGCGGTGGGTCACCGGCACGCCGGCAAGCGCCGGCACCCCGAACGCCGACGTGACACCCGGCACCACCGTGACCGGCACGTCCGCCGCAGCGCAGGCCAGCAGTTCCTCGAACCCCCGGCCGAACACGTACGGGTCACCGCCTTTGAGGCGGACCACGAAGCGACCTTCGCGGGCGTGCGAGATCAGCAGGGCGTTGATCGCCTCCTGGGACGCCGCCCGCCCGTACGGGAGCTTCGCAGCGTCGATGACCGTCACTGACGGTGATAACTCCTCGAGAAGACTGGCCGGGGCCAGGTGGTCGGCCACGACGACGTCCGCCTGCCCGAGCAGCCGGCGGCCACGAACCGTGATCAGGTCCGGGTCGCCCGGACCACCGCCGACCAGCGCGACCCCGGTGGGGCGGGCCAGGTCGACCGGCAGCGAGCCGGCGCGAAGGGCGGCCAGCAACCCGTCGCGGACCGCGGCCGACCGCCGGAACGCACCGCCCGCGAGCACCCCGACCAGCAGCCCGTCGTGGTTGCCGGTCGCGGGTGTGACGGCGGTGCCCGCCTCCCCCGCGTCGGCACGCACGCAGAACACCCGGCGGCGCTCGGCTTCGGCCGACACGGCCTCGTTGACCGATGGCGACGAGGTGCAGCAGAGCACGTACCACGCGCCGTCGAGGTCACCGTCCACGTAAGACCGCTGGTGCCACACCACGGCGCCGGAGGTCACGAGCGCCTCGACGGACGGCGTGACCGACGGTGAGATCACCTCGACAACGGCTCCGGACGACACCAGCCGGGGCAACCGGCGCTGGGCAACCGTCCCACCGCCGACCACCACGACCCGACGTCCGGCCAACGCCAACCCAGCCAGGTAGTGCGACTCAGTCATGGCCGACAGCATGCCCCACGGGCGCGAGCGCGGTGAGGTCATGGTCGCCACACCCCCACCGGGCGGCCTCCGGCCCCCCGGTCACCAGAGTACCGACGAGCACCGACAATTCCCGAGCCACGAACGCCCACTGGCAACGAATTCACCCACCAACCCCGACGAAAGTCCCATTCATGCGCCAGGGGCCCCCCGATTTCCACGCTACCAGCGAGCACCGACACTCCACGGCACACGAACCCCACCTGCCCACAACCCCCGCGTGTCCAACACTCCAGACCCGCGTGTCCAACGCTCCAGACCGCTGAGTTCAACAAAACGCGTCATCCGAACAGCGCGAGCGACCTCGCGGCCCAACCCGCATTGTTGAACTCAGCGGTTCAGAATGTTGGACACGCGGGTCCGTGGTGTTGGACACGCGAGGTGTTCGCGGGCGCTACCACTGGGGGCCGACAGTCCGCGGTGCTGTGATCTCCGCTGTGGACAGTCGCCTGGGCTGTGGACAACCCGGGGCCGCGAGGGCTTCCGCGCCGGTCCGTGTCGGTGCTCCACGGTAGGCTGGTGATCGGGGGCCGGCGGCCGCCCGCGCACCGGATTTTCCTGTTGGGCAAGGGTAAGGCCGCCCCACAGCGGCGGAGCGGCCTTCCCAGAATGCGAACTCAGCCGATCTGGTCCTGCAGCACGTCGTGGAACGCCGACACGCGGCCGTAGACGCCGTAGAAGTCCGGCTCCGCGCAACCCTGGCCCCACGACACGATGCCGATCAGCTTCCGGGTGCCGTCGGCGGCGGCTCCCACCAGCGGGCCGCCCGAGTCACCCTGGCAGCTGTCCTTGCCGCCTTCGGCCAGCCCGGCGCACACCATGCTCGCCGCGTCGAACGAGTCGGCGTACGACTCGGCGCACGTGGCGTCCGCCGTCACCGGGATGTCGACCTTACGCAGGGTGTCCGAAGTGGAGCCACTTTCGGTGACGCCCCAACCCAGCACCGTGCTGTTCGCGCCCGCCGCGTACAGGTCCGCATCGGACGGTGACGCCAGCGCGACCGGCGCCTCGGACAGCGACGCGTCGAGCGTGAGCACCGACGCGTCGTTGCTCAGTGCCTCCGAGTCCCAGTCCGGGTGGATCCAGATGTCGGTCACACCCGCCGTCGTGCCCCCTCCGGCGCTGAGCGACGTGCGGCCCGCCACCACCTTGATGTCCGACGGCGACTGGCCCTCCGTGCAGTGCGCGGCGGTCAGCACCTTCGTCGGCGCGACGATCGTGCCGCCGCAGAACTGGAAACCGTCCGGTGTGGTCAGTGCCACCACAAACGGGTTCTCCTCGATCGTGGTCTCCTCGCCCCCGATGATCATCGGCTGGAAATCCGACGACGGCTCCGCCGCGCTCGCGGTGGACACCGACGCGGCGACGCCCAGCGTGGTGAGGGCCGCTGCGGCAACCCCGATAAGGCGATACACACGCCTTGCCTCAGCCATGCCTGCCTTCTCCCTTGTTCAGGCTCGTTGTGGCCACGAGCTCACTCATAGCTACAAGGCGCTCACAAGGCACCACAACGGCTGAAGGTCGTAGGCCGAACGGGTGAAAAAGGTCAAAAACGAGGCCCTGACCTGGGAGAAGGCACCAACCCGACGAACGGATGGACTTTGCTGGCCGGGCGTGGCGCACCCGGCCAGCAAGTGCCTCAGAGATCGGCTTTCTCGAACACGATGTCCTTCGCGGCGTCCGAGGTGAAGTTGTACTTGACTGTCTTGAGGCCGAACGGCTTCGTCGGGTCGACCGCGAAGATCGTGCTCGTCCTCGGCGGGTTCCTGGTCTCCGCGGGACCGTACTTGTAGTCGCCGGTGAGCCCGTTGAACTTGACCGTGCCGAGCTCGTTCGACGCCTTGAGGATGCCCTCGCGCGACAGGTCGCCCAGCTCCACGGCCTTCTCCAGTACCGCGGTCATCGCGCGGGCCTGGTTGTAGCCGAACGCGAAGTAGTAGTCCGGTGCCTGGTCCGGCGCGTACTTCGTCACCGCGGCAACCATTTCCTTCATCCCCGGCACCGACTCGTCACCCCACTCGGTCCCCTCGGCGACGATCAGCACCGACTGCTGCATGTACGGCGCCACAGCGGACTTCGCGAGCGCACCCGTATAACTCGGCGACTGGCCGAACCACTGCGGTGCGAACCTGGCCTGCGCCGCGGTGCCCCAGATCTTCGCCGCGTCCGACGGAGTGGCCACGAGGAACACGACCTGGCACTTGGCACCGGCGAGCGCGCCGATCTGCCCGGCGTAGTTCTCGGTGCCCACCTTGAACCTCTGGGTGTTGGCGACCTTGAAGCCGTACTTCTCGGCGGCGAAGTCGATGCCCGACTGCCCCGCCTCGCCGTACACGTCGTCCTGGATCATCGTGCAGATCGTGTCGCTCTTCGACCCGCCGCCGTCGGTGAAGTAGTACTCCATCGCGTTGACGGCCTGGACCTGGTACGGCCCGCCGACCGGCAACAGGTTCTCCTCGCGGACCCACAACGCGTCCAACGACGCGGGCGCGGCAAGCATCTTGTCGGTCTTCAACTGTGGCAGCACGGCGAGCGTCGGCGCGGTGCCGAGCACCTGGGTGAACGCGACCACGTCGCCCTTGATCTTGTTGTACTTCTGGACCGCGACGTCGGTCTTGTACTGCGAGTCCTCCTGTACCAGCTCGACCTTGTACTTGCCGGCGACGCCACCGGAGGCGTTGAGCGCCTCGAAGAACACCTCGTTGCCCGCGGTCAGCGGCTGGCCGATCACCGCGACCGTGCCTGTCAACGGGGTGAGGACACCCAGCTTGATCGTCTTGCCGTCGAAGCCGGCCGTGTTGCTCGGCGCGCCTGCCGCGCCGCCACCCGCGTCGTCGTCCTCCCCCGCACCACCGCAGGCCACCAGGATCAGCGAGAAGCCGATCGCCAATGCACCTTTGAAAACCCGCATGTGACGCCTCCTTGCGTCAGTAGGAAAACGGCCAGGCCTTGAAGTAGGCCTTGACCCGAAACCAGATGCCGGCGAGTCCTCGGGGCTCGAACACGAGGAACAACACGATCAGCAAGCCGAAAATGGCCTGGTTGAGCGCGAACACCGAGATGAAGCCGTCGCCGCCCGCCTCGGTCGAGACACCGGGGATGACACCGGAGTACTCGTCGATGAGCGCGGGCAGGGCGCCGACGAAGATCGCGCCGAGGATCGAGCCGAAGATCGTGCCGAGGCCGCCGACGATGATGATCGCGATGTACTGGATGGACAGCAGCAGCGTCCAGTCGTCGGGACTCACGTGTTGCTGGTAGGAACCGAAGAGCGCGCCGGCCATGGCGGCGATCGCGCTCGACACCATGAACGCGCCGATCTTGTACCGGCCGGCGCGGACGCCGATGACCTCGGCGGCCTGGTCGTGGTCGCGGACCGCGCGCAGCGCCCGGCCGGGCCGGGTACGCACGAGGTTCTTGGCCAGCAACGCGACGATCGCGACGAGCCCCCACACCAACCAGAAGTAGCCCTGGTTGCGTGAGTAGTTCTCGCCGGCGATCTCCAGCGCGCCGAGGTCGACCGGGCCGAGCGTGGCCTGCGCGCCGACCGAGGTGCCGTTGTTGCCGCCGGTGACGTCGCGCAGGTTCCGCCACAGGTGCTCACCGATGAAGATCAGCCCGAGCGTGACGATCGCGAGGTAGTGGCCGCGCAGCCGCAACGTGAACGGCCCGATGAGCCCGCCGAGGACCGCGCCGATCGCGGCGGAGGCCAGTAGCCACACGGGAAGCGGCAGCTCGAGGTCGCCGCCGACCACCGCCGCCGCGTACGCGCCGGCGCCGATGAAGAACGCGTGGCCGAGCGAGATCTGTCCGGTGTAGCCGGTGAGCAGGTTGAGACCGATGGCGCCGATCGCCGTGATGCCCGAGTAGATGAGGACGGACAGCCAGAAGTCGTCCTGGACGATGGTCGGCAGCACCACGAGGGTGCCGAGCATGAGCGCGAGACCGACCTTCGCCATGGGTGAGCCGAACAGGCGCAGATCTTGGTCATACGACCGTATGAGGTTCCTGTGGGGCTTCATATCCGCCTCACCTCCTTCGTGCCGAGTAGCCCATACGGTCGTATCAGCAAAATGACGATCATGAGCAGGTACGGCACGATCAGTGAGACGTTCGCGCCGGCCCAGGAGAACAGGTCGTCCTGGTAGCCGCGCGTGAGGGCTTCGGCGAGTCCGATGATCACGCCGCCGAGCACCGCGCCCGCCGGCGAGTCGAGGCCGCCGAGGATCATGGCGGGGAACGCGGCCAGCGCGATGAAGCTGATCGACGGCTGGAGCCCGCCGGGCCCGGCGGCGAGCGTGATGCCGGCCAGTGCGGCGAGGGCGGCGGCGATCGCCCAGCTCGTGGCGTACACCCGGCGAGCGCTGATCCCTTGTGCGAGCGCTGCTTCCGGATCGAACGCGGTGGCCCGCATCGCGAGCCCCATACGTGTGTACCGGAAAAAGAGGAAGAAGCCGATCACCACGACGGCGGTGATGCCGATGGTCCACAGGTCACGCACGCCGAGCACGAGCGATCCGATTTGGACGGTCTGGATGTTCCACGGGTTGTCGACGGGCCGGTTGTCGAATCCCCAGATCGCGGTGATGAGCGGTTCGATGACGAACAGCAGACCGATCGTGATCATGATGACCGCGAACGGCGGCTGGCCGACCATCCGACGCAGCACGAGCCGTTCGACACTCGCGCCGACGACGGCGGCGGACGCGCAGGCGAGGAGGATCGCGACACCGAACGCGACCGCGAGGTCGTTGGCGAAGGTGTACCCGAGGTAGGCACCGAGCGCGAGCAGTCCACCCTGCGCGAAGTTGATGACACCGGTGGATTTGTAGATGACGACGAACCCGAGCGCGACGAGCGCGTAGGTGGACCCGAGCGCGAGCCCGGCGAACACGTTGGTGAGAAACCCGGTCACCGGCCCACCCCCGAGTTGTCCACAGCGACCGAGCTGTCCACAACCAACCAGTAACAACCCGGAACTGTCACCCCCACCCGGTAGACTGGCACGGCGGGACGCCCCCGGGATCGGGTGGGGGCTGCAGTGACATACTGCATAGGGCCGCCGCCTTTTGTGATCATTTGTACATCGCCTCGATTTCGGGGTCGAAGCGTTGTTCCAGCGCGCGGCGTTTGACCTTCTGCGTGGCGGTCAGCTCGCCGTCCTCGTGGTCCAGTTCCTTGCTGATCAGTGTGAAGCGCTTGATGCGTTCCACCTGTGCCAGTTCGGTGTTCGTCTCCTGCACCACGCCGTCGATGAGACGCCGGACCTCGTCCTTTGTGGTCAGATCGGCGTAGGTCGTGTAGGCCAGGCCGCGCCGGGAGGCCCAGTTGCCGACTGTGTCCAGTTCGATGCCGATCAGCGCCGTCACGTACCTGCGGCGGTCGCCGATCACCACCGCCTCCCGCACGTACGGGGACACCTTCAGGCGGTTCTCGATCTCCGACGGGGAGATGTTCTTGCCGCCCGCGGTGATGATGATGTCCTTCTTGCGGTCGGTGATCCGCAGGAAGCCGTCCGCGCTCAGTTCGCCGACGTCGCCCGTGTGCAGCCAGCCCTCCTCGTCGACCGTTGCCTTCGTCGCCACCGGATCGTTGAGGTAGCCCTGGAACACGCCCGCCGAGCGGGTCAGGATCTCGCCGTCCGGCGCTATCCGCACTTCCACCTCGGGGAGCGGCTTGCCCACCATCCCCAACCGGATGTCGCCTTCCGGGGTCAGCGTGCAGACCGCCGTGTTCTCGGTCTGCCCGTAGCCCTCGCGTACGGGAATTCCTATGGCCCACAGGTATTCCAGCACCTGCGGCGCGATCGGCGCGGCGCCGCTGATCGCCGACCGCACCCGCGACATGCCCAGTTTCTCCCGCAGGGCATGGAAAACCAGCACCTCGCAGGCGGCCAGCACGAACCGGTCGAACACGGTCAGCCGCTGTGCCATCCGGCGGGGCGCGATCCGCCGGCCCTGCCGCATGCATGCCCGGTACAGCAACCGCTTCAGCCGTGAGGCGTCCGCCATCCTGATCTCGACAGTCGCCAACATCTTCTCCCACACCCTTGGCACGCCAAGGAAAACGGTCGGCTGCACGTCCCGGAGGTCCTGTGGGAACGATGGTCCACCCTCGCCGAAGTTCACCACCAGGCCGACCCACACACCGTCGACCACGGAGATCAACCGCTCCGCGACGTGGCACAGCGGCAGGTAGCTCAACACCTCGTCGTCCCGCCGCGCACCGAGCACCACCGCGGTCTCGCCGGCCGCGACCAGGTTGGCGTGCGAGATCATCGCGCCCTTCGGCGGCCCGGTCGTACCTGAGGTGTACACGAGGATCGCGGTGTCGTCCGGGTCGAGCGCCGCCACCGACTCCTCGTACGCCGCAAGGGATCCGCCGCGCTCCTCCAGCGAAGCGAACGTCGGCACGTCGCCGGACACGCCACGCGGGTCGATCACCACCACGTGCCGCAGCAGCGGCAGTCGCGACCGCACCTCCAGGGCCTTGTCCAGCTGTTCCTCGTCCTCGGCGATCAATACGGTCGTCTCGGAGTGCGCGAGCACGTACTCCACCTCGGCGGCCGGCGACGTCGGGTACACGCCGACCGTGCACGCGCCGATGCCCTGCACGGCCAGGTCCGCGATCACCCACTCGGGCCGGTTCTCCGAGTGGATCGCCACCCGGTCCCCCGGCCCCACTCCCAGCGCACGCAAACCTTCGGCCACCGATGCGATCCGCTGCGCGTACTCCGCCCATGTCCACGAGCGCCAGACCCCGCGGTACTTCTCGCGAATGGCGACCTCGCCGCCCCGCTCCCGCACGTGCTCCAACAGCCGCGCGCACAACGTCGCCGTCATGCCGCACCTCCGAGATAGGCCTCGACCACCTTGGGATCGCGCTGGATGTCCTCCGGGCTTCCGGTGGCTATCGGGGTGCCGAAGTCCAGCGCCAGCACCCGGTCGGCGAGGTCCATCACGAGTCGCGTGTCGTGCTCCACCAGGATCATCGCGAGGTTCAGCTCTCGGCGGACCTCAACGAGGTAGCGGGCCATGTCCTCGGTCTCCTCGACGTTCATCCCGGCGACCGGCTCGTCGAGCAACAACAGCGTCGGGTTCATCGCCAGCGCCCGCCCCAGCTCGGCGCGCTTCGCCACGCCGTACGGCAGGAGCCCGGCAGGCGTGCGGCGGAACGGCTCCAGCTCCAGCAGCTCGACGATCTCCTCGACGGCGGCACGGTGCTCGACCTCCTCGCGCTTCGCACGGCCCCACCACGCCATCCCGGCGAGCATCCCGGTGCGCATGAGGTGGTGGCGGCCGAGCATGAGGTTCTCGATGAGCGTCAGCTGCTCGAACAGGCCGAGGTTCTGGAACGTCCGCGCGACGCCCATGCCGGCGATGGTCGCGGGTGAGCGGCCGTTGAGCCGCTTGCCGTCCAGGGTGATCGTGCCGCGCTGCGGCCGGTAGACGCCGTTGAGGCAGTTGAAGATGGAGGTCTTGCCGGCACCGTTCGGGCCGATGACGGCGAACAGCTCGCCCTTCCCGACGGTGAAGCTGACGCCATTCAACGCGGTCACGCCGCCGAAGCGCAGCGTCAGGTCCCACACGTCAAGAAGGGGCTCCCGCTCTACGCGCTCCATCGCTTCTTCCTCCGGTAGCTCTTGACCTCCGCGAACGAGCGCCTGCCCGCGTCCGGGGTGGCGCCGAGGTAGAACTCGCGGATGTCCTCGTCGTCGAGGAGGTCGGCAGACAAGCCGTCGCGCACGACCTTGCCGACCTCCAGTACGTAGCCGTAGCTCGCGATGGACAGCGCCATCACCGCGTTCTGCTCCACCAGCAGGACGCTGGTGCCCTGCCCGTTGATCTGGACGACGATGTCGCGGACCTGCTCCACGAGCCGCGGCGCGAGGCCGAGCGACGGTTCGTCGAGCAACAGCAGCCGTGGGCTGGCCATGAGCGCCCGGCCGATCGCGAGCATCTGCTGCTCACCGCCCGACAGGTAGCCGGCCGTCCCGCGCCGCCGCTGCGCGAGCACCGGGAACAGGTCGAACACCCTGGTGACGTGCTCGCGGTACTCAGACCGCTTCCGTGAGTGGGCGCCGGCCCGCAGGTTGTCCTCGACCGACATCTCGGCGAAGATCCGCCGGCCCTCCATGACCTGTGCGACCCCGCGCCGCACCACGTCGGCCGGGTCCGCGCTGGTCAGGTCGTCGCCGGCGACCCGCACCGAACCCTTGGTGATCTTGCCGCGATGCGCGACGAGCAGACCGGTGACCGCCCGTAACAGGGTGGTCTTGCCGGCCCCGTTGGCGCCGAGCAGCGCGACGATCGCGCCGTCCGGCACGTCGAGCGAGAGGCCACGGAGGACGAGGACGACGTCGTCGTACACGACCTCGAGGTTGTTGACCGACAGGACAGGCACCGATGCCATTGACCACTCCACGTGACGTCGATCACGTCAGAATCGGACCGTAACCCGGCGTGGTGTGTCGGGCAAGGATCATGGCGAACCCGTTACCAGCCGGGTAGGGGTCCAGCCGGCCGCGAGCGCGGTGATGTCAGACTCGTCGGCGTGACCTCGGTTTTCGACTGGCTCGACACACGTGCGGACGAGCGGCGCGCCGCCGGCCTCACGCGGCAGGTGCGACCGCGACGTGCCGACTCGGACCTGCTGGACCTCGCGGGCAACGACTACCTCGGTCTGTCCCGCGACAAGCGGGTAGCCGGCGCCGCCGCGGCGGCCGCGCTGCGCTGGGGCGCGGGGTCGACCGGATCGCGGCTGGTCACGGGCACCACCGAGACGCACATCGAGCTGGAGCACGAGCTGGCCGCGTTCTGCGGGACGCAGGCGGCGCTGGTGTTCTCGTCGGGGTTCATGGCGAACATGGGCGCGGTGACCACGCTGTCGGGCAAGGGCTCGGCGATCGTGACCGACGCCTACCTGCACGCGTCTCTGATCGACGGCTGCCGGCTGTCCCGGGCGGACGTCGCGGTCATGCCGCACGGCGACGTGGCAGCGATCACGCACGCGCTGAAGACACGGCGTTCGGAACGGGCACTGGTGGTGACCGACTCGGTGTTCTCCGTGGACGGCGACCTGGCGCCACTGCGCGAGCTGCACGCGGCGTGCCGGACGCACGGGGCGGCCCTGGTGGTGGACGACGCGCACGGGCTGGGCGTGCTGGGTCCCGGAGGACGGGGCGCCGTGGCCGAGGCGGGCCTGATCGGCGAACCGGACGTGGTGACGACCGTGACGCTGTCGAAGGCGCTCGGCGCGCAGGGCGGCGCGGTGCTCGGCCCCCGACGGGTGATCAAACACCTGGTCAACTCGGCACGGAGCTTCATCTTCGACACCGGGCTGGCCCCCGCGAGCACGACAGCCGCGCTCACGGCGCTGCACATCCTCCGCGACGAGCCCGCCCTGCCGGAGCGGGTGCGCTCGGTGGCCTTGACCTTGGCGTCGCGGCTGCGTGCCGCCGGCCTGAAAGCGACGGAACCGGACGCCGCCGTGGTGTCGGTGCTGGCCCCGACCCCGGAGCAGGCCGTGGCATGGGCCGACGACTGCCGAGCCGCGGGTGTGTGGGTGGGTTGTTTCCGGCCGCCGTCGGTGCCGGACGGTGTGTCCCGGCTACGCCTGACGGCCCGCGCGGATCTCTCCGAGGCGGACCTGGACCGCGCGGTCGAGGTGATCACCCGCTGCGCGCCTGCCCCTGGTCGGTAGCCGTCAGACCGCCGGGCGGCGCATGGTGATGTGCTCGATGCCGTCCTCAAGGTACGGCTCGCCCTCGGGGACGAAACCGAAGCGGGCGTAGAACTTCGTGGCGTACGTCTGCGCCTCCAGCACGGCCGCCTCGTCCCCGATGCGTTCCATGGCCGCTTTCATCAGGAGCGCACCCAGACCCGTGCCGCGGGCCGTCTTCACCGTGCAGACGCGGCCGATGCGGTGTGTGCCGTCTGGGTCACGCAGGAGCCGGAGGTAGCCGTGGGGCTCGTCGTCGGGTTGCCACCAGACGTGCACGGTGGACGGCAGCAGGTCACGGCCGTCTATGTCCTCGTACAGGGACTCCTGTTCCACGACGAACACAGCGGAGCGCAGCGCGAGCAGCGGGTACAGCTGGGCGGCGGTGATCTGGTCGCCAGTCGCGGTGTACAGCACGTCTCCTGGATATCAGATGACGCTAGCTCCACCCGCGATGGCCGTGGATCCTGCTTTCCAGCACGTCCAGGTAGTTGATCACGCGGGTGTAGACGCCCGGCTTGCCGGCGCCCGCGCAGCCCTCGCCCCACGAGGTGATGCCCACCAGCCGGCCTCCCACGACGAGAGGACCACCCGAGTCACCCTGGCACGAGTCGACGCCGCCCTGCGGGACGCCGGCGCAGACCATCGCGGCCGCCTTGTACGCCGGATAGGCGTTGGCGCAGTCGGGGTCCGACATCAGGGGGACGTTGGCCTGCATGAGGTAGCGGGACGGTGCGCCGTCGACGGCCGTGCGGCCCCAGCCCAGGATCAGCCCGGACAGACCGGGCGTGTACAGGTTCGTGTCGTCCCTGGTCGGCAGCTTCAGCGGCGCGTACGGCAGTCGCCGCGCAAGCGTCAGCACCGAGACGTCCGCGCCGGAGCGGACGTCGCTGTACCGCGGGTGGAACCAGATGTCGCGGACCTCACTGACCATGCCCGCGCCGCTCTCCTTGTCCTCGCGGCCGGCGACCACCCTGAGGTCGGTCGGCTGCTTGCCGACGGTGCAGTGCGCGGCCGTGACGACCTTGTTGTCGTCGACCAGCGTGCCGCCGCAGAACTGGAAACCCTCGGACGTCGTGAGGTACACGGCGTACTGGTGGTCGGTGATGTTCGCCCGGCTGCCGCCGACGATCTGCTGGTCCGCGCCGGCCTGCGTGAACCCGACCACGACGGCGCTCATGGCCAGTGTCGAGACGAGTAGCAGCCGAACGAACCGCGAGGTCGCCCCCATCAGTGTGTCTCCTCACTTTTGGCTGGCTCGACCCTTCCGGGTCCGCACCACCAGGGGCAACTTGACCATGTACCTCGACCGGGTGAACTCTTCGATCGGGCATCCTGGGGAGGTGCACAGAGTCCTGGTCCCGGCCGCCGTGCTCCTCGGTGGCGTGTTGGCCGGGTGTTCGAACCCGCCACCCGCGCCGCCCATCCCGTCCTCGACGACAGTGCCAGCCGGTCCCACCACGACCCCGGCGCCGAAGCCTCCAGTGTGGACGGTCGGCGCGAGCCCCCTGCCGCTGCGGCCGGACGGGTTCGGCGAGGTGCTGCCGACGCCGCCCGAGCTGGTGAACCGCGCGCTGCCGACCGTCGACCACCTGCCGCCGCCCGCAGGAGACCGGTACGCCGCCAGCGTCGCGCCCCTGCCCACCGACGTGTTGGCCCGCAGCACGTGGCAGCCCTCCTGCCCGGTCACCGCGGGAGAACTCCGCTACCTGACGATGTCGTTCTGGGGCTTCGACGGGCATGCGCACACCGGCGAGATGATCGTCAACGCCCGCGTCGCGGACGGGGTCACCAACGTGTTCGGGAACCTGTTCGACGCCCGATTCCCGCTCGAGGAGATGCGGGTGGTGACCCCGGCCGAGCTGGCGGCGGCACCGACCGGCGATGGGAACAACACGACCGCGTTCGTGTGCCGCAGCGCGGTCGGGCAGCGACGGTGGTCGGCACACGCGTACGGGCTGGCGATCGACGTGAACCCGTTTTGCAACCCGTACATCCGGGGGGACCTGGTGCTGCCCGAGCTGGCGTCGTCCTACGTGGACAGAGTGAACGCGCGGCCCGGCATGATCCAGCCGGGGGACGTCGTGGTCCACTCGTTCGCGGACATCGGCTGGTCGTGGGGCGGTGACTGGACCACGCCGGTGGACTTCCAGCACTTCAGCGAGACCGGGAACTAGGGCGCCAGGCCGCGCAACACGATCTCCAGTCCTTTGTGGAACTCCTGGTCGCCGGCGACCTCCCTGGCGAGGGCGGCGGATTCGGCCAGCAGGGGGAACTGCTTCTGCGTGGCCATCGCGGCGGTGCCGGTGCCGGCGAGCGGACCGTAGTGCTCGTTCTGCAGCATCCCGAACAGGTACGCGACGATGGTGCGCTGCGCGATGACCCGCGCCTGCCCAGCGAAGCCGGCGTCGGTGAGGATCGCCAGCGTCGCCTCGATCAGGACGAGTGACGAGGGCACGGAATGCCGGTGCCGCAACAACAACGGCACCGTCGCCGAGTGCGCGATCACGGCCTTGCGCACGCGGGACAACAGCTCGGCGAGGCGGTCGCGCCACGCGCCGGGCGGCACGGCCAGGTCGACACCCGACAGCACGTGGTCCACGACCAGCACTTCGAGCTCGCCCTTGTCGGTCACGTACCGGTACAGCGACATCGTCGCCATCCCCAGCTCCTTCGCGACCGCGCGCATGGTGAGCGCGTCGAGACCGTCGCGGTCGATCACGGCGAGGGTCGCGGACGCGAGGCGTTCGGTGGTCAGCGAGCGGGGTCGGGGCACGAGTTGACAGCGTACGCGATACGCGTACATTCGTAGATGTACGTTGTACGCCTACGTCGAGGAGGTCTCAGGTGGACCATGTGCCAGCACGACAGCTCGTGACCACGAGCGACGCGCGCATTCGCGTGCCTGACCCGGATCGCTTGGTGCACCTGCAGTTCCGCCGTTTCGCGGGCTGCCCGGTGTGCAACCTCCACCTGCGGTCGTTCCTCACGCGGCACGCGGACGTCGTTGCCGCCGGGATCCACGAGGTCGTGGTGTTCCACACGAACGTCGACGACCTGCGCCCACACGTGGCCGACCTACCGTTCGACGTGGTCGCCGACCCGGCGAAAGACCTGTACCGCGAGTTCGGCGTCGAGTCCACGCCCCGTTCACTGCTGCATCCGAAGGCGTGGCCGGCGATCGTGCGGGCCATCGCGGTGGGGTTGCCGGACGTCCTGCGCAAGCGCAAGCCGTTGCCACCGCAGAAACCCGAGGGCGGCCGCCTTGGCTTACCGGCCGACTTCCTCATCGCCCCGGACGGTCGGGTGCTCGCGAGCCACCACGGCCAGCACGTCTACGACCAGTGGTCGGTCGACGAGCTGCTGAACCTGTTGCCGGTCAAGGAGAACCACTCATGATCTTCCGCCACGTCACGCCAGTGCCGCCCGACGACGCGACCGGCCAGGTCGCCGCGGTCTACGACCAGGTGGACGCGGAGTTCAGCACCATCGGCCCGGCGGTCATGATGCTCTCGAAGGCGCCGGAGCTGCTCGTCCCCGGCTGGGCGCTGCTGCGTGAGTCGCTGGTGGCCGGCACGGTTCCCCGGTGGCGCAAGGAAGTCGTGACCGTCACGGTGTCCAGGACGAACCAGTGCGCCTACGACACCGCGGGGCACCTGGTGTTCCTGCGGCTCGCCGGCGGTTCGCACGTCGCGGACGCACTCGAACGCGGCGACGTCCCGGACGAGGTCGCCGACCTCGTCCGGTGGGCCCGGTCCGGGGGCACGCGACCGTTCACCTCGGTCGAGGCGCCCGAGTTCATCGGCACGGCACTCGCCCTGCACTTCGTCAACCGGCTCGTGCACGTGCTGCTCGCCGGCGACCTGCTGCCGGGCGCCATGAAGGAGGGCGAGCCGGGCGCGTTCGACGGCGCGCCGATCGCGCGGGCCATCCAGCGGCAACGCACGCCGGGCGAGAGCCTCCGCCTGCTCACCGAGGTGCCGGCGTCGGTGCCATCGTGGGCCGGGGACAGTCCGGTCGGTCCGGCGTACGTGGCGCTGCGGAACGCGGCCACCCGCGGCGGAGGGTTGCTGTCCGAACCGGCCAGGAAGGTCGTCGTGGACACGATCCGGCAGCACGACGGCCTACGTGGCGACCGCGGCTGGCTGGCCGAGTCACTCGAGCCGCTCACACCGGAGGACCGGCCCGGCGCGGCACTGGCGATCCTGGCCGGGGTCGCCCCGAGCAAGGTCACGACCGAGGACGTCGCGTCGTGGCGCGGCGATCGGTTCAGCGAGCACTGCCTGCTGCACCTGCTCGCCTACGGCGCCATCACCGCGGTGTCGCGTGTCGAAGCGGGCTACTGAGCGGGCTCGTCGTCGTCGCGGTTGCCGCCGCCGAACCGGCTGAAGACCTTGCCGGCGGCGCCGGAGACGGCCTCACCGACGTCGTTCAGCACCTTGGCGAGCGGGTCGGTCGAGTTGGACCACGACTCCTTGTACGACCGGCCGGCCGACCTGATGTCGTCCATCAGGTTCGAGGTCGGCTGGTCGCCGTCGCGGCGCAGGTAGTCTCCGGCGAGGATCGCCCGGTACTCCTCTGACGCGGCCCAACGCTGCAGCTGCGCGGCACGCACCACGACGAACGGATGGGTCATCTCCTCGACGGTCATCATCTTCAGGATGCTGTCGCGGATGTCGTCGACTTCCTCGTACTCCTTGGCCTGCTGCATGAACTCGGGGATGTCGATGTCCACCATCGAGGTGCCGCCGGCCATGTAGACGTGCTTGCGCAGCACGGCCGCCGGGTCCTGCGAGCAGAGCAGCCCGGCACGGTCGGCGGTCAGCTCCGCCTTGCGGAACCACTCCATGAGCGCGGCGATCACCGCACGCAGGCCGATCGCGCCGAGGGGCATCCACTGCACCGTGGCCTGCAGGCGCACGAGCCGCAGCAGCAGCGTGCGCAGGACGCTGTGCCCGGACAGGATGTGCCCGGTCTCGTGGCCGATCATCGCGCGCAGGCTCTCCAGGTCGAGCGCCTCGACGGCCCCGGTGGTGATGACGATGAACGGCTGGTCCATGCCGATGGCGAACCCGTTGGCGATCGGGTGCCGCGACACGTACAGGTCCGGCACCGTGTCCAGGTCGAGCGTCTCGGCGCAGTCGATACGCAGCCGGTTGATCTTCGGGTACTGCTTCTCCCCCACCCGGATGGAAGAAGCGAGGGTGAACAGCCGCTCGGCGCGCTCGTTCCACATCCCGGCGACCGCCTTCAACACGGCCGCCACCCCCGGCACCGCGCGGAGTGCGGCCATGGCGCCGCGGTCGGCGGGGTGCTCGTAGGCCCTTGGACTGATCCCCCTGAAGCGCACTCGGGTCGTTCCGCTGGACTCGATGTCGTTGTTCTCGGTCACGGCAGCCTCCCTCGGTCCGTTGGACCAGCGTATGCCCGTGACGGTGAACGGCGGGTCAGTTCCGCCGGGACTAGGGTGGATCCGACCCCGAAAGTGATCACTACTGGGAGACACGATGAGCCTCGAGCGTCCCACCGCGCCCGACCCGTACTCGCTGTTGCCGGCCGTCGGCTCGTTCACGGTCACCTCGACCGACGTGACCGACGGGCAGCAGTTGCCGCTCTCCGCAGTGCACGGCTCGGCCGGTGGCGAGAACGCCTCGCCGCAGCTGTCGTGGGAGGGCGCGCCCGAGGGGACGAAGAGCTATGTGGTGACGTGCTTCGACCCCGACGCCCCCATTCCGGGCGGGTTCTGGCACTGGATCGCGGTCAACATCCCCGCCTCGACCACGTCGCTGCCCGCCGGCGCGGGTGCGGACGACGCCAGCCTGCCTGGCGACGCGTTCCACGTGCGCAGCGACTTCTCGACCCGTGACTACGGCGGCGCCGCGCCGCCGCAGGGCGACGTGCCGCACCGCTACTTCTTCGTGGTGCACGCGGTCGACGTGGAGAAGCTGGAGGTCGACGAGAACGCCTCCGCCGCGTTCGTGAGCTTCAATCTCGCGTTCCACACGCTGGCCCGTGCGGTCATCACGCCGACCTACCAGCACTGAAACATGTTGAATGGGGCCCGTGACGCACTACGACCTGCTCATCATCGGCACGGGCTCCGGTAACTCGATCCTCGACCGGCGGTTCGCCGGCTGGCGGGTCGCGATCGTCGAGAAGGGTGTGTTCGGCGGCACCTGCCTCAACGTGGGCTGTATCCCGACGAAGATGTTCGTGCACCCCGCCGACCTGGCCTCGGCGCCGGCAGCGGGGGCACGGCTCGGGGTGGACGCCACGCTGGACGGCGTGCGCTGGACCGACATCCGCGATCGGATCTTCGGCCGGATCGACCCGATCGCGGCGGGTGGGCGGGAGTACCGCCTGCACCACCAGGACAACGCGAACGTGACCGTGTACGAGGAAACGGCGCGGTTCACCGGGCCGCGCACGCTGGAGATCGGCGGCGAGCACGTCACGGCGGACCGGATCGTGCTCGCGGCTGGTGGGCGGCCGGTCCTCCCGGACGTGCCGGGGCTCGACGAGGTCGGCTACCACACCAGCGACACGATCATGCGGCTCGACGCCCTGCCCCGCCGCATCACGATCATCGGGGGCGGCTTCGTGTCGGCCGAGTTCGCGCACGTGTTCTCGTCCTTCGGCGTCGAGGTGACCGTCATCGCGCGGTCGAGCAGGTTGCTGCGGCACGAGGACGGCGACATCAGCGCGCGGTTCACCGAACTGGCCCGGCAGAAGTGGGACGTGCGCCTGGAACGGAAGGTGCTGCGTGCGTCCCGCGGCCCTGGCGGGATCCTGCTCGATCTGGACGGCGACGTCGTCGAGACCGACCTCGTGCTCGTGGCCATCGGACGCACACCGAACTCGGACCTGCTGAACCTGCCGGCCGCGGGCGTCGAGGTCACCCCGGACGGGCACGTGGTCGTGGACTCGTTCCAGCGCACGACCGCCGAGGACGTGTGGGCGCTGGGCGACATCAGCTCGCCGCTGGAACTGAAGCACGTCGCGAACCACGAGGCACGGGTCGTGCAGCACAACCTGCTGAACCCCGAAGCACCGATCGCGGCGGACCACCGGTACGTACCGCATGCGGTGTTCACCGCACCGCAGATCGCCTCGGTGGGCGCGACGGAGGAGGAAGTCCGCGAGCGGGACTTCCGTTACGTGACGTCGAAGCAGGACTACGCCGGCATCGCGTACGGCTGGGCGATGGAGGACACGACCGGCTTCGCGAAGCTGCTGGCCGACCCTGGCTCCGGACAACTGCTGGGCGCCCACATCATCGGCCCGCAGGCCTCCACACTGATCCAGCCCCTTATCCAGGCGATGAGCTTCGGCCTGGACGCCCGAACCATGGCACGAGGCCAGTACTGGATCCACCCGGCCATGCCAGAACTGGTGGAAAACGCCCTACTGAACCTCCCCCTCGACTAACCCCTGCTGGTGACATCGCGAGTCGCGCTCTCGGCCCCTGCGAGTTGCGTTTTCGTGAACGCCCGCCTGTACCCGAAACCGTCACTCGGGGGTGCTGAACGCGCGACTCGCGGGGGCCAGAAGCGAGACTCGCGGTTAGCGGTGGACTTTCAGGGGTGGCAGTGGGGTTGGGCCGTGCTCGATGAGGTTTTCCAGTGCGGTGGTGTCCAGGTGGTTCGCCACCAGGTCGGCCAGTACGTCGAGCTGCGCGGACCGCACTGCCGTCACCGACACGTCCGGGGCGGGGGTGAACCCGGTTCTGCCCGCGCGGTCGGCGACCCACCGCAGGACGTCGCGGCGAAAGTCGTCGTTGTCCAGGAGGCCGTGCCAGTGGGTGCCCATCACTCGGTCGGTGACAACGCCTTCCGGTGTCCCGTCGGCTAGCTCGACTAGCGCGGGTGACGGCTGGCGAGACACGCGGCCGTGGTGGATCTCGTAGCCGGTGACGGGGTGACCCAACGCCGTGCCGGCCGGGCGGGTGAGGGTTTTCTCCGGGGCGAACTCGACGTCGAGGTCGAGTAGTCCGAGCCCGTCGATCTCGCCGCGGCCCGACTCGACGTGGTCGACGATGCGGTGGCCGAGCATCTGGTAGCCGCCGCAGATGGCGAACACGGGGGTGTCCAGCTGGGCGATGGCGTCGGCGAGTCCACATTCCCGCAACCAACGCAGGTCGTCCACAGTGGACTTCGTGCCGGGCAGCACGATCAGGTCGGCGTCCGCGAGCCGGGACGGCTCGGTGACGAACCGGACGGCCACCCCCGGCTCGCAGGCGAGGGCCTCGACGTCGGTGGCGTTGGAGATGCGGGGCAGGCGCACGACGGCCACGCGCAGCCACTGGTCGCCGAGCGGTGGCCTCGGCCGGCCGACGACACCGTCCGCCGCGTAGGACAGGGAGTCCTCGGTGTCGAGCCAGAGTTCCTCGCGCCATGGCAGGACACCGAGCACGGGGCGGCCTGTTTCCTGTGTGAGCCAGTCGAGTCCCGGTTGGAGGAGTGTCTGGTCGCCGCGGAACTTGTTGACGGCAAAGGCTTGGATCATCGCCTGGTCGGCCGGGTCGAGGACGGCGAGCGTGCCGAACAGGTGCGCGAGCACGCCGCCGCGGTCGATGTCGCCGACGACGAGCACGGGCAGGCCGGCGGCCCGGGCGAGCCCGAGGTTGGCGATGTCCCTGTCGCGCAGGTTGACCTCGGCGGGCGACCCGGCGCCCTCACAGACGACGACGTCGAAGTCCGTTCGCAGTTCCTCCAATGTGGACAGTACGACGTCCTTGAAGTTTCGCTCCCGGTAGTCGTGGAGGAAGCCGGCGGGCTTGCCGAGGATGACGACCTGCGAGCTGCGGTCCGAGCCGGGCTTGAGCAGGACGGGGTTGAACCGGGTGTACGGGTCGAGGCCGGCCGCGCGGGCCTGCATGGCCTGTGCGCGGCCGATCTCACCGCCGTCGACGGTGACGGCCGAGTTGTTGGACATGTTCTGGGCCTTGAAGGGCGCGACGGAGACGTTTCGTCGCGCCAACCACCGGCAGATCCCGGCAACCAGCACGCTCTTCCCGGCGTCCGACGACGTGCCGGCCACCAGCAACGCTCCCCGCATCCCCGCCCCTTCCGTCACCTGCCATCATGCGGGCATGTCCGCCACCCCGGTCACCGCCGTCCTGGTGCACAGCCCGTTCCTCGGCCCGGCGAGCCTACGACCACTCGCCGACGAGCTCGCGGCCATGGGCCACCCGGCGGTTCTGCTCGACCTGCGACCGTCGGTGGTGGCACCCCCGGTGCACCAGGTGCTACTGGGCGCGTTCGCGGACGCCATGAGCGAGGAGCTCCTGGAGGGTCCGGTGGTGCTGATCGGTCACAGCGGAGCGGGACCGTTGCTGCCGGCGTTCGCGGACTCCCTGGAGGAGGCGGTGACGGGCCTGGTGTACGTGGACGCGGGCCTCCCCACGCCCGGCCGCTCCTGGCGCGACACGGCCCCTTCGTCGTTGTATTCGGAGCTGCGAGCGCTGTCGCGAGAAGGCCAGCTCCCCCGCTGGCACCGCTGGTTCGACCCGAACCCACTGGAAACACTGGTCACGGACGAGACCCTGCGCGCGGAAATAGCGGACGAGGCCCCGGAGGTCCCGATCGCGTTCCTGAAGGAGGAACGCCCGGACGTAACGTGGGAAGGCCCGGCGGGCTACGTCCAACTGTCCGCCGCGTACGAAACCGACGCGAGAAACGCGGAGGAACTGGGCTGGCCGGTCCGCCGCCTGGACACCCACCACCTGGCCCCGGCCACAACCCCGGCCCCAGTGGCACAAGCAGTGTTGGAAGTCCTGGCCGCCCTGCTCTGAGGCGGCCTCCGGCCCCCCGACATCCAGCCTAGCGGCGACCACCGACATTCCCGGCCGCGCCGACCACCGCCTGTGGACAACCCGCGTGTCCAACACAGGAGACCCGCGTGTCCAACCATCTGGACCGGTGAGTTCAACAAATCGCGGATGACCGAATTGTTGAACTCACCGGTCGTGAGTGTTGGACACGCGGGTCTCGGGCGTTGGACACGCGCGGGTTGTGGGCAACCGCGGGCTCGTGCGCCGGAAATGTCGGTGGCTCGTGAGAGGCTGGAAACCGGGGGCCGGAGGCCGGGGCCGAGGTGAGACCAGCGGGATCGGCGGGGTCAGGGCAGCGTCAGGATTTCTGCGCCTTCTTCGGTTACCACCAGGGTGTGTTCGAACTGGGCGGTCCAGCTCTTGTCCTTGGTGGTGACCGTCCAACCGTCGGGCCAGATGTCGTAGTCGATGCCGCCCAGGGTGATCATTGGTTCGATCGTGAAGGTCATGCCTTTCTCGATCACCGTGTCGACCGTGGGTTCCTCGTAGTGGAGGATCACCAGGCCGCTGTGGAAGGAGCGGCCGATGCCGTGGCCCGTGAAGTCGCGGACCACGCCGTACCCGAACCGCTTCGCGTAGGACTCGATCACGCGGCCGATGACGTTCAGTGCGCGGCCCGGACGGACGGCCTTGATCGCGCGCATGGTCGCCTCGCGGGTGCGTTCGACCAGCAGTTGGACTTCCTCGTCGACGTCGCCCGCCAGGTACGTCGCGTTGGTGTCGCCGTGGACGCCGCCGATGAACGCCGTCACGTCGATGTTGACGATGTCGCCGTCCTCGATACGGGTCGTGTCCGGGATGCCGTGGCAGATCACCTCGTTCAGCGACGTGCAGCACGACTTGGGGAAGCCTCGGTAGCCGAGCGTCGACGGGTACGCGTGGTGGTCCAGCAGGAACTCGTGCACGACCGCGTCGATGTCGTCCGTGGTGGCGCCCGGTTTCACCGCCTTGCCGCCCTCCGCGAGGGCCTGCGCGGCGATGCGGCCCGCCACCCGCATGGCCTCGATGGTCTCCGCCGTCTGCACCCACGGCTCGACGTTCCGCACGGGCGCCGGCTTGCCGACGTACTCCGGCCGCGGGATGACGGCGGGAACCGGGCGGTACGGCGACTGGACACCAGGCTTCAACGGGGCGCGTACGGACATATCCCCACCCTAGGACAGCCCGGCCAGGAACCTGGCCGCGGCTGCCACCGCCTTGCTGGACACGTCGGCCTCGGTCAGGAGGACGGCGAACGCCAGGTCACCCTGGTAGCCGACGAACCACCCGTGCGAGCGCGTCCCGTCGCCGTACTGGGCCGTGCCCGTCTTGCCCCGCAGGTCCGGGAAGCCGGCCAGCGACGGCTGTGACCGCGTCATCTCCAGCATCATCGTCCGCACCTGGTCGAGCACCGCGGGGGTCACCACCGGCGGGGTCGAGTCCGCCTTCGTCGTCGAGTCACGGAGCAGTGACGGCGTGGGCATCTTCCCGGTCGCGACCGACGACACCACCAGCGCCATCCCGAAGGGGCTGGCCACGACCTTGCCCTGCCCGAAGCCGTCCTCGGCGCGTTCCACCACGTTCGACGTCGCCGGGACCGACCCGGTGATCGTCGTCGCGCCCGGCATGACGAAGTCGATACCCAGCCCGAGGCTCTTGGCCGTGTCCGTCAGCGAGGAGTCGCCCATGTCCGACGCCAGCTGCGCGAACGTCGTGTTGCACGAGGCCGCGAACGCCGTCGACAGCGGGATGGTCCCCTTGTCGAACTTCCCGGAATTGGGGATCTCGCGGCCCTGGATGGTGATCGTGGCCGGGCAGCCGACCGGGGTGGACCCGCTGACCGTGCCGGCGCCCATCGCGGCGGCCGCCGTGATGATCTTGAACGTGGAGCCCGGCGGGTACCGGCCGGTCAGCGCGAGCGGGCCCTGTGTGTCCGCGGCCGCGTTCTGCGCCACCGCCAGCAGCTCACCGGTCGACGGCTGCATCGCGACGATCATCGACGGGGTCGGCTCGGTGCTCACCGCCGCCTGCGCCGCCGTCTGGACACCCACGCTGAGCGTGGTGGTCGCCGCCTTCGCGGGTTCCGGGGCCTTGGCGTACAGCTCCTCGGCCTCCGCGCCGGTCGGGTCGGTCGTGATCACCCGCCAGCCCGCCTTGCCGGTGAGGTCGTCCTCGACGACCTTGCGGATACCGGGCAGCACCGTCGGCGCGAACGCCTTGTCCTGGGGCAGCAGCCGCGGCGCCGAGGTGAACCGCACGCCGGGCAGGTCGTAGATCGCCGGCTTGACCGCCTCGTAGTCCCCGATCCGCAGCGCTGCCACCTGGTACGGCTGGCCGGCGGGGGTCTTGTTCGCGCCGTCGAGGATCGAGGCCTGCGTGATGGTGGCGTCGAGGCCGGACAGTGCGGTCGCGAGCGCGCCGGCCACCGCGTTCACGTCGCCGGCCTTGTCCTTGTCGAGCAGCACCGAGACGACCCGGTCGGGCTCGAGGATCAGGTTGCCGTCCCGGTCGAGCACGGGCGCGAGCTCCGGCTGCTGCCCCTGCACGGCGATCGCCTGCCCCTGGGAGAGCTTCGGGTGGATGATCGTCGGACTCCAGTGCACCTGCCACCCGCCGTCCTGCCCACGCAGCTCGAGGTGGCTCTCGTACGACCAGGTGCGGTTCTTGCCGAGCTCCCACGTGAGCTTGTAGATGACGTTCGCGGTGGTGGCGCCGTCGGCCTGGTTGACCTCCAGGACCTTGGCGTTCACCTTCTCGGGCTCGAGTGCCTTCCGCACGTCGGACATCTGCTTCTTCGCGGTGTCGACGGAGTCGGTCTGCTTGGCGGCCGCGTCGAAGTCCCCCTTCGCGAACGCGGCGACGAACGAGTTCGCCGAGTCCTCGGGCTTGGGCTCCGAACTACAGGCCGCGACAAGACCGGAGAGCAGGGCCACGGCACAGAACAGTCGGGTCACGCGCACGGCGGCGAGTATGCCCGAAGTTCAGAACAGGACGGTGGCGTACTGACCAACCTGGGCGAAGCCGATCCGCTTGTACGTGGACTGTGCGACCACGTTGTAGGAGTTCACGTACAGGCTCGCGGTCCGTCCCAACCCACGCACGAGCCGGTCGACCACCGCGGCCGTGCCGATCGTGCCGAGGCCGTGGCCGCGCCGGTCCGGGTGCACCCACACGCCCTGGATCTGCCCGACGGCCGAGGACAGCGCGCCGATCTCCGCCTTGAACACCACCTCGCCGCCCTCGAACCGGGCGAACGCGCGGCCGGCGGAGATCAGCTCCGCCACACGCGCGCGATAGCTCGACCCGCCGTCGCCCGCACGGGGGTCGACGCCGACCTCCTCGATGAACATGTCGATCGCGGCGGGCAGGTAACGGTCCAGCTCGTCCGGGCGGACCGGACGGACCAGCGGGTCCGGCGTGACGCTCGGCGCTCTGCTCATCGACATCAGCGGTTGGTCGGCACGCACCTCACGGGCCGGTCCCCAGTCCAGTTCCAGCTCCGACCACAGCCCGAGCACCTGCTCGGCCGGACCGACGACGGACGAGCACATGCGCCGGCGTCGCAGCGCCCGATCGGCGAACGCGCGAAGCGCCGACCGGTTGCCCTGCAAGGGAATCAGATTGGATCCGGCGAAGCACAGCGAGTCGAGCCGACCGCCGCGGAACCCGCGGGAGTCGCAGCCCCACAACTCGCCACCGAGCCGCCAGGGGTCCATACCGAGGTTCTCGATCCGCGACGCCACCATGCAGGACGCGACGGAATCCGCCATGAGCATCGCACGCACGGCCAACCGATCGCGCTCATCGAGCAGCCGTGCTCCCGCTAGCCGCAACACGCTTCCAGCGTGCCAGATTCGCGGGCGTCAATACAGACGAGGCCGGTGACCCACAGAATTTGCCACCGACCTGTCGATTCGCCGTGATCTGACACGACGTGCAGATGGACGTCCTCACCGTGATCGGAGCCACCCATGCGATACGTGATCCTCACTCATCCCGGCGACGACCTGGCCATGGCCAGATACCACGACGAGCTTGTCCAGGCGGGAGTGTTGCTGGCCGGGGACCAGGCGGCCGGGTTCTGGCTGCTGGAGGTCGACACCCGCGCGGAGGCAGACGAGTGGGCCAGGCGGGTGCCCCACGACGACGTGGAGGTCCGAGAGCTCGCGGGCCGATGAGTTCTGCCCCGCCGGGCAGTCTCACCACCATGGGCAAACTCACATACGGTATGGGCGTCTCGGTGGACGGCTACATCGCGGACGCGAACAGTCAGATCCCGTGGGCCGGTCAGGACGACGAGCTACACCAGTTCTGGAACGACCAGGCGCGGAACATCGCGGTGTCGCTGTACGGCCGCAAGCTCTACGAGTTGATGTCCGCGCACTGGCCGACGGCCGACCAGGCCCCTGACGTCAACCCTGTGGAGGCGGAGTTCGCCCGGCTGTGGCGGGCCATGCCGAAGGTGGTCTTCTCGAAGACCCTCGACAAGGTGGACTGGAACTCACGCCTGGAGCGCGGCGACGTGGTGGAGGTCGCCGCCAAACTGAAGGCCGAGACCGACGGCCTGATCGAGGTCGGCGGCGCCTCGCTGGCGGCGCCCCTGGTCCGGGCCGGCCTGGTCGACGAGTTCCAGGTGGCGGTCACGCCGGTCGCGGTCGGTGGCGGCACGCCGTACCTCCCGCACCTGGACGAGTGGCTGAAGCTCGAACTGGTGGAGAACCGCACCTTCCCGTCCGGCGTGGTCCTCCTCCGGTACGCGGCCGTGCGCGACTAGATGAGTGATTCCGTGAAGATCGTGTGAGGCGGGTCGGTGTCACCGCGTGGGAGGAGGGTGTTCAAGATCAATGTGTGACGAAAGAACTGAACACCCTCCTGACCGCACTCTACGTGCTGATCGATGACCATGTTGTGCCGGCCCGCGCCGGTCGTGGGCGGCGGCCGGAGCTGACCGACAGTGAACTGATCACCCTCGCGGTAGCCCAGGTTCTGCAGCGTTTTCCGAGCGAGCGGCGCTGGGTCCGCCACATCCGTGCCGACCGTGAGTGGCGGGCCATGTTCCCCGCCATGCCGACCCAATCGGGCTATCACAAGCGGTTGAAGACGGCAGAGCCGTTGCTGTGCAAGGCGATCGTCACCTTGGCCGCGTGCTGCCCGTCCTGGTTCGACGACGTGTGGATGACCGACGCCACCCCAGTGCCCTGCGGCATGTCCCGCGAGACCGTCAAGCGTTCCGACCTGGCCGGACACGCCGGCTACGGCTACTGCGCGTCACACTCTCGCTGGTACTGGGGTCTCAAGCTTTACCTCGTGTGCACCGGAGACGGGATGCCGATCATGTGGTGCCTGGCCAACCCCAAACTCGGTGAACGCGACGTACTGGCCGCCCTGCTCGACCGCAACCACCACTTGATCCGTACCGGCCAGATCCTCCTGGCCGACAAGGGCTTCGCCGGCAAACACTTCAAACAACTCACCACCGCGATGGGCCTGGAGTTGCTACGCCCGGACCGCAAGGACGAGACCTACCGCAACGGCAACCTCGGCGGCGTGCGCCAGTGGATCGAATCGGTCCAACCAGACCCTCAAAGGCCAACTCGACCTCGAACACCACGGCGCCCGCACCCCAGCAGGTGTGTTCACCCGAGTCGCCCAACGCCTGCTGGCCATGGCCGCGGGCATCTGGCACAACTGGACCACCAACACGACCAGCAAACGATCACTGATCGCGTTCGACCACTAACACCAACTTCACGGAATCACTCATCTAGGAGACGCTGACGACCGGGGAGCCTGTTTCCGCGGACTCCCCCGCCTCCTCGGCGATGCGCATGGCCTCCTCGATGAGGGTCTCCACGATCTGGTGCTCCGGGACGGTCTTGATGACCTGGCCCTTGACGAAGATCTGGCCCTTGCCGTTGCCGGAGGCCACGCCGAGGTCGGCCTCGCGCGCCTCGCCCGGTCCGTTCACCACGCAACCCATCACGGCGACCCGCAGCGGCACCTCCATGCCCTCCAGGCCCGCGGTCACCTCGTCGGCCAGCTTGTAGACGTCGACCTGTGCCCGCCCACACGACGGGCACGACACGATCTCCAGCTTGCGGGGTCGCAGGTTCAGCGACTGCAGGATCTGCGTGCCGACCTTGACCTCCTCCACCGGCGGCGCGGACAGCGACACCCGGATGGTGTCCCCGATCCCCTGCCGAAGAAGGGCACCGAACGCCACCGCGGACTTGATCGTGCCCTGGAACGCCGGGCCGGCCTCGGTGACACCGAGGTGCAGCGGGTAGTCGCACTGCTCGGCCAGCAGCTCGTACGCCCGCACCATGATCACCGGGTCGTTGTGCTTCACGGAGATCTTGATGTCGTGGAAGTCGTGCTCGGCGAACAGCGACGCCTCCCACAGCGCCGACTCGGCGAGCGCCTCCGGGGTGGCCTTGCCGTACTTCTTGAGCAGGCGGGGGTCGAGCGAGCCCGCGTTCACCCCGATCCGGATCGGCGTGCCCCGGTCGCGGGCGGCGGCGGCGATCTCGGCGACCTTGTCGTCGAACTTCTTGATGTTGCCCGGGTTCACCCGCACGGCCGCGCAGCCGGCGTCGATCGCCGCGAAGACGTACTTCGGCTGGAAATGGATGTCGGCGATGACCGGGATCTGCGACTTGGCGGCAATGGCCGGCAGCGCCTCCGCGTCGTCCTGGGACGGGCACGCCACCCGCACGATGTCACACCCGGCCGCGGTCAGCTCCGCGATCTGCTGCAACGTCGCGTTCACGTCCGCAGTCACCGTCGTGGTCATCGACTGGACCGAGACCGGGAAGTCACTCCCGACCCCCACCTTGCCGACCATCAACTGCCTGGTCTTGCGCCGCTCCGACAAAACGGGTGGCGGCGTGGCCGGCATGCCCAGCATGACCTCTTCGCTCATGACACCAGGCTACCGACCCCTGAGTAATCGGCTTGACGGACGGGTCCGCCGTCACTCGCCTGTTCGGCGGCCGTTATTGACCTATTCGGATGGGATTCACGATGTCGGCGGTCACTGTGAGCAACACCACCGCACCGCCGATGAAGATCACCACCATCGTGACCGCGGACAGCTTGGTGTAGTCGACCGGACCGCCGGCGGGCTTGCCGCGCAGCTTCCGGAGCCAGTCCCGGATCTTCTCGTAGAACAGGACCGCGATGTGCCCGCCGTCGAGTGGCAGCAGCGGTAGCAGGTTGAACACGCCGACGAAGAAGTTCAGCGTCGCGAGCAGCAGCAGGAACAGCTCCCACACGCCCTGCTCGACGGCGTCACCGCCGATGATGCTCGCGCCGACCACGCTGACCGGTGTGTCCGGGTCGCGCTCCCCGCCGCCGATGGCCTCGACGACCTTCGGGATCCGCGACGGGAAGGCGAGGATGCCCTCCCAGACGCGGGCGAACATGGTGCCGGTGAACTCGAGCGAGCCGCCGATCGCGGTGCCCGCGTTGTAGTGGTAGATCGGCGTGCTGGTGACGCCGATGGCGCCGACCTCGACGAGCCTGTTGTCGTCCGCGCCGCGCTTGGCATCCGGCGCCACCCGCTCGACGGTCGGGATGTCGATGGTGATCGTGCGCTCGGCCCCGTCCCGCCTGACCACGAAGTCGTGCTCGCCACGCAGCTTCTGCACCCGGGCGACCACGTCCGACCAGGTCGGGGTGGCCACGCCGTCGATGCTGACGATCTCGTCCCCGGCCCGGAGGCCGGCGTCACGGGCGGGGGCCGGGTCGTTCGCGCCGCAGTCGGCGTACTCGAACGTCTTCGCGTCCTGGGTGGACGCGGCGCAGTCGGTGCCGCTGATCACCGGCGTGCCGGCCACGTTCGGCAGCCCCATAGTGGCGGCCAGCAGGTACAGGATGATGAAGCCGAGGATGAAGTGCGTCACCGAGCCGGAGACCATCACGACGAAGCGCTTCCACGTCGGGTAACGCCACATCGCGCGCGGCGCCTCGTCCGGCGTCACCTCGTCGAGCGCGGTCATGCCGGCGATGTCGCAGAAGCCGCCCGCCGGGATGGCCTTGAGGCCGTACTCGGTCTCACCGCGCTTGAAGGACCAGATCTTCGGGCCGAAGCCGATGAAGTACCGGCGCACCTTCATGCCGAAGGCCTTGGCGGCCCACATGTGCCCGGCCTCGTGCAGCGCCACGGACGCGCAGATGCCCAGCGCGAACAGCACGACCCCAAGCAACCATGGGAGCACTTCGTCTTCAGTCCCTTCCTGCGGTGAGCAGCTCGCGGGCGCGGGCACGGGCCCAGTCCTCCGCCGCGAGCACCTCTTCGACGCCGCTTGGCTCGTGATGCCAGTCGCGTGCGTCGTCGAGGACGTGTTGGACAGTGTCCACAATCGTGGTGAAGGCCGTGTGTTCTTCCGCGAAAGCGGTGACTGCTTCCTCGTTCGCGGCGTTGTAGATCGCGGGAAGACAGCCACCCGCCGTGCCGGCCTGGCGGGCGAGCCGGACGGCCGGGAACGTGTCGTCGTCGAGCGGCTCGAACGTCCAGGCGGTGGGCTCGGCGAACGTGACGGGGCGGGCGGCGTCGGCGACGCGGTCCGGCCAGCCGAGCGCCAGCGAGATCGGCAGGCGCATGTCCGGCGGGCTGGCCTGCGCGAGCGTGGACCCGTCGGTGAACAACACCATCGAGTGAATGACCGACTGCGGGTGCACCACCACGTCGATGCGGTCGTACGGGACACCGAACAGCAGGTGGGCCTCGATCAGCTCCAGCCCCTTGTTCACGAGCGTGGCCGAGTTGATCGTGACGACCGGCCCCATGTCCCACGTGGGGTGGGCCAGGGCCTCCCGGACCGTGACGTTCGCCAACTCCTCCCGGCGGCGACCGCGGAACGGGCCGCCGGACGCCGTCAGCACCAGCCGGGCCACCTCGTCCGGGTGTCCACCACGCAGGCACTGGGCGATGGCGGAGTGCTCGGAGTCGACGGGCACGATCTGGCCCGGCTTGGCGGCCTTCAGCACCAGCGGCCCACCCGCGATCAGCGACTCCTTGTTGGCGAGCGCGAGCGTGGCGCCGGTGTCGAGCGCGGCGAGCGTCGGCGCGAGGCCGCGGGAGCCCGTGATGGCGTTGAGCACGACGTCGGCCGGCGTCTCCGCGATCAGCGTCGGCACCGCGTCGGGCCCGGCCAGGATGCGGGGCAGCTGGAACTCGCCCCGGTCGTAGCCGCGCTTCTGCGCTTCCGCGTAGAGGGCGAGCTGCACGTCCTCCGCGGCCGTCGCCTTGGACACGGCCACCGCTCGGACGCGGTGAGTGAGGGCCTGCGCGGCCAGCGCCGCGGGGTCGGTGCCGCCGGCGGCCACGCCGACGACGTCGAACAGGTCGGGGTTGGCCGAGACGACGTCGAGAGCCTGGACGCCGACCGAGCCGGTGGAGCCCAGGACGAGCACGGTGCGCTTGGTCATCGCGGGCCATTGTTCCTCGCACGCCCTCGACCTCCCCGTTCGGGGGCGTGTGGGAGCATGACGTCACCCGAACGAACGCAAGGAGGGGACGTGGCAGGCTCTCAACTTGAGAAGCGGCCGACGACCGCGGTCGACCCGCACGAGGAGCCGTCCGCGGAGTGGGGCTGGCACGGCCGCTTCCCGCGGGGCCGCGAGATCGGCGGTTGGTTCACGGTGATCGCCTTCGTGATCATGGCGTTCGTCGGCAACCACGTCGCCGAGACCGAGCGTCTGTGGCTGCTCGGCATCAGCGCGGGGCTCGTCATCGTGCTGGTCGGTCAGCGGGTCCGCCAACGCACTTCCTGGCGCCGATAAGCGTCGTCGAACTCACCAAGGCGGCGGAGCGCCTCATGACGCTCCGCCGCCTTTTGGTGTGCGCGAAAACGGGGTAGCCACAATTTCTACCAAGTGGTAGAAATTTATGAGAGCGCTTCCATCCAGCTCACAGGGGAGACGATGATCATGAGCGCGATTTCCGTGCAGCTCTACTCTGTCCGAGAAGCCTTCGCCGCCGACCCGAACGGCACCCTCGCCCGTCTTGCCGCCATCGGGTTCACCCAGGTCGAGCCGTACGGGCTCGTCGACAACGCGGCCGCCCTGCGCACCGGGCTGCCCGACCACGGGCTGACCGCGCCGACCGCGCACGCCAAGCTCATCGGCGCCGACCAGGACGCGGTGTTCACCGCCGCGGTCGCCTGCGGCGTCGGCGTCGTCATCGACCCGTTCACCCCGGGCGAGCAGTGGCGGACCGCGGCGGACGTCACCGCGACGGCCGCCGCGCTCAACGACGCCGCCAAACGCGGAGCGGCCCACGGCGTCACCGTCGGCTACCACAACCACTGGTGGGAGCTGGAGACCTCGTTCGACGGGCGCAGTGCGTTCGAGGTGTTCGCCGACCAGCTCGACCCTCAGCTGGTGGTCGAGGTCGACACGTACTGGGCGACGGCAGGCGGTGCCGACGCGCCCGCCCTGCTCCGCCGCCTCGGCAAGAAGGTGCACGCGCTGCACATCAAGGACGGCGACCTCGCCACCGACGCGTCCGGGCAGGTCCCCGCCGGGCAGGGCCGGGTGCCGGTCGCCGACGTGCTCGCGGCGGCGCCCGAGGCGTTGCGCGTGGTGGAGTTCGACGCCTACGACGGCGACATCTTCGACGGTCTCGCCGCGAGCTACGCCTACCTGACGGGAGCGGCGCGATGACCAGCGGGCCCGTCACGGTCGGCGTGATCGGCGCCGGCGTCATCAGCGACGAGTACCTCACGAACCTCACCGCGTTCGCTGACCTGCGGGTCCTGATGGTCGCCGACCTGGACCTCGCGCGGGCCGCGACACAGGCGGAGAAGTACGGCGTGCCGCGCTCCGGCACCGCGGCCGACCTGCTCGCCGACCCGGAGATCGAGCTGGTCGTGAACCTGACCATCCCGGCCGCCCACGTCGACGTCGGGCTGGCGGCGCTCGACGCGGGCAAGAGCGTGTGGGCGGAGAAGCCGCTCGCGCTGGACCGTGAGTCCGGGCGCAAGCTCCTCGACAGCGCGGCCGAGAAGGGCCTGCGGGTCGCGAGCGCGCCGGACACCGTCCTCGGCGCCGGCATGCAGACCGCGCGCCGCGCGATCGACGAGGGCCGGATCGGCGAGCCGAAGACCGCGCTCGCGATCTTCCAGACACCGGGACCCGAGAGCTGGCACCCCGCCCCGGAGTTCCTGTTCCAGACCGGCGGCGGGCCGCTCCTGGACATGGGCCCGTACTACCTGACCGCACTCGTGCAGCTCCTCGGCCCGATCCGCCGGGTGACGGGGGCGGGCGGCCGCAACCGCGAGGTCCGCGTCATCGGCTCGGGTCCGCGCGCCGGCACGGAGTTCCCGGTGACGGTGCCGACCACGGTCACCGCGCTGGTCGACTTCGAGCATGGCGGCTCGGCGCAGCTCATGCTGAGCTTCGACTCGGCACTGCGGCGGGTGCTGCTGGAGCTCACCGGCACGGTCGGCGCGGCGGTGCTGCCGGACCCGAACAGGTTCGACGGGCCGACGTTGCTCCACACGCTCGGCACGACCGAGCTGGCCGAGGTGCCGTCGGAAGGTGCCACTGCCACCCGTGGCACCGGCGTGTTGGAGCTTGCCAGGGCGATCCGTGCCGGCGAGCCGGAACGCGCCTCCGGTGAGCTCGCCTACCACGTGCTCGACGCGATGCTCTCCATCGACGAGTCGATCACCACGGGCGAGCCGGTCGCCGTGGAGAGCACCGTGGTGGTCCCCCCGGCCGTGCCGGCCGACTGGGACCCGTACGCGCGGACGCTCTAGATCGGGTCGGTGAGGATGCTGTCGAGGTAATGACGAAGTGCCCCGACGAGGTCCACCTCGTCGGGCTTCGTCAGCCACTGCACCTGCAGGCCGTCCGACAGCGACATGTAGGTCAACGCGGCGACGTGTGGGTCGACGCCAGGCCGCAGCTCGCCTCGTTCCGCGAGTACGCGGAAGGTCTCGTACGCCGACCGGCGGGCGATCCGGTAGTGCCGCACGAAGTAGTCGTGCGCGGGGTGGTCCGGCGCGACCGCCTCGGCGGCGAGCCGTGAGTACAGCTCGACGATGCCGGGGTGCGCGACGTTGTACTCGGCCAACGCGATCCAGTGCCGCAGCACCTCGAGTCCCGGCGGCGCGTTGAGCTGCTCCCGCTCGGCGTCATCGGCGTCGCGCCGCTCCAACACGGCGGCCAGCAGGGCTTCCTTGGTCGGGAAGTAGTAGAGGAGGCCGGCATGCGTGATCCCGGCGCGTTTGGCGACCTCTCGCAGTGAGGACCCGTGGTACCCGGCCTCGGCGTACACGGCGACCGCCGCGGCGAGGATGTCCTCCCGGCGGATCCGTCCCTTGGCGTAGCCCCTGTCCACGGCTGGCACCGTCCCATCATGCCGGTCCGCCAACCGGTCGAGGTACGCGGCCGGTTACCCGGTGATACACAGCGGACGCCCGCGCACCTGTGGTGTCACCGCCCTCCCGCCGAGTAGCGTCATTCGCGATGAGCATTGTGAGCAGGGGATTTCACGGCCGCCGCGAGCCGGCCGCCGCTGATCTGCCGCCCGGGCAGTACCTCACCCAGGACTTCCCGGTGTTGCAGGCCGGCCCCACACCACGGATCGACCTCGACGACTGGCGTTTCACGATCAACAACGAGGTCGGCGAGAAGTACTCCTGGACATGGCGGGAGCTCCTGGCGCTGCCCAGCGAACGCCCCACGGTCGACATCCATTGCGTGACAAGCTGGTCGAAGCTGAAGACCTCGTGGCAGGGCGTCTCGTTGGACAGCCTGTTCGAGGACGTGGAGACCGCGGCCGACCACGCGTTCGTGCGTTCCTACGGCGGCTACACCACGAACCTGCCGCTGGAGGACCTGCTCGACGGCAAGGCGTGGATCGCGTACCGGTTCGAGGGCGAGGACCTGCCCGGCGAGCACGGCGGTCCCGCGCGCCTTCTGGTGCCACACCTGTACTTCTGGAAGTCGGCCAAGTGGGTGACCGGCATCGACCTGCGCAACGACGACGAACCCGGGTTCTGGGAGTCGCTGGGCTACCACAACTACGGCGACCCGTGGCGCGAGCAGCGCTATACCGATGACTAGGACGGCGCCGGTCCGGCGCCGCACCCCGTGGCTCGCCGCGCGGGTGCGGGCAGTGCGCTCGGAGACCTCCGTGTCCCGCACGATCGTGCTCGAGGTGCCGGGGTGGCCTGGGCACGCCGCCGGCCAGCACGTGGATGTGAAGCTGACCGCGCCGGACGGCTACAGCGCGCAACGGAGCTACTCGATCGCGGCACCGCCGTCCGGGGACCTCGTCGAGCTGACGGTGCAACGCGTCGAGGACGGCGAGGTGTCGCCGTATCTGGTCGACGAGTTGCTGCCGACCGACGAGCTGGAGGTACGCGGCCCGATCGGCGGCTGGTTCACGTGGCGTCCGTCCGAGCCCGGCCCTGTGCTCCTGGTGGCGGGCGGTTCGGGCATCGTGCCGCTGATGGCGATGGTCCGCGAACGTGCCCTCGCGGGAAGCACGGCGGCATTCAGTCTGGTGTACTCGGTGCGCGGCCCTTCGGACGTGTTCTACGCGTCGGAACTGTCGGCAGCCGACATCCCCGTGCGGCTGCTGTACACCCGTGTCGCCGCCCCGGATCGTCCCGCGGGCCGGATCACCGCGGCGGACCTGCCGCCGTCGGCGGACGCGAAGGTGTACGTGTGCGGCCCGACGGGTTTCGTCGAGGCGGTATCGGAGGTACTGCTGGCGCGGGGGCAGGACCCGGCGAGCATCCGAACGGAACGTTTCGGCCCGAGCGGAGGATGAGATGCACGGTGACGGTTTCGTCGACGGCAACAGCGCGGCCGGCATGTTCGCCGAGGCACTGGGACTCGACATCACGACGGCGGTGGTGACCTGCGCGGGCTGCGGCCGAGGCGGCCCGTTCGCGGAAACCCATGTGTACGACCAGGGTCCGGGCGTCGTGGCCCGCTGCACCACCTGCGAGGCCGTGGTCGCCCGCCTGGTCCGCACCCCGACCGACGCATGGCTCGACCTACGCGGCGCCCGCTCGGTCCGCATCCCGTTGAGCCAGTAGCTACCGCTTTGTGCGCTTACGCTGGTTGCTCCTTCGTGCGCGGGGCCGGCTTGCCCGGCAGGATGTTGTGCCAGCGGTTGAACACGTTGTCCGGGTCGAACTCGGCCTTGATCGCGGTCAGCCTGTCGTAGTTCTCCCGGCCGAACCCGGCGACCACCCGGTCGGCGCCCTCGTCGCCGATGAAGTTCAGGTAGATGGCGCCTGTGCTCCAGTCCCGCAGCGCGTTGCGCACGTTGCTCACCCAACGCCGGACTCGTTCGTCATCGGCCGGGTTCTCCCACATCGCGAAGGGATGCACGACCCACGGCGCGTCGCGGTTGGCCATCGGCCACCCGGCACGCGCGACCGCCCCGCCCCACGGCAACAGCACGTTCATCGTCGGCGATGGCGTGATCATTTCGTAGGCGCTCGCGCAGAACCGCCGCACGGCCTCGTCCGGAAGCGCGCTGAGGTACTCGGCGGACCAGTAGTTCCGGTAGCCGGGCGGGTCGTCCAGCATGCACTGCAGCTCGGCGTACGGGATGTCGGTCAGCACCTGGCCGGCGGGCGACAGTTCGAGCAGCGGCGCGACGAGGTCACGCAGCTCGGCCTCGGGACCGGTGTACGTGACGAGCGCGGCACAGCAGAGCGTGCCCACCAACCAGTCGGGCACGAACTCCTCCGGTGGACCGGTCATGGTCAGCACAGCGCCGCCGACGTCGTCCGACGCTTCCGCCATGAGGTCGCGGAAGCACATGGCGACGGCATCGCTCTCCACCATCGGCCAGAGCAGCAGCGCGAACGAGAAGTCGGGCAGTGGGTGCAGCCGGAAGGTGAACGACGTGGCCACGCCGAAGTTGCCGCCACCGCCGTGCAGCGCCCAGAACAGGTCGGGGTTCTCCGTCTCGCTCGCGGTGACGAGCCGTCCGTCGGCGAGCACCAGCTCCACCGACAGCAGGTTGTCGCACGCCAGCCCGTACTTCCGCTCCAGCCACCCGGATCCGCCGCCCAGCGTCAGGCCGCCCACACCGGTGGTGGAGACGCGGCCGCCGGTGGTCGCCACCCCGTGCTCCTGGGTCGCCCGGTCGAACACGCTCCACGTGGTGCCGCCACCGACCACCGCCATGCGAGCGTCCGGGGAAACCGTGACGGAACTGATCTTCCGAAGGTCGAGCACCAGCCCGCCCTCGACGAGACACGCGCCCGCCACGCTGTGGCCGCCGCTGCGCACGGCCACTGGCATCCCGGCCTGCCGCGCGAACGCGAGCGCTTCCCGCACGTCGGCAACGCCTTCACACTGCGCGATCACCGCCGGCGTGGTCGTCACCGCGACGTTGTAGATCGAACGCGCGTCCTCGTACCCGTCGTCGTCCCGGTTCAGCAGCGCGCCGCCGAAACGGCCGCGCAGATCGTCGATGTTCATGGCCCGGCCTCCTTGCCGCCGACAGACTGTCCCGTTCGGACAGTCGCGGCGCATTCAAGGATGACGGAAGCCGGCCGGGTGCGTTACCGCGTTAACCCTCGGCAGCGAGCTGACCGCACGCAGCCGCGATCTCCTGACCACGCGTGTCGCGAACAGTACAGCTGACGCCACCCTCGTTGACGCGACGGACGAACTCCCGCTCGACCGCCTTCGGAGACGCGTCCCACTGCGAGCCGGGCGTCGGGTTCAGCGGGATGACGTTCACGTGCACGAGCTGTGCCAGGTGCTTGCGCAGGCGCTTCGCCAACAGGTCCGCCCGCCACGGCTGGTCGTTCACGTCCCGGATCAACGCGTACTCGATCGAGACGCGGCGCCCGGACGTGTCCGCGTAGTACCGCGCCGCCTCCAGCACCTCGTCGACCGACCAGCGGTTGTTCACCGGCACCAACGTGTCGCGCAGCTCGTCGTCCGGGGTGTGCAGGGACACCGCCAAGCGGACCTGCATCTTCTCGTCCGCCAGCTTCCGGATCGCCGGGGCCAGCCCGACCGTCGACACCGTCACCGAACGCTGGGAGATCCCCAGCCCGGCCGGCGCCGGCTCGGTGATCCGACGCACCGCGGCCACCACGCGCTTGTAGTTGGCCAACGGCTCGCCCATCCCCATGAAGACGATGTTCGACAGACGTCCGGGCCCACCCAGCTCACCGTCACGCATGGCCGCGGCCGCGGCCCGGACCTGGTCCACGATCTCCGCCGTCGACAGGTTCCGCTCCAGACCGCCCTGGCCGGTCGCGCAGAACGGGCACGCCATACCGCAGCCAGCCTGACTCGACACACACAACGTCACCCGATCGGGGTAGCGCATGAGAACGCTCTCCAGCAGCGTGCCGTCGTGCGCCCGCCAGAGCGTCTTGCGGGTGGTGTCATCGTCGCAGCTCACGTGGCGGACCACGGACAGCAGCGGTGGCAGCAGCGCCTCACCCAGCCGGGCACGGGACGCCGCCGGGATGTCGGTCATATCGCCGGCATCCGCGGTCAGACGCCCGAAGTAGTGGTTGGACAGCTGGTTCGCGCGGAACGGTTTCTCCCCCAGCTCGGCTACCGCGGCACGCCGCTCCTCGACCGACAGATCGGCAAGGTGACGGGGTGGCAGGCCGCGCTTGGGCGCGTCAAAGACTAGAGGCAAGGCCATAACCCGTTCAGTGTCCCATGCCAGCCAAAACGGTTAGCACTAGGCCATATGGTCCAGCAATGACTAGGCCGATCAGCGGCAGTCAGCTCAAGAAGCTGACGCGCCGCCTGCGGGACGGGACCGAAACCCCCGAAGACCTGCACGCCCTTGCCGACATACTGATCTACTACCGCCAAGTCCTGGAGCGCGCGCATACCGACGTGGCCCGATTGTGCGCAGAGACCCCAGCTCACGCCGAGCCGATGGCGCCACGCGTCAAGACACTCAGGACGACTCTGCAAAAGCTGCACCGCCAGCCTGACCTGCGATCCCTGGCGCAGATCCGCGACTTGGCCGGACTCCGCGTCGTGGTGCACGGCACCCGCGCCGACCAGGACGATGTCGTGGCACGCATTGCCGCACGACTACCCGACAGCAACCGACCCGCGAAGATCATCGACCGTCGGGTCGACCCGAGGGCCGGCTACCGTGCGGTCCACCTCGAGATACGCCGTGAGGGCATTCTGCTCGAAGTGCAAGTCCGCACCGCCCTACAACATCAATGGGCGGAACTCTTCGAGCGCACCGCTGACCGATTGGGGCGAGGTCTGCGCTACAGCGAACCTGTTCAACTCACAACCGAGGCGGCAACCTTCCTGCACGCGCTGGACGAGACCGCCTCGATGATCGACGCGGTTGAAGCGGACATCACATCAACGGACCCATCCGTTCGGAGTCTTGCCACCACGGCACAGAAACGAGCCGTGCACGCGCTTGACAAGGCAAATCACTACCTGGAGCAGCTACCATGACCACCGTGATCCACCTCGTGCTCGTTTACCGCCCGGAGACCGGTGAGCTCCTGGTTCGGGAGCATTTCACCGACGGCGACACAGCCATGCGGCGGCGGTTCGAGCTGGAGCGGGTGGCCGAGTACGCGGACACCGAGGTGGTCGTGCTGAGTGCGGACTCCGAGGAGACGCTGCACGAGACCCACGGCCGGTACTTCTACACCGCGGCCGAGCTTGCCCGTCGACTCAGGGACGCGGTCGCCGCCGCCTGACCTCGTCTGATCCGCGGTCTCCTCGGGTCGACCCGAAGATCCACGACTGCCCCGGCAGTTCGCTATGCGCGAGCTGTCGGGGCAGTCGTGTGTCTGCACTTCACCGATGGGTTGCATCGCGACAGGTTCCGATATATCGTGAACGTATCGCGATACCACGCGATACTTCATACAGGGAGGAACCCAATCATGCGTCCATCATTCGGACACCACCATCCATTCGAGGGCCGAGCGGCGTTCGGCGACCCACGTGCCCAGTTCCACGACATGCAGCAGCACCTTCGCGAGGCCCGTGGAGGGGTGCCCTTCCCGCCGTTTCCGCCGACCCCGCCTGGCGGTCCGTGGCCCGGGATGCCTGGGCCCGGCGGTCCGTTCGGGGGCTTTCCCGGCGGTCGCGGTCACCGGCGTGGCCGGGGTGAGCGGGGCGGCCGCGGCCGGCGTTCTCGTCGCGGCGACGTCCGGACGGCCATACTCGCGCTGCTCGCGGAGCGGCCCATGCACGGCTACGAGATGATCCAGGAGATCAAGGAGCGCAGCGGTGAGCTGTGGCGACCGAGCCCCGGCTCCGTCTACCCGACGCTCCAACTACTGGCCGACGAGGGCCTGATCGTCGACGAGGGCAGTGGCTCCCGCCGCCTGTACGCGCTCACCGATGAGGGCCGCACGGTCGCGGCGAAGATCGAGACCCCGCCGTGGGAGGAGATCGCCCGTGATGCCGACCCGCGCGACGTGAGTCTGCGGGACGCCGTCGGCCAGCTCATGGGTGCGGCCATGCAGGTCGCCAACGCCGCGTCGGACGGGCAGAAGAAGCGCGCCGTCGAGGTGCTCAACGAGGCACGGCGTGAGCTGTACGCCATCCTCGGCGAGGCCCCGACCTCGGAAGACGACGAGGACAGTCCTGCGGACGACGAGGACTAGAAGACAAGCCCGGTCGGCTTCCGCCTGGTCAACACGCGGTAGCCGACCGGGAACTCGAGGCCGGGGACGTCCCTGGTCGCCCGGTCGGCCACGCGTGGCGAGAACTCGATCCGCAGGACGGACTCCAGGCTCTGCCGGTCCGCGAAACGCCACCGCGTCTCGACGGTTCGGCAGTCGAAGCCCATTCGGGTGAAGAACCGGTCGACCTCGAACGGGTCGTACCTCGGCAGGTCGGCACGCATCCAGTCGCCGTAGGGCCGGTGCCGCGCGTCGAGGTCGACGATCACCAGCACACCGCCGGGCCGGAGCACCCGCTCCACCTCGGCGATGCCCGGCTCACAGCCCGGACCGAAGAAGTACGCGGTCCGGGCATGTGCCATGTCCACGCTCGCGTCCGGCATCGGCAACCGCTGAGCGGAGCCCAGCTTCACGTCCACGTTCGGCAGACGCGCCACCCGCTCCTGCGCGAGCGGGACCAGCGGCGCATACGGCTCAACCCCTGTGACGTGCCGCGCGGACGCGGCGAACCGGGGTAAGTGAAAACCTGTGCCACAGCCGATGTCCAGCACATCCCGGCCGGTCCAGTCGGCCACCTCCGCGAGCACCCGCCAGATCTCGCCGTCCACGTCCTGTGCCCGGTTCTCGACCTCGTAGGTCTCGGGCCAGTTCCAGATGTTCGGGCTCGGCAGGGTGTCAGCTCCACGACGCACGGCGGCTATCCGTTCACGAGCCCGTGACACCAGTCCCACATATCCAGGAAACCACGCGGGCTAGGCAGGAATGAACAGCCCGAGCAACAGCCATGACACCACGGCCGACGGCAGCAGCGAATCGAGCCGGTCCATGAGGCCGCCGTGACCGGGCAGCAGCGTGCCCATGTCCTTGATCTTGAGATCGCGCTTGATCAGCGACTCCACCAGATCGCCGATGGTCGCCGTGCACACCAGCGCGGCACCGAACAACGCGCCCTGCCACCACTGGCCGTCGAGCAGGAAGACCACCGCGAGCGTGCCGGCGGCGATGCCCGCGATCATGGAACCCACGAAGCCCTCCCAGGACTTCTTCGGGCTGATCGTCGGCGCCATCGGATGCCGGCCGAGCTTCGCGCCGGTCGTGTAGCCGCCGACGTCGTTGCACACCACCACGATGAGGAAGCACACCACCCTGGCCGCGCCGTTCTCGGCGACCACCAGCATCGCCGCGAACGACGCGAACAGCGGCACGTACGCGGCGGTCAGGATCGACGCGCCGATGTCGCGGACGTAGCCCTCCGCACCGCCGGGCAGCCGCCAGACCAGGCAGGCGAGAACCGTCAGCACGAACGCCGTCACCAGCCCGTCGCGCTCGAACGGCCACGACAGCCAGACCATGGCCTGGCCGCCGACCAGTAGGGGCCACAGCGTGACGCGAATGTTCGCGCCACGCTTGAGCGCGCCTGCCAGTTCCCATGTGCCCGTCGCGACGGCGATCGCGACGATGCCGACGAAGATCTGCCGCACGGTCAGCAGCGAAACGAGCACCGCGGCGCCGAGCAGGACGCCGACGGCGATCGCGGCCGGCAGGTTGCGTCCCGCCTTGGGGGCGGGGGGCGGCGCGGCCACGTCGCCGGTCGTCACACGGTTCTCCTCGACGGGTTCGGGCCCGGTGGGTGCGCTGATGGTGTCCATAGATGCCGGGCTCAGACTTCGAGCAGTTCCGCTTCCTTGTGCTTGACGAGCTCCTCCACCTGGTGGACGAACTTGTCCGTGAGGTGCTGCAGCTCCTTCTCGGCGCGGCTCACCTCGTCCTCGCCAGCCTCACCGTCCTTGACGATGCGGTGGAGCTCCTCGTTCGCCTTGCGGCGGACGTTGCGGATGGCGACTTTGGCGTCCTCGCCCTTGGACTTGGCGACCTTCACCATCTCCTTGCGGCGCTCCTCCGTCAGCTGGGGGATGACCACGCGGATGAGCGCACCGTCGTTGGTCGGGTTGACACCCAGGTCGGAATCGCGGATCGCCCGCTCGATGGCGCCGAGTTGGCTGATGTCGTAGGGCTTGATCACCGCCATCCGTGCTTCCGGCACGTTGACGCCGGCGAGCTGGTTGAGCGGGGTCGGGGCACCGTAGTAGTCGACGACGATCCGGGAGAACATCCCGGAGCTGGCGCGGCCGGTGCGCACCGAGGCGAGCTCCGCCTTGGCGTGCGCCACCGCGCTCTCCATCCTCTCCTCGGCGTCGAAGAGTGTTTCCTCGATCAAAGCCTGCTCCTGTTTCTCGGCTCCGCGCGGTCAGGGAGTACTGACCACAGTGCCGATCCTCTCACCACGCACCGCGCGGGCGATGTTCCCCTCGGTGAGCAGATTGAACACGATGATCGGCATGTTGTTGTCCATACACAGGCTGAACGCGGTGGCGTCCGCGACCGCGAGCCCTTGTTCGAGTACCTCGCGGTGGGTGATGTGCTCGAACATCTTGGCGTCCGGGGTGGTCTTCGGGTCCGCGGTGTAGACGCCGTCGACCGACTTCGCCATCAGCACGACCTCGCAGCCGATCTCCAGCGCACGCTGGGCGGCCGCGGTGTCGGTGGAGAAGTACGGCATGCCGACGCCGCCGGCGAAGATCACCACACGGCCCTTCTCCAGGTGTCGCTCGGCGCGCCGCGGGATGTAGGGCTCGGCGATCTGGCCCATGGTGATGGCCGTCTGGACGCGCGTGTCGATACCGAGCTTCTCCAGGAAGTCCTGCAGGGCAAGACAGTTCATGACGGTGCCGAGCATCGCCATGTAGTCGGCGCGGTCACGGTCCATGCCGCGCTGCGACAGCTCAGCTCCGCGGAAGAAGTTGCCGCCGCCGATGACCACCGACACCTGGACCCCGTCGCGGACGACCTCGGCGATCTGCCGCGCGACCGTCTGCACCACGTCCGGGTCGACGCCGACCTCGCCGCCGCCGAACATCTCGCCGCCCAGCTTGAGCAGCACCCTGCGGAATCCGTGTCTCCGGAATTCCATCGCTCTCCCTCGTGGTGGGTGGTCTACAGGCGAATGCCCCGCCCTCGGTCAGTTCCGAGGGCGGGGCACCGCCTGGGGTCCAGGCTCGCGGATCAGGACTGGCCGATCTCGAAGCGGGCGAACCGCGTGACCGTGACACCAGCCCCGTCGAGGAGCGCCTTCACGGTCTTCTTCGAGTCCTGCACCGACGCCTGCTCGAGGAGCACGACGTCCTTGTAGAACCCGTTGACCCGACCCTCGGTGATCTTGGCCAGCGCCGCCTCGGGCTTGCCCTCCTCGCGAGCGGTCTCCTCGGCGATGCGGCGCTCGTTCGCCACGATCTCCTCGGGAACCTCGTCACGGGTGACGTAACGCGGCTTCATCGCGGCGACCTGCATGGCTGCGCCACGAGCGGCGTCCGTGTCGGCACCGGTGTACTCGACCACGACGCCGACGGTCGGCGGCAGGTCGGGGTCGCGCCGGTGCAGGTAGGTCTCGACGGCGCCGTCGAACACGGCGACCCGGCGCAGCTCGAGCTTCTCGCCGATCTTGGCGGACAGCTCGGCCACCGCGTCGGCGACCGTCTGGCCGTCCAGGTCGGCCTTGAGCAGCGTGTCGAGGTCGGCCGGCTTGGTGGCCTTGGCGGCCGCCACGATCCGGTCGGCGAGACCGGTGAAGTCGGCGTTCTTCGCGACGAAGTCCGTCTCGCAGTTCAGCTCGATCATGACGCCGCCCTCGGCGGCGACCAGGCCGTTCGCGGTGGTGCGCTCCGCACGCTTGCCGACGTCCTTGGCGCCCTTGATGCGCAGGAGCTCGACGGCCTTGTCGAAGTCGCCGTCCGACTCGTCGAGTGCCTTCTTACAGGCCATCATGCCGGCGCCGGTGAGCTCACGAAGCCGCTTGAGATCGGCCGTGGTGTAGTTCGCCATTGTGGCTCTCGTCCATCCTTCTTTCGGTTCGATGCGCTTTGAGTTACTCGGCGGCGGCGGCCGGCTTGTCCGCCTCGGCGCCACCCGCCGCGGCGTTCTGGCCGACGAGGAGCTCCTGCTCCCACTCCGGCAGCGGCTCGTCCGAGACACCCGGGGTCGGCTTCTCGTCGCCGTCCGCGGCGCCGTTGCGCACACCCGAGCGGGCCATCAGACCGGCGGCCGCGGCCTCGGCGACGACCTTGGTCAGCAGCGCGGCGGAGCGGATCGCGTCGTCGTTGCCCGGAATCGGGTAGTCGACCTCGTCGGGGTCGCAGTTGGTGTCGAGGATCGCGACGACCGGGATGTTGAGCTTGCGCGCCTCACCGACGGCGATGTGCTCCTTCTTGGTGTCCACGATCCAGACCGCGGACGGCACCTTCGCCATGTCGCGGATACCGCCGAGGGTCCGCTCCAGCTTGTCCTTCTCGCGGGTGAGCATCAGGATCTCCTTCTTGGTGAGACCCTGGAAACCGCCCGTCTGCTCCATCGACTCCAGCTCCTTGAGCCGCTGGAGGCGCTTGTGGACGGTGGAGAAGTTGGTCAGCATGCCGCCCAGCCAGCGCTGGTTCACGTAGGGCATGCCCACGCGGAGCGCCTCGTTGGCGATCGCTTCCTGCGCCTGCTTCTTCGTGCCGACGAACAGGATCGAGCCGCCGTGCGCGACCGTCTCCTTGATGAACTCGTAGGCGCGGTCGATGTAGGACAGCGTCTGCTGCAGGTCGATGATGTAGATGCCGTTGCGCTCGGTGAAGATGTAGCGCTTCATCTTCGGGTTCCAGCGGCGGGTCTGGTGCCCGAAGTGCACGCCGGAATCGAGCAGCTGCTTCATGGTGACGACGGCCATGGCCTGGTTCGCACCTCTTCTTGTCTTGCGCGCCGGGGTGGTGGTCCGGCACGGTGTCGGTTGTCGCGAGACGGCTTGGTGCCGTCCTGCCCTGGTGCCGGTGCCGGCAGCCGGACCCTCGACGGTGTTGCTGGTCGTCTCGGGACCGCCGGATGCCGCTGCCGCGGAGGCAAGCGCACTGGCACGCGAAGTCAGCTCGCGTTGCCACGAGCCGCGATGGAAGTCTACGCGGTCGGCCTGACCGGCGATGAACCTGGTAGGCCACTTATCCACAGCCCGGTCAGTTGTCCACAGCTGGCCGCCACTCGCGCCTTCCTGTCACCCCTCCCCCGCATCCTGGGAACATGCCTCTCCGCACCAGGATCCCGCAGCTCACGAGCATCGTGCTGACCGCGCTGGTGGTCACGATCACCACTGCGCGGGCAGCGTCGCCGTCCCTGGACACCGCCAGCAGCGGGTACCGCCTGCCACCGCCCGACCTGCCGGCGACCCGACCAGGACGGTTCGGCTGGCCACTGGCTCCCCCACACCCGGTCGTGCGCCCGTTCCAGCCACCCGCGACGCCGTACGGCCCAGGCCACCGAGGCGTCGACCTCGGCGGCCCTGTGGGCGCTCCAGTGCTCGCCGCCGGCGCCGGGGTGGTGGTCTACGCAGGCCCACTGGCGGGCAGGGGCGTCGTGTCGATCGCACACGCGGGCGGCCTGCGGACCACCTACGAGCCGGTGACGGCCCTGGTCCAGGCCAGCCAACGCGTGGAACGAGGCACGGTCATCGGCCTGTTGAACCCCGGCCACCGCCCCGAGACATGCCTGCACTGGGGCGCACGACGAGGCACGGAGTACGTGGACCCGCTGGGCCTGCTGTCGGCCGGCCGAGTACGCCTGCTGCCGTGGGACGGCTAGCTGTGTTTCTAGGGCCGCCTCTCGCCTTCGGCGACGGCCTCGGGTCGGTTTGCTCAGGTGGTTGCGGGCCGGCGTAAGTGATCGTCTGCCGAAGGTGGTTGCGTGACACCGTTAGGCGTCGGTCTTCTCCAGCAGCTTCGCACGCAATCGCAGTACGGCGCGTGTGTGGAGCTGGCACACGCGGGACTCGGTGACCCCGAGAACCCGGCCGATCTCGGCGAGCGTGAGGTTCTCGAAGTAGTAGAGCGTGACCACGACCCGGTCCCGCTCGGCGAGGTGCGCGATCGCCTGGGCGAGCTGGCGCCGGTTGTCCTGGTCGACGAGCAGCGCGACGGGGTCCAGCGCCTCCTGGTCCTCGAGGATGTCGGCGAGCGGCGTGGGCCCACGCCCGGCGGAGGCGAGCTCGTCCAACGCCACGACGCTGGTGAGCTGCAGCTGGGCGTAGAGGTCCCGCAGCTCCTGCACAGACAGCCCGAGTTCCTCGGCGAGCTCGGCGTCGGTGGGTGTGCGTCGCAGCTGGGCCCCGAGCCGTTCGAGGGCACGTTCGACCTCACGGGCGCGGCCCCGCACGGACCGCGGCACCCAGTCCTGCGCGCGGAGGTCGTCGAGGATGGCGCCCCGGATGCGCTGCATGGCGTAGGTCTCGAACTTCAGCCCACGCTCGGGCTCGAACTTCTCGATGGCGTCGACGAGCCCGAAGATGCCGGACTGAATGAGGTCGGCCACCTCGACGTGCGCGGGCAACCCGGTCCCGACCCGGCCGGCCACGTACTTGACCAGCGGCGCGTAGTGCAGGACGAGCCGGTCCCGCAAGGGCTGCTCACGCCCCTCCCCGAACTGCCGCCACAGAGCGACGATGCCGGCCTCGACATCGTCGAAGGTCCGCTGGTCACCAGGCAGCACCCCAGCGGTCTCACCGAACCCGAACGTCACGGAGTGCCCGTTCTCACTGAGCCGGTCCCCACCGTGCCCACCGTCTCGACCCTGCCCACCAAGGCCGTCCCCACCGACCCAACCCTGGGCAACGCCGTCACCGCGATGGCCATTCCCGCCGAGCCCGCTCCCAGAGCCGTCGAGCCGGCTCCCAGTAGAGCTGCCCCCGCGTTGGCCGATCGCACCAGGGCCGATCGCACCGGGGCCGATCGCGCCACGGCCGGTCGCACCTTGGCCGTTCGTATCGTGGCCAGGACCGCTGTGACCGTCTTGGCCGTTCGCGTCTCGGCCCGGACCGCTGTGGCCGTTCGAATTTTGGCCGTTCGCGGCTTGGCAGTTCTCACCTTGTCCGATCGCGCCATGGCCGGGCCCGCGGTGGCCGTTCGTGTCGTGGGCGTTCCCGTTCTGGGTGTTCGCGTGGATGCCGTTTCCGTTGTTGGGAATGTGGGTGCCGTTCGGGGTGGGATCGGTGCCGCTGGCCAGGTCGGCACGGTGGTTGCCGTTGCCGTTCGTGGGCGCGCCGAAACCGCTGGACTTGTCCAGCGTCGCGACGCTGGTGCGTGCTCCGCTGTCGTGGGCGCTGCTGCTTGCGCCGACCGCGACCAGCCTCGCGATGTCGGCCCGACCCGTTCCGCCATGGCCATCGTTGCCATGGTGCCTGTCATGCGGCGCAACTTCCACACGCCTGTAGTCGTTGCGTGCCGCGTTGGCGTAAGCCTGGGGCGCGACGGTGGTCGATTCTCCGTTGACTGGGCCCGCGCTACCGCCGTTCGGAGGCATGTTCGCGTCGAGCGCCACGTTGCCGTGGACGCCGCGCATCCGTAAACCTTCCCCTGGCTCATTGGGAACGGGGGTGGGCTCGGTCATGGATAGCCTTCAGCCGGTCGACGGTCACATGGGTGTAGAGCTGTGTGGTTGCGAGCGTAGCGTGACCAAGCAGCTCCTGGACGCTACGAAGATCCGCACCACCTTCGAGCAAATGTGTCGCAGCAGAATGACGCAAACCGTGCGGTCCCATGACGGGCGCACCCGAAATCGCGCTCAGCGCCTCGTGCACGACACGTCGGACGCTGGCCGGTTGAAACCGGCCACCGCGCGCACCCAGCAACAACGCTGGCGGGGACGTCGGCCTCGCCAGAGCGGGCCGGCCACGCCGCAGCCAGTCGACGACCGCCCGGAGTGCCGGCTCGCCGAACGGCACCGTGCGCTCCTTTCCTCCCTTCCCGAGTACGACCACGACCCGCCTGTCCAGGTCGACGTCGTCGACGTCCAGTCCGCACAGCTCGGAGACGCGGATGCCCGTCGCGTACAGCAGCTCCAACAACGCGTGGTCACGCAACGCGACCGGATCGAGCTCGGCAGCGCCCTTCTTCGACGCGTCCAGCACCTCGCCGGCCTGGTCCTGCCGCAGCACCGACGGCAGCTTCCGGTGCGGCCGCGGCGACGCCAGCCGGGCGCCCGGATCCGTCTCGAGATGCCCGCGCCGGTGCGCCCACGCCGTGAACGTCCGCGCTGCCGCCGACCGCCGTGCCATCGTCGTCCGGCTCACCCCGGCCGACCGCTGCGCCGCGAGCCACGCGCGCAGCACGGTCAGGTCGAGCGCCGCGATGCCCTTTCCCATGCTCCGGTCGATGCTCCGGGCGCCGCCGACCACCGGGAAGCCGTGCAGAAACCCGAGCACGGAAACGACGTCCGCCACGTAGGCGCGGACCGTGTGTGTGGACAGCCCGCGTTCGAGCCCGAGATGCCGCTCGTAGTCGGCCACCACCGTTCCCACGGGCTCGGGCAGCTCATCCCGGACCCGGTGCAGATCGACCCGCTTGCGTGGCGCAGACACCCTTCGACGCTGCGGCATCCCGCCCGATCGGTCAAGGACCGCCACGCACGCCCGAGGCGTCAGTGGTCCCGGACCATTCAGTGACCTCCCCTCGGACCTCCCTTCGCCTGGCGCCAGCCGTCCTCGTGGCGCTCCACGTGCCCGGTGAGCTCCAGTCCGGGGAGCAGCGCGCGAACCCGGTCGAGTGGCACGCCGGAGTCCACCGCGACCTCCTCCATGCTTCGGCCCTCCTCCCGGCGTAGTGCTTCGTGCACGCGCAGGGCCTGCTCGGCGAGGCCGTCGGTGCTGCGTTTCGGTGACGACGCCGGCGGACGCAGGTGTTCGCCCAACGGCCCGACCGCCTCGAGGATCTCCGCCACCGAGCCGGCGATCTGAGCGGCGCCGGTCCGCAGGAGGTCGTGACAGCCGACGGACATCGCCGAGGTGATCGGTCCCGGCACGGCCAGCACCACCTTGCCAAGAGACGCGGCCGTCGTCGCGGTGTTCTTCGCTCCGCTGCGTGTCCCCGCCTCGACGACGACGGTCGCCGTGGAGAGCGCGGCGATGAGGCGGTTCCGCACGAGAAAGCGGTGACGCGCCGGACTGGTGCCCGGCGGGTACTCGCTGACCACGAGCCCGGTGCCGGCGATCCTGTCGAGGAGACGGTCGTGTCCCGCCGGGTACGCGATGTCGATGCCACAACCCAGGACCGCGACGGTGCGCCCACCCGCGTGCAGCGCGCCACGGTGGGCCGAGCCGTCGATGCCGTAGGCCGCACCGGAAACGATCGTCATGCCGGTGGACGCGAGCCCGTACCCGATCTCCAACGCGACATGCTCGCCGTAGCTGGTGGCCGCTCTCGCGCCGATCACGGAGACCGCCTGGTCGAAGACGTCTCCGGCCGACGCCTCGCCGCGCACCCACAGCCCGAGCGGTTGCCCCGCACCACGTAAACCGCGATCCACCGGCGGAGCGAGACAGAGCAACGGCCAGGCCGGCCAGTCGGGATCCTCCGGCACGAGCAGACGCGCACCGACCTTGTCCGCCGCGACAAGGTCCTCTCCTGCCCGGTCGACGTGCCGGCGTGCCTCGGTCTCACCCCGCACCCGGGCGGGCACGTTCCCGCTCCTGACCCGTTCCGCGGCGGCGGGGGCACCTTCGACGTCCACGAGCGCGTGCAGTGCGTGTGCCGGCGGTTCGGCGACCCGCATGAGGTAGGCCCTCGCCAGGCGTGTCTCCTCGTCTGCCGGCGCGGTCACGCGACTCTCCGCACGGTGGCCACGGCCGAGGTGGCGCAGCAGTCAGGGCCGCGGGCGTAGCACGCCAGGGAATCGGGTGGTGGCAAGCCGGGGTTCATCGAACGCCACCGCATGCGCGGGCACAGGCCTGGAGTGGTGGTGCCCCTGTTCGTGTGGGCAGGGCTGCCGGCCATGGTGGCGTGGCGGTGGATCCGGTTTCCGGGGTTCGAGACGAGCATGATCGTGTTCCTTTCTGAGGTGTGCGAGCTACGCGACCCTGCGGTCGCGGAATTCGAGAGCCGCCGTCACGTGGTCGGCGGTGGGGAGGTCGTCACCGGCGAGGTCGGCAAGCGTCCACGACACTCGGATGCAGCGGTCGGCGCCGCGTGCGGTGACCGCGCCGATGTCGAGGCCCCGATCCAGGAGAGCCGTGGCCGCCCTCGGTAAGCCGAACTCCCGGCGGAGAATCGGCCCGGGCGCTTGGGCATTGGTCAGCCAGCCGTGTTTCTTCCAGCGTTCGGCTGCCTTCTCCCGCGCTCTGGCCACCCTGGCACGGACAGCGGCCGTGGACTCCGGTGTGACGCCGTCCGCTCGTGACAGCGCGGTGATCGGACGCATGCGGACGCGGATGTCGACGCGGTCGAGCAACGGCCCGGAGAGGCGCGCCATGTACCGGCGTTTGGCATGCGGCGAGCAGGTGCAGTCGAGCTCTCTCGGTGGTGCGCACGGACATGGGTTGGTCGCCAGCACCAGCTGGAACCTCGCCGGGTAACGCGCCACACCGTCTCGCCGGGCGAGCCGGATCTCGCCCTCTTCGAGCGCGGTACGCAGGGCCTCCAGCCGGTCCGCGGCGAACTCGCATGCCTCGTCCAGCAGGAGGACGCCGTTGTGTGCGGTGCTGATCGCCCCCGGTTTCGCCAGTCCGACGCCACCTCCGACGAGCGCCGGCACCGTGCACGTGTGGTGCGGCGCGATGAACGGCGGCGTCGTCACCAGTGGTGTGGCGGGCGTGAGCAACCCGGCGATCGAGTGGACGGCCGTGACTTCGAGTGTCTGTTCTTCGGTGAGGCTCGGCAGCAGGCCCGGGAGCCGTTGCGCGAGCATGGTCTTGCCGGTTCCGGGCGGGCCCGTCAGCAGCAGGTGGTGTCCGCCCGCTGCCGCGACCTCCAGCGCCCAGCGAGCCTCCGGTTGACCGACGACGTCCGCCAGGTCGGGGACCTCAGCCGGCGGCGCCAGCGCGGCCGGCACCGGTTTGCGGAGGGTGTCGGGTTCGCCGCGCAGCCAGTCGAGGACGTCGGTCAGGTGTTCCGCGCCCAGGATCTCCAGGCCCGTGACCAGCGCGGCTTCCGGGAGCGTCTGGACTGGCACGATCGCTCGGCGCAGCTTCGCCTTCCTGGCCGCCAGGAGACCGGGCAGCACGCCGCGAACCGTGCGGATCCGGCCGTCCAGGGCGAGCTCGCCCATGAGGACCGTCTTCTCGAGGCGCTCGGCCGGTTCAAGGCCTGCGGCTGCCAGCACGGCGCAGGCCAGGGCTACGTCGTAGCTCGAACCGCCTTTCGGGAGTGCTGCCGGGGAGAGGGCGAGGGTGACCAGCTCGTCCGGCCACTTGCGGTGGCTGTTGCGGACGGCGGCTCGGACGCGTTCCTTGGCCTCGTTCAGGGAAGCGTCGGGAAGCCCGACGATCTGGGTGCGCGGGCGACCGCCGCCGATGTCGGCCTCGATCTCCACCGCCACGCCGTCCACGCCGAAGAGCGCCACCGACCAGGCTCTGGCAAGCGGCATCACAGCACGCCCTTGAGGTGGTTGATCTGGGGTTTTTCACCTGGCGGCCAGAGGATGGCGACGATGTCGTAGCGAGTGTCGACGTGGCGCACGCCGAACTCGGCACGCCAGCGACGGGTCAGCCGTCTGATGCGGCCGGCCTTCGCGTCGTCGACCGCCTCGCCCGGGGTGCCGTAGTGGTCGCTGGTCCTGGTCTTCACCTCGCAGACGACCAGGGTTCGGCCGTCGGTGAGGACGAGGTCCAGTTCGCCTTCGGGACATCGCCAGTTCCTGGACAGGACCGTGAGGCCGTGTTGTTCCAGGTAGATGGCGGCGAGCGCTTCGCCGCGTTCGCCGGTCCGAAGGTGTTCTGGCCTTGCCGGGGTGGTGTCTGCCGTCATGGCGTCGACACTGCCGGGCTTCGCGGAGCGCAGCCACGGGGGAAAGATCAACTGTGGACAACTGCGGCGGCTGTGGACAACTCGCCTGTTTCAAGATCAGGAAAACCGGGACTGTCGGTGCCGTGTGCTAGTGGGCCGGACAAAAGAAAACCGCGAGGCACGGTCTCGTGCCTCGCGGTTCCAACGAACCCAGCTCAGGAGCCGAAGGGGCCCTCTTCCGGGAGGCGGAGGTCTGGCTTGTCCAGCTCCTCCACGTTGACGTCCTTGAAGGTGATCACGCGGACGTTCTTGACGAACCGTGCCGGCCGGTACATGTCCCACACCCAGGCGTCGGACATCCGCACCTCGAAGTAGACCTCACCGTCCGAGTCCCTCACCTGCACGTCCACGCCGTTGGCCAGGTAGAAGCGTCGTTCTGTTTCAACCACGTACGAGAACTGTCCGACGATGTCGCGGTACTCCCGGTAGAGCTGCAGCTCCATCTCGGTCTCGTACTTCTCGAGATCCTCCGCGCTCATGCGGTCTCGCGCTCCTCCTGCTCGACGGGTGTCTGCAACGGCGTTGGCAGCCTCCCAACCTGACCATTCTGGACCACGGCGGCCGCCGCCACACTCAAGGCCACCGGGTGTGGCGGGTGCATACCGTGCGTCATGCCCGCTGTCGCCACGTTGACGAAGGACCACCTGTGGACCCTGCTCGGTCCATGTTCGGTCAACGCGGCGGTGTGAGCACCCGTGCAATAACCCTTGTGCTCGTCGAAACCGTACATCGGCAGCTCTTCGTGCAGTTCCGCCATGATGCGGTCTCGGGTCACCTTGGCCAGGATCGACGCCGCCGCCACGCAGGCCACCGCCTGGTCGCCCTTGACCACCGGGGTCGAGGGGGCGGTCAGGCCCGGCACGCGGAAGCCGTCTATCAGCACATAGCCAGGGTGGGTCCGTAACTGGGCGATGGCTCGCCGCATGCCTTCGATATTGCAGACGTGGACGCCCTTGAAGTCGACGTCCTCGACCGGAATTACCACGATCGTGTAATCCACGGCTCGGCGGACGACCACGTCGTACATCCTGTCGCGAGCCGCCGCGGTCAGGAGCTTGGAATCGGTCAGGCCTTCGAAACGGCTGGCGTCACCAGGACGGAGGACGCAGGAGGCCACCACCAGTGGCCCCGCGCAGGCGCCCCGGCCTGCCTCGTCCACGCCCGCCACCGGACCCAGGCCGCGGCGGTCCAGTGCCGCCTGCAGGGCCCAGTTGCCCGCGTCGCGCCGCAGCACGGTGCGAGGCGGCGTGGACTCCAGCCACGCCAGCCGTTCCAGTCTGGCCACCGTCACCTGCGTGCTCCACCGGATCGGATCGCCCTGCGCACCCGCCTGCCCAGCCACACCGTCGGGAACGCGGCGACCAGGCCCAGGCCCGGCGCGACCAGCTGGGTCGCCGCCGACGCGGTAGCGGTTTGCGGGTTGTGATCGCCAACGCCGCGCCAGCGTGACGGGGGCAGCACGATGTAGCGCACCTTGCCGATGACGCTGTCCACCGGCACGAGGCCGTTCTTGCCACCGCCGCCCTGGCAACGCGAGTCGCAGGAGTTGTTGCGGTTGTCGCCCAGCACCCAAAGCATGCCCTCCGGCACCGTGATGGGCGGGAACTCGTCCTGAGTGTTGCTGCCGGGCATCCAGTAGACGTACGGCTCGTCGAGCGGCTTACCGTTCACCAGCACACGGTTCTTCTCGTCACAACACTCGACGGTGTCCCCGCCGACCGCGACGATTCGCTTGACCACGTCGTCCTCGTTGGGCGACGCGAGCCCGAACGCCGCGCCTACATCTTGCAACCAAGACACGAAGCCGTTGCTGGATCGGTTCGCTGAGAACTCAGACCGGTTCCACGTGGCGGGGCGTTCGAACACCACGACCTCGCCGGCCTCCGGCTCACCGAAGGCGTACACCATCTTGTCCACGAGCACCCGGTCGCCATAACAGCCCGTGCACCCGTGCAGTGTCTGCTCCATCGACTCGGACGGGATCACGAACACCCGAGCGATGAAGGTCTGGATAATCAGGGTGAGCAGCAGCGCGACCCCGATGAGGATAGGAAGTTCCTTCCAGAAAGACCGTTGCTTCTTCTTTCTGGCCTTTCGCCCGATGCTGGCTAGGACGTCAGCTTTGTCCTGGTCAGCCGGGTCATCCTCCCCGTCACCGTTGTCCCTGCTGTTTCCGGAGCGTGCGACGTCGACCACTCCAGCAGACTACCGGTGTCGCCATCTGATCCGGCGGCCCAGCCACAGTGTCGGTACCGCGGCCACCAGACCGAGGCCGAGCGGTGCACCCTGCTGCCAGACCGGAGCGGACATGGCCACGGCGTTCGCCGCCTGGGGGTTGTGGTCGCCGACCCCGCGCCACCGTGACGGCGGCAGCACGATGCTGCGCACCTTGCCGATCACCTTGTCGATCGGCACCACACCGCGGACACCACCGCCGCCCTGGCAGCGCGAGTCGCAGGAGTCGCTGCGGTTGTCCCCCATTACCCACAGGGTGCCTTCGGGGACCACGACGGGGTCGAACCGCTGCCGCGCGTCCGGCACGCCGTTCTGCCAGTACACGTACGGTTCGTCCAGCGGTTGGCCGTCGACCAGCACACGCCACTTGTCGTCGCAGCACTGGACGGTCTGACCGCCGACGGCGATGACCCGCTTGACGAAGTCGCGCTCGTTGGGTGGCGCGAGACCGACCAGTGAACCGAGCCATTGCAGGCTGTGAACCACGGGGTTGCCCGACTCGGGAGGCGTGGTGTCGTTCTCGGTCCAGGCGTCCGGGCCCTGGAAGACGATCACGTCACCGGGCTCCGGGTCGCGGAAGTCGTAGACGAGCTTGTCCACGAGCACACGATCGCCCGTGCAGCCAGGGCACCCGTGCAGGGTCTTCTCCATCGAGCCGGACGGGATGGAGTACACACGTCCGAGGAACTGCTGGATGAGGAACGTCAGCACGAGCGCGATCGCCAGTAACGTCAGCAGCTCACGCCACAGTGGCTGCTTCTTCGGCGGCTTGCGATGCTTGCCGGACTTGCTCGGGTCCGGCTTCTCCCCCGCGCCATCCCGAGGCCGCGACGACCGGGTAGATCCGGAGTCGTCGCTGACCTTCGGGATCAGGTCCGTACGCTCCGGATCATCCTCAGGCGACGGAGCGTGCACGGGGTTGACCACACAACCCAGGCTACCGGGCTTTGCGAAAAGTACAGGTCAGGCGGTCGGCGCCGTCTCGCGCTTCTCCTTGATCTTGGCCGCCTTGCCCCGCAGCTCGCGGAGGTAGTACAGCTTCGCGCGACGGACGTCGCCGCGGCGGTCGACCACCAGCTTGTCGATGTTCGGGGAGTGCACCGGGAAGGTGCGCTCGACGCCGACACCGAACGAGATCTTGCGGACGGTGAAGGTCTCGCGGATGCCACCGCCCTGGCGGCGGATGACGACACCCTTGAACTTCTGGACTCGCTGGCGGGAGCCCTCGATGACGCGGACGTGGACCTCCAGCGTGTCGCCGGGGCGGAAGGCCGGGATGTCGGAACGCAGCGACTTCGCGTCCAAGGCGTCCAGGGTGTTCATCGGTGTGTCCGTCCTCAACTGTTGTTCGTTCATCCCAAGGCGCGGTCATTCCTTAGTCAACCTTGGGGAGTCTTGAGTGCGCCCAGGCGCCACCCGGTCGCAACAACCGGTCCAGTATGTCAGACCGATTTTCCCGGGTCGAAACGGGGATCGCGGAGCGTGTCGAGATGGGCCTGGTCGTGCTTGTCCAGTGCGCCTTCCGGCAGGCTCGCGAGCAAGTCAGGACGCCTGTGGAACGTCCTGGTGAGTGCTTGGTCACGGCGCCAGCGGGCGATGGCGCCGTGGTTGCCGGACCGCAGCACGTCGGGTACCGCCAGGTCACGCCACACCTCGGGCCGGGTGTAGCTGGGGCCTTCCAGCAGGCCGTCGGAGAACGAGTCCTGCTGGTGTGACGCCGGGTTGCCGAGCACGCCGGGCAGCAGCCTGGCGACGGCCTCGACGATCACCATGACCGCGACCTCGCCGCCCACCAGCACGTAGTCGCCGATGGAGACCTCGTCGACGGGCATGCGGCGGGCCGCGTCGTCCAGCACCCGCTGGTCGATGCCCTCATAGCGGCCGCAGGCGAACATCAGCCACTCTTCCGCCGCGTACTCGCGGGCCACGGCCTGCGTGAAGGGCCGTCCGGCAGGGGTGGGCACCACCAGGCGGGGAGTGCCGTTCGCGCACAGCTCGTCGAGGGCCTCGCCCCAGACCTGCGGCTTCATGACCATGCCCGGTCCACCGCCGTAGGGGCTGTCGTCGACGGCCTTGTGGACGTCGTGCGTCCATTTCCGCAGGTCGTGCACGCCGAGCGTGACGAGGCCACGTTCGATCGCCCGACCCAGCAGCGCCTGGCGCAGCGGGTCGAGGTACTCGGGGAAGATCGTGACGACGTCGACGCGCACTACAGCAGGCCTTCTGGCGGGTCGATGATCACACGGCCGCCCTTGACGTCCACCTCGGGGACGATCGCGCGGACGAACGGGACCAGGGCCTCGGTGCCGTCCTCCAACTTGACGACCAGCAGCTCACCGGCGGGGGCGCGGGCGATCTCGGTGACCGTGCCCACCGACGTGCCGTCGGTCAGGACGACGGTGAGGCCTTCCAGCTCGTGGTCGTAGAAGGCGTCCGGGTCGTCGGACGGCGGCAGCTCGTCGGCGTCGACCACCAGCTGCGCGCCGCGGAAGGTCTCGGCGACGGTCCGGTCCGGGACCTCGTCGAAACGGACGAGCAGGCGGCCGGAATGCGGGCGTGCGGTCGTCACGGTGACCGGGCGGACCGAACGGTCCCGGAGCCGTGCCGTGAGCACGACTCCGGGTGCGAACCGTTCGTCCGGGTGGTCGGTGTGGATGTCCACGGCCAGCTCGCCGGAGATGCCGTGCGCCTTGGCCACGCGCCCGACCAGGAGTTGCTCGCTCACTGGTCGGTATCGACGACATCCACTCGGATGCCTCGGCCGCCGATGCCGGCCATGACTGTGCGCAGCGCGGTCGCCGTGCGTCCGCCGCGGCCGATGACCTTGCCGAGGTCGTCCGGGTTGACGTGCAGCTCAAGCGTGCGGCCACGGCGCGTGGTCACCAGCTCGACACGCACGTCGTCCGGATGATCCACGATGCCGCGCACCAGGTGCTCGAGAGCGTCAGCCAGAAAACTCACGACTCGTCCTTGGCACCCTCATCGGACTTGTCGTCGGCCTTCTTCGCGTCGGCCTTCTTGGCGCCACCCTTCTTCTTCGGGGTGGTGGCCTCGGTGGTCGGCTCGGAGCCGGCCTCCTTGAGCGCCTGCTCGAACAGCTCCTGCTTGCTCGGCTTCGGCTCCTTGACCTTCAGGGTGCCCTCGGTGCCGGGCTCGCCCTTGAACTTCTGCCAGTCGCCGGTGATCTTCAGGATCTTCTCGACCGCCTCGGTGGGCTGGGCGCCCACGCCCAGCCAGTACTGCGCCCGGTCGGTGACGACGTCGATGTACGACGGGTCCTCCTTCGGGTGGTACTTGCCGATCTCCTCGATCACGGCGCCGTCACGCTTCTTGCGCGAGTCGACGATGACGATGCGGTACTGCGGCACCCGGACCTTGCCCAGGCGCTTCAAACGGATCTTGACGGCCACGTTTGTGGTGTCTCCTTGAGAACTTGTGATGGGTGATCCACTCCGGTTCAGGTGGGGAACACCGTCCGGGGCTGATCGAGGGCGCTGCGACCACCGGTTGAGAGGGTCCGGATGCCACAGAACTCAGCCCCCAAGTCTGCCAGACATCCCCGGCGTCCCACCAATCGCGCCGCGTCCCGGCTGTCGAACCGCCGTGCTCCCTAGTCCCGCGTGACTACCAGGCCGTGACCGCGAGGTCGTCCCGGGCTCGCGTCGGACGGAGCAGGATCACAACCTCTAGACCACGTCCCACCCGGAAGGAG
>NZ_DASUVO010000101.1:0-376979 GCF_036378875.1 Actinophytocola sp.
ATGTCCTCTTCAAGATTGATCTTCCCGTGCCGACCCAACGAATCACCCGGCACCTTGTCGTTGATCGGAAGAAAGTCCTCCCACAACCTCAACGCCGGCCGCGCGGCGTCGAAAATCTCATCCGACTTCTGCACACCAACAGACGAACCCTCAGCAGGCGCCTGCATACCCTCGATATCACCGCGACCGGACTCGACAGCCTCGTTGTTGAGCCGCGCGTTGTAGCCCGCCTCGTCGGACTCCTCCTGCGCCTCCCGGGCAATGGCGTCCGTGCCGCGACGCGCGAGACGTCCGTCCCCGAAGAAGATGTCATCGCTGTCGATGCTGTAGTTGTCGGCGTAGCTGTCGAACTCCGCAGGACGGTCGTCCTCGTCGTTCTCCATCGCGTACGCGACGAGCAACTCTTCCTTGGTGTCCGCGTCCACGTACGGATCGTCGAGAAGACGCTTGACTTCCGCCCACGACCTGCTCATCGTTCACCCCAAGCCTTCTGCGATCCCGTCAAGCGAAGCACGACACAGCCGGCCGTGCCGTCCCGGTCCACCGACGTGGCGACCGCGAGCCGTCCCCGCGCACGCTCGTCCACCTCGGCGTGGGCCAGCAGTGCCGCGAGCGCGAAGACACCGCTCGCCGCGCCCGTGTCGCCCATGAGCCGACCCGGGCGGACGACTGTGCCGATCCGCTGCCCCAACACCTCACCCGCCGCTTCCTCTTCCACTTCGGACAGTTCCGGCGTCGCGGTGGAGAGCGCGAGCCCCCACACCTCGTCCGCCGCGACACCAACCTGCCGCAGACTCTCGGTCAGCGCACGGCCTGGCGCGCCGTCGGAGAACCGGGTGTCCGACGCTACGACCTCCGCGAGCGCCGCCCGGTTCCCCACCTCGGCGGTTTGCAAAAACAACAGCACGCAGCCCTCGCCCAGTGTCTGACCGCGTTCCAGCAGCTCACGGGCACCGCTGTGCTCCTCGACCGCGCCAGCGAACACGCCGCTCGCCCGTCCCGTGCGCAACAGCCGGGTCGCGTACCGCAGCACGGCGGGGCCGGAGTTCCTGCCGGCGGCGATCGTGCTGTTCGGGCCGGTCAGGCCGTGCCACATGGCGGCCTGGGCGGCGGCGGAGTTCATGAGCGCGAACGGCATCTGCGCCGGGTTGACGAAGTACGGCCGGCGGCGGGTCAGCGAGTCGCGGGTGAACTCGAACTGGGTGCGGGCCGAGCCGCTCGTGGTGCCGAGCACGACGCCGGTCGTCGGGTTCGGCGCGCCCAACTCCCGCACGGTGGCGACGGCGAGCGCGCTCGTCCGGTCCATCGAGCCGGTGCCCTTGCGCCCCAGCTGCGCCACGATGTCGAAGTCCGGGACCACGTACGCATCCGCCGCGGCCCAGTCATCCTTTGTGGACACCGGGTCGACCGGCACCCCGCGCCGTACACCGTCGGCGAACGCGGTCCTGCCGTGGCCGAACGGGGAGAGCGCCGACCACGCGGAGATCACGACGCCGGTCATCCGTACCGTCCGAAGAGGACGACCGAGTTGTTGCCACCGAACGCGAGCGCGTTGTTCTGCACGACCGACAGCTCCGCCGGAACGGACTCGTTGGGCACGCAGTCGATCGCGCACGCCGGGTCGGTCTCGACGTGGTTGATGGTCGGGGGAACGAACCCCTCGGTGATGGCGAGCGCGCACGCGATGGCCGACAGCGCACTGGCCGCGCCCATCGTGTGGCCCAGCATGGACTTCACCGACACCGTCCGCGGCGGGCGATCGCCGAACACGTCGTGGATGGCGCCGCACTCGGTGGTGTCGTTGGCTTTCGTGCCGGTGCCGTGCGCGGAGATCAGGTCCACCCGGTCGGGCGTCACCCCGGCATCGTCGAGCGCGAGCCGCATGCACGCGGCGACGCTGTCCCGGTCCGGCGCCACGGGGTGCCCGGCGTCGCAGTTGAGCCCGTAGCCCAGCACCTCGGCGTAGATCCGCGCACCTCGGGCCAACGCATGGTCCAGTGGTTCCAGCACGAGCACGCCCGCGCCCTCGCCGGTGAGGATGCCGGCCCGGTTGACATCGAACGGCCGGCAGCGCTCCGGATCGACCGCGCCGAGGCGGTAGAACCCGGTGAACGTCATGCGGCACATGGCGTCCGCGCCCCCGCAAAGCGCCACGTCGACGTCGCCGGACGCGATGGCGTCGAACCCGTTGCCGATCGCGTAGTTGCCGGCGGCGCAGGCGGTCGCGACCGTCGATATGTCCACATCGGACAGACCAAGCTCGCGGGCGACGGCCACGCCGAGCGACCCGGCCGGCACCCGGCGCGGCAGCTCGGCCGGGATGTCGGAGTCCCGCACGACATGCTCGGCGATCCGCTCACCGGCGTCCCCGCCGCCGTCGGTGGTACCGAGACAGACCATGGCACGACCGGGATCCGCGTCGAGTCCCGCGTCGTCCGCCGCCATCCGTGCCGCGGCGACCGAGAACTGCGCGGCCCGACCCAGGTTCTCCACCGGCTGCGCGGTGACCCACCGCTCCGGTTCGAAACCGACGACCTCACACCCCACCCGGTGCGCGAACCCCTCGGTGTCGAACACGCTGATCGGGCGTGCGCCGTCGCGGCCGGTCCGCAGTCCGGCCGTGTAGTCGGCGACGCCCGTGCCGATGCTCGACACCACACCGAGTCCGGTGACGGCGACGCGCTGGCGGGTCGTGATGCTCATTCCCCTCAGTCCCGGCGGTCGAGCGCCTCACCGAGCACGGCATAGACACCGTCGAGGTCGACCAGGCGCGCGAACTCGGCCGGGTCGACCTCGACGTCGAACTCGATCTCCAGGTTGGCGAGCAGCTCGATCAGCTTCATCGAGTCCGCGCCGAGGTCGTCGAGGAAACTGTCACGCGGGCCCACCTGGTCCTCGTCCACCTCGAGCACCCGGCACACCAGGGCCTTGATCTCGTCGGCCCGCTCCGCGACCTGGGCGTTCACCGGTTCTGCATCCAGGTGGACTGGTTGGAGAAGTCGTCATCGTCGTCGATCTCCGTCCGAGGGGCCGGCCGGCGCTTGGCCCGTGGCGGGGCGGGCGGCTCCGGCGCGGGTGGCGCCTCGGGAGCGGGCGGGGGCATCGGCGCCGAGGACCGGGCCAGCGGGGACTCGTCCTCGTCGAGCGAGCCGATGCCGCCGGGGGCGGTGCCGGCGGCCGCGGGCCGCGGTGCCGCCCGGAAGTTGTACGGGTCCTTCGAGGGATCCTCGTCCGCGAGGCCGAAGCCCATCACGAAGTCCTTGTCCTGCTCGGTCTTCTGGGTGGCCCAGCCGCCGGCCTGCTTGCGGCGCCGACCCAACTCGCCCAGGTGCTTCGCGACCTGCTCCATCACCGGGCCCTGTTTCTTGAACGCATCGAGCGCCTGCTCGCGCTTCTGCCGGAAGTTGCGGTCCCGCAGCGAACGCCGCTCCGCCATCTCCCGCTGCACCTGCGCCATCTTGGCCCGCGCCGCCGCGGCCCGGTCAAAAGCGCCCATCAGTTTCCCCTCATGATCTAGTTCCCTCTGCCGCCGAACGCGCCGGGCAACCGCTGGTCCGGCTCGTCGAACAGGTCACCGGTGGTGCGCCACTGGGTCGCGGCGCGCTCCGTGTCGTTGGAACCACCACCACCCTGTCCACCACCCATCATCGGCGGCATTCCAGCCATCCCGGGTTGTGACTGCTGGGCGGTGCCAGAGTGGTCGCCGCCGGGAGGGTTGTCCGGCGCGCCGGCCAGACTCGCCTCACCATTGGGACGGTCCACGTACGGCGACGGTTCGTGGTGGTCCGGCACGCCGAACGAGCCAGCCTGACCGCCCGGTGCGTGGGACCCGCCGTAACCCCCGTCCGGAGCGGCGGCGGCCGCCGAGGTGGCGAACGAGTGCTGCTGCTGGTGCGGCGGCTCCCCGAACGCCGGCTGGGTGCTGACACCCTGCGGCCCTTCCCCGGGATGGCCCATTCCTGGCGACATCTGCCCAAAGGCCGGCTGCGTGCTCACACCCTGGTGCCCTGGCATGTCCGGGCCGGGATGGGCGATGCCCTGGGGCATCTCGCCGTACGCGGGCATCGTGCCGAACCCCTGCGGCGCGCCCGCCGGCATCGGCTGCCCTTGCGGCATGTCCGTCCCTGGGGGCGGCATCTCGCCGTAGGCCGGCATCGTGGTGACGCCCTGCGGCATCTCCGCCGGCATCGGCACGCTGCCAGGTATGACCTCGGCCGGCATCGGCCGCCCGATCCCCTGCGGGACCTCCGCGGGCAGCGGCGTCACCGCGCCCTGCGGTCCGCCCTGCGCGCCGGTCCCCGCCTCCGAGTAGTCCAGGTTGTAGGTGGTCGGGTTGCCCGTGCCGTCGTCGACGGTGACCACGACCGTGTCGGGCTGGCCCTCCGGCCGTTCCGCGGTGATGGTCAGGTCCCCGTCGGTGATCACGCACTTGCCGTCCGGGCCCGGCTCGATCGGCGTGTCCGGGGCCGGTGCCCCGTCCGTGCCCGGCGCTCCGGCGGACGCACCCGGCGTGCCTGGCTGGCCGGGTTGCCCTGGCGTGCCGGGCAGCGCGCCGGTCGCCGCGTCCGGGCCGCCGAAGTCGAGGGAGTACGTCTTCGGCTGGCCGGAGCCGTCGTCGACGGTCACCTTGACCATGCCCTGACCGTCCGGGCTGGTCACCGAGATCTCGTTCTCGCCGTCCTTGATGGTGACGGTCTCCTGCTGTTCCCCGGTCGGCGAGGTCGAGGGCGGCGGGCTGTTCGGGTCCGGCTGGGTCGGGTCGCCGGGCTTGTCGCCGCTCGGGTCGGTCGTCGGAGGCGTCGGGACCTCGGGCATGCCACCGCCACCGCCACCGCCGCTGCCCCCACCGGAGCCGGAGCCGCCACCACTCCCGGAACCACCGCCCGAACCGTTGCCGCCGCCGTTGCCGCCACCACCGTTGCTGCCGTCACCGTTGCCGTTGCCGCTTGGCGGGGGCTGGTAGGGCTGCACTTCGCCGAACTTGTTCTCGTACTCCTTGAGGAAACCGTTCAGCGTCTCGTACTGGAGGTTCACCGCTTCGAGCGTGTCGTCGCAGAGCGACTTGAAGTTGGTGTAGAGGTTGTCGTGCAGGTCGGCGTTGAAGGAGTCACGGATCCACCTCTTGCACTCGCGGATCACGTACTCCTTGTTCTCCCCCTCCATACCGCACGCGTCGTTGCGGATCGTCGACTCCAGGTTGCTACCTGTCTCGGCGTCCACCCACGCCGCGACCTCGAGCACCTCTTCCTGCTCGGAGAACTCACCGCGCGCGAGCTTCACGACCTGCTCGGCGATATGCGGGGTCGCGCTGCCCATGGTGCCGTTCCCGGACTGGTACTGCTCGATGACCTCGTTCGCCTTGTTCTTGCAGGCGTTGAAGATCTCCTCGACCGCCGTGTCGATCATGTCCGGCGAGGTCTGCAGGTACTCCAGCAGATCCGTGATGTTCGGCACGAGCTTCTCCGAGTAGTGCTGGTACGACGCGTTCGCGGCCGGACCCGTCCACTCCCGGTAGAGGTTGTTCAGCTCGGTTTGCGTACTCCCGTTGAGCTGGCTCAACGTGGTGTGCGCGTCCCGCAGACGCTTGGCGTCGTCCAGGAAGTTCTTGAACGAGATACCCATCTGCTCGTCGAAACGCTTCCTGATGTCCTCTTCAAGATTGATCTTCCCGTGCCGACCCAACGAATCACCCGGCACCTTGTCGTTGATCGGAAGAAAGTCCTCCCACAACCTCAACGCCGGCCGAGCCGCGTCGAAAATCTCATCCGACTTCTGCACACCGACAGACGAACCCTCAACAGGCGCCTGCATACCCTCGATATCACCGCGACCGGACTCGACAGCCTCGTTGTTGAGGCGTGCGTTGTAGCCGGACTCGTCGGACTCGTCCTTCGCCTCCTGGTAGACGGCGTCGGTGCCACGGATCGAAAACCCGTCCCCGAACGCGTCATTGCCGTCGATGGTGTAGTTGTCGGCATAGGTGTCGAACTCGGCAGGGCGGTCGTCCTCGTCGTTCTCCGTCGCGTACGCGACGAGCAACTCTTCCTTGGTGTCCGCGGAGACGTACGGATCGTCCAGTATGGACTTGACCTCTTGCCAGGACTTACTCACAGCCCGGCCCCAGACTGGCTGACGGTGTTCTGCGCGCTGCTCTCCTGCTCGGCATACGTGCTGCCGGCCCCACCCAGCTGCCCGGCGAACGCCATGAGGTTGTCGCACATGGCGGTCGACGCCGTGCCGAGCGCCTCGATGGCGGCTGCGTAGTCGGGCTGCCATGCCTGGTGATCGGCGTGCTCACCGAACTCGGCGGCCTTCACCTTGGCCGGCTTGACCTCTTCGACGTCGCCTTTGGCGTCCTCGGCCTTGGTGTTGATGTTCCGGCCAGCAGACGACATCTGGTCCGTGTCTGTCTTGTACCCGTCCGGCGCCTGTACCCCACTTGGTCCCGCGCTCGGCCCCGAGGTCGTGCTCGGTGGAGGTGTAGTCATGGTCCGGTTCCCCCTCACGGTGTCGCTGACGCGGTTTGCGCTCGTTCGACGCACGCCCGCGACGGACGGTGCCGTCGCATCTGCACACAGAATGTACCTATCCGCAGGTGGCGAGGAGTCCAACCGGCGAATTTGCTTCCGCTACCGAAGCCAGGTCCGCCCGGACATGTCGTCGTCCACCTCGGGACGCGGCGGTCTCTTCCTGGCGGGCGCGGCCTGTTCGGCCGGCGCTGGACGGGGCGGGGCGGCCTGTCCTGGAGGGGCAGGCTGAGTCTGTCCGGCGGGACGAGCCGGCTGAGCCTGTCCGGCCGCCTTGCGTGCGTCGCGGTCGAGCTTGAACTCCTCCGCACCCAGCGACAACGTGCCGCGCTTGGGCCGTGGCTTCTGCTCCTCCTGCTTGGTGGCCGCCTTCTGCGCCTCGACCTCGGCACGGCGTTCCCGCACGGCCTTCAGGTCCGCCTCTTCCCTGGCGGCCGCCTCCCTGGATGCGGCGTCGATCTCCGCGGACCGCTGCGCGTGCGCCGCGAACGCCTTCCTGCTGGCCTCGACGGCGTCCTGGATACGCCGCTGCGTGGTGGCGGCGTCGATGTCGGCGAGGGCCATGGCTACTTGCTCGCCTCGTCGTCACCCAGCACACCGTGCATGCTGTAGACGGGTTCGGCGTTGTCGAAGAGGTCGCCGTGCACGCTCCACCCGGAACCGGCACGCCCGCCAGCTTCGGTGCCCCCGCCTGCCGGGCCGCCGATCGGCAGTCCAGCGCCGGCCATCCCGGCCATTTCCGGCTGGGCGGCGTCGGGTGCCGCGCCGAGGTGGGCCTCGCCGTCCGGCTGGTCAGGGACCAGCACCCCGGACACCGACCCGTCACCGTGCCACGCCTGCGGCGACGTGAGCCCGGCGGCAGGCGCCTGGGCATCCTGACCAGCAGGCCAACCTGCCGCAGGTCCTTGCCCCGGCACATCGGCTGCCGCCGGCGGTTGTTGGCTGACCGGCGAACCCGCGTCGACCGAGCCCTGGACCGGCTGATCAGCCACCGGCGCGCCGGACGGCGCCGCCGCTGTGGTGTCCTCAGGCGGGGTGTCCTGCGCCTCGAAGTCGAGCGTGTAGGTGGTGGGTTTGCCGCCGCTGCCGTCGTCGACCACCAGCTCGATCGAGTCCGGGGAGAACAACGACCGCTCGGCGGTGATGGTCAGCGGGCCGTCCTGGATGACGCACCGGCCGTCCGTGCGGGCCGCGATCTGCTCCGGCACCACCCCGTCCGGACCAGGCACCGCGTCCGTCGCCTGCCCCGTGGCAAGTCCACTGGCGGTGGCGAAGTCGAGCTCGTAGGTCTTCGTCACCCCGGCGGCGTCGGTGACCGTGACCATGACCCGGTCCCCGTCGGGGCTGCTGACCCCGATGGTGCGGTCGCCGTCCTTGATCTCCACGGTCTCCCGCTGCTCACCGGGCACCTCGGCCGCCGGCGGTTCCTGCGCGGCGGCGGTGTCCACCGGCGCTGGCTCGGGCGGCATCGGCTCGGCCACAGAGGCCGGCCCCATCCCGGTGTCCATGCCACCGCCGGGATAGCCACCGTCGACCGGACCGCCACCCCCGCCAGTGGGATAACCGCTGGTGTCACCACCCATGGGCGGACCACCGCCGGCCGGCTGCCCGCCGATCACCCGCAGCGAGGTGAAGACCTGTTCGTCGGCGAGGTTGTGAACATTGCCAACCGCCGCGCCGTACAGCTCGGAGACAGATCTGACCGTCGTTTGAACGGCACCGAAGTAGTTGTCGAGCTTGCCCTTGATCCGGTCGATCGCCGCCTGGCACTCGTCGACCATGTTGTTGTACATGATCATGACGCGGCCGGCGTTCTTGAAACACGGATCGTCCTTGCAGATGCCCCAGCGGCGCTCGGACACGAATCGATCCGTGATGATGTTCCGCTGTTCGTCGTTGTTCTTGGTGCAGTTGAAGGCGCCGTGGTCAGTGGGGCACGCCTCCGCGAGTTCGAACCCCGAGTAGGCCTCGTGATCCGTCATCTTGTGCCACTTCTCCGGCGCTGACACCTGGCCGAAGTTCAGGTGCTTGTCAGCGCTGTCGTCGGCGAAGGTCTGGTAGATCTCGCGGATCTGGGACATGGCGTTGACCAGTCCCTCGCCGGTGATGGTCGCCTGCTCGCCATAGGTGGCCAGCGTGACCTGCACCTTGTCGATGGCGGCCTTGAACGCGTCGTACGACTCGCCCTTCCAGCTCTCCGCGAGCTTGGTGACGTTCGCGCCGAGGACTTCGGCGAAGTTGGTCATCGCGGCACCGAGGCCGCGTATCTGGGCGCCGTCGAGCTCGATGCGACCCCAGTGCACATCGAGGAGCTTGGCCCGCTCGTCGGTCGCCTTGTGCTCCGGGCCCAGCTCCAGGTGCTTCAGATAGCCGTTGGCGAGGTGCTGGACCGCCTCGTTGAGCCGAGGGCCCAGAACCACCTCGTTGCCGTTGTCCCCGAGGGTGCCTTCGGTGTTCGACGCGTGCTTGAAGTCCTGCCAGAGGTTGGCGAGGGCGAACTCCATCAGATACCCCCGGACTCGCTCGCCGGGGCCTCGGTGTCGCCACTGGCCGCGATCTTGGTGAACTCGCCAACGGCCGCGGTCTCACCGGCGACGGTGAGTTCCGCGCCGGCGGTCAGCTGTGCGGCGACCTGGTCGAGCAGTGTGGACAGGTTCCCCAGGTCTGGCGCGAGCTTGCCCCAGTCGTCGACGTACTGGTCGCCCTCGGCCTTCCAGCTTCTGCCGAAGTGCTCCGCGGCCGCGTTCGGCGCGTCGAACTGGGCTTTGACCTGCTCCAGCTGGCTCTTCGCGTCAGCGAGGAACGTGGCGAATGCCTGGATGGCCGCCGGATCGACCTCCATACCGCCTGCCATCGCTGTTCCTCCGGTCTTCCTTCACTGCCACGACGAGTGCTCACAAGCACACGGATCGTACGCCCGCGGACACTGCTAGCAACATACCGAGCCGACCTCGTTCGCGTGCGTTTTTTCGGCGATTCACCGAAAGATAAACGCTGGTCAGACGGCCGCGCTGACCACACCGACCAGGCGGTCGGCGGCGGCTTCGGCGACCTGGAGCGAAGGGGCCTCGACCATGACACGGACCAGCTGTTCCGTGCCGGACGGGCGGAGCAGCACCCGGCCCGTCTCGCCGAGTTCCGCCTCCACCTCGGCCACCGCCTCGCTGACCGAGGACGACCTGGCCACGGCGGCCTTGTCGGCGACCTTCACGTTTTTCAGCACCTGCGGCAGGCGGGTCATCACCGCGGCCAGCTCGGCGAGGGGACGACCCGTGGCGGCGACCCGCGACATCAGCCTCAGTGCCGTCAGCAGGCCGTCGCCGGTGGTTGCGTGTGACGGCATGACCACGTGACCCGACTGCTCGCCGCCGAGCGACAGGTTGTTCTCGCGCAGTGCCTCCAGCACGTAGCGGTCACCGACGGCCGTGGTCCGCAGCGTCACCCCGGCGTCCCGCATGGCAAGGTGCAGGCCCAGGTTGCTCATGACCGTGGCGACCAGCGTGTTCTCCGCCAGCTCGCCGCTCTCCTTCATGGCGACCGCCAGCACGGCCATGATCTGGTCGCCGTCGACGACGTTGCCGGCCCCGTCGATCGCGAGGCAGCGGTCCGCGTCACCGTCGTGGGCGATGCCCAGGTGCGCCCCCTCGGCGAGCACCGCGTCGCGGAGGCCTTCGAGGTGGGTGGAGCCGCAGCCCTCGTTGATGTTCTCGCCGTCGGGCAGCGCGCTGATCGCGATCACCTCGGCGCCTGCCTCGCGGTACGCCTGGGGCGCGGCCGCCCACGCGGCGCCGTTGGCGCAGTCCACGACCACACGCAGACCGTCGAGCCGGTTCGGGACCGCCTTCAGCAGGTGCGCGATGTACCGGTCGAGCGAGTCAGCGATGTCGTACACGCGACCCACACCGGTGCCGGTGGGCCGGGCGTACTCGGCGCCCATGTGCGCCTCGATCTCGTCCTCGATGGCGTCCGCCAGCTTGTGCCCACCCGCCGCGAACAGCTTGATGCCGTTGTCGGGCATGGGGTTGTGCGAAGCGGAGATCATCACGCCGAGGTCGGCGCCTAGCTCACCGACCAGGTGCGCGACCGCGGGCGTCGGCAGCACGCCGAGCTGCATCACGTCCGCGCCGGCGGAGGTCAGCCCAGCCGCGACGGCCGCCTGCAGCATCTCCCCGCTCGCCCTCGGGTCCCGGCCGACGACCGCGACCGGCCGGTGGGAGCTGTCGTGCTCGGCCAGCACCCGCGCGGCCGCCGCCGCGACGGAAAGGGCCAGCTCGGGGGTGAGCTCGGAGTTCGCCTGGCCGCGAACACCGTCGGTACCGAAAAGGCGAGCCATCGTCGGCGAAACCTCCACAGTGGTCAGGACGCGAGGTGGTCAGAAAGCAGAAAACGCCGCGCCCGGTGCATCGCACGCACCGGCCGCGGCGTTCCACTACATCGAGAGGCGGACGCTCAGCGCTTGCTGTACTGAGGCGCCTTGCGGGCCTTCTTGAGGCCGTACTTCTTGCGCTCCTTGACCCGAGGGTCACGGGTGAGGAAGCCGGCCTTCTTCAGCGCCGGGCGGTCCTCGGAGTCGAGCTCGATGAGCGCACGCGCGATGGCGAGCCGCAGCGCGCCGGCCTGGCCGGTGATGCCACCGCCCTTGAGGTTGGCGCGGACGTCGAACGCTTCCGGCTTCTCGACGGTCACCAGGGGCTCACGGATGAGCTGCTGGTGCACCTTGTTCGGGAAGTAGTCCTCGAGGGACTTGCCGTTCAGCGTGAACTTGCCACTGCCCGGCGTGAGCCGGACGCGGACGACGGCCTCCTTGCGGCGACCGACGGTCTGGGCGGTCTCGCCGCTGATCCGCACGGGGCGGGGCTCGGGCGCTTCCTCCACGGCGGGAGCCTCGGTGGTCTCAGGGGTGCTCAATGATCCTCGCTTGTGCTCGACTTGATGGCTAGCAAGTTCATCTACCTGCTGACCTTGGCGATCTCGAACGGCTTCGGCTGCTGCGCGGCGTGCGGGTGGTCCGGGCCGGCGTAGACCTTCAGCTTCTTGCCCTGGGCACGGCCGAGCTTGTTCTTCGGCAGCATGCCCTTGACAACCTTCTCCAAGAGCCGCTCGGGACGGGTGTCCAGCAGTTCGCCGAACGACTGCTTGCGCAGACCGCCCGGGTAGCCGCTGTGCCGGTAGGCGAACGACTGCTCGCGCTTGTTACCCGTCAGCACGACCTTGTCCGCGTTGACGATGATGACGAAGTCACCGGTGTCCACGTGCGGAGCGAAGGTGGGCTTGTGCTTGCCCCGGAGCAGGGTGGCGACGTTGGAGGCGAGCCGTCCAAGGACAACGTCCTCAGCGTCGATGACATGCCAGGTGCGGGCCACCTCGCCTGGCTTCGGGCTGTACGTGCGCACGGATCTACCTCGTCGTCATTTGCTTCAGGGTTCATGTGCGCTCCAAGCGCGGACATATGCCCGCGCTGCGCAACAACATAGAAAGATACCTGGCCGTGGAGAGAGGGGTCAAAGCGACCCCCACCTGGGGGTGCGACAGGAGCACTATCGTGCACTTCGACGGTGATCTCCGAGGACCGGCATAGGGGTAGCTGAGATGAATATCACCCGATCGGCGCGGCTGGTCGGCACTGTCCTCTGCGTCGTCGCGGCGGCCGGCTGCGCCCAGCCGACGACCGGCGAGCCCGTCGCCGACGAGGCGGCCGCCGAGCAGGCGACGGCGGACGCGGTGGAACGCGGCCTCGAGGAGTTCCAGGACCACTTCGTCAACCTGGGCGACGAGCACGCGCGAGTCTACAACTACCTCAACTACGGCGACGTCAAGATCACGACGGAGCACGAGTCGTTCAAGGTGGGCGAGCCGCCGACCGTGCTGACCAAGCGGCGGTTCACCGGGGACGGCGACTGGTCGCAGACGCTGTGGCCGAACGCGTCGCCGGTCGACTACATCGAACTCGACTCCGACCACGCGTTCCTCGCGCCGACGCCGTGGGTGTCGGTGCCCTCGCTGTTCACGGGCGGCTTCGACAACTGCTTCGTGATCACCGCGTGGGTCGCCTGCCACCTGGACGCCGCGATCGGGCAGACGAAGCTCGACATGCCGGACAGGCAGCGCAACGACGCCCGTGCGACCGACGACGGCTTCGAGGTCATCACGGGAGCCACGCTGGGCACGATGGTCGACGAGGGGTTCATCTCGATCGCGGAGGAGGACCGCGAGTTCACCGACCGGATGCTGAACACCATGATCCCGGTCGTCATCCGGTTCGACCGCGAGATGAACTTCACCGGGCTCGAGATCCGCGACACGGTCACCGACGGCGACGCGACGCCGCTGGAGCTGCAGCTCGAGTACGAGGTCATCGGCGAGGCCACAAAGGACGACCTCCCCGACCAGCCCGCCGCCGCCGACGTGACGGCGATCACCGACCAGGCGGCGGCCGGCCAGTTCTTCGACAAGTTCAACGACCGGACGCCGGAGAACTGATCCCACCGCGGACAGACGAACGGGGCCCGGGATTTCTCCCGAGCCCCGTTCGCGTCGTTCGAGCGCCGGACTCAGCCGTCCCAGCGCTGGGTGTTGCGGGTCTCAGCCTCGCGGTAGCCGTCGGTGCTGGTCTGCACCGCGGTCTGGATCTTCGCCAGCACCTGCTTGAGGTGGTCGGCCGAGCTGTACCACTGGGTCTTCGTGGTCTGGAAGCCCTCGTTCGCGGAACCTTCCCAGAGGCCCTCGAGCGTGGCGATCTGGCTGGCCAGCGTGTCGAGGTGGCCCGTGATGCTGGAAATGCGGGTGCCGATGTCCCCGGACAGCGCCTCCAGCGAGCCGAATGTGACCTTGATGTCGCCCATGAATTCTCCTAATTAAGCCTGTGTGTCGAAAAGACGGGGATGAACCTGGTGAACGAGGAGTCTCAGCCGTTGTCCAGCGTGGACATGATCGCGGAGATGTCCGAGGCCGCCGTCTCTTCCTGGGCGGAGTAGTCACGGGACGAACCGGCGACCTGCTCGGCGATGTTCTGCAGCGCGGTGTTCAGGTTCTGGAAGTCCGTGGCGTACTGGCCCATCAGGCTGGTGAACGCCTGCGCAGCGGCACCGGACCACGCGCCCTGGACCGCGTCGACGGCCTGCGCCAGCGAGCGACCCTCGTCCTGCAGCGCCTCGTTGGCCTGGACCATCTGGTCGGAAACCTTGGTAAGTTCCTCTGTCCCAGTCTTGAAGCTACCCGCCATAGGTAACGAACCCCCTTCATGGGTCTGTGTGGTCGTACTCGCTTTTCGCTCCGTACGCCTCCTGCGACGTAGACCCTGCCATGTGTGGTTCCACGTTGTCGCCACTTGATCTGAGGTCGTTGCGAGCGTGAACGCGCGCCGCGATCGCATATGTGAATACGGGGTGCCGAAGGGGCCGTCAGCGCCTGCGACCTGACCTCGCCGCCAACCTCGGATCCAGCTTGAGAAGGCGGCTTCTACCTGCGGTTTTGCCGGTCGTCGATGTCGAAGACGGACTGCAGGATCTCATCTGGACGGTAGGATTCGGCATCGTCGTCGAGGGGGATTCGCGGTTGCGAAAAGTCGCCTTCCGATTCACTCGAACGGGCTGCTTCGGGTTCCGGTGAATCGTTCCCGACGGGTCCGGACGGCCTGGCTTCCCGCGCTTCCTTGTCGACGTCGAAGAGCACCTGGTGCTCGGAAAAGTCGTCGTTCTCCGCGACGCGGGCAGGCCGTCCCTGGCCGGCGTCCTGGTTCGGCAGGCGGGCCATGAGCTGTTCGGCCGTCGGCGTGTCGGCGACCGGCAAACCGTTGTCGGCGCGGAACTTCACGGCCTCCGCCTGCGCCAGGGCGTCGGTCGGCGCCACCTGGCCGCGGCGAACTCCCCGCAACTTCCCGGACTTCGCCTGCGACGACAGCTCCTCGGTGCGCTTGCGGAAGTCGGCGGACTCCGCACGCGCGTCACGCGAAGCCCGCCGGGCCCTGGTCAACGCCCGCTCGACCTCTGCGGAGAACCGTGCCGCGGCTTGCCGAAAACTCATACTCACCAGCCTATTCGAGGCTATTCGGTAATGCGTAGCGTTCTCACAATCATCTCGCAGGCAGCGGCCACCTCGGCGTCCCGACTGCCGGAGTTGCCGTGCTGGCAACCGACGCTGACCTGCGTGCTGCGCTGGAAGACCACATACCAGTTGACCGTGGCGTCGCTGTTCGGCAGCGACTGCCGGTAGTGGATGACGTTGCGGCCGGCGTAGGTGGCGTCCTCGTCGAAGCCGCTGAACGTCTCCCCGGCTGCCGCGAACTCGTCCCGCAGCTTGTCGACCGCGCGTGCCCGGTCCTGGTCGCTGTCGAAGGAGAGCCGGATCTGCTGGACCAGGACGAGGTCGTCGCCCCCCGGCGCGTCGGCGGGCTTGACCTCGGTGCGGAGCTGGGTCGCGTCACCGCCCGTCTGGAGCCAGTCGGCGGGCAGGGTGAACTGGTACTCGTACTGGGCGATGAGCCGCCCAGCCGACGCGGTCGAAGTGGCGGTCTTCGTCGCGGCCCCGGAGCGCGGCTCGTTGCCGTTGGTGAGCACGAGCACCAACACGATCGCGACGGCGGCCGCCAACACGGCACCGCCGGTGAGCAGTAGGGCGGACCGCCGTTTCGAGTCGCTGACCGGCGGTGTTGGCGGCAACGCGGGCCGCGGCCGGGGTGGCGGCCGGTGGGGTGGCGGCGCCTGGCGGGGCGCGGGACGCAGGACACCCGTGCCCTCACCTCCGCCGGCCACGGCCCGCAACGCCCCACGCGCGACCACGGTCTCCGGCTGGTCGAGCGAGGTGGGCACCACGCCGCAACGCCTGTGGACGAGCTGGGAGACGAGCGGAATCCGACTGGACCCACCAACGAGAAAGATCCCGGCGACGTCGCCCGGCGCGAGCCCGGCCTCGCGAATGGTGGCGGCGGTCAGGTCGGCGGCGCGCTCGATGTGGGGCGTGATGAGCCGTTCGAGATCGCCACGTGTGACGTGCACGTCAGGAAAGGGCTGCGGCATGGGCACATCGGTGTAGGTGTGCCGGGAGAGAGTTTCCTTGGCACCGCGAACGTCCTGGTGGATGACCCGACGCCGACGCCGGTCGGGCAGCTCACGCCCCTCGACGAGCTCACGCCACGCCTGCTCGTCGGCCCCGGATACGACGGACCCGACATGCTCGAGCAGCAGCTGGTCGATGTCCGCCCCACCGAACGTGGGATCCCCCTTGGTCGCGAGGGCCTGGTGACCCCGCACCACGGAGACGTCGACCGTCCCACCCCCGAGATCGAGCACGGCCACGGCCCGATCCCGCAGCGCGTCGGGAAAACTGGCGGCGTAGAAGACAGCGGCGGCAACAGGTTCTGGCACGAGGACGATCCGAGCGGCGAGCCCGTTGCCGGCCTGGCGAAGCACCCGCGTTCGGATGCCGCCCCAGTCGGCGGGATGCGTGAGCACGAGCTGGTCGACGGACCCGCCACCAACGCGCTGCGCCTCGGCCACGGCACGGGAAAGCACGGCACGAATGACGTCCCGGACCTTGTGCACACTGGCGCCGAGCAACAACTCGGGCTCGTCGATCCGCCGCTTGGGATGCGGCTCGTACCTGGCCGGGTCGACAGCGGCCTGGCGATCGGCCTCCTGCCCGACGAAGAGGGTCCCGTCAGGCGCGGCGTACACCGCGGAGGACATGAGCGGCGCCCCGTCAACGGCGACGACCTGCGGCTCCCGCCCACGAACCGAGACGGAGATGCACGTACTGGACGTACCGAAGTCGACCGCCACCCGCAGTGTCAACTCACACCCTCCGGTACCCATCGGCGTGCTCAGCCTCCCGATGGTAGGACCCACCCGACCGCACCGCGCCCACCGGAACGGCGGTGCTGCCGATCAGCGGCAACGGATCACACAATCGGCGGAACCACCTCGACGACACCGCACCGAACAAGGTGCACAACAGACCGCCCCGAACACGAACCCACAACTCGGGTGTGCCGAACGCGAAACTCGCGGGGGCCGAACGCGAGACTCGCGCACCACCAGGCCAAACCTCGGGTGCCGAAATGTCGAACTCAGGGGTCTGGAGTGTTGGACACGCGGGTCTGGAGTGTTGGACACGCGAGTGCCCCGCGTTGAACCAGCCGGGTTCCTCGGGGGGCGGGCAGGCGAGGGTTACACCGGAGCCGTCTCAGTGGCCGTTGCCAGGCCAATCCGCTTGCCAGGCCTGACCACTGTGAAGCTCAAACCGTCCTTGCCAAACGGCTCCGTTGCCAACTCCCAGCCCCACCCCGGCCCGGCCCGGCCAGCCCCACCCCGGCCCCCCCGGCCCGGCCCCACCGCGGCCCGGCCCGGCTCTACCCCGGCAGCCCGGCCCAAGCCACAGAACTCACGCCTCCGGTTGGATCCACGCCACCTGCATCAGCTGCTGACCCGCCTTACGGCTGATCATGATGCCTCGACCAGGGGGCATCTGGGACGGGCGGACGTTGCCGATCAGTTGGCCTTCGTCCCTGCTGCCGCTGCCCTGGAGACCCGGCGTCGCGATCTCCTTCAGCTTGCCCATGACCGGGTCGAACATCGCGCGGGACGCGCCGCCGGTGCGGCGGGCGGCGATGATGTGCAGGCCGACGTCCTTTGCCTGTGGGATGAACTCCGCCAAGGGCTGCAGTGGGTTGTTGCCCTGTGGGCACACCAGGTCGTAGTCGTCGCAGATGACGAACAGCTCCGGGCCGCTCCACCAGGAGCGGTTCTTCAGCTGTTCCTGGGTGACGTCCGGCCCGGGGAGCCGCTTCTGCAGTGACTTCTTGACCTCGCCGACGATGCCGCCCAGCTGGTTCGACGAGACCGCGTACGCGAGCAGGTGCTTGGTCTCGATGAAACCCAGCATGGTGCGGCGGTAGTCGATCAGCACGATGACCGCCTGCTTCGGCGTGTACCGGTCGACGATGCCGCGGACGATCGTGCGCAGCAGGTTCGTCTTGCCGGACTCGCCGTCCATCAGCGCCATGAAGTGCGGGTCGGCGTCGAAGTCCAGGTACACCGGCGCCAGTTCGTCCTCGTTGATGCCGACCGGGACGAGCTTCGTGCCGCGCTGGCCGTCCTGCGCGAGCAGCTCCTCGTACGGCATCAGCTCGGGCAGCAGTCGCACCTGCGGTGCGCGCCTGCCGCGCCAGGCGGCGTTGATCTTCGCGATGGAGTCCTGGACGCCCGCCGCGACGTCCTCGGTGTTGCTCGACCCGTCGATGCGGGGCAGACCGACGAGGAAGTGCAGCTTGTCGCGGGACAGACCGCGGCCGGGATGACCCTCCGGCACGTTCACGGCGACCCGACGGTCCACTTCGGACTCGCTTGGGTCACCGAGCCGCAGCTCGAAACGGGTACCGAGCAGGTCCTTCATGGCCGGCCGGATCTCCGCCCAGCGGTTGGCCGTGACGATCACGTGCACGCCGTAGGACAGACCCTGCGCGGCGACGTTCAGCACCTGCGACTCGATCGACTCGAACTCCTGGCGGAAGTTCAGCCAGCCGTCGACGACCAGGAACACGTCACCCCACGGGTCCTCCCGCAGCTCACCGCGACGCTTGCGGTTGCGGAAGTCGGTCATGGAGTCGATCTGGTTGTCCCGGAACAACTGCTCCCGAGCGGACACGAGACCCGAGACCTCGGCGACCATGCGGCGCACCTTGTCCGGGTCGAGCCGGCCGGCGACACCACCGATGTGCGGCAGCCCCTGTAGCGAGGCGAGCGTGCCACCACCGAGGTCGACACAGTAGAACTGCGCCTCCTCGGCCGTGTGCGTCAGCGCCATCGACATGATCAACGTACGGACGAGCATCGACTTGCCCGACTGCGGACCACCCGCGATGGCAGCGTGACCGGCCGCTCCGGAGAAGTCCGCCCACAGCAGGTCGCGGCGCTGCTCGAACGGCTTGTCGATCAGGCCGAGCGGCGGCTGGAGCCGGCCGTTACCGAAGAACCCGGCCGGCGACAGCCCGCGGTCCTCGGTCGGCTGCAGCGGCGGCAGCAGCGTGTCGAGCGAGTTGGGCATGTCCAGCGGCGGCAGCCACACCTCGTGCGCGGGTGCGCCCTGGCCGACGAGCCGCCCCACGATGACGTCGAGCTCGCTCGGCTCGGTAGGCGCGTTCTGCTCCGGCCGCGGCGCCTCCTTCACCGGCTCGATCGGCTTCTCCGGCTCCTTCGGGATCTCGATGAAGTCCGGCACGAACAGCTTCGCTCGCCGGTCGCCGCTGATCGGCGCGGCAGGGCCCGCGGTCTGGATGCCGGCGGGTCGGTACGGACCGGACACATAGGACGCCTTGAACCGGACCATTGTGGACGTGTCGTACTTCAGGTAGCCCGAGCCGGGGATCGACGGCAGCTCGAACGCGTCCGGCACGCCGATCGCGGCACGGGACTCGGCCGCGGAGAACGTCTTCAGACCGATCCGGTACGACAGGTGCGAGTCGAGACCACGCAGCTTGCCCTCCTCGAGTCGCTGCGAGGCGAGCAACATGTGCATCTGCAGCGACCGGCCGAGACGTCCGATGGCGACGAACAGGTCGATGAAGTCCGGCTTCGCGGACAGCAGCTCGGAGAACTCGTCGACCACGATGAACAGCGCGGGCAGCGGGTCGAGGTCGGCGCCGTTCTCGCGGGCCTTCTCGTACTCCCACACGTTCTTGAAGTTGCCGCCGTTCTTCAGCGCCTCCTGCCGACGGTTCATCTCGCCGGCGAGCGCGTCCTTCATGCGGTCGACCAGGGTCAGCTGGTCCTGCAGGTTGGTGATGGTCGCGGCGACGTGCGGCGCGGAGTCAAGACCGAGGAACGTGGCGCCACCCTTGAAGTCGACCAGGATGAAGTTGAGGTTGGTCGACGAGTGCGTGGCCAGCATGCCGAGCACGAGCGTGCGCAGGAACTCGGACTTACCGGAACCGGTCGCGCCGATGCACAGGCCGTGCGGGCCCATGCCCTCCATGGCCGCTTCCTTGATGTCCAGCTCGACGGGCTGGCCGAACTCGCCGACGCCGAACGGCACGCGGTAGCGGTCGCGGATCGGCCGGGGCCGCCACGCCTGCTGCACGTCGAACGTCATCGGGTCGCCGGGGATGCCCAGCAGCTCCAGCAGCGTCGGGTTGGACAGCAGCGGCTCCTCGCCACCGTCGTCGGCGGCCGCGGCGCCCAACCGGTACGGCGCCAGCTTGCGGGCCAGTGCCTCCGCCTCGGCCACCGTCATCGTGTCCGGCTTGGCGAACCACTCCACGCCCGAGGCGCTGCGGGCGCCCAGCCGGTCCTCCTCCACCACGAGCCGCAGGCCGCGGCGGGCGGTGAGGTTGCCGAGGCTGTCGGACAGGTCGACCAGCGTGACGCCGACGAGCCCCTCCTCCAGGATGATCTGCTCCTCGCGGGTGACCTCGCCGTCGTCGATGACGATCACGACCTGCGGCTGGTCGGGCTGCGGCGGCGCGTTACGGGTGAACCGCTGCCGGTCGCGCAGTTCCTCGTCGAGCCAGTCCTCGATCTGTGCGAGCGAGCCGGCCATCATCCGCATCTGCCCGATGCCGTCGACCATCGACGGGTGCTGGGTGTGCGGCAGCCACTTCGCCCACTCCCACTCGGCCTTGGCCCGGCCACTCGTGACGACGGCGATCAGCACGTCGTCGGGCGTGTGGAACGTCACGAGCTGGGCCAACAGCGCACGGGTGAGACCGCGGGTCAACTCCTTGTCACCAGACAGCCCCACCGCCGCGAACCCACGGATCGCGATCTGGATGGGCAGTTCCGGCACGATCGAGTGCGCGCGGACGAACCGGCGCAGGGCCAGGGTGGCGATGGGCTCCAGCTCGTCGACCGGGCCGGTCTGCGGCGGCACGAGCCGGGTGGCGAGCCGCTGCGAGCCACGGCCGGCACGCAGGTGGCAGAAGTCGGGGTCGGACTGGCGGCGCTCCCACATGCGCCGGCTCGTGGCCATGGACCACAGTGCCTGCGGGTCGGGGTGCACCCACTCGAGCGCCGCCCGCTGGTCGAGCGAGGCCTCCCTGGCGCGGTCACGCATCTGGCCGAGGTACCGCAGGTAGTCCTTGCGGTCCTCGTTCATCTCGGCCTTCTTCTGGCCGCCCCCGCGGTTCTGGCCGAACATGCCGACCATCGAGAACATCATCATCATCGGGAACAGCAGGGTCACCGGGTTGCGGCCGAGCGCGCCACCGGCGGTGAACATCAGCGCCATCATGCCGAGCATCGCGACGACCATCACGGCCGGCATGAGCTTCATCAGGATGTTGCCGGGGATGACGCGTGGTACCTCGGGTGGCGGCTCGAGATGTACCTCGCCGCCAGGCTGCCGCGGCGCGGCCAACCGAGGTGAACGCTTGAACTGAAGCGTACTCACCGTGTGCTTCCCCTCACATCTTCGCAACCCCGATTAACGGAACCCGCGCACACGCGAGCACCGGCAAGGCCATACTAGGGGCCGCCACCGACAACCAGGGGTGGTTATGGAGGAACGACGGGTGAGGGGGCTCGAGGGTGGCAACCGGTACCACTGTGTTCAGCCGGGTGACGGTAGTGGCGCCCAGAACACGGATCGACGTCGCGCTCCCGGCCGGGGTCGCCGTGGCCGACCTGCTGCCGATGCTGCTCGAGATGGCCAAGGAGGTCACCCCGGACGGCGGCGCGCGGCACGGCGGCTGGTGCCTGGCCAAGCTGGGTGACTCCCCGCTCGACCCGAGCCGGACCCTGGCGTCGCTCGGTGTCGTCGACGGCGAACTGCTGCAGCTGCGCAAGCGTGCCGAGAACCCGCCGCCCCCGCTGTACGACGACGTGGTCGACGCGATCGCCGAGTCGACCCCGGACAGCTACCGGCCCTGGACGAAGAAGACGGCGAACCGGATCGGCTACATCGCGGGCGCGCTCGCGCTGGTCGTCGCGGCCGTGACCGTGCTCATGGCCGGCCCGTTGTTCGGCGGCGACGCGATCGCGGCCGCGATCACCGCGGGCGCGATGTCGATCGTGAGCGTTGCGGTCGGCGCCACCATCGCCCGCGGCTACCAGGCCGAGACGGCCGGCGTGCTGATCGCCGCGGCCGGCGGGCTGCCGATGGCGTTCGTGTCCGGCCTCTACATCGTGCCTGGTGCGACCGGGCGGGCCAGCCTGCTGCTCGCGTGCGCGCTGGTCCTGATCGTGGCGTCCGCGTCGATCATGCTGATCGGCGCCGGGGTGACCACGTTCGTCGCGGCCGGGTCCGCGGCGCTCATCGGCGTCATCGCGTTCGCCATCGGCACGCTCATCGCGCACCCCGCGCCCGGCATCGCGGCCGGCACCGCCGCCGTGTCGCTGGCGGCGCTGTCCGTCCTGCCCAGGGTGACGATCCAGCTGGCCAGGCTGCCGCTGCCGAACGTGCCCGGCAGCGCGGAGGACCTCAAGGAGGACAGCGGCTTCCCGGACTACCGGTCCATCGAGCGCCGCGCGGGCCTCGCGCACGAGTACATGACCGGCATGATCATCGGGCTCGGCACCGCGGCCGCGATCTCGGCGATCATCACCGCCAGCAAGGCGGACATCTGGGCCATCCTCACCGCCATCAGCGCCACTCTGGTGCTGCTGCTGCGTGCCCGCACCTACGCCAACGGCAGCCAGGCCATCGCGCTGCTCGCCACCGGCATCTTCTCCGGCACCGGCATCCTGGTCGGCTGGCTGATCACGGCCGACTCGTTCACCCGGCTGCTGTGGGTGTTCGGCTCGCTCGTGCTGATCGGGGCTGGCGCGCTGGTGCTCGGTGTGATCTTCCCTGAGCAGCGGTTCTCGCCGCCGCTGCGCCGCACCGTGGAGATCTTCGAAGCGGTGTGCATCGCGGTCGTGCTGCCGCTCTCGCTCGCGGTCATGAACCTGTACGGCGCACTGCGGCACGCGAACATCCTGCCGGCCAACTAGGACACGTCACTCATGGCTGTTTCCCGATCCACCCGGGTCCTGTCCGTGCTCGCCGCCACCTCGCTGGCGTTCGCGCCGGCGATTCCCGCGGCGGCACAGCCGTCGTCCCCGCCGCCGTCGGCACCCGAGGAAGGGCTCGCGACCCCGCCGCCACTCCCGCCCAACTTCGGGCCCCCGGAGGACACCGGCCAGCCGGACCGGCCCTACCAGATCAAGACGGCGTGCGTGCAGTCCCGCGGCGGCGAGACCATCACGACGAAGCCGTGGGGCCAGGACATGCTGCGGTTCGACGAGATCGCGCGGTTCGGCCTGACCGGCGAGGGCCAGACGGTCGCGGTCATCGACACCGGTGTGACACCCCACGAGTTCTTCCAGAACCGGCTCGAGGGCGGCGGCGACTACGTCGTCGCCGCCGACAACGGGCTCAAGGACTGCGACGGGCACGGCACCGAGGTCGCCGGCATCATCGCGGCGGACCCGAGGAACAACGACATCGGCTTCCGCGGCATCGCGCCAGGCGCGAAGATCATGAGCATCCGCCAGTCCAGCGCGAACTACACGTTCAAGGAAGAGGGCTCGAACCAGCCGGAGGTCAACGCCGGCAACCTGAACACGCTCGCCCAGGCCATCGTGCGGGCCGCCGACCGCGGCGCCACCGTGATCAACATGTCGGTGGACTCCTGCCGGCCCGCCAGCGCCGGCGCGATCGCCGAGCCGGAGCGTCAGGTGCAGGCGGCGCTGCGGTACGCGGTCGAGGTGAAGAACGTCGTCGTGGTCGCGTCGGCCGGCAACCTGCCCGAGAACAAGTGCACCGAGCAGAACAGCCCGGACCCGAAGAACCCCTCGCTGATCGTGATCCCGCCGTGGTTCTCGGAGTACGTGCTGTCGGTCGCGGCCGTGCAGAAGGACGGCTCGGTGGCGGACTTCTCGATCAACGGCCCGTGGGTGAGCGTCGCGGCGCCGGGCACGGAGATCATCTCCCTCGACCCGGCCAACGGGACCGGCCTCGCCAACCAGTCGGTCGACGAGAAGGGCGCCGCGCAACCGATCCAGGGCACCTCGTTCGCGGCACCGTACGTTGCAGGGCTCGCCGCACTGGTGCGGCAGCAGTACCCGGACCTGAACGCCAAGCAGGTCATGAACCGCATCAAGGTCACGGCCGCGCACCCGGCCGCCAACGGCGGACACGACAACCTGGTCGGCAACGGCATGATCAACCCGGTCGCGGCGCTGACGGCGTTCATCCCGTCGGAGGAGGGCATCGCGCCGGACGAGGCGGTCAACGTGCCGTTCGAGGTGCCGCCGCCGTACGAACGCGACTGGACCCCGATGCAGGTGGCGATGATCGGCTCCGGCGGCGGCCTGGGCCTGCTCCTGCTCACGCTGTTCGTCGTGCGCACGGTCCGCCGCAACCGCCAGGCCCCGGAAGAAGAGACCAACTCACTCCTCCGCCGCTGACCCGACTAGCCACGGGCGCGGGACCGGGCCTGGTGTAGCCGGACCTTGGTGCGGTTTCCGCAGCGGGTCATCGAGCACCAGCGACGGTTGCGTGCTGGTGAGCGGTCCACGAAGCGCAGGCCGCAACGCTCGGAGCCGCAGATGCGGACTCGTCGTATCTCCGGGGAGAGCAGCAGTTCGATCGCGTCCTGAGCCACGAGGCCCAGGCCCGCGGTCGCGGTCTCGGCGACGTGCGCCCCGGTGGTCGACGCCAGGCGGCCGCCGCTGAGTACCAGGCGGAGCGTGGGGCGGGGCACTGCCGCCGACGCCTCGTTGATCACGGTGATGTCCTCGGGAGCCGGCAAGTCACCATCGGCCATGCGCAGGACCGCGCGGTCGATCGCCTCGCGCAACTCCACCGCGGAGCGCAGCGACGCCGTCGGCGCGTCACCGGCGGTGAGCAGGCCTGCGTCATTCAGCCAGCGCACCACGTCGTCCGGCTCGAGCAGCGTCTCCCGAGGCACCTGCCACCGGTCGCGCAGGGTGTTGGTGAAGTCCAGGCACACCCGCCCGCCACACCAGAGCCATCCGTCCATGTGCCCATTGTCCACTGATCCCTCCGTGACTAACCTCCTAAGCAGGTTAGTCACGGAGGGAGCGACCATGAGCACGGTGATCACAGGTGTCGCCCAGGTCAACGGGATCCGTCTGCACTACACACGCGCGGGTTCGGGGCCGCTGCTGGTGCTGCTCCACGGGTGGCCGCAGACCAGCCTGTGCTGGCGGCCGGTGCTCGCCGACCTTGCCGCCACCCACACCGTCGTCGCCCCCGACCTGCGTGGCTACGGCCTCAGCGACAAGCCCGCCACCGGCTACGACAAGCGACAGATGGCGGCGGACATCGCCGGGCTGGTGGAGCACGTCGGGTTCGAGCGTGCGGTGGTGGTCGGTCATGACCGCGGCGCCCGGGTCGCGCACCGCTGGGCCCTGGACCGCCCCGACCAGGTCGAAAAGCTCGTCGTGCTCGACGTGGTCCCCACCAGGGAGATGTTCCGCCGCCTCGACGCGTCGGTGGCCACCGGCTACTGGCACTGGCTGTTCCACATGCAACCCGACCTGCCCGAGCTGCTGGTCGGGAACAACGTTCGCGCGTACCTGGAGTACTTCTACGAACGCTGGAGCCATCACCGCCTGGCGCCCGACGCGATCGACGCCTACGTCCGCGCGTTCTCCCGTCCCGGCGCGCTGCGGGCCGGCTTCGACGACTACCGCGCCCAGGATCGCGACGTCGCCCTCGACGACGAGGACGCCGAGGCGGGCCGTCGTCTGGCCATGCCCGTGCTGGCCCTGTGGGGCTCGGCAGGCCTGCCCGCACGACTGCCCACCGAGGACATCTGGCGTCAGTACGCCGACGACGTCACCGCCGCCGAGATCGGCGAGTGCGGCCACTTCATCCCGGAGGAACGTCCCGACGTCCTCCTGACCCACCTGCGGAAGTTTCTCAGCGGGTCCTGAGCGCCAGCTTGCGGATCTCGGACCGGATCTCCTCGCGGGGCAGCGGGTTCACGCTCATCCACTCGTCGTCGCCGGCGAGGCGGAAGCGGCCGCGTTCGGTGTCGAGCCAGCGCAGCTCCTCGCCGACACGCGCCCACTGGTCCTCGGTCTCGTCGCGGCGGGCGATGCCGACCTGGCCGTTGCCGAGCGCGGGATGCAGGTAGGAGACCATCCGGCGGGTGACGCGTTCGTCGATGCCCTGCTGCCGCAGCACCTCGTCGACCTCCTGCGCCATCAGCGACTCCTGCCGGTCCACCAGCGCGGTGAAGGCCGCCTCGATCGCGCGGCGGGGCAGGCTGAACGGCGCGGTCAGCGGCGCCTCGACGGGCGGCACCAGCCGCACGAGGTCGTCCAGCGCCTCGTCCAGCGTGGCCGGCTTCATGCGGATCATCTTGTCCTCGGACGCCAGGTCCTGCGTCACGAGCAGCGCCTCGTCCCGGTGCACGAGCACAGCGGCGGCCAGCGTCAGTTCCTGCTTGGCCAGCACCATGTCCACCACACCGGTGCACGACCGCAGAAGGAACACGAAGTCCTCGGCCACGCCGAGCGGGCCGTTCTCGTCCGCGAGGCCGCGTTCGGTCAGGTGCTCACGCGCGGACCTGAACAGGGACCGCTGCTCGACGTCCGAGTTGCCGGACGCCGGGATCTCCAGCGGGAAGGGTGGCTCGACCTCCGCGAACACGCACAGCAGGTCGACCTCGACCGGGTGCAGCGGTGCCCCGGCGTTGACGCGCAACTCCATGCTGTCAGCTGTACTTGTAGGTCACGGCGTTGTCAGCGTCCGTCTGGAGGTACGTCGACGCGGTGTTCTCCGCCGCCAGCACGAACTCCTCCATCCGGGAAACCGCGAGGTTGAGCTGGCCGCGCAGTCCCCGCTCGCTGCCCATGCGGTCGGTGAACTTCTCCGCCATCTCCTGCGCGACGGGGCTGGTGCCCAGCATCGGCGTGTAGTTCGGGGTGGACAGCTCCTCGACCTGGGTGGTGACGAGGTCGAGCTGCCGCCGCACCTCCGCGACCGCGTCCGCGAACGCCTGCACCTGCGTCGGATCGACCGCCCAGCCGGCGCCCGGCGTAGTGGTACCCGAGCCGTCGTCGACGTACATCCGTTCCCCCTAGAGTCCGATGACCGGCGGCGCGGCCTTGAGGTCCGACGTGAACGGGTCCTCCTCGATCGGGACCCTCCTGCGGTGCTCGCCGTCCTCCTCGTCCTCCTGCCGGCGACCACCCGCGCCGCCCGCGCCCTGGCCGAGTGCCCCTGTCTTGCTGAACCGGCCACGTCCCTTGTAGTCACGGTCGCCGCGACCCGCGCCGCCACCGCCACCGGGGAAGCCCGCGCCGCCACCGCGTCCGCCAGCTCCTCCCCGGCCGCCCGCGCCACGTCCGCCCGCGCCACCGCGACCCGCGGGACCACCCATTCCGCCCGCGCCACGGCCGCCCATGGCACCTGCGCCACGGCCACCCATCGCGCCGGCCCCACGACCGCCCATGCCCGGCGGCATGGCGCCGAACGGGCCGGTGCCGAGGCCGAAACCACCGCCGCCACCACCACCGGGTGCGCCGACACCGCCGCCGCCACCGAGGCCGGTGATCGACTGCCAACGTCCCTCAGGGCCGAACGAGAACGACGGGTCGGTGCCGAAGTTCCCGTCGACGGGCGGCGGGGTCCTCGGAATCACACCGCCGCCGGGCGGCGGCGTCGGCACGACCGGCACACCGGGCCGGTCGATGGGCGGCGGCGTCGGCCGCGGGTTCTGCGGATCGCCCGGGTTGGCGCCGGTCGACGGGCCGGGGAACTGCGGTGTCGTCTGGTCGATGCCGAGCAGCGCGCTCTCGTAGCGCTCCATGGTCTGCACGGCCTTGCGCTTCATCTTCTTCTTCTTGTTGCCGAAGCCGAACGCGCTGGCGATGCCGCCGAGTGCCGCGCCGAACGCGGCGCCGATCGGGCCACCGACCGCGAACCCGGCCGCGGCGCCGCCACCGGCGGTCGCCCACCACTGGTTCTTCGGCATACCGGGCATGGTGCTCTGGGCGGAGCGCAACGCACCCGCCGCGTTCATGATCGGGTTGTACATCTCCTGGGCGGTCGTGCCGAGCTCACCGATCCAGCGCGCGTTGACCATCACGTTGCTCACGGCCGCGTCGGAAGCCCGCCCGCCCCAGAACTGCATGACCTTGGTGAGCGCGCGCTCCAGGTCGTCGGAAGCCCGGGAGACCGAACCGCCGTGTGTGCGCCACTCGTTGGCAAGGGCTTCGAGTTGGCCGGGGTTCGCCCGGTCGGCCACCATTCTGATCAACGACTCGAGGCCGAAGCCGTTCCAGTGCACGCCGCCGGTGACCCACAGGTCGTTTTCCTCACGCCGGCTCGCACGGTCGGCCTGAGCGGCCTGTGCCGCCTGCATGGCACGAGCCCTGGCGGCCGCGACTCCCTGGAGGAGCTGCTCCAACCCCACGCCCCCACCCTCCGATCATCGATTCCGATGGTCACGCTAGCGGATCACACCGACACAAAGGAGACGAACAGCCTTCAAGTTTCCGCAGGCAAATACTCAACCTCGGACCGAAAGCGCGAGCCCGCGGACCGCCGCGGCTAGGTCCTGGGTGTACATCGGGTTGACCGACAACCAGTCGCCGTCGTCGGTGTCCATCAGCTGGAACCGTCCTTTCTCGGTGTCCAGCCAGCGCAGTTCGGCGCCCGTGCGACGCCAGCGGTTCGCGTAGCCGCCCCTGGTGGCGAGCCCCATCTGCCCGTTGCCCAGCACGGGCTGCAGGTGCGTGACGAGCCTGCGCCCGATGCGGTCGCTGATGCCGTGCGCGGCAAGCATTTCGTCCCACTGGTCGCGGCCGAGCGGCTCGCCCTGCCGCGCCAGCAGCGCCCGGTACACGCGGTTGATCGCGGCCTTGGGCAGGGAGAAGGGCGCGGCGAGCGCGGCCTCGTGCTCGGGGATGAGCCCCAACAGCTCGTCGACCGCGTCGTCGAACCGCAGCTCCACCATCGTCACGGACTCCGGCGCGGCAAGCGCCTGCGTCACCAGGACGGCGATGTCCTGCCTGGCCAGCAGCACCGCGCCACGCGTGTGGTCACCGATCGAGAGCACGAGATCGAGCGTCATCCGCGCGCCCTGCAACAGGAACGCGAACGCCTCGGCCACCCCGAGCGGCCCTCGTGCGTCGGCGAGGCCCCGCGCGGCGAGCTGCTCGCCCGCGGTACGCAACACCTCGCGTCGTTCGGTACTGCTCGCCCCCGCCGACGGCACCCGAAGTGGAAACGGGGGTGCCGCACCGGCGGCCGCACACAACAGATCGACCTCCGCGACACCCATGGCCACCGCGGAGCGGGCGCTGGTGACCATCAGCCCTGTTTCGCCTCGACGTTGCCGTACGTGCTGACGCTGGTGTCCTCCATGTCCTCGTAGGACCGCGCCACCTTCTCGGCGCTGGCCACGAGGTCGTCCATGCGCTTCGTGGCCTCGGCCAGCCTGGCGCGCAGTCCGTTCTCGGCGTTGAGCCGGTCGTCGAACTTCTTGGCCAGCTGCTTGCCGACCGGGCTGGTGCCGAGCTGCGGGGTGAGGTCCTCGCCCTGCATCCCGTCGACCTTGGCCTGCACCGCGTCGAGGTAGGAGCGGACACGCATGACCGCCTCGCCGAACGCACGCAGCCGGTACGGATCGACCCGCCAGCCGTCCTTCTGCCCCGGCGCGGTCACGTTCTGCGGCTGCTCGTAGGACGGTGTTTCGGAACCGACCGCATCGCCCTGCTCGGGTTTTTCACTCGAGGAGTCGGGTTTCTCCGCCGGCGCGTCGTCCTGGTCGCTCGGTTTGTCGTCCGGGGTTTCGGTCGAGGAGTCCGGGCCGGTGCCCTCGGTTCCGTCCTGGTCGCTCGGTTCGTCATCCGGAGTGCCGGTCGACGAGTCCGGACTGTCCGAGTCCTCCGGGGGCTTGTCGACATCCGGCTTCTCCGGCTCGACCGCGCCCTCTGCCGGCGGCTTGTCCGGCTCGGCGGTGTCCACCGGCGGGTCGACCGGCTCGGCTGGCGTCTCACCGCCAACCGGCGCGCTGTCGACCGGAGGAGTCGGCGTCGGGTCGGGCAACACCGGCGGCGGTGTCCCCGCCGCAGGCGGCACGACCGGGGCCGGCGTTCCGGATCCCACGGGTGGCGGCACGGCATGGCCCGGCGGGACGGCAGGGGCCGGCGTGCCAGACCCCACGGGCGGGGCCGGCGTGCCGGGTGCCACCGGGGGCGACACGGGCGCGCCGGTTCCCACCGAGGGTGGCACGGGTGCGCCGGTTCCCATCGCGGGCAGCACGGCCGGCTCGGTCGTCACTGGCTGCGGAACGGCAAGGGCCGTGTCCTCCACGTTCGGCCCGGCCAGCCGCTCCGCGATGCTTCCGGGCAGTACCTCCGGCGTCGTGTCGTCAGCCGGCCGCGCTAACGGAGGCAGGTTCTCCGCGGGCATGTCGTTTCCCTCCTAGAGCCCGATCACTGGCTTCGACGCCGTCTCACCCGTGTCGAACGGGTCCTCGCCCTCCCAGGGGACGCGCCTGCGGTGTTCGCCTCCGCCGGCCCCCTGTGCGCCCGCACCGGCCATCGGCGCGCCGATCGGACCCGTCATCCCCGGTGTCCCACCCGGCATGCCACCGCCGCCCGGTATGCCGATACGACCACCGGCGGCCCCGATCCGGTCAGGAACGTCGCCGATCGTGCCCGGCCCGAGCACCGAACCGCCGCCAAGGGCACCACCAGCCCCGCCACCGCCGATCGCGGCACCGCCCGCGGCGGAGAACCCACCGCTGCCCAGCTCGTTGAGCGCGCCGAGGCGTGCTCCCGCCGCGCTGGTGTCGGTCATCCCGGTGAGGGCCTGCCAGCGGGCGTCCACGCCGGTCGTGCCGTTCACCTTCTCGACCCACTGCTCCCCGCCGTCCGGCAGCTCTGGGATGTCGATACGAGGTCGCAGCTCGGTGGCCTGCCCCTCGAACTGGGGAGTGGACTTGTCGATGCCGAGCGCGGCCGCCTCGAAACGCTCCATGGTCTCGACCGCGACCCGCTTGAGCTCCTCCTGCCCCGCCTGCGACTCGAACGCGCTTTCCGAGCCGGCGGCGACCCCGCCGAAGGCGGCACCGAGCTGGCTGCCGCCGGTCACCTTGGCCACCTCGGCCGCACCGTCGGGAGCCGAGCCGGGCTCAACACCCGTCGCGGCAGGCGGCAGCTCCGGCATGCCTTCCTGCGCGGCCCTGAGCGCGAAGGCCGCCTCCTCGATCGGGTCGCCCATCTCGTGGGCGGTGGTCCCGAGGTCGCTGACCCACTGCGCGTTGAGCGCGATCGCGTGGCGGGCCTGCTCGGCGGAAGCGCCGGTCCAGTAACCCATGAGGTCGTCGAGCGCCTCGGCTAGATAGTCGGCGGCGGCGAAAATTCCGTCGCCGGTAGCCCGCCAGTCGTCCGCGAGCGCCTCCAACTGAGGCACGCTCGCCTTGTCCGCGACCATGTTGACCAGTGCCTCAAGCGAGTAAGCGGCCCAGTTCACGCCGCCGCTGACGTACTGGTCTCCGGTGCTGCCCATGGGTTCCCCGCTCCCTCTGGCCCGAAGTTCGTTCCTGACTGTAATGGGTCGTGCACGGCAACAGCATTAGCCTGATCGGACGCCCACCGTACGCTCGATGACGTGCCCCGTGTGCTCACTGTCTCCGATGAGATCGTCGAATCGTTGTGGACCGATCGGATAGCGGAACGTTACGGCGACGTCGACCTCGTGCTGGCCGCTGGGGATCTGCCTTTCGACTATCTGGATTTCCTCACTTCGGCACTGGACCGGCCGCTGGTGTTCGTGCCGGGCAACCACGACGCCGACCTCTCAGGGTATTCGAGTCGGCGCGGTATGTGGTTGCATTCGGGATTTCCGGCGCGATATCCCGGCCCGGCGGGTGCGGTGAACGCCGACGGCGCGGTGGTCGAGGCGGCCGGGCTGCGGATCGCGGGCCTCGGCGGGTCCATCCGGTACAACCAGGGCCCCAACCAGTGGACCGAGCGGCAGCAGGCGAAGCGGTCGGCGCGGCTGGTCCGTGCCGCGCGGGGGAAGCAGGTCGACATCCTGCTGACCCATTCGCCACCCAGGGACGTTGGCGATCGGGAAGATCCACCACACCGCGGTTTCTCCTGCCTTCACATGGTCGTCGAACGGCTGAAACCCGCCGTTCTCGTGCACGGCCACATCCACCCGCACGGCCAGCCGGTGCCGGACCGTGTCCTTGGCAATACACGGGTGCTGAACACGGTCGGATACCGCATCCTGGACATGCCATGAATCGAGACACCGGGTTCCCCATCGCCGACGCCGAGAACGACTTCCTGCGCGCGCGCCGCAGGCAGGTCCTCTCGCGCCTGGCCGCATGGCTGCGCCGCGCGCCGGACGACGTCAACATCATGCTGCCGTTCGACGAAGTGGTGGCGGCGCTGGGCCGCTTGGGTGAGCGCCGGCTCGGGCTGCAGGTCATCACGCTGGACTCCATCGTCGGCAGCGTCGACCGCTCCCGGGAGTTCGACCGGCGGTTCCGCCCCACCTCGGGGCAGGTGCGGGAGCGCTGGCAGCGGCTCGCGCTGGCACAGCGGCGCGGCGAGCCCATCCCGCCGATCGAGGTGTACCGGGTTGGCGACATGCACTTCGTCGTCGACGGCCACCACCGCGTGTCGGTGGCGCACGCGCTCGGACTGAAGACCATCGACGCGTACGTCACGGAGGTCGTCACCCGCCTGTCCCCCAACGGCATCCGCTACCGGGGCGACCTGCTCGTGAAGGACTACCGGCGGATCTTCCTGGACCGGGTGCCCCTGGTCGGCGAGGCGCGACGGGCCGTGACACTGACCGACCCCTGGGACTACGCGGAGCTGGCGGAGTCGGTTGAGGCGTGGGGCTTTCGCCTCATGCAGGACGAGGGCGGCTACCTGGACCGTCCCACGGTGTCCCAGCGCTGGTACGACGAGGAGTTCGTGCCGGTGGTCCGCATGCTGCGCCAGGCGGGCATGGTCGGCGGTCAGACCGAGGCCGAGGCGTACATGTGGGTCGCGTGCGAGCGCTACCGCCTGATCCGCACGCACCGGTGGGACGACGAGATCATCTCGGCGGTCCGGGACACCAAGCGCCGCTGAATTCTCGCCGCTTGTCAAGTCGACAATCGCGATCTGTGGACAACTCAACCCCTGTGGACAACTTTTTTGCCATTCGCGGCGGGCGCGAGATTCTCGTCATGCGCCGCACAGGCGGCGCTCGACAGAGGGAGTCCACGGGAAATGAAAACGCTCATTGTCACCACCGCCACACTGGCCGCTTTCATCTGCGCCGCCACACCGGCCACCGCGCAGGCAGCGGCGTGTGAACGCGGCGAGTTCTGTCTCTGGCCGAAGGAGAGCTTCGAAGGCGACATCCATCGGGTGGCGCTGGAGAACACGAATCCGGGTGAATGCGTCCCGTTGCCGGACGGCTTCGACGCGCGTTCGTTCGCCAACCTGACGAAACGTCCGGTCACCGTCTACCAGGGCCGGGACTGCTCTACGGAGGCCGAGTTCGACACCTATCCCGGCGGCGGGACATTCGTGCCGCAGGCCCCGTACGTCGTGAAGGGAGTGCAGATCTGGGACTACTGATCACTCGCTGGAGTGGTTCGCCCCTCAACTGAGGCACATCTCAGCCCCGATGCGGGAATGTGGTGGCGCGTGCGCGCGTTGATCCACGGAGGGGGTGGGCGATGGACCGCGACCCGAAAACGGCATTATCCAGACGAGGACCGTTGTTGGGTGGGTTCCTCGTTCTGACCGCCGTCCTCTCCGTGGTCTCGATCGTCGCGATGGTGCGGTCTCTCGTGGAGATGACGTACCTGAACATCCACTTCCGTGCCGAGGTCGACCCGTTCTCCCGTGCCGTCAGCTACTACGTGTTCTACGGCGACGGTCGTGCGGATTTCGCGTCGGCGGTGATCGTCCTCGCGGGTGGCACGCTGACGATGCTGCTCGGCCTGCGCGCGGCCGGGCTGCGTCTCGGCGCGCCGGCCGGGACGTTCTTCGGGATCTGGTGCGTGAGCCTCACGTTGTGCGCGATCTTCCCAACGGACAACGGCAAAACGATCACCAGCGTGTCCGGCCTGGTGCACCAGGTCGCCGGGGCGTCGCTGTTCGTGAGCCTGCCGCTGGCCGGCCTGGCACTCGCGAAGCGGCTCGCCACGGAAGTGCACTGGGCCCGGGTTGGGCGCGTGGTGCGGCGGATGGCGCTGGTCGCGATGGCCCTGGCGGCCGCGTACCTCGCGACGAGACTGCGAGACGTCTTCCCTGGTCTGGCGATACCCGGCATTCTGGACGGACGGGGTGTGTCCGGACTCGTGCAGCGTGCGCTGTTCGGGCTGGAGACACTGATGTTGATGGCGCTCGCGGTCCACTTGTTGCGGGTCACGGTCGGCACGGTTCGCGGGCGCCGGGAGCCAGCGAGAGCCGAGGCCACCGGATGATCGCAGTCGCCATCGCGTTCGCCGTGCTCGGCGCGTGTTGCAGCGCCGTCGGGGCACACCTGCAGCACAAGGGTGTCCGCTCGGCGACGAAGGACACCGACCTGCGGCTGCGTGGCGCGGTGGTGCTGGTACGGAACCGTTCGTGGCTGCTCGGTTTCGCGGTGCTGTTCGCGTGCGCGGTGCTGCAGATCCTCGCGCTGGCGCTCGCGCCGGTGACGATCGTTGCGCCGATCGTGGTCCTCGCGCTGCCGGCGATCGCCGTGCTGAACGCCCGCTCGTCGGGCGAGCGGCTCGACGCGACCGCTGTGGTCGCCGTCGCGGCCAGCACGCTCGGGGTCGCGCTGTTCGTCGCGCTGGCGGCCAACCGCGCGACGGCCGTGCACTTCCCGAGCTCGGACGTGCTGGTGGCCTGCCAGATCACGGGCGGGGCCGTGGTGCTGTTCGGCGCGGCCGGCGCGTTGACCAGTGGTCTGCCTCGATGCGTGCTGCTGGCCACGGGCGCCGGCTGCGCCTACGGGTTGGTGTCGGTGCTGGTTCGTGACGTGACGTACACGTTCCAGATCGAGGGCCTGCGTGGCATCCCGCCACTGTCGGTCACCGGTCTGGTCGGGGCGTTCGCGGTCGGCTCGTGGTTCATCCAACTCGCCTACGCGAGCGGTCCGCCGGACATCGTGGTGGGCTGCCAGACGGTCCTGAGCCCACTGGTGGCCACGGCCTTCGCGATCGCGCTGCTGGACGAGACCACCAACGCGGGCGGATGGATCGGCGTTGGCCTGATCGGCGGCGCGGCGGTGGCGATCGTCGGTGTCGTGCTCTTGGCCCGGCACCACCCGGAAGCGACCGCACGGGCGACCCCACACTCCGCGGAACGCCACCTGTTCCGCGCCATCACCCGCCGCTGACGTTCCGGGGCGCCACCTACTCGAAGTAGCGCTGTTCGATCTCGTCGCAGTCCGCCTCGTCGGGGAGCAAGGGCCGGATCCAGGCGTGGAACTCAACGCCGTCGTGCTGCCACAGCGTCGACCTCGACCGCGATTCGCCGATTTCCTGTGCCCGCGTCGCGGTCTCACCGGTGAGCACGACACAACCATCGTGGATCGGCTCGGGCTCGGCCAGCGGCCACCTGCGCGGCACCGTGTCGTACTTGCTCGGCGTCGCGGTCGGCTCTCTGACCTGGTAGGTCACCGCGACCCGGCCCGGGCGATAGGGGGAGGAGCGTCTGCTGAAGTCGCTGGCCGCCCAGTTCGACGGCGTCAGGGACTTGGCGAACTCGGTGGCGTCGTCCCGAGCGCCGGAATCGGCCAGGCCGGGCACGGGGATCTCGACGACGTGTTCCCGCTCCTCGGTGCGCAGCACGATCATCAGGGTCCCGCCGTCGGGCACCTGCTCGTCGAACGAGTAGTCCTCGTCGTCGAACAACCCGGCGTCCTCGGCCTCCTCGAACAGCGTCTGGACGCGCTCCGGCGTGAGGCGGTACTCGACCAGCCTCAGCACATCGGTGTCGCGATCCTCCCGCACGATCGCCTGGCCATTCCCGTACAGAACGAAGTCCGGCGGGTCGATCACCTCGTAGCTCGGGACAAGACCCCCGCGCCAGTCGACCAGCAGAACGACGCCGTCACCCCGCCCAGGCACAGGCGCGGGCGCACAACCCGCCACCAGAAGGATGAGCGCCGCGGCTCCCCAGAAGATCCTCACGCCGACAACGACGGACGCGACCGGGCGCGGGGTTGCACCGCGGGCGTCAACCCGCCGACAACGCGTGCAAGGCGAGCACCACCCACCGCCGCCGGTCGCGTTCCGGCGTTTTCTCACCGGGAGCGGTGGCGAGGAGCAGCGTGACGTCCTCGGCGGTCACATCGGGCCGGAGCGCTGGTTTCGGGGGCCGAACCTCGCGATCGCACGCCTCTTCGGCCGGACGCCAGCCATGGGCGCGCTAACGACACCGCGTGCGGCGACCGATCCCGCGGCGACCAACGGCGACTACTTCTGAGCCGTTCATAGCGCTGCACGAGCCCCAACACGCCTAATGAGCAGCAAGGCCAGTGTTGCCGCCGGCGTGCGCCGGCGGCAACACCTCTCGCCTTACTCCGAGTACGTCAGGTTCTTACCGCTTGACGGGTCGAACAGCTGGATCTTGTCCGTGTCGTACCAGACTTCCAGCTCCGCGCCCTCCGCCGCACCGGAGGCGGCCGACAGGCGGGTCACCAGCTGCGCGCCACTCGACGGGACGTCCGCCGAGCCCGCGTCCGCCGCGAGCTCGTCCAGTTCGGCCGACGTCGCGACCTCACCTTCCACGGTGAAGTACGCGTACTTGTCCGAACCCATCGACTCCAGCACGTCCACCGTGGCCCGGAACGTGCTGCCGCTCGCGAGCGTGGAGTCGTCGAGCACGTGCGAGTCCTCGAAGTGCTCCGGGCGGATCCCGGCGATCACCTGGCGAGGCGCTTTCGCCGACTCCGCCAGCCTGCGCACCCGGTCCGAGAGCGCGACCTGGCCGAGCCCCGTCGACAGCTGGCCGTTCTCCAGTGTCGCCGGCATGAAGTTCATCGCGGGCGAACCGATGAACCCCGCCACGAACAGGTTGGCCGGGTTGTCGTACAGGAACTGCGGCGAGCCGACCTGCTGCACGATCCCGCCCCGCAGCACCACGACCCGGTCGCCGAGCGTCATGGCCTCGGTCTGGTCGTGGGTCACGTACACCGTCGTCGTCGCCAGCTGCTTCTGCAGCTTGGACACCGAGGTGCGCATCTGCACGCGGAGTTTGGCATCCAAGTTGGACAGTGGCTCGTCCATCAGGAACGCCTTGGGGCTGCGGACGATCGCGCGTCCCATGGCCACACGCTGCCGCTGGCCACCGGACAGGTTCGCCGGCTTGCGGTCGAGGTGCTGCGTGAGATCCAGGATCTGTGCTGCCTCCTCCACCTTCTGCTTCACGGTGGCGTCGGCCACCTTGGCCAGCCGAAGCGGGAACGCCATGTTCTCCCGCACGCTCATGTGCGGGTACAGCGCGTAGGACTGGAACACCATCGCGATGTCCCGGTCCTTCGGCGCCTTCTCGTTCACGCGCTGGCCGTCGATCCGCAGTTCGCCGGAGGAGATGTCCTCCAGCCCCGCGATCATGTTGAGCATCGTGGACTTACCGCAGCCGGACGGGCCGACGAGGATGACGAACTCGCCGTCGCCGATCTGGATGTCCACCTCGGACACAGCAAGGGCACCGTCCGGGTACCGCTTGGTCACCTTGTCAAGGACGATCTCAGCCATTTCCCTCAGCCCTTCACGGCACCAGACGTCAGCCCCGCGACGATGCGACGCTGGAAGAACAACACGAACACGATGATCGGAATGGTGATGATGACCGCCGCCGCGGACAGCGGTCCGGTCGGCGACTCGAACTGCGAGGCACCGGTGAAGAACGCCAACGCCGCGGGCACCGTCCGCGATGCCTCGGTCGAGGTCAGCGAGATGGAGAACAGGAAGTCGTTCCAGCAGAAGATGAACACCAGGATCGCCGTGGTGAACACCCCTGGTGCGGCCAACGGCGCGATCACCCTGCGGAACGCCTGTCCCGGCGTGGCACCGTCCATCTTGGCCGCCTTCTCCAGCTCCCACGGGATCTCCCGGAAGAACGCGGAGAGCGTGTAGATCGCCAGTGGCAGGGCGAACGTGACGAACGGCAGGATCAGACCCGGCCAGGTGTCGAACAGCCCGAGCACCCGCTCCATCTCGAACAGCGGCGAGACCAGCGAGATCTGCGGGAACATGGCGACCAGCAGGGAGAAGCCGATCAGCGCCCGCTTGCCGGGGAAGTCCAGCCGCGCGATGGCGTAGGCGGCCATCGTGCCGAGCACGACGGCGATCAGCGTGGCGATCAGCGAGATGCCGATCGAGTTGATCAACGGCCGGATGAAGAGCGAGCTCTCCTTGGAGAAGATCGTCTCGTAGTGCTCGAACGTCGGGTCGACGGGGAAGAAGTTCTTGTCGGTCAACGACTCCGACGACTTCAGCGACAGCGACACGATCCACGCGACCGGGAACAGCGCGTAGACCACGACGATGATGTTGATCAGCGTCCAGGTCGCCTTCTTGCCACCCGGCGTCGAGAGCACTGGTGTACGAGTGGGAGTGGCCACGGCCATCTCAGCGCCTCCCTTCGGTGTCGCTGCCAGGTGCCGCGGTACCGAACACCTTGATGAAGAGGAACGCGATGATCGCCACCGCGATGAAGATCAGCACCGACATCGTGGAGCCGATACCGAGGTTCAGACCCTTGAGCAGGTTGTTGTACGCCTGCATGGACACCGACGACGTGTCGTTCTGTCCCTTCGTGAGCACGAAGATGTTGTCGAAGATCCGGAACGCGTCGAGCGTGCGGAACAGCAGCGCCACCAGGATGGCCGGCTTCATCACCGGAACCATCACCTTGGTGAAGCGCTGCCACGCGCTCGCCCCGTCCATCGACGCCGCCTTGAGCAGGTCCTCCGGCACGAGTGCCAGACCGGCCATCAGCAGCAGCGCCATGAACGGCGTCGTCTTCCACACCTCGGCGAGGATGATGATGAACAGCGACGACCACTGCGAGGTCAGCGGCGCCGACTCCATGCCGGTCAGGTAGCCGGAACTCTGGTCCCACGCATAGAACCAGGAGAACGCGGCCACCACGGTGACGATCCCGTAGGGGATCAGCGACACCGTGCGGACCAGGCCACGGCCGACCAGCGCCCGGTGCATGATCAGCGCCAGCGTCATGCCGAGCACCAGCTCGATGACGACCGACACGATGGTGATGAGCATCGTGACGCCGAACGCTGTCCACCAGTACCCGTTGGACAGCACCGCGATGTAGTTGTCGAGGCCGACGAACTCGGTGTCGTTGGGGAAGCGCAGGTCGTAGCGCTGCAACGAAAGCCAGATCGAGTAGATGATCGGCCACGCGGTGACCGCCAGCATGACGATCACCGCAGGCGCGCAGAGCCACCAGGCGAGCCTCCGCTCGGCCCGCTTGCCCTCGCTGAGGCCGATTTTCGCTTTGGTCTCCGGCGCGGCCTTCTGAGGTTCCGCAGTCACGGTCATGGCAGCACCCCTTGCGACTGAAGGGCTTCGTTCAGTTGCTCACGCAGTTCGCCCGCGGTTTGGTTGACGTTGATGTCAGACGGCGGCGAGAGCAGTTTCGACGTGATCGTCGACAGGTTCTGGTACACCGGTGTCAACGGTCGCACCGACGCGGTCTCCAGTTCGTCGAGGATGGTTTCCTTCATCGGATAGGCGTCCGCCATCGAGAGCCGGTCCTGGCTCACCTCTGGCTTGCACGGAGCGATCGGCGTCTCGTCCGAGTAGAGCGACTCCAGCGTCGGCGGGACGCCGGCGCAGATCGCCGCGTACTTCTGCTGTTCCGCGCTACGCAGGCACAGCGCGGCCTTGAACGCCAGGTCCTTCTTCTGCGAGTAGGCACTCACGCCGATGTCGAAGCCGCCGACGGTCGCCGCGCCGGGATGACCGTCGAGCCCGGGTAGTGGCGCCCAGGCCAGGTTCTCCGCCTTCTCCTCGTTCAGCGTCGGGGTGACCGCCCAGACGTACGGCCAGTTGATCTGGAACGCCGCCTTGGTGTCCGGGGCCGCGAAGGCCTCGTGGATCTGCTGCTCCTGCGAGGCGCTCAACGACGGGCTGACGAGCCCGGACGTGGCGACCTTCTGCAGCATCCGCAGCGCGGCCATCGCGCCGCTGTCCATCTCGACCTTCGTGCCGTCCTCGGACAGGATGTGCCCGCCCGCCGAGTTGACCAGGGTGTTGAAGGCGACCACGAGGCCTTCGTACTGAGCCCCGGTGAACAGGATCTCGTACGGCTTGCCCTCGTCCTTCAGCTCCTGGGACATCTCGAGCATCTCTTCCCACGTCTCCGGTGGCGTGGGGGTGAGCGTCTTGTCGTACCACAGCAGCTGGACGTTGGTGTTCATCGTGGCCGCGTACAGCTTGTCGTTCCACGTGGCCGTCTCGAGCGGAATCTCCAGTACGTCCTCGGAAGCCGCCTCCTTGTTACTCCCCGTGAACTCGGCCAGCCAGCCCGCCTCTGCGAACTCCGGCACCCAGGTGACGTCCAAGCCGAGCAGGTCGAGATCGCTGTCCTCGGCCGCGAGCCTGCGCACCATCTGCTCGCGCTGGCCGTCCGCGTCCCGGGGCAGCACCCGGTGCACGATCTCGTACTCATCCCCGGCCTGCTCGTTACAGGTCGCGACGATCCCAGGAACGTACTCCTGGTCCGCGTAGTAAAGGGTGATGATGTTGCCTTGTTCGGTCCCGCATGCCGCCACCATCGGCGCGGCCACGAGCCCGGCGGCCAACGCGGTGAAGAGCCGACGTCGCCCAGTCACCGGCTGGCCCCTGAATGGGGCAATGCCCATCGCTTCCCGCCTCCTAACGAACCGAGCACGTCCGACTCGGCCCGGGAGGAGTCCGCCCAGCCGGGTAAGCACGGCGACGCGCCACGAGAACGTGTTTTGAACAACACCAGTGTCGCTCGGTGCAAGCACGCTAGGCCTGTTGATCACGGGCCGCAACCTGGTTGGGCAACGATTCAGGCACGGCCTGTAACAAAGGGGCGGACGGGGGCGAGCCTCAGTCGGTCTGCGGGCGCATGGCCAGCCTGGCGAGCAGGTCCCGCCCCTTCTCGGCGTTGCGCGGCTGGGCTAAGACGTCGTAACGGCCCGCGACCAGTTGGCTCGCCGACGCGATCTCCCGGCCGGAACTCCGTGTGGTCGCGTAGCCGACGGCCGCGAACACCAACCCGAACACGACGCCCGCGACGAGACCGACGAGTATCGGCGCGAACGACATCGTCTGTGAACTGAACAGCCCGAGCAGGAGACCGACGAACAGCCCGAACCACGCGCCGGACAGCGCTCCCGTGCCGAGGACCTTCGGCCAGCTCAACCGGCCGATGACCCGCTCGACCAGCATGAGGTCCACGCCGACGATCGTGACCTCCTGGACGGGGAACTCGTTGCCCGCCAGGTACTCGACCGCGCGATGGGCCTCCTGGTACGTGCTGTAGGACCCGATGGGCCAGCCAGACGGCGGCGTCGGCACCTTCGGGAGCGCCTGGCTCCCCCGTGCCCCGCCGGAGAACGCACCGGTCACCGTTGCTCACCTCAGTTCAGCAGTTGACACCATCCTGCCAACACAGGGCGAACAGTGCTAACCCGACACCGGCCGGTTCGTGCCACCCGTACTCGAAACCGCAACTCGGGGTGGCCGAACGCGCGACTCGCGGCGCTGAAAGCGAGACTCGCGGGGGTCGAACGCGCGACTCGCGGCTAGCGGGAGCGGTACTCGCGGAGGAGGCCTCGGCTGATGATCGTCTTCTGGATCTCGCTCGTGCCTTCGCCGATGAGGAGGAACGGGGCCTCGCGCATGAGGCGTTCGATCTCGTACTCCTTGGAGTAGCCGTAGCCGCCGTGGATGCGGAACGACTCCTGCGTGACCTCCGCGCAGTACTCCGACGCCAGCAGCTTGGCCATGCCGGCCTCGACGTCGTTGCGCTGGCCGGAGTCCTTCAGCCGGGCCGCGTTCACCATCATCAGGTGGGCCGCCTCGACCTTCGTCGCCATCTCGGCCAGCTTGAACGCGATGGCCTGGTGCTGGGCGATGGGCTTGCCGAACGTGCTGCGTTGCTGTGCGTAGTCGATCGCCAGCTCGAACGCGCGGATCGCGATGCCGCACGCGCGGGCCGCCACGTTCACCCGGCCGACCTCGACGCCGTCCATCATCTGCGCGAACCCGCGGCCCGGAACGCCGCCGAGCACGGTGTCATCGGCGATCCGGTACCCGGAGAACACGGCCTCGGTGGTGTCGACGCCCTTGTAACCCATCTTGTCGATCTTGCCGGGAATGGTGAGACCCGGCGCCACCTCGCCGAACCCTTCCGGCTTCTCCACCAGGAACGCCGTCAGGTTCTCGTGCGGCTTCGCGGCGCCCTCGTCCGTCTTCACGAGCACCGCGATGAGGTTGGAACTGCCGCCGTTGGTGAGCCACATCTTCGCGCCGTCGATGACGTAGCCGTCCCCGTCGCGCTTCGCCCGGGTCTTGATCGCCGCCACGTCGGACCCGAGGTCCGGCTCCGACATCGAGAACGAGCCACGCACCTCGCCGGTCGCCATCCGCGGCAGGAGGCTCTCCTTCTGCGCCGCCGTCCCGTGGTGGCGGATCATGTGCGCCACGATGAAGTGCGTGTTGATCACGCCGGACACGCTCATCCAGCCCCGCGCGATCTGCTCCACCACGAGCGCGTAGGTCAGCAGGGACTCGCCGAGACCGCCGTACTCCTCGGGGATGGTGAGGCCGAACAGCCCCATCTCCTTCATCCCGTCGACGATGTCCTGCGGATAGGCATCCGCGTGTTCGAGCGCCTGTGCGTGCGGAATGATCTCTTTGTCGACGAAGTCACGGACGGTGGCGAGGATTTCCTGCTGAACGTCGGTCAGGCCGGCGGTCTGGGCAAGACGGGCCATTTTTTCGGCTCCCTCCGGGCTGCGACAGCGCTGTAGTTACCGGTCAGTATCCACCGGTTAACGCTCGTTCGCGCGGAGGTTGTGCGCAGTACCACTCAGGAAGCGCGTAGCTCGATTTGCGAACCGCAGTCGCGGCAGTCGTCGGCGAGCACGTACACGTCGGCCCCGCAGTCACGGCAGGATTGGAAGCTGCGCTCGAACAGGTCGTCTCGACGAGAGCGGCCAAACAGACGGGGCCCTCTTCGCCCCTCCATGTTGCTGAGTCGATGCTTTCCCATGCCCACACCTTCACCTAAACCCGTGGGTCGGAGGCAAGCTTAAGCCGTTATCTGTGCGTTATCTCACTGCAACCTTTGACGATGTGTGACGTCATATCTCTGTTCGGTAACAGACATGACACTCCGTGCTCGAATCACAACCCCGGCACGAGCCGGCTGAGCACCTCGCCGAAACCACCCTCGACGCGGATCTCGATCGCCCCCGTGTCGTCACGATTGGTGATCTGCTGCAACGCTCCGTCGAACCACCAGTAGACGTGCGGGGTGAGCGGACCGACCTCCGTGTCGTATCCGGCGGCCGCGTTCCCGGCCATCGCGTTCAACGCTGGGATCACCTGGGCGTCACGCGGCACGTGATACATCAGCTGGTGCCGAAAGGGCGCCGCGACGAGGACGCCGTTGGGCAGATGCGCCTCCCCGGTGGTGCGGAGGATGACGTCCCGCAGCACCAGGATCGTCGACGCCATGAACATGGACCCGACGAGGATCTCCACGCCGTCGAACGTGGCCCGCTCGTCGGCCTCCTCGCGCCGCAGGTTGGCCAGGCCCGCCGCCCGCAGCCGGTGGTGACCGTGCTTGCCGACCTGTTCGTCGTTGAACGTGGCGACCGAGTCCGGCAGGTCGAGTGCGAGCAGCTCCAGCACGCCGGGCAGGGCCTCGCGGCCGTAGGACCACCAGCCGTTGTCCGGCAGCGAGCTCGCCTCGTACAGGCGCAGGTAGGTTCGGCCGAGCAGGTCCTCGGTGGGGACGTCGAACTCGTCGGGGCCGTCGACGCTGGCGAGCAGGCGGCGGACGTGGTCCTCGATGATCTGGGGCCAGTGCTTGCCCGCGATCCGGGGATCGGCGAGCCGGCGCGCCAAGCTGCCCAGGCCGAACTGACGGCCGTCCGCGTCCTCGACGTGCCCGGCGTAGACCGTCACCTCGTACCCGGAAGTCGCCATGCTGCCGCGGACAAGGTCACGGAGGCGTTGCGCGCCGCTGACCGTCAGCTCCGGCAGGGTCTCGTCGGGCGGCTCGTCGGGTCCTGGCCGCTTTCGGTTGAACAACCCCACCGCGCAACCCTATGTGGGGGGCGGTTCCTCCCCGTCGGGGGTCTTGCGCTCCGGGATGGTGTTGCGTTCGAGGAAGCGGAGCAGCTCGACCGGGAACGGCAGGACGAGCGTCGAGTTCTTCTCCGAGGCCACCTGCACCACGGTCTCCAGGAGGCGCAGCTGGAGCGCGGCCGGCGTGTCACCCATGACCCTGGCCGCCTCGGCGAGCTTCTGCGACGCCTGGTACTCACCGTCCGCGGAGATGACCCGCGCGCGGCGCTCCCGCTCGGCCTCCGCCTGCCGCGACATGGACCGTTTCATCGACTCAGGCAGCGCGACGTCCTTGATCTCGACCCGGTCGATGTGCACACCCCACTCCAGCGCGGGGCTGTCGATCATCAGTTCCAGGCCCTGGTTGAGCCGCTCACGGTTGGACAGCAGGTCGTCGAGGTCGCTCTTACCGATCATGGACCGCAGCGAGGTCTGCGCGACCTGCCCAACCGCGAACCGGTAGTCCTCGACCTTCACGACCGCCGCGACCGGGTCGATGACCTTGAAGTAGACGACGGCGTCCACCCGAACGGTGACGTTGTCCCTGGTGATGCCCTCCTGCGCGGGGACCGGCATGGTCACGATCTGCATGTTGACCTTCTGCAGCTTGTCCGCGACGGGCACGATCGCGGCCAACCCCGGCGACCGCACCCCAGGCAGAACCCGCCCGAACCGGAAGATCAGGCCCTGCTCGTACTGCTTGATCACACGCAGACACGACGACGCGACGATCAGGATCACCGCGAGGATCAGGAGGATGCTGTAGGCGACCATGGTGCCTCCCGCGGCCGGCTTCCCCTCCCCACCGATGCTACGCCGAATCGCCGGCCAGAAGACGCCGAGAGAAGCAACCTCACCCCGCCAGGCGCACCCCACCCCACCTGCACGAAAGTCCCATTCGTCGGCGGGGGCCCCCCGATTTCCACACTACCGGCGAGCACCGACAATTCCGGGCCCGCGAGCGACCGGTTCACCCACCCAACCCGAGCGAGAGTCCCATTGGTGCGCCGGGGGCGCCGGGCGCACAGCGCCCAGCCGTGCGGCGGCAGGCGGATGTCCTGAGGGGCACCCATGGGACGTTGAGCCCAGATCACCGATGGTCTTGGTGGCTCGGGGCGCGACCCGGTGGACTTGCCACGACCGGTGTCCCGAACCTCTCGCACGATGCGACACCCGACAAGATCATCGGCGGGTCGAGGTTGGCGTCTCAAGGGGCACCCTTGGGACACCGACTTCGCAGGTCAGGCACCGGCCGACGGAATAACAGTCTCCGAGTTCACCAGCACAACCGCGGCGGGCGCTGCACGCTCGCCGGCGATGCGGGGGCGCGCAGCCATGCGCTGCGAAATATGTATTCGCGCCACGGGCGATGCCCCGAAAGACCCGCTCATGTCGCTGACCGCCCCCAACGCGTCGTTCAGGACACCGGCCTTCACGAAAGCGGCATCCCGCCGCCCGCCGCCCGCCGCCCGCCGCCCGCCGCCCGCCGCCCGCCGCCCGCCGCCCGCCGCCCGCCGCGACAAGCCGTACACCTCGCCCCGCGATACACAACCCGATCGGGCGATGTCAGAGCGAAAGTCCCATTCGTGCGCCGGGGCCCCCCGATTTCCACGCTACCCGGGGGCACCGACAGAACACGGGGCTCGCGGTCGGGCATCCACAACCCGATCGGGCGATGCCCGAGCGAAAGTCCCATTCGTGCGCCAGGGGTCCCCCGAGTTCAACGTTACCGGCGGGCACCGACAGGGGCGGGTCAGCTGTTGCCTACCGCCTCAGCCAGTGCGAGGGTGCGTTCCGCGTTGGCCACGTGGAGGTTCTCGATCAGTCTGCCGTCCACTGTGGCCACTCCGCGGCCCTCGCGGCGGGCCTCCTCGAAGGCGGCGATGACGCGGTGTGCGTGCTCGACCTCGGCTGCCGAGGGGGCGAAGATCTCGTTGCACGGGTCGACCTGGCCCGGGTGGATCAGTGTCTTGCCGTCGAAGCCGAAGTCCCTGCCCTGCCGGCATTCCTCCGCGAACCCGTCCAGGTCGCGGACGTCGTTGTAGACGCCGTCGAGGATGACGCGGCCGGTCGCGCGGGCCGCCAGCACGCACATCGACAGTGGGCCGAGCAGTGGCGCGCGGCCCGGGACCTGCGCCGCCGTCAGCTCCTTCGCCAGGTCGTTGGTGCCCAGCACGAGCACGGTCAGCCGTTCCGAGGCGGCCGCGATCGCGGCGCAGTTCAGCACCGCAACCGGGGTCTCGATCATGGCCCAGATGGCCGTGTGGTCCGGGGCGTGTGACAGGGCCTTCTCGATGGCGTGGACCTCGTCGGCCGAGTTGACCTTCGGCACCACGACCGCCGACGGGCCAGCTTCGCCGACGGCACGGAGATCGTCGGCGTGCCACGGGGTGCCCGCGCCGTTGACCCGGATCGTCACCTCGCGGGAGCCGTACGACCCCACCAGGGAACACACGCGGTCCCGCGCCGCCGACTTCGACGACGGGGCCACCGCGTCCTCCAGATCGAGGATCAGCGCGTCCGCCGGCAGCGTCTTCGCCTTCTCCAGGGCACGTTCGTTCGCGCCCGGCATGTAGAGAACCGACCTGCGGGGCTTCACGACGCCTCCTTGTAGAGCGCCGCCAGCTCCGGGTCGCGGGCGGCCAGGTCGTCAGCCAGTGCCACGATCACCTGGCACTGCTTCACCGTGGCGTCGTCCTGCATCTTGCCGTCGAGCATGACCGCGCCCGTGCCGTCGCCCATGGCGGCGATCACGCGGCGGGCCCACGCCACCTCGGCGGGCTCCGGCGAGAACACCTTCCGCGCGATCGCGATCTGTGCCGGGTGCAGGCTCCACGCGCCGACGCAGCCGAGCAGGTAGGCGTTGCGGAACTGGTCCTCGCAGGCGACCGTGTCGCGGATGTCGCCGAACGGGCCGTAGTACGGCAGGATCCCGGCCTGTACACACGCGTCGACCATGCGCGCGACCGTGTAGTGCCACAGGTCCTGCTGGTAGGTGACCCGCCCCTCGGTCAGGTCCTCGCCGACCGGGTCGGTCCGCACGAGGTAGCCCGGGTGACCGCCGCCCACACGGGTGGTCTTCATGCGCCGGCTCGCGGCGAGGTCGGCCGGACCGAGCGAGATGCCCTGCATGCGTGGGCTGGCCTGCGCGATCTCCTCGACCCGCGACACGCCGCTCGCGGTCTCCAGGATCGCGTGCACGAGCAGCGGGCGGGTCAGGCCGGCGCGCGCCTCGAGCTGGGCGAGCAGACGATCGACGTAGTGGATGTCCTCGGGGCCCTCGACCTTCGGCACCATGATCACGTCCAGCTTGTCACCAACCTCGGTGACCAGCGTGATCAGGTCGTCGAGCACCCACGGCGAGTCGAGGCTGTTGACCCGCGTCCACAGCTGCGTGTCACCGAAGTCCACCTCGCTGGCGATGCGTACGAGCCCGGCGCGGGCGATCTCCTTGCGGTCGGCCTGCACGGCGTCCTCGAGGTTGCCGAGCAGCACGTCGGCCTGGCCGACCATACCGGGGACCTTGGCCGCCATCTTCTCGTTGCCCGGATCGAAGAAGTGGATCATCCGGGAGGGGCGGAACGGGATCTGCCGCGGCGGCTCCGGCGCGCCGACGGCAAGCGGACGGAAGAAGTCCTTCGGTGACCTCATCAAGCCTCCCAACTACTTGCCAGTAACCCTAGGCCGTGAGAAACCCGCTCGCCGTGCACGTGTCGGCTACGCCACGCTCGAGGCATGTCCTTGACCGTGCCAGAAGGCTTCACGCGGGGTTTCGGCGAGGAAGGCGCGGAATGGCTCGCCGGCCTGCCCGCACTGGCCGAGTCGTGCCTCGCCCGCTGGGACCTGACCCTCGACGGCGAGCCCATGCACGGGGTGTGTGCGCTCGTGCTCCCCGTCCGGCGGGCCTCCGGCGAACCCGCCATGCTCAAGATCACCTGGCCACACGACGAGGCCGAGCACGAGGCACTCGCGCTGTCCATCTGGGACGGTGACGGGGCGGTACGCCTGCTGGCACACGACCCCGACGCCTGGGCACTGCTGCTGGAGCGCCTCGACCCGCACACCTCGCTCGCGAACGTGCCGACGAACGAGGCACTCGCCGTCATCACGAGCCTTCTGGGCAGGCTGGACCGGCCCGCCCCGCCCGGAATCCGCCACATGCGGGACACGGCCGCCCGCTGGGTCCGCGAGTTCCCAGAGGAGAACACCGCTCTCCTGCCGGACGAACTGGTCGAGCAGGCCGTCGCCTACTGTCGCGAGTTGGGTCCGCGTGCCGGCGATCACCTGGTCAACGAGGATCTTCACTTCGAGAACGTGCTCCGAGGCGAACGTGAACCGTGGCTGGTGATCGACCCGAAGCCCATCGCCGGCGACCGCGAGTTCGGGCTCATCCCCTTGCTGTGGAACCGGTTCGACGAGACCGCCACGCTCGACCGGTTGGCCGCGGTCGTCGACCGGGCCGGACTGGACCCGGTGCTCGCGCGCAAGTGGACATTCATGCGCGCGGTCGACAACCGGCTCTACGCCGGCGAGGACCAGTTCGGCGTCCAGTGCGCGCGAATCGCCGCGCTGCTGGCCTGACCCCGGTTACCGTCTGGTCGTGTCTGAGTGGACGATGCCGGGATACACGCAGCTGACCCTGCTCGGTGAGGGCGGGTTCGGGCGCGTGGTGCTGGCCCGGCACGACGCGTCCCGCCGGGTCGTCGCGATCAAGTACCTGCACGCCGCCGACGAGTCGTCCCGCGCCCAGTTCCGCCACGAGGCCGCCATCCTGCGCCGTGTGGTGAGCCCACATGTCGCGCGCCTGTACGAGTTCGTCGAAACCCCGGCCAGGGCGGCGATCGTGATGGAGGCCGTGCCCGGCGTGTCGCTCAAGGCGATCCTCGACCAGCACGGCGCACTCACCCCCGAGGCGGCGCTCGCCATCCTGAAGGGCTCACTGCTCGGGTTGGCCGCCGCACACGACACCGGCACCGTGCACCGCGACTACAAACCGGGCAACGTCCTGGTGCAGCCCAACCACCAGAGCAAGCTGGTGGACTTCGGCATCGCGCTCCTGTCCGGCCACAGTGGACATTCCGGCGGCACGCCGGCCTACACGGCGCCGGAGCAGTGGCGGGGCGGCCCAGCAACACCGGCCACCGACGTCTACGCGGCCACCTGCGTGTTCTTCTTGTGTGTCACGGGTTTCCGCCCGTTCCGGGACACGGGCACCGAGGCACTCCGGCACGCGCACCAGTTCGCCGCCCCACCCGTCGAGCAGGTGCCGGAACCGGTCCGCGCGCTGGTGTCGCGGGGCATGGCCAAGGACGTGCGCCAGCGGCCACCGAGCGCGGCGGCGTTCGTGGCGGAACTCGAGGCGGCCGCCGTCGCCGGGTACGGCAAGGACTGGGAGTCCAAGGGCTGGGCCCGGCTCGCCGGGTTCGCCGGTGCCCTCCTCGCGGCCTCACCCATGGCGTGGCTGGTGTCGTCGACCGGCGTGCTCACCTCGGGCGGCGCGACCGCGAGCGCCGCCGGCGCGGCCAGTTCGGCCGTGGCCGCGAAGACCGCGGCCGGCGCGGTGGTCGCCAAGATCGCCGCGGCGGTCATCGGCGCGGCGGTGGTCGTGAGCGCGGCGGTCATCGTCATCACCACCACCGGTGAGGACCCGCCGGCCGTCGCGCAGGAATCCCTGTCCGTGAGCACGCGGACCGAACGGGCCAGCTACCAGCTCAACGTGGCGGTGACCGCGGAGCTCGTGGAGGTGTCCGGGGTCGGGAACGCGGCCGCGCTGAACGACGCGCTCCGCGGCCCGGTCGACGCGCGGATCCGTGAGCTGCGGGACGGGTTCGCCGGCGTCCGCCAGATGATGCGGGACAGCGACGACGAGCGCTGGGACGACCCGGTGACGATCACCGTCCGCGCCACGGTGTTGCTGCGGAACGCGAACTACCTCTCGGTCCGGTACGAGAACCTGCCCGACGCGAGCCTGATCTCGAACAGCTCGTGGCAGAGCTTCGACGCGGTCACCGTGGACCTGCGGACCGGCGAGGCGCTGCCGCCGTCGCGCGTCTTTCGGCCGGGCGCACCGAAGGCCCTCGCCGACGTGCTGCTCGCACACTCGCCCGACCGGTTGTGCGCGGACCTCAGCACCCCGGCCGGCGAGTTCGTGCTGACCGAGGACGACCTCGGGGACGCGGTGACCGTGGCGTTCACCCCTGACCACGCGTCCTTCACGGTCGAGCTACCGGCGTTCAACCGCGCCAACGCGTGCGGCATCCAGACGGTCGACGTGCCCTACGCCGACCTGGCCGATGTGCTCGACCCGACGCTGGTGAAGGAGCTCACCAACGGGTGAACATCGCCACGGACGGCTAGCCTTGCCAGCGTGAGCAGGGTCTTTGTCGCGCAACTCGCCGGACTACCGGTGTTCGGGCCGGACGGCGAGTCGATCGGCAAGATCCGGGACGTGGTGGCGGTGCTCCGGCCCGACCGCACCGCACCGCGTGTGCTGGGCGCGGTCGTCGAGCTCGCGACGCGCCGGCGGATCTTCGTGCCGATGCTGCGGGTCACCTCGATCGACGCGAACGCGGTCACCCTGGCCACCGGCTCGGTCAACCTGCGCCGGTTCACCCAGCGGCCCAACGAGGTGCTGGTCGTCGGCCAGCTGCTGGACGCGCGGGCCGTGATCATCGAGACCGGCAGCCCCGCCGTGCTGGTCGACACGGCGATGGAGCTGACCAGGACACGGGACTGGGTACTGAGCCGGGTCGCGATCCGCGAGCGCATCGGGCGGCTGTCCCGGCGCGGCCCGATCCAGGTGCTGCGCTGGGAGGAGATCGAGGCGCCCGGTGTCACGGACCTGGCGTCGGCGCCGCAGGGGACGACGCACCTGCTGAGCGTGTTCGAGGGCATGCGGGCCGCCGACGTGGCCGCGGCCGTGCAGGACCTACCGGCGAAGCGGCGCTACGAGGTGGTGGACTCGCTCGACGACGAACGGCTCGCGGACGTGTTCGAGGAGCTGCCCGAGGACGACCAGAAGGAACTGCTCCTGCACCTCGACGAGGAACGGGCGGCGGACATCCTGGAGGCCATGGAACCCGACGACGCCGCCGACCTGCTCGCCGAGCTGACCGAGCTGGACCGGCACCGGTTCCTGGGGTTGATGGAACGGCAGGAGTCCGACCCGGTACGCCGGCTGCTGGCGTACTCGGCCGACACGGCGGGCGGGTTGATGACCCCCGAGCCGATCGTGCTGATGCCCGACGCCCCGATCGCCGAAGCACTGGCCATGGTGCGCAACCCGGACCTCACCCCGGCGCTCGCCAGCATGGTGTTCGTGTGCCGGCCGCCGTCCGCGACGCCCACCGGCCGGTACCTTGGCTGCGTCCACCTGCAACGGCTGCTGCGTGAGCCGCCGGGCGAGCTGGTGGCGAGTGCGGTGGACACCGAGTTGGCGCGGCTGTCGCCGTCCGCCTCGCTGAACGAGGTGACCAGGTACTTCGCCACCTACGACCTGGTGTGCGCGCCGGTGGTGGACGACAACGAGCACCTGTTGGGTGCGGTGACCGTCGACGACGTGCTGGACCACCTGCTGCCCGTCGGGTGGCGGGACTCCGGCAGCGAGGAGCACGCGGATGCCTGACCTGCTGTCCCGGCGACGGCTTGACCAGCCGAAACGCCCCGGTTTCCGGCTCTCCTTCGACCCTGAGGCCTTCGGCCGCGTGTCCGAGCGGCTGGCCAGGTTCCTTGGCACGGGCAAGTTCCTGTTCTGGCAGACCCTGTTCGTGCTCGTGTGGATCACGCTGAACCTGACGGCCGCGTCCCTGCGTTGGGACCCGTACCCGTTCATCCTGCTGAACCTGGCGTTCTCCACACAGGCGGCCTACGCGGCGCCGCTGATCCTGCTGGCACAGAACCGCCAGGACAACCGTGACCGCGTGTCCTTGGAGGAGGACCGTGCTCGCGCGGCCCGCACCAAGGAGGACACGGAGTTCCTGGCCCGCGAGCTGGCCGCCCTGCGACTCGCGGTGGGCGAGGTCGCGACCCGGGACTACCTGCGTAACGAGCTCGAACGCCTCCGCGCCGACCTCAAGGTCAAACCCCGCAAGTCCCGGCCGTCGGCGGACACGGTCCGCGACGACCACCGCTGGGCGGAGACCTGACCCTTACTCGGCCAAGCGGGCGCACATGGCGCCGAGCGAGGCCAGCTCGTCGGGGTCCATGTGGTCGACGAAGTGGCGGACCACCCCGGCGAGGTGGGTGCGGGACGCGGCACGCAGCGTGTCGATGCCCTTGGTCGTGATCACGGCGACCACACCGCGGCCGTCGCCGCCGAAGCGCTCCCGCGTGACCATGCCCGCGACCTCCAGCCGGTCGACCAGCCGGGTGACGCCGGAGCGGGACAGCAGCACGGCGTCGGCCAGCTCGGCCATCCGCAGCCGGCGGTCCGGGGCCTCGGCGAGCTGCACGAGCACGTCGTAGGCACCGAGGGTGATGGGATGCTCGGCGACCAGCTCGGTTTCGAGCACGCGCACCATCCGCGCGTGGGCGCGGAGGAATGATCGCCACGCGTCGAGCTCCGTCGTGGTCGGCGAACGTGTTACTCCGGGTTCCGCCACGGGGACGATGGTACGGAACGGGGCCGTAGCATGGTGGGGTGACCACTCCAGATGTCGAGGCTGTGCGTGCGGCGCTGGCCACCGTCCAGGACCCGGAAATCCACAAGCCGATCACCGACCTGGGCATGGTCAAGAACGTGTCCATCGGCGACAGCGGCACCGTGCACGTGGAGATCTACCTGACCGTGTCCGGCTGCCCCCTGCGCGACAAGATCACGCGCGATGTGACGTCGGCCGTCTCCTCGGTCGACGGCGTGCGGCACGTGACGGTCGAGCTGGACGTCATGTCCGACCAGCAACGCACCGAGCTGCGGCAGAAGCTGCGCGGCACGTCGGAGGAGCCACGCATCCCGTTCGCCGAGCCCGGCTCCATGACCAGGGTCTACTGCGTGGCCTCGGGCAAGGGTGGGGTCGGCAAGTCGAGCCTGACGGTCAACCTGGCCGTGGCGATGGCCGCACGCGGGCTGTCGGTTGGTGTGGTCGACGCGGACATCTACGGCCACTCGGTGCCGAGGATGCTCGGCGCTCACGGCAAGCCGACCCGCGTGGAGAAGATGATCCTGCCGCCGGAGGCCAACGGCGTGAAGGTCATCTCGATCGCCATGTTCACGCCGGGCAACACCCCGGTGGTGTGGCGCGGGCCGATGCTGCACCGGGCCCTGCAGCAGTTCCTGGCGGACGTGTTCTGGGGCGATCTGGACGTGCTGCTGCTTGACCTCCCCCCGGGCACCGGCGACATCGCGATCTCCGTGGCCCAGCTGCTGCCCAACGCCGAACTGCTGGTGGTGACCACCCCGCAGCAGGCCGCGGCGGAGGTGGCCGAGCGCGCGGGCGCCATCGCCATGCAGACCCGGCAGCGCATCACCGGCGTCATCGAGAACATGTCGTGGCTGGAGCTGCCCGACGGCTCGCGGATGGAGCCGTTCGGCTCCGGCGGCGGCGAGACCGTGGCGGCGTCGCTGACCCGCACCATCGGCTCGGACGTGCCACTGCTGGGCAAGGTCCCCCTGGACCCACGAGTGGTCGAGTCGGGCGACAAGGGCGAGCCGATCGTGATGTCGATCCCGGACTCGGCGGCGGCCCAGGAACTGACCCGCATCGCGACGAGGCTCTCGACCAGGGCCCGGGGCCTGTCGGGCCGCATGCTCTCGGTCTCCCCGGCCTGACCCGCCCCCGGGACAACGAGCCGCTTGGCCTCCGGCCCCCGGTTTCGAGCCTACGGCACAGCACCGACACTTCCGACCCACGACCGTCCCCCTGTCCACAACCCCCGCGTGTCCAACATCCCAGACCCGCGAGTCCAACGGTTGAGACCGCTGAGTTCAACAAAACGCGTCGCCCGAAACGCCTTGGGCACGCCGCCCTCCGGTTGTCGAACTCAGCGGTTCAGATTGTTGGACACGCGTGTCCCTGGCGTTGGACACGCGCTGTCCACAGCCACCGCGGTTGTCCACACCCTGGGGATAACCGGCGCCTCGCTGTCGGTGGCCGCCGCTAGGCTGGATCACGGGGGCCGGAGGCCGCCGCCGTCACCGGGTAGCTCGTCTGGAAGGCAAGCCGGTGGTCGGCGCCCGCCGCGATCCGGCTCAGCTCGTCGTCCAGGGCCATGAACACCTGCCACGGCTCCTGGCCGCTCGCCATGGCCAGGCGGTCCGTGACCAGCTGTTCCAGGTCCTGCACCCGTTTCGCCTTCCAGACCTTGTCCGCCAGGCTCACCAGCAGGTCGTCGAGGTCGCTGGCCGTGCCCCACGACCCGTGGTCACGCGCGAACCTCGCCCATCGCGCCTCGACACCGTGAGTTAGCAGGATCTCGTAGCCGGCGGGCTCGTGCGCGCTGCCCGGCCCGGACAGCTCCCCGAGATGGACCGTCTTGCCGATGTCGTGGACCGCCGCACCGAACAGCACGGCATCGCGGTCGAAGGCAGCTGTCGGATGGTGCCGCTCGACCCAGTCGGCCAGCTGCCAGGCCACGTCGTGCACCGCACGCAGGTGCGCGGCCAGCCGGGGCGGCGCCTCCAGCGCCTCCAGGAGTTCCCGTGCCTTGTCCGGCAACGGTCGAAGCGGCGGGTCCGTGAGGGCCCGACGCAGCGACGTCATGTGGCGTCGGGGTCGAACTTCGCCTCACCGGTCGACGGTGTCGTGGGGGTCGCGGGCTTCGAGACCTCGGGCGCCGGAGTGGTGGCCGGCGGGGTGTGCCCGTTGGGCTTGGTGCTGCTGCCGTTCGGGACGTCGATGTCGTCGAACAGGTGCTTGGTCACCGCGCGGCGCGGGTCGAAGTTCCGCAGCTGCTGCAGGTCCTGCAGCGGCTTGCGCAGCTGGTCGAAGTCGTCGCCCATCTCGTCGCGGAGCTGCTCCCTGGCGCCGGTCGCGTACTCACGGACCTTGCGCACGCTGCGGCCGAGCGCGGCGGCCGCACCCGGTAACCGCTCCGGACCGAGGATGAACAGGCCCGCCACGACCAAGATCAGGATCTCGGACCAGCCAATACTGTCGAACACTGTGGCCTACCTCCCGCGCGCGGCCCGCATCATCTCCAGCGTAGCCCGTCAATCCGACTGCAACGTCACCTGAACCGTGAGCTCGCGTCCATCGCGCGCCAGCACCACGGGTACGGTGTCGCCGATCTTGTGCTGCCGCACGGCGACGATCAGCTCCGCCGCGTTGGCGATGACCCGGTCGCCAACCTTGCGGATCACGTCGTTCTGCTTGATGCCTGCCTGGGCCGCCGCGCCGCCCTCGCGCACGTTCTGGATCCGGGCGCCCTCCGCCGTCTGCGCCGACACCGAGGCCGCGTTCACGCCAAGGTCGGCGTGGTTCACCTTGCCCGTCTGGATCAGCGCCTCAGCCACCGGCCGCGCGTCGTCGATCGGGATGGCGTAGCCAAGGCCGATGTTGCCGCCCTCGGCCGACGTCGAGATGATCGAGGTGTTGATGCCGACGAGTGCCCCCGTCGAGTCGACCAGCGGGCCGCCGGAGTTGCCGTGGTTGATCGCCGCGTCGGTCTGGATCGCGTCGTACACCGCCGGCTGCCCGTCCTCCTCGCCGACCACGACCGGCCGGTTCAGTGCGCTGACGATGCCGAGCGTCACGGTGTCGGTCTCACCGAGCGGCGAGCCGATCGCGAGGACCGTGTCGCCGACCGCAAGATCGGCGGACGTGCCGAGCTGGATCACCGTGCTGACGTCCTCGTCGACCTTCACCACCGCGAGGTCCATCTTCGGGTCGGAACCCACGAGCTTCGCCTCGGCACGTTTGCCGTCGTTGAACACGACCGTGATCTGCTGCCCGGCGGACACCACGCCACCGAGCGTGACGACGTGCTCGTTGGTCAGGACGTACCCGGCGCTGTCGATGATCGCGCCGGAACCGACCCCGGCGCCCTGGTCCGACCGCACCTCGATGGTGACGACCGCGGGCCGCACACGCTGCGCGATGTCCGCGACCGAGCCCGGCTCCCGCTCCTTGGCCGGCTGCACCTCGGCGAGCGTGGCGTCGCTGTAGAGCTGGTCGCCCCGCTCGGCGACGAAGTACGCGGCTATTCCACCACCAACCCCGATGACCAGGGCGAACACGGCGAGGAAGACCAGCGCGGACACCTTCACCCGGCGCCCGAACAGCACCTCGGGCAGGCTCAGCAGCTGGGCGGACGGCTTGGCCTTCGGCTTGTCGGAGTCCCGGTCGGCGTCCGGTCCCTTCGCGGGCGGCCCGATCACGGCGCCGGAGGAGGGGTCGCGCCACGGGTCGTGCGCGGCGTCCGGGTCCCAGGGGTCCACGCCGTTGACACCGTGCTCGTCGGTCGGCGGGCGCTGCAGCACCTCCGTGCTGCCCTCGGGCCGGCCGAACGCGGACACGAGTGCTTCCGGCGCGGGCGGCGCGGTCTTCAGCTCACCCAGGGACGGCTGCCTACCGGCCTGGGGTGAGAAAGCCCCGTCCACGCCTGCTGGCCGGCCGAACGCGGCCGCCGCACCGGGATCGACGGCAGGGCGCTGCAACGGACGTGGCCCGAGTCGGGGCCGGTCGTCACTGGGGACGTTGACGCCGGGAACGGCGCTGCCGTTCGACGGCGTGCCCGGCTCGGGATTCCACTGGTCGCTCATCGTTGCCAAGCGTGCCGGAGGGACGGTGAAGTCAGCGTTGTGCTACTGCCCGTTGGTGAGCAGCAGGGCGGCGTGGCCGGCCTGCTGGATGCCGCCGCCAACCATCGAGGGTCGGTCACCGGTGGCGGGTGCGGGCTGGTCCTGGTCGGCGCCGCCGCTGGCGGAACTGGCGAGCGCGATCGCGCCGAGCACGAGCCCGGAGACCACGACGCCGGCGCCCTGCGCCGCACGGCGGCCAGGCCTACGCCCGAGGACCGCGCGGCCCTCGCCGAGTCTGGGAGATGTTCCCAGCGGTGCGGTTCCCCCTAACGCCGCGACCCGGTCCGGTCTCTGGACGGCGACAAGCTGGCCGTCGTCGGTCATGGCGAGACCGTCCGGCATCTCCGGCATCTCGACCTGCTGGGGGATGGCCCGAAGGTTCGCGAGGAGCCCGGCCGGCGCGGAGAACGCGTTGGCCGACTGGACGGCCGACGCGGCCTGACGCTGCGCCGCTGTCTCGGCGGCACAGACCGCGCACCTGGCCAGATGTGAGGACGCCCGGTCGTGGGCGGTCGGCGACAGCTCTCCGTCGACGAACGCCACGACCACGTCCGGAAGTAAGTGCTGATCGGACAGACCCCAACCGCGCTCGTCGGTCACGACCTACCCTCCCGTACAAGTTCCCGGCGCCGCTCCAGCGACGCGCGCAGGGCCTGCCGCCCACGGTGGATCCTGCTGCGCACAGTACCCAACTTCACGCCGAGCGTGGCGCCGATCTCCTCGTAGGAGAGGCCTTCCACGTCACACAGCACGACCGCGGCCCGGAACTCCGGGGGCAGCTCGTCCAGCGCGGCCTGCAGGTCCGGGTCGAGGTGGTTCGCGACATAGACCTGCTCCGGGCTCGGGTCGTCGCCGGCGAGCCGGTCGGTGTCCTCCGGCAGCCCCTCCATGCGCAGCCGCGAGCGACGGCGGGCCATGTCGAGGAACAGGTTGGTCGTGATGCGGTGCAGCCAGCCCTCGAACGTGCCGGGCTTGTAGTTCGCGAGCGACCGGAACACCCGGATGAAGGTCTCCTGGGTGAGGTCCTCCGCGTCGTGCGCGTTACCGGTCAGGCGGTAGGCGAGGCGGTAGACACGGTCGGCGTGCTCGCGGACCACCTCGTCCCACGAAGGCGGCGTCCAGGTGGACGCGTCGTCGAGGGCGACGGGCGCGGCGTCGGCTGTCTGCGTAGGCATCGGGGCGTGTGCCACCTCTTCCGGGTCGGTAAACCCACTGCCTCGCTCAACGCTCACCGTGTTCATCGTGTTCCCATCCCCCGACCTGTCTCGTGGTGTCACCGTGAATGATGTCGGGCGCTGATATGAAGCTAGTGAGAGTCGTCTGAGAACCGCCTGAGAATCGACCTGGCCCTTATCACCCGGTTCCGGGGTCGACAACGCTAATCTCACACTTCGTGGCATCCGATACGCCGACGATCGACTCGGACGCGTTGCACGCGTACGTCGAGGGCTACCTCACCGAGGACGACACGCTGGCCACCGCACGAAGGCGGGGCGAGCGGCTCGGCGCCGCCCCGGTATCCCCGGGCACCGGCGCGGCACTGCGCTTCCTGGCGACCTCACTGCAGGCGAAGGCCGTGGTCGAAGTCGGCACGGGGGCGGGCGTCAGTGGCCTGTACCTGCTCCGCGGCATGACCTCCGACGGCGTCCTCACGTCCATCGATGTCGACCCGGAGCCCCAGGCGGCGGCGAAGCGGGCCTTCGCTGACGGCAAGATCGCGTCGGGACGCACCCGGCTGATCATGGGCCGGGCGCTGGACGTGCTGCCAAGACTCACCGAGGAGGCCTACGACCTGCTGTTCGTGGACGCCGCGAAGCAGGAGTACCCCGGCTACCACGAGCAGGGCGTGCGGCTGCTGCGTCCCGGCGGCGTGATCGCGTTCGCCAGCGTGCTGTGGGCGGGCAGTGTCGCGAACCCGGCCCGCCGCGATGCCGAGACGGTCGCCCTGCGCGAGGTGGCCCGCAACGTCCGCGACGACGACCGCCTGGTCCCGGTGCTGCTCCCGCTGGGCGACGGACTGCTGCTGGCCGCCAAGGCCCGGTGACCCCGGGCCCCGGCGGCACCCGACTCAGAAGGCGACCACGACTCCGTTGGCACGCGTCGACACGTGCAGGCTGTCGCCGCCGTTCACCGATCGGACCTCGAAGTGGTACTTGCCCGACGGGACCCGGCCCCAGCTCTTCCGTTCACCACGACCGGCGCACCGGTACAGCTTGTCGGTGCCGACCTTCTGGTCCGGCCCGAAGCGCTCGCGCCACAACCTGACCACGAGCTCCGGCGTGATCGACGAGTCCTCGTCGATCACGCAGTACCGGAGGTGGATCGCGGTGTTCACGGCGTCACTGTTCTGGTCGGTCCACGTGCGGCTGTTGAAGCCCGCCTTCACGCCACGCAGGTAGCTGGAGAACCCGCCTTCCGTCGGCGCGGCAGCGGCCGACGTGGCCGTCGGGACCAGTGCGAACGCCGCGACGGCCATCAGTGTCACTACATGCTTCATCTCAGTTCCTCTCCCCAGTTGAGATGGCTGTGTGGCCACTGCCCAGCCTGCGCCGGAAGGCCGCCAGGACGCACCTGAGCGACCTGTTCAGGGGAGGATGTTCACCCGACCCGCCGGCTCCCCGACGGGTGAATTCACTCGACGCGCTCGCCCTTGCCGAGCACCACGACCCCGCCAGCGCTGACCGTCCACCGCTGTCGGTCGGCGTCAAGGTCCACGCCGATCTCGGTGCCCTCCGCGACCTGCACGTTCTTGTCGAGGATCGCCCGGCGCACGACCGCGCCCTTGCCGATGCGCACGCCGGGCAGGAGCAAGCTGCCCTCGACCCGCGCGCCGTCCTCGATCAGCACGTCCGAGCTGATCACCGAGTCGGTGACGGTCGCACCCGAGATGATCGAGCCAGGCCCGACGATCGACTCGACCGCGCTGCCCGAGTTGACGAACTTCGCGGGCGGCAGCGGCGGCGTCGCCGTCCGGATCGGCCACCGGTGGTTGTAGAGGTTGAACACCGGGTGCACCGAGACCAGGTCCAGGTGCGACTCGTAGTACGCGTCGAGCGTCCCGACGTCGCGCCAGTAGCCGCGGTCCCGCTCGGTCGCGCCGGGCACGTCGTTGTCGTCGAAGTCGTACACCCGCGCGTCACCCCGGTCGACGAGCATCGGGATGATGTCGCCGCCCATGTCGTGCAACGACTCGGGGTTGGCGGCGTCCTCGCGCAGCGCTTCGAGCAGCGTGTCGGTGCGGAACACGTAGTTGCCCATCGACGCGAACGTGACGTCCGGGTCGTCGGGCACGTGCGGCGGGTTCGCCGGCTTCTCAAGGAACCGCGTGATGCGGCCCGAGGCGTCGGAGTCGATGCAGCCGAAGGCCTTCGCCTCGGCACGCGGCACCCGGATCCCGGCCACGGTCACCCCGGCGCCCGAGTCCACGTGCTGCTCGACCATCTGCGCCGGGTCCATCCGGTACACGTGGTCGGCGCCGAACACGACGATGTGGTCGGGCCTCTCGTCGTACACGAGGTTCAACGACTGGTAGATCGCGTCCGCGCTGCCGGTGTACCAGCGCGGGCCGAGCCGCTGCTGCGCCGGCACCGGGGTGATGTACTGCCCCAGCACGCTGGACAGGCGCCACGTCGTGGAGATGTGCCGGTCGAGCGAGTGCGACTTGTACTGCGTCAGCACGCACAGCCGGTGGAAGCCGGCGTTCACGAGGTTAGACAGCACGAAGTCGATCAGCCGGTAGTTGCCTCCGAACGGCACGGCGGGTTTGGCGCGGTCGGCGGTCAGCGGCCACAACCGCTTCCCTTCGCCCCCGGCGAGCACGATCCCGAGCACGTGCGGCTGCTGCCACTTCACGGGCTGACCCTAACGGCGCATGGCCACATACGGCTACCTTGAGGCACGTGCGTATCGGTCTGTTAACTCGGGAGTGGCCGCCCGAGGTCTACGGCGGGGCGGGAGTTCATGTCGAGTTCCTCGTGCCCCGCCTGCGTGAGTTGGTCGAAGTGGACGTGCACTGCTTCGGCGCGCCGCGGTCGGGCGAGGGTGTCCACTCACACACCCCGGCGCCCGGCATGGAGAGCGCGAACCAGGCGCTGAGCACGCTCTCAGTGGACCTGTCGATCACCGCGAGCGTCGAGGGCGTCGACCTCGTGCACTCGCACACCTGGTACGCCAACCACGCGGGCCACCTCGCGAAGCTGCTGTACGGGGTGCCGCACGTGGTCACCGCGCACTCGCTGGAACCGCGCCGGCCGTGGAAGGCCGAGCAGCTCGGCGGCGGCTACCGGCTGTCATCGTGGGTGGAGCGGACCGCGTACGAGTCGGCGGACGCGATCATCGCGGTGAGCGAGGGCATGCGGGCCGACGTGCTCGACTGCTACCCGTCGCTGGACCCCGATCGCGTCAAGGTCGTCCGCAACGGCATCGACTCCTCGTCGTACCACCCGGTGACCGAGTCGGACGCGCTGCGCCACTACGGAGTGGATCCGGACCGCCCGATCGTGGTGTTCGTCGGACGGATCACCCGGCAGAAGGGTGTCGGCCACCTCATCGCGGCCGCCCACCAGATCGACCCCGAGGCGCAGCTCGTCCTGTGTGCCGGCGCGCCCGACACCCCGGAGATCGCCGAGGAGACGACGAAGGCGGTCTCGGAGCTGGCGTCGGCCCGGCCCGGCGTCTACTGGATCCAGAAGATGCTGCAGCCGGCGGAGGTTCGGCAGTTCCTGAGCCACGCCACGGTGTTCGTGTGCCCGTCGGTGTACGAGCCGCTGGGCATCGTGAACCTGGAGGCCATGGCGTGCGGCACTGCGGTCGTCGCGTCGGACGTCGGCGGCATCCCGGAGGTCGTCGACGACGGCAGGACGGGCCTGCTGGTGCACTACGACACCGAGGACGAGTCGCGGTTCCGCATGGACCTCGCGGACGCGGTGAACACCCTGTTGAGTGACCCCGACCGGGCGAAGACCATGGGCGTCGGGGGCCGGGAGCGGGCCGTCACCGAGTTCTCGTGGGAGTCGGTCGCCGAACAGACAGTGGCCGTGTACCAGTCGGTGCTTGACTGACTCGCATGCGGGCACAACTGGGTTCCGGCGAGGTCACGCTGCGCCGGGTGCGCGAGTCCGACGCGGCGACGCTGTACGACGTGGTGGTGGAGTCACTCGACCATCTGCGGCCGTGGATGGCGTGGGTGGCGGACGGCTACTCCGTCGCGGCGGCCAAAGAGTTCGTGAGCGGCTCGCAGGAGGACTGGGAGCAGGGCAACGCGTACAACTACGCGATCTTCGTGCAGGGCCGGATGGCCGGTGTCGCCGGTCTGATGGCCCGCATCGGCCCTGGCGGCCTTGAGATCGGCTACTGGCTGCACCCCGCCTTCGTGGGACGCGGCGTCGCGACGAGGACGGCGTCGCTGCTGGCGGCGGAGGCCTTCCGCACGGGCGTGCAGCGGGTGGAGATCGTGACGGACGTGGCGAACCTCCGCAGTGCGGCGATCCCGAAACGCCTCGGCTTCGTCGAGGTGGAACGACGCTCTCCGCCGCAGGAGCCGATCACGCCTGGCGAGGACGGCGTCGACATCGTGTGGCGGCTCACCCCTGACCGGGCTTGATAGGGGAAGACTCAGGGATCTTCCTGAGAGCGCGTTCAGTCTGAAGGCAATAGCGTTCGCTCATGGCTCGAGCACGCATCCGGTTGGCACGGTTCACGGTCGCCTCCGCGATCGCGACCGGGCTCAGCCAGGTCGTGCTGCTGATGGTGTACAGCTGGACCGACCTAGACGCGTTGAGCGCCAGCACTATCGCGTTCCTGGCGGGTTCCGTCCCGCACTTCCTGATGGTCCGCTACTGGGCTTGGCCGCCCGGAAATCTTCACTCCCAGCTGGCGACGTACCTCACCGTGACCCTGCTGGGTGGCGTGGGCTCCATCGGCCTGACGACCGCGGCAGAATGGCTGGTGCTGCCCTTCCTGCCCGCGGGCTGGCAACCGCTGGCGCTGACCCTGAGCTACCTCGCCGCCAGTGGCCCGGTGTTCGTGGCCAAGTTCGCGATCTTCGACCGGGTGTTCGCGGCCCGACGCGCGCGGGCCATCACGTCCGAAGGGATGCTCCAACCCGCGTACGCGCCGGCGACGGGGTAGGTCACGCGTAGGCCGCGACCAGCTCCACCAGGGTGCGGGTCGCGAAGCCCGTCGCGCCGGCGGTGACCTCGTCGTAGTTGCGTTCCGCCCGGGCCGGGCCCGCGATGTCGAGGTGCGCCCACGGCAGGCCGCCCGTGAACTCACGCAGGAACATCGCCGCCGCGATCCCACTCGGTCCCGGCGGACACTGCCGGACGTCCGCGATGTCGCTGCGCACCGCGTCCGCGAACTCGTCAGCCACCGAGCCGGCGTCCGAGTCCAGCGGCATCCGCCACCACCGCTCGCCGGCCGCCTCACCCGCGGCCAGCACGCGCTCCGCGACCTCGTCGCTGGACGCGAACAGCCCGCCCGTCCGCAGCCCCAGTGCGACCTTCATCGCTCCGGTCAGGGTCGCCACGTCCACGATCAGGTCGGGCTCGAGCCGGTCGTGCGCGTATGCCAGCGCGTCGGCCATCGCCATGCGGCCCTCGGCGTCCGTGTTCGTGACCTCGGTGGTGCGGCCGCCGTAGTGCCGCACGATGTCGCCGGGCCGGTACGCCGACCCGGACAGGTGGTTCTCCGCGGACGACACCAGCCCGGTCACGCGCACGCCGAGCCCGAGCCGCGCGATCGCCTCCACCGCCGCGATGACCGCGCCACCGCCGGCCATGTCGGTCCGCATCAGGTGCATGCCGTCCGCCGGCTTCAGCGAGACACCCCCGGTGTCGAACGTGATGCCCTTGCCGACCAACACGATGTGCGGGCCTTTGGCTGTGGGCCGCCACGACATCTCCACGAACCGCGGCGGCCGTACCGACCCGCCGCCCACCGCGAGCAACCCGCCGAAGCCCTGTTGGGCCAGCCATTTCTCGTCCCGCACGACGACGTCGGCGACCTTGCCCGCAGTGCGGGTCGCCATCTTGGCCAGCCACGCCGGGTCCTTCACATTCGACGGCGTGTTCGCGAGGTCCCGCGCGAACGCCGTCGCCTGCGCGAGCACCGCTGCCCGCCGCACCGGCTCGTCCAGCGCCGGATCCTCGGTGACCAAACGAATGGTGCGGACCACCGGCGACGCCGAATCGGCCGTGACCGCGTACCGGTACGCGCCCAGCCGTAGCCCGCAAACGAGCTCGGCGACCTCGTCCGGCCCGACCGACGACGGCAGCTCGAGCTGCAGGGTCCGCTCCGTCGGGCGGCCGGCGTCGGTGTCCTTCGCGATCCGCGCATTCAGCGCCTTGGTCAGCGCGGCGCCCGCGGTGCGCCACTGCCCCGGCGCGCCGTCTCCGATGCCGGCGACCCAGCGCACCGAAGAACCCGCCGGGCCCGGCTGGACCTCGCCCGCCTTGCCCGTGAGCGCGACGGCCGCCATCCACTCCCCGGTCAGTTCGCTCCCCCGAGCCGACAACGACGTCGGCGCCGCGTCACCGGCCTGGCACACCACGGCGAGCGGAGCGTTCCGCCGCGCCGTGGTGGTCACCTCAACGTCGGGAAGCGCCGTCGGTATCGCGGGTACCGGTGTTTGCAACGGACCTCCATACTCGACGGATAAACGCCTGCCGATCCTCCACTCTGGACCGTCAGCCAGCCGCGGCCTTCAACGCGTCACCCAGGGCACTTGCCTCCTCAGCCGACATCTCGACGACGAGGCGCCCACCACCCTCGAGTGGGACGCGCATCACGATGCCCCGACCCTCCTTGGTCACCTCGAGGGGACCGTCCCCGGTCCGGGGCTTCATGGCCGCCATAGCGTGCTCCCTCCGTCATAGCCTGCCACCTCGACCGGACTCGAACGGCCAAGGACCCTGACATTCTCCCCTATGGCATCTCGGCGGTGAAATCGAACCGATCACCTGCGTGTCGGTGACCGGCCAAGACACGCACTGGCGTCCGCCCACCTCGCCCTGACAGACTCGAAAATCGTGCGAGCCAGGTCCGCGCTGTTCGACGTATACGGCAGCTACCTCAGAGCCCGAGGTGGCTCGACCACGATCGCCGCGCTGGTGCGGCTGCTCGAACCGCTCGGGTTCGAGGCCCCCGCGATCCGCACGGCGGTGTCCAGAATGGTGCGACAGGACTGGTTGCGCCCTGTTCGGCTGGCCGACGGCCCTGGTTACGCGCTGACCAGGCGCGCGGAGCGCCGCCTCGACGAGGCCGCCGCCCGCATCTACCGCACCCGACCCTCCACATGGGACGGACGCTGGCACGTTGTCGTGCTGGAGGAACTCCCGAACCGCGGTGCCCGCGACCGTCTCGACTCTTCCCTGCGACTGATCGGCTACGGACCGTTGGGACCCACGACCTGGGTCGCACCAAGGCCGTCCGCCGAACTGACCGACATCCTCGACGGGGAACGGATAGCCGGCCGCGTTTTCCATGGCGAACACGACGGCGACGACACCGCCCTTGCCGCCCGGGCCTGGGATCTGGACACGCTGGGTGCGGACTATGCCGCTTTCGTAACCGAATGGCTACCCGTTGTGTCCGCAGTGGACGGTACACGGCCTGCCGAGGCGTTCGCCGCGTCCCAACGCCTGCTGCACGCGTGGCGAAAGTTCCTGTTCCGCGACCCCGGGCTGCCCCAGTCGGTCCTGCCGCCGAACTGGCCTGGCTCCACTGCGGCCGCGTTCTTCGACGACCACACGCTCCGACTGGCGCCTGCCGCGGAGACTTTTCTGTCCGACTGCCTCAACCGAGGCGCACGCACCAGGTCAAGTGCCTGAGGAGGAAGCATTGACGTCACTGCTGGTCGACGACCGGGACGGGGTACGGACGTTCACCCTCAACCGCCCGGAGGCGTTCAACTCGCTGACGGTCGAACTGAAGGAGTCGTTGCGTGACGGCCTGACAGAGGCGGCGGAGGACCCGGCCGTCCGCGCGGTGGTGCTGACCGGTGCCGGCCGGGCCTTCTGCGCGGGACAGGACCTGAAGGAGCACGTGGCAGCACTGCAGTCGAGCGACCCGACCCCGTTCCACACGGTGGCGCGGCACTACAACCCGATCGTCCGCACGATCACGTCGATGCCGAAACCGGTCATCGCCGCGGTGAACGGCATGGCGGCGGGCGCGGGTGCGTCCTTCGCGTACGCGTGCGACCTACGGGTGGCCGCCCGCTCGGCGAAGTTCCTGATGGCCTTCGCGACCATCGGCCTCACGGCGGACTCCGGCGCGTCCTGGACGTTGCCGAGGCTGATCGGCTACGGCCGGGCGATGGAGTTGATGCTGCTGGCAAAGCCCGTGACGGCGGAACAGGGCCTGTCGATCGGCATGGTGACCGAGGTCGTCGACGACGGCGCCGCGTTGCAGGCCGCACAGGAACTGGCCGCCCGCATGGCCACCGGCCCGACAACCGGCTACGCCAAGATCAAGCAAGCCCTCCTGACCGCGGCGAACGCGACCCTGGAACAGGCGCTGACCGCCGAGGACGCGGCCCAGACGGTCCTGGGCGCGACCGCCGACCACCGAGAAGCCGTGGACGCCTTCATCGCCAAGCGAACCCCCACGTTCACCGGCCGCTGAGGCCCGTCAGGGCCAGGCGCTCCGTGGGCGACGCCGGACCACCGGCTGCCGCAACATCGTGGTCGCCACCCAACGACCGCGCTTCTTCCCGTCTCGCGGCCGTTGCTCCAGGCCAGGCGCTCCGTGGGCCACCGGCCCACCGACTGCCGCAACCATCGTGGTCGCCACCCCCCGACCGCGCTTTCCCGTCCCCACGGCCGTTGGGAGAGGTCCCTCCGGGCCAGGCACTCCGTGGGGACGCCGAGCCACCGGCTGCCGCGACCATCGTGGCGGCCACCCAACGGCCGCACTTCCCCGTCCCGCAGCCGTTGCTCCGGGCCAGGCACTCCGTGGGCGACCCCGAACCACCGGCCGCCGCAACCATCGCGGTCGCCACCCAACGACCGCACTTCCCCGTCCCCACGGCCGTTGGAAACGAGCGTTGGCGGACCAGCCAGGGTCATCCATCGCCTGAGTGCGTGCACTTCCTGCCCCGCTGTGACCGCCGGGGTCTTGCCAGAGGCCGACTGCATCCCGGGTGGGCGTTCTTCGAGTTCGCGCACTTCTCCCGAGAAGGTTGCTTCCCGCACCTCGGCGGCGCTACCGGCCGCCGCCCCATCCCGAACGCCCAAGCCCGCAATCGATGCGTGCTCGGTCCGCAGGCCGAACTCGGAGGTCGATCCTGCGGTTCGGCGCTTTTCCGCCGCGCGTCAGTTCTCCGACTCGGCGGCGGCCAGGGCCGACTCGATGCGTTCCTTCGCACCCGCCAGGTGCCGATCGCAGATCTTGGCCAGTGCCTCGCCGCGTTCCCACAGTCCCAGCGACTCCTCGAGCGACAAGCCACCCGCCTCGAGCTTGGCCACCACGTCCGCGAGCTCGTCGCGGGCCGCCTCGTAGTCGAGGGTCGGGTCGGCGCTCACGACCGCACCTCGCGCTCGTGAGCCTGACGCACTCCGCTCTCCGACGACCCCACGCGGGCTCGGTGTCGCCGCTCGCGGTCGCCCTGCATCTGATCGTTCGCTCCGCAAGCTCCGCTCACTGGGCGTGCGTCTCCAATCGGCTGTGGGCGTTCACCAACGCGGCGGCCACCGCTTGGTCGTATCCGACGAACGCCTCCGCGAAGTCGGCGCCGTCGCGTTCGGCCACCGCCTCCTCGATACGTTCCAGCGCGCGGCTCACACGGTGGCGGTGTTGCGAGCCGCGACCGAGCCACCAGCGCATACCGGCGTAGTCGGAGGTGGCTTCCGACAACGCACGCAACCGTACCGGCAAGGACCGACAACCCGGCGCGTCGCAGCCCGCGAGCAGCGCGGTCCAGCACTCGGCGGCGGCCGCGTTGGCCTCCTTCGCCCGGCGCGACACCACGTCAGCCGGCGCACGCAGCGCGGGTTCACGCTCCATGGCGCGCACGACCGCGCGGGTGGCGTCGATCGTCAACGGCAGGAAGGTCGGCTCACGATCCAGTCTCGGCACCGGTACCTCCGCTCGCGTCACCCCAGACGGACACGATCGCGTGCACCGCGCCGTCAGAGACACGAACCCGTAGCCGGGTTCCTTCCGGCGCCTCTGACGTCGAGCGGAGCACTCGTGGGTTTCCTTCCGCGTCCACCCACTGCACGACCGCGTACCCGCGCGCAAGCGTGGCGGCTGGTCCCAGCGCCGTCAAGCGGGCCCTCGTGTGGTCTAATGCCGCCCGCTCGGCGGCCACCAGTGCGACCACGGCTCGCCTTGATCGCTCCACGAGCATCCTGACCTGCGCACTTCGCTGTTCCAACGGCGTGACGGGGTCCGCGAGCACCGGTCGGCTACGCAGTGCGTCGAGCAGTCGCCGCTCACGATCCACCCATCCGTGCAACGCCCGTCGCGCACGGTCACGAAGCTGCCGGATCCGCGCGGTTTCCTCGGCGATGTCCGGCACGACCCGCTTGCCGGCGTCCGTCGGCGTCGAGCAGCGGACGTCGGCGACGTGGTCGAGCAGCGGCGTGTCCTGTTCATGCCCGATGGCGCTGAGGACGGCCGTGCGGCAGTCCGACACCGCGCGCAGCAGCGTCTCGTCGGAGAACGGCAGCAGGTCCTCGACGCTCCCGCCGCCCCGCGCGATCACGATGACCTGCACGTTCTTGTCGCGGTCGAGCGCACCGAGTGCGTCGACGATCTGAGGAACGGCCAGTGCGCCCTGCACGGCCACGTTCTCCACGCGGAAGCGCACGGCCGGCCACCGGGCACGGGCGTTGACCATGACGTCGTGCTCGGCCGCGGACGCCCGACCGGTGATCAGCCCGACGGTGTGCGGCAGGAACGGCGGCCTCTTCTTCCGACGTGGATCGAAGATTCCTTCGGCGGCGAGCAACTTGCGGAGCCGTTCGATCCGCGCGAGCAACTCCCCGATGCCGACAGCCCGTATCTCGTCGGCACGCAGCGACAACGTGCCACGGTTGATGAAGAACACGGGCCGCGCGTGCAGGATGACCCTGGTCCCGTCGGACAGGGGCGGCTGATGCTCGCGCAGCATGCCCGTCGGGCAGGTGACCGTCATCGAGACGTCAGCGGCCGGGTCACGCAGCGTGATGAACGCGGTGCCCGTGCCGGGACGGTTCGAGATCTGGGTGACCTGGCCCTCGACCCACACATCACCCAGGCGGCTGATCCAGTCGGCGACCTTGCGCGCGACGGTTCGCACGGGCCACGGCTTCTCCGGGCTGGTGGCTGGATCCGTCACCGCTGATCGCGAACCGCGGCGATTCGACGGGTGAGCATGCCGACAAACGACGGACGGTTTTCGTGTGCGCGCTCGTAGTCGAGCAGTTCGGACAGCTCGTCGGCACTGAAACGGCGCAGGCGGGCACGTAGCTGCGGCAAGGACAGCTCGTCATAGCCCGCGGCCTCGGACAAGGGTGGACTGTCACCGGCCGTGACGTCCCCGAGCTCGGCCAAGGCCCCGCCACCGTCGACATCCGGCTCGGCGGCCACCACATCGGCCGGAGCATCCGCGGCTACCGACAGGTCATCCCCGAGCCCGGCACCGTCAGGCACCGAGCGCTCGTCCTTCTTGGGCACGTCCTGGTCGTCGCCTGCGACGACCGACAGAGTCCGGTCACTGCCCGTGACCTCCTCCAGCGACCCGTTGCCGCCGGGTGCGCCTTCGTGACCAACGTCCTCGGACTCGTCCTCTGCTTGCTCGCTGTCGTCGAAGAAGCCGGTCTCCTGGGCGAACGCCCGCTCCTCCTGCGCCCACGGGTCAGGTGTGGCGAACGTCTCGGCGGAGTGGCCGTTGCGTCGCACCGGCTCGTCCGCCACCCGGTCGAAGGCCGACTCGAACGGCGTGGGCTTGCTGTCGAAACCCTCGTCCTCGACGTCTTCGTCGAAGGTCGCCCACTCGGGCGTGTCCTCGACCGGCCGGAAGCTCGCGAGCACCTCGTCACCGCGTATCGCCAGTTCGGTGACCTGTTGTTGCACGCGCATGGAGACCTGCAAGGCCTGGCTCGCCACGGTGACCGGCAGCCCGGCGAGCTTGGCGGGCAGCGTGCGGGCCTGTTCCACGGCGGTGACGGCGAGGCCGGCCGCAACCCGGATGGGGAGCGGGAGTGACTTCATGCCGCCTAGCCTGCACCAGTCCAGCCGATCTGCCTACTGAGGAGTCCGGTACGTACGCTGGACGGTATGACCAAGCGAGTTCTGCTGGCCAAGCCGCGTGGCTACTGCGCCGGAGTCGACCGTGCCGTGGTCACGGTCGAGAAGGCGCTCGAGACCTACGGCGCCCCCGTCTACGTGCGCAAGGAGATCGTGCACAACAAGCACGTCGTCGAGACGCTGACCGAACGCGGTGCGATCTTCGTCGACGAGGCGGACGAGGTGCCGGAGGGCGCACTCGTCGTGTTTTCCGCGCACGGCGTGTCGCCCGCCGTGCACGAGCAGGCGGCCGACCGGCAGCTCCGCACCATCGACGCCACCTGCCCACTGGTGACAAAGGTCCACCAGGAAGCAAAACGCTTCGCCCGCGACGACTACGACATCCTGCTCATCGGCCACGAGGGCCACGAGGAGGTCGAGGGCACCGCAGGCGAGGCGCCGGAACACGTCCAGCTGGTCGACACCGCCGAGGACGCCGAAAAAGTCACCGTCCGTGATCCCGCCAAGGTCGTCTGGCTGTCACAGACCACCCTGTCGGTCGACGAGACGATGGTCCGCGTCAACCAGCTGAAATCCCGATTCCCTGAGATGCAGGACCCACCGAGCGACGATATCTGCTACGCCACGCAGAACCGCCAGGTCGCAGTAAAGGCCATGGCCCCGGAATGCGATCTCGTGCTCGTGGTCGGCTCCCAGAACTCGTCCAACTCGAAGCGCCTGGTCGAAGTGGCACTCCAGGCAGGCGCGAAGGCGTCGTACCTGATCGACTACGCCCGCGAAGTCGACCCGACCTGGCTGGACGGAGTCACCACGGTCGGCGTGACAAGCGGCGCATCCGTGCCGGACATCCTGGTCATGGACCTACTGGCATGGCTGGCCGAGCGCGGCTTCGCCGACGTCCAAGAGGTCACCACCGCCAACGAGAAGGTTTCCTTCGCACTGCCGCGTGAGCTGCGCAAAGCACTGAAGGACAACACCCTGCTCGACAGCGTCCGCTAGGCCGGCACGACCGCCCCTCCGCCGCCAGAGACCGCAACGCGCGGACAAGCGGTAGCGCGCTTCCGAAGGTCGGAGAGCGCTACCTCTCCGACGTCACGGGGCAGCGGCGGTCTCCTGGCGTGTGCACCGCAGCGGTACCCCGCCCACCTGCGCGGACAGCGCTAGCTCTCCGACGCCCAGGGGGTCCAATGAACCCCTTGCGACGCCCAGCGAGAACCCCGCCGCACCAGCACGCGAATCAGCGATAGATCACCGGCGGGTGCCGACGAGTCCGGCGCCCCGGGCACTACCCCGCCGTCCCAACCGCATCCCGGACCCGCAGCCCGACCACCGTCACAGCCAGCCTCGTGGGCAGCGGCAGCCCTTCCGATGCCCAAGACACACAGCGGAACCCTGCAACGCTGGTAACCAGCCAGCCAACGAAGCGCTCGCCGGGCTCACAACCGCCATCGCCGCGCCGCCAGCAATCGGGCCGCCGGGCGCGCGACCCAGCGGCGGTAGCTCACCGGCGCGGGAACCAGCAGTAGCTCGCCGACGCGCGAATCAGCGGTAGCTCTCCGGCGGGCGTCGACGAGGCTGGCGACCTAGGTCGCCGCTGTGGCTGTCCCGACCCGTATCCCGGCCACCGTCACGGCCACCCTCGCGACCGGGGTCCCGCCGTCCAGCGCCTCGGTCGTCGCGAGGCCGACCACCCTCGGCGCCCGGCTCACGGCGGCGCGCTGGTGGCTCACCACCACGCCCCCGACCCCGCCCGCCCTCTGGTGGCGGTTCGGCGCGGCCCCCTCGGTCACCTCGGCCAGCGGCCGCATCCCGGCGCCTCGGGTCACGCCCAGCGTCCCGGCCGCCATCACGGCCCGCGTCGCGGCCCGCGTCGCGACCACCGTCACGGCCGGTCTCCCGGCCGCCAGGCTCGCGTGAGGGCCGTGGCCCACGGCCGGGTGGCGGCACCCGGCGACCGGCACGGTCGTCGGCTGGCAGCTCGTCGGGGTCCGGACGGCCACGGCGTGGTGGCGCCGCAGCTCGGTCCTTCGACACCCGTTCCCGCGGGCCACGACCGCCAGCTTTCTGGCCGGCCTCGTCCGTGAGTCCGGTGCCGCGTCCGCGCGTGGAGCGATCCTTCGTCGGCTTGTTGGGGCGCACCTCAGGGTTGGGGTCACGCTCCCGCCACAACCGGAACAGCCCGATCCCCACCACGACCGCCGTGGTGATGCCCATGGTCGGGAAGTTGCTGGTCAGCGGCAACGCCACCGCGATAATCAGCTTCTTCAGGTCGCCGGAGGACCCCGGGCTCAGCAGTGCGACCGCACCGACCGCGGTGATCGCGAACACCAGGGGCGGCTGCACGATCGGGCCGAACAAGCTTCGCCTGCGCACGAAGCCAACCGCGGCGACGCAGCCCACCACGAAGGCACCCTGGTAGATCTTCCCCAGCGTGTCCTGTCGCTGCATGTCGACAAAGGCGGCGATCGCCGTCACACCGAATGCCAGCAGGACAGCTGCCCACCACGGCAGGCCACGGAAACGCCCAATGATCGGACGGTCGTCCCACGCCAGTTCGGCGTCTTCTTCAGGATCGCTCCTGCGATCGCGGGTCGCGGTCACGGGCACAGGTTAGTGGGTCCGCAGGTCTACTCGACCAGCGTTCTGTAAACAGCACCCCTGATGCCACACCATGATGTGAACCAGAACACATACCCTTTACTGTCCGCTTCCGAGCCCGCGCTACCGGCTCTATTGAGTTGTCGGTGGTTAACGGTCCAATTGCACCTCCACATCGGACAATTCGCCGTATAGCTCGGGTGGCAACACGTCACGCGCAGTAGGCGAGGTGTTGGCAACCACCTCGTCGGTCCGCCGCACCGCTGGTAATGGCGTTGGGCTCGCCGCCGCCTCCGTCAGTGGCACGACCGCGGACGTGAACTGGGTCAGCGCGTCGAGCTCCCGCCGCCGTGCCTGCAGGAACCGCTGCAGATGCGTGCTCGACACGTTGACCGCGTCCACCGCGTTCTCCGCTGCCCGGTGTGCGGCGAGGGCCTGCCCACGCAGCGCGTCGATATCCGCTGCCAGCACCCGCTCACTGGCCGCGAGCATGGCCGCCGACGCGATCACCGCGAAGCCGGTCGGCCCGCACATGAACACCCGGCGGTCCAACAGCCATCGCAGCAGTTCGGGATCGGTGTCCAACGCGGCGACCACCGCCGCGTCGGACGGGACGAACATGATCGTGCCGTAGATCGCGTCCGCCCAGCGCTGATAGCCCTTGCCAGCCAGCTCCGCCGCCCGGGACCTGATGTTGCGTACGTGCACACGTAAGGCGTCCGCCCGCTCCTCCGGATCCTCGGTTTCCACCGCCTCGATCCAGCAGGCGATGGTCATCTTCGCGTCGACCGGGACGAGCCGCCCGTCGCCGACCGAGAGCAGCATGTCCGGCCGCACGGACCCACCGCCGGCGACGTCGGTCTGCAGCGAGAAGTGCAGGCCCTCGCGCAGGCCGAGGGACCGGGCGGTCTCCACCAGCACCTGCTCACCGAGCTCGCCCCGACCACTGATGGAGGCGAACATCAGCTCGTAACGGCGTAAGGCGACCGCGTGCGCGTCGGACCGGTCGCGCTCCTCGCGCACGGCCAGCACGGCATCGTCCAGCCTGCGCTGACTGTCGTTGTACAGCCGCCGGAACAGGGCCGCGCCGCCGATCAGAAGGAGCAGCAACACGAACGCGACGGTGCCCAACACCGCTGCCACTGACGTCTCCTTTCCATGGGTGGGATCGAGTGGAACGCATCATGAACCAGGCCACCGACAATTTCGGGGAGGTGGGAGCGCCGCGGCATGAATGGAGAGTTTGACGAAGTGAATTTCTGGCCGTTTTGCTGGGCTGTGTCACTCGACCGGGTGGCGCGCCTCCCAACTTCTGTCGGCTCCGCGCCCTAACTTTGCGGGCATGCGACTGCTGCACACCTCCGACTGGCACGTGGGACGAATGTTCCACGGGCGGGATCTGCTCGCCGACCAGGAGTCCGTATTGGGCGGGCTGGCAGACCTGGTGACCGACGAGCAGGTCGACGTCGTGGTGGTGTCCGGCGACATCTACGACCGTGCGGTGCCGTCCGGTGAGGCGGTGTCGGTCTGCACCCGGGTGCTGGACCGGATCCGTAACGCCGGCGCGCGGTTGGTGATCACGCCAGGAAACCACGACTCGGCGCCGCGGTTGGGCGCGTTCGCGGAGTTCGCAGCCGCGGGCGGCCTGCACCTGCGCACGCGGGTCGCCGAGTTGGACAGGCCCGTGCTGTTGGAAGACCGGCACGGACCCGTTGCGCTGTACGGGATCCCGTATCTCGAACCGGAGCCAGCGCGGCAGTCGCTTGGGATCGAGGCGACCGGCCATGCCGGTGTGCTGACGGAGGCGATGCGACGTGTACGGGCCGATCTGGCCGCTCGTGGACCGGGCGTGCGGTCGGTCGTGCTCGCGCACGCGTTCGTCACCGGTGGCGCACCAAGCGCGTCGGAGCGCACGATCTCGGTCGGTGGCGTCGAACAGGTTGCCAGTGCCGTGTTCGACGACGTCGACTACGTGGCGCTCGGTCATCTCCATGGGCCGCAACGGTTGGCCGAGCACTTACGTTATTCCGGCAGTCCGCTGGCGTACTCGTTTTCCGAGGCGCGGCACCGCAAGTCGGTATGGCTCGTGGATCTGGACGCCGGCGGGCTGGCCGGAGTGGAACGGCATCTACTGCCAATCCCGCGCGCGCTCGCCACAGTCAGTGGGAACCTCGACGAGTTGCTCACGTCGCCGGCACATGAGCAGCTGGTGGATGCGTATCTGTCGGTCGAGCTGACGGACCGGGTTCGGCCGACGGACGCGTTACGCCGCCTACAGGAGCGGTTCCCGCATGCCGTACACGTCGAGTGGCGGCCGGTGAGCGGCCCACTGGCCACGCCACTTCGATACGCCAAGGTCGTGCGAGACCGGTCTGACCACGACGTGGCGTGCGACTTCGTCTCCGACTGCCGGGGCGCGGAGCCGACCGAGGGCGAGCGAGCGCTTCTGCGTGAAGCGTTCGCTGCCGTGGCGAACGACGAGCGCGCGGAGCTCGCGCGGCAGCGCGGGAGTAGGGAGGCCGCATGAGCGAAACCTGCTTACCGGTCGCCCTCGTCCGTTCGGCGCCGAGCATGCGCGGCGCCGAACGGACGAGGAGCCGGCGGAGCGAACAGTCAGACATCGGGCAGCCGCTATCGAGCGCCTGTGAAGGAGCGGCCGTGAGCCAGAAGCGGTGAGGCTGCATCGACTGGAGCTGACCGCGTTCGGGCCGTACCCCGGTCGCGAGGTGGTGGACTTCGACCGGCTCGGCGCGGATGGGCTGTTTCTCCTGCACGGCGACACTGGGGCCGGCAAGACGACGCTGCTGGACGCAGTGGCGTTCGCCTTGTTCGGCGCCGTGCCTGGCGTACGCGATCAGGCGAAGCGGCTCCGGTGTGACTACGCGGAACCGGACGTGGTCACCGAGGTGCGGCTTGAGCTGACCGTTCGCGGGCACCGACTGCGGCTGGTGAGAAGTCCTGAGTACCTGCGCCAGAAGAAGAGAGGTGATGGCACAACAAAGCAGCACGCGAAGGTGTCGCTGACGTGGGTCGGCGCGGCACCGAGCGGGCATGCGCCTGATGGGCTGACGCGGATCGACGAGGTCGGTCGCACGGTCGAACGGCTGCTCGGGATGAGCAAGGACCAGTTCTTCCAAGTGGTCCTACTCCCGCAGGGCGAGTTCGCGCGGTTTCTGCGCGCGGAGACAGCCGAGCGAGAGAGGCTGCTCGAGAAACTGTTCGGCACGCAGCACTTCGCGCTGGTCGAGGAATGGTTCCGGAACCGGCGTACGGAGCGCGGTCGTGCGCTGGAAGCCGGACGGTTGCGGTGTGTGCGGTTGGTCGCGCGGTTGGCGCAGGCCGTCGGTGCTGAGCCGCCGGCCGACGACACGGCGGACGAGGCCTGGCTGACTTCGCTTGTGGCGACGACGGGATCCGAGGCTGAGGAAGCGGTGGCGCGTGAACTCACCGCGGCGATGGCAAGGGATCGGGCCGAGGCTGAGTCGCTGGCGCGGCGGGAGTTGGCTGAGCGGGTCCGGCGGGTGGCGGTCGCCCGTGACGAGTTGGCCGTGCTGGCTTCAGAAGCTGAGGTACGGGCGGCTTGGGCGTACGAGTTGGCGGCGGCTCGCCGTGCGGCGCCGGTGGTGACGGCTCACCGGGAGCTCGCGAGGGTCGAAGCGCTCGCCCGCACTGCGGACGACGCGGTCGTCGCGCTGGCACAGGACATGCCAGCGGACGAGGAGCTGCGTGGTTTGGTCGCCGGCTACGGCACCGGCGACCAAGCCACCGGCACTGCCTCGGACGCGGTCTCGGTCATGCCGCGCGCGACTGGGTATCACCGGCACAGCACCGTGCCCGGCGGGCAGTCCGGTCATCCTGCGGAAACCGAGCAGGTGACCTGCCTGGGACCAGCCGCGCCGGAGTCCGGGCTGACCGAGCAATTGGCCAGGCCCACCACCAAACCGGTGGCCGAGCTGCGCGAACAGTCAGCCGGGCATACCACCGAACCGGTGGCTGAACCGCGCGAACAGTCAGCCGGGCTCGCCACCGAACAGGTGGCCAGGTCGCCTGAACAATTGACCGGGTCTACCACGGCGCCGGTGGCCGGCCCGACCGAACAGTCGGCCGGGCGGGGCCGCGCCGAGTGGACGGTCGGGAGCGTGGCTGACAGGCAAGCCGGGCGGTCTGGAGCGGCTGGCACCGGAGACGGTGCGGTTGCCGGGCAGTCCGCTGAAGGTCAGCCGCTCGGCGCCGGTGAGCCGTGCCTGGTGACTGCCTCGCCTCGGGTGTGGGCTGGGCGGTTGCGGGAGGTCGCCGGCGCGCTGAGCGGGCTTGTTGACGAGGCCGCCATGCAGGTGGCCGACCAGAAGCGAGTCGGCGAGCTTCGGCGGCTCGGGGAGCGTGCGAACGCGGCCGTGGCGGTGTGTGCGGAGCGGCTTTCCGTGCTGCCGGGTGAGGTTGAGCGAACGCGGGAGACGCTTGCCGAGGCGGCGCGGGCTGTCGCGGAGTTGCCAGCGTTGGTGGAGGCGCGGGAGGAGTTGACCGCGTTGGTCCGTGATGCCGCGCAGCTTCCGGCTGCCCGGCGTGTGGTGAGCGAGCGCACCGACGCGGCGCAGGCCGCAGTGGACGCGCACCAGATGGCTCGGGAGTCCGTGTTGGACATCCGGGAGCGGCGGCTGCTTGGGATGGCGGCCGAGCTCGCGGGTGGGCTCGCGAATGGCGGGCACTGTCCGGTGTGTGGGTCGACCGACCACCCGATGCCGGCGGCCGGCGAGGCCACGCAGGTCACCGCGGCGGATGAGCGGGCGGCTGTGCGGCGGGAGCAGGATGCCGACGCCGTGCGGCAGAGGGCCGCGCTCGAGCTGGCGGATGCCGAGCGGGTCCTGGCCACGCTGCTGGACCGGTTGCGTGGTCGTGACGCTGACGAGCTCGACAAGGCGTTGTTGGCGGCCGTCGAGGCGCATGAGCATGCCGTCCGGCTCGCGGGTGCGCATCGGCGGCTGCGGGAACGGGTGCGGGCGTTGGAAAACGAGTCCGAGGAGGTGATGGGGCGGCTGCGGGCCGCGGAGAAGGAAGCGACTGGGTTCGCGCGCGAGGAGGCGACGCTTGAGGAGCGGATGGCCGAGCGTGCGGAGCGGTTGGCGGCTGCTCGTGGGAAGTACCGCGACGTGGCGGCACGGCGTGCGCATCTGCTGTCCGTCGCGGATGAGCTTGATGCGTTGGCCTCCGCGATGGCTGACCAGGCCGCGGCTCAGGCGCGGCTCGACGAGCAGGCGGCCGTCGTTCGCGATGCCGTCGACGCGGCCGGGTTCACGGACGTGGCGGCGGCGGTCGCTGCCGCGCGGCCCGACCACGCCGCGCTCGAGCGGCGGCTCAACGACTTCGCGGCGCGGGAAGCTGGGCTGCGGCAGGTCCTTGCCGATCCCGAGTTGGCTGGGGTGGACCCCGACCTGCACGTCGATATCGGGGCGGCGGCGGACGCGTACTCCGAGGCACGCGTCGACATGGAGGCCGCGGTGGCGGCTGCTCGGTTGGCGCGGCAGCGGGCGGTGGACGTCGCGGAGTTGGCCGCGCGGCTGCGTGCGGAATGGGCCGAGTTGGGGCCGGCGTTGGCGGAGTTCGAGGAGCTGTCCGAGCTCACGGACGTGGTGAACGGGCGTGGCCAGAACGCGCGGAAAATGTCCCTGCGAGCCTATGTGCTGGCCGCCCGGCTGGAGGAGGTCGCGATCGCGGCGACGGCTCGGCTGCGGAAGATGAGCGACGACCGCTTCTCGTTCGTGCACACCGACGTCGCCGGGCCGCGGGGCACGCGGGGCGGGCTCGGGCTGGACGTGCTGGACGCGTACTCGGGCAACACGCGCTCAGCCAAGACGCTCTCGGGTGGAGAGACGTTTCTGGCCTCACTCGCGCTGGCGCTCGGGTTGGCGGACGTGGTCGCCGCGGAGACCGGTGGTGCGCTGCTGGACACGCTGTTCGTGGACGAGGGTTTCGGCATGCTTGACGCGAACACCCTCGACGAGGTGATGGACACCCTGGACGAACTTCGGGCCGGTGGTCGCGTGGTGGGGTTGGTGTCCCATGTGGAAGAGCTACGGCACCGTATTCCCACACGGCTTCGGGTCCACAAGTCGCGAACGGGATCGCGGGTGGAGCTCATTGCCTGACGGGCTCCGCACGTCCACAAGAGACATGGCACCGCCTGAGGATCGCGCCGGTGTACGCCCGATGCACAGTCCCCAACACACGGAACGGCACCGCCACGCGAGGAAGGCGCCCAACACGGCCAGCACCGCGTAGTTCACGACCATCACCGTGGTCGCCGGTCTCTAGCTCACGTCGCTCGAATGTCCGGGGAACAGGTGTGCCTCCGGGTTCAAGGCCACGGCGATGTTGTTCACCGCTGTGGCGGCCTCGCCGAAGCCGGTGGCGATCAGCTTCACCTTGCCCGGGTAGGCGGCGATGTCGCCGGCCGCGTAGATCCGGTCGCGTGCGGTCTTCATCGTCGAGTCGACCGCGACGGCGCGGCGGGTGATCTCCAGGCCCCACGACTCGATCGGGCCCAGGTCTGCGGTGAAGCCCAGTGCGGCGACGACCGTCTGCGCCGGCAACACGACCGGCGCCGGGTCGGACGCCACGGCGAGTTCGACCTCGGTCAGGCCGGCGTCGGAACCACGCAACGCCACCACCTGCGCGTCCGTGATGATCGGCACGCCCAACTCCCGCACCTGGCGCACGGTCGCCGCGAACGCGCGGAACTTGTTGCGGCGGTGGACGAGCGTCACCGAGCGGGCGATGGGATGCAGCGACAGCACCCAGTCGAACGCCGAGTCGCCGCCCCCGACCACCACCACGTCCTGGTCCCGGTGCTCCTCCAGTGAGGGCACGAAATGGACCACACCCCGGCCCAGCCAACCGTCGCCGGCCGGCAGCGGTCGCGGGGTGAACTCGCCCATGCCGGCGGTGATGAGGATGGCGCCGGCACGGATGACCGAGCCGCCATCGAGGCCGACCTCGTACCCGCCGCCGTCCAGTTCGGACACGGTGCGGGCCCGCTGCCCCAGCAGGTACGTCGGTTTGAACTGATCGGCCTGTTCGACGAGCTGGGCCACCAGGTCCCGGCCGATGATCGACGGGAAGCCGGCCACGTCGAAGATCTTCTTCTCCGGGTACATGGCGGTCACCTGCCCGCCGGCCTCGGGTAGCGCGTCCACGATCGCCGTCGACATTTCTCGGAAGCCCGCGTAATACGCCGCGAACAGCCCTGTCGGGCCGGCGCCGACGATCAGCAGATCGACTTCTGACGGGGTCTCGACGACGCTCATTGGCACCTGCCTGTGGTGGGGAGCAACGTGTCCGGCAACACCACAAGCTACCTGGGCGAGGGCGCCGATGGGCGACCAAACTGGTCACATGAGCGAGAATCAGTTCCGCATCGAGCACGACACGATGGGGGAGGTCAAAGTCCCGGCCGAAGCGCTCTGGCGGGCCCAGACGCAGCGAGCGGTCGAGAACTTCCCCATCTCCGGTCGCGGCCTCGAGCGCGCCCAGATCCGCGCGCTCGGCCTGCTGAAAGGCGCCGCCGCCCGGGTCAACGAGCGGCTCGGGGTGCTGGACGCCGAGGTCGCGCGGGCCATCGCGGCGGCGGCGGACGAGGTCGCCGACGGGCAGCACGACGCGCACTTCCCCATCGACGTGTTCCAGACCGGGTCCGGCACGTCCTCGAACATGAACGCCAACGAGGTCATCGCCACGCTCGCGTCGCGCGCGCTCAACAAGCCGGTGCACCCGAACGACCACGTCAACGCCTCGCAGTCGTCCAACGACACCTTCCCGACGACGATCCACGTCGCCGCGACCGAGGCCGTGGTCCGGGACGTGATCCCGGCACTGGAGCACCTGGCCGCGACCATCGAGCGGCGCGCCGAGGGTTGGGCGGACGCGGTGAAGTCCGGTCGCACCCACCTGATGGACGCCGTGCCGGTGACGCTCGGCCAGGAGGCGGGTGCCTGGGCCGCGCAGGTCCGCTACGGCATCGAACGGCTCGAGGACACGCTGCCGCGGCTCGGCGAGTTGCCGATCGGCGGCACCGCTGTCGGCAGTGGCCTCAACGCGCCGGACGGGTTCGGCGCGGCGGTCGCCGAGGAGCTGGCCCGGCTGACCGATCTACCGCTGACCGAGGCCCGCGACCACTTCGAGGCGCAGGCGTCGCAGGACGGTGTGGTGGAGCTGTCCGGCCAGCTCAGGACGGCCGCCGTCGCGCTGTTCAAGATCGCGAACGACGTGCGCTGGCTCGGTTCGGGCCCGCGCACGGGGCTCGGCGAGCTTGCGCTGCCCGACCTCCAGCCGGGCTCGTCGATCATGCCGGGCAAGGTGAACCCGGTGATCTCCGAGGCGACGATGATGGTGGTCGCGCAGGTCATCGGCAACGACGCGGCCGTTGCGTTCGCCGGGTCGCAGGGCAACTTCCAGCTGAACGTGATGCTGCCGGTCATCGCACGCAACGTCCTGGAGTCCGCGCGACTGCTGTCGTCCGTCGCGCGACTGCTCGCGGACAAGGTGTTCGAGGGCGTCGAGGCCAACGTCGACCGGATGCGTGAGCTGGCGGAGTCGTCGCCGTCGATCGTCACGCCACTCAACCGCTACCTCGGCTACGAGGAGGCGGCGTCGATCGCCAAGCAGTCGCTGAAGGAACGCAAGACCATCCGCCAGGTCGTCATCGAACGCGGGCACGTCGAGAATGGCAAGCTCACCGAGGCTCAGCTCGACGAGGCACTGGATGTCCTGCGCATGGCGCGGGGCGGCTGAGCGAGACCGAGTGCGCAGCCGGCGGCGACGATGAACGTCCCGCCGGCCGCGACCAGCGTCAACGGCTGACGCCCCAACAACACGGCCGTGGCCAGGCCGGCCACCGGCATGAGCCCGGTGAGCACGCCGGCCCGGTCCGCGCCGAGCACCGATACACCGGTGTACCAGAACGCGAACCCGACGGTCGTGACCAGGACGCCGAGGACGACGATCGCGCCGATCTCGCCTGCGGTCGGTGCCGGCCAGGCCGCCGGACCGGCCCAGAGCGTCGTCAGCACGGCCCCGCCAACCGCCGCGAACGCGCATGACCACATGGACGCGGCGACAGCACCGAGCCGGGCGACGACCCCTACCCCGCCGAGCGTGAACGCCGACTCGCACACCACGACCAGCAAGCCGAGCACCAGTCCCGGCCCGTGCCACGAGCCACCGCCGCTGAGGATCACGACACCCATGCCCACGAGGACGGCGCCGGCGATGGCGAACGGCGACGGCCGGCGGCCACTGAGGACGGGCGCGACGACGGCGAGAACCAGCGGCGACGCGCCGAGCATGGCCGCGATGAACCCCGGCGTCGCGTACCGCTGACCGACGAGGATCGCCGCGTTGAACCCGAGCATGCCGAAACCGACCATGAACCCCAGCCCGACCAGGTCTTTCCCCGTGGGCATTGGCACCTGCCGGCCGGTCGTCGCGAGGAGCCATCCGAGCAGGCAGACGGCACCGATCGCGTAGCGCATGGCCTGGCCGGTGAGCAGCGGGTAGTGGTCGAGCAGGCCGGTCACGGGCACCGACACGCCGACAAGGGTCGTCGCGGTAGCGGCCATGGCCACCGCCTGGCCAGTACGGGGTGGGGTCACGAGCAGCACAGGCGACACGCTCGCGCACCAAGTGGTTCACACGTAAGCTCCACTTTGATGACCGACAACTGGTCCACTTTGCGGGAGCTGCTCCTGCCGGCCGCCATGGCGGGCGGCCGAGGTCGAGCCGTGGAGGCCGCGCTGCGCACGGCCATCCGGGACGGCCAGCTGGCACCGGGCCTGCGGCTGCCGTCGAGCCGCGACCTCGCCGCCCAGCTGCGTGTCGCGCGGGGCACGGTCACGGCCGCGTACGGCCAACTCACCGCGGAGGGCTACCTGACCACTCGACGCGGCTCCGGCACCTCAGTGGCGATCACGCTCAGTTGCCTGGCCACGCCCGCGGCCCCGAACCAGGCGACCCGGCAGTGGCGGTACGACCTGCGCCCCGGTCTCCCGGCACTCAGCGAGTTCCCGAGGGCCGAGTGGGTCGCGATGACCCGTGCGGCGCTTGCCGAACTGCCCGACGAGGCACTTGGCTACCCCGAACCTGCGGGCCTGCTGGAACTGCGGACAGAGCTGGCCGCGTACCTGGGCCGGGTTCGCGCCGTGACCGCGACGGCCGAGGACGTCGTGATCACCTACGGCGGCGCGGAAGCGCTGTCGATGCTGACCGCGGTGCTGCGCGCGCAGGGTCACGACTCGATCGGCGTGGAGGACCCCGGTCATCCCGGTCAGCTGGACCTGTTGCGGGAGCACGGTTTGCGCCCGATCCCCGTGCCGGTGGACTGCGACGGGATCGTGGTTTCCGCGCTGCCGCAATCGGTACGCGCGGTCCTGGTGACCGCCGCACACCAGTTCCCCCTTGGCACCGCACTGCATCCAGCACGCCGCCACGCGTTGCTGGCGTGGGCACGCGAGCGTGACGGCGTGATCATCGAGGACGACTACGACGCCGAGCACCGGTACGACCGCCCGGCACTGCGGGCGATGCAGGCAATGGATCCGGGACGGGTGGCCTACCTGGGCAGCGTGAGCAAGACGCTCGCGCCGGCACTCCGGCTGGGCTGGCTCGTGCTGCCGCCGGCCCTGCGAGCGAGCACGGTGTCCCGCAAGCAGTTCACGGATCTGGGCTGCTCACCGCTGCCGCAGGCCGCGTTCGCGCGCTTGCTGCGTGGCGGCGGATACGACCGTCACCTGCGCCGAACCCGCCTCGCCTACCGCCGGCGTCGGGACGCGCTGCTGGCGGCGATCGCCACGCATGTGCCCGCGTGGCAACCGATCGGGGTGGCGGCGGGCCTGCACGTGGTGCTTCGGCTCCCGTCCGAGATGGACGACTCCGTTGTGTCCCAACAGCTTGCCGACGGCGGCATCCACGCGCCGGCCCTGTCCGCGTACACGCAGCTGGGCACCTACCCCGGCCTGGTGATCGGCTACGCGGCCACCACGCCGGACCGGTTACGTGCCGCGGTAAGGGAAATCGCGGCTATCGCTGGATGAGATGCGCGACGACGCAGCTGATGTTGTCGGGCCCGCCGGCCGCGTTGGCCAACGTGACGAGCCGGTCGACGGCCTGCTGGGGCTCCTCGGACTCGATCACCTTCCGGACGGTGTCGATGTCGACGACCGTGTGCAGCCCGTCGGAGGACAGCAGGTACCGGTCACCGGCCTGCCCCTCCCGCACCTGCACACCGGGATTCTCGTTGCCGGTCAACGCCTTCGTGAGCAGGGAACGGTCCGGATGTGAGGCCGCCTCCGCCGCGGTAAGCCTCCCTTCGTCCACCATGGACTGAACCATGGTGTCGTCGTGCGTGATCTGGAACAGCTCGCCGTCGCGGAGGAGGTAGGCCCGCGAGTCCCCGATGTGCACGAGCCCGAGCCGCGAACCGGACCACAGCAGCGCGGTCAGCGTGGTGCCGCTGCCGTCCAGGTCGCGGACCGCCTGACCGGCGAGGTGAGCTGCGTCTTCCATGGCGTTCAACAGATCTCCGACATTCACCTGCTGGAGCGCGGACACGGCGGCCTGGCTCGCCGCGTCGCCTTGCTTCCCGAACCCGTCGGCGACGGCCAGCAGCCGCTCCCCGGCGTAGGCGAAGTCCTGGTTGGACTCGCGCACGAGCCCTCGATCAGTGCGCACGGCGTACTTGACGACCAATGACGCGGTCATGGCGACGTCCCTTCCGGACAGATACTCGACGAGGTCGGCCGCGAGCCGCCGCTTGGCTTCGGTGTCGGCCTCGACCCGTCGCCAGTACCGCCGGACCGCGTCGGCCGCGTCGGCGCCCGGCAGTGCGACGACCGATCGGATGTCGGCGAGCGGCATCCCGATGCGCCTCAGCCATGCCACCAGCCGGGCCTGCTCGAGCTGCTCCGGCGCGTACCGCCGGTACCCGTTGCCCGGATCGACGACGGCCGGCCGGAGCAACCCGAGCTCGTCGTAGAGCCGCAACGCCTTGGCCGACAGGCGGGACGCCCGTGCGAACTCGCCGATGGTGAGCAGCTCCACGACCCCTCCCTCGTTACCGACGACACCAGCGTGGGCCTTCCCCTTTGGTGAAGGTCAACGCCCGGCCATCCGCGTCACCAGAAATTGTCGGTGCTCGGGTGCATGATGGCGGACGTGCAGCTCAACGACGTGGTCGCCACCTCAGCGGTGGTGTCCGCGACCCGGTCCCGGTTGGCCAAGGTCGATGCCCTGGCCGACCTGCTGCGCCGTGCCGGCGACCAGGTGCGTGCCGTCGTTGCCTTCCTCGCCGGCACACCGTTGCAGGGGCGCATCGGGGCCGGTTGGCGGACGCTGGTCAACCTCAGGAAGTCCCCGGCGACCGATCCCACGCTCACGGTCGCCGAGGTGGACGCCACCTTCGACGAGGTCGCCGTGACCAGCGGAAAGGGGTCGGCCACCCGCCGCTCCGAGTTACTGGGCGGGCTGTTCGGCCGGGCCACCACGGCCGAACAGGACTTCCTGTTACGCCTGCTCACCGGAGAACTCCGGCAGGGTGCGCTCGAGGGCGTCATGCTCGACGCCATCGCGAAGGCGGCCGAGGTCGACAAGGAAACCGTCCGGCGTGCGTTCATGCTCTCCGGGCAGTTACCCGACACCGCCGAGGCCGCGATGACGGGTGGCGCCGCCGCCCTGGACACGTTCGGGCTCCAGCTCGGTCGCCCCATCAGACCGATGCTGGCCTCGCCGGCGGACGACCTCGAAGAGGCGCTCACCGATGGCCCATGCGTGGTCGAGTACAAGCTCGACGGCGCACGCATCCAGGTGCACAAGGACGGGGACGACGTCCGCGTCTACACGCGAACGCTGCGTGAGATCACCGGGTCGGTGCCCGAGTTGGTGGCGCTCATCCAGAGCCTGCCCGCTCGGCAAGTGGTGCTGGACGGCGAGACGCTGGCACTCGCCGACGACGGCCGGCCGCGGCCGTTCCAGGAGACCATGAGCCGGTTCGGGGCGACGAGTGAGCGCGAGCTACTGCTCCACCCGTACTTCTTCGACTGCATGCACCTCGACGGCACCGACCTGATCGACGCACCGCTCCGGGAGCGCAACGCCGCGCTGCACCAGGCGGTCGGCGAGCTGGTCATCCCCGGGGCGCTGGAACCGTCGCGGGACGAGGCCGACCAGGTGCTGGCCGACGCGTTGCGCCACGGGCACGAGGGTGTGGTCGTCAAGTCGCTCGACTCGACCTACCAGGCGGGGCGACGCGGCAAGTCGTGGCGCAAGGTGAAGCCGGTGCACACCCTCGACCTGGTGGTGCTCGCGGCGGAGTGGGGACACGGGCGGCGCACGGGCAGCCTGTCGAACCTGCACCTCGGCGCGCGGGACCCGGACGGCGGGCCACCGGTCATGGTCGGCAAGACGTTCAAGGGGCTCACCGACGAGCTGCTCGCGTGGCAGACCAGCGAGTTCCCGAAGTACGAGGACCACCGGGACGACTGGACCGTCTACCTGAAACCGCACCTGGTGGTGGAGATCGCACTCGACGGAGTGCAGGTCAGCTCCCGGTACGCGGGCGGTGTCGCGCTCCGGTTCGCGCGCGTCGTCCGCTACCGGCCGGACAAGGAGCCGCCGGACGCCGACACCATCGACGCGGTGCGTGCCATGTTGCCGGGAGGACCGCCTATGGCCACGTAAGTACGCTGTGCGAACGTGCGCTTCTACATCGACACGCCGCCGGCTTACGACCTCACCTACGACGACGTCTTCCTGATGCCGAACCGCTCGGCGGTGACGTCACGGTTCGACGTGGACCTGTCCACCTCGGACGGCACGGGGGCGACCATCCCGGTGGTGGTGGCCAACATGACGGCCGTCGCGGGCAAGCGGATGGCCGAGACCATGGCTCGGCGCGGCGGGCTCGTCGTGCTGCCGCAGGACGTCGACCCGTCCGCGGTGCGGGACATCGTCGCCTGGGTCAAGTCGCGGCACACCGTCTGGGACACGCCGTTGGTCCTGACGCCCGGCGACGCGGTCGCCGACGCGCTCAACCTGCTGCCGAAGCGCGCCCACGGTGCGGTCGTCGTCGTGGACGAGGATGCGCGGCCGGTCGGTGTCGTGGACGAGGCGGCGTGTGCGGGCGTGGACCGGTTCACGCGGCTGGCGGACGTCGCGGACCCGGACGTGCTGACCATGCCGTTGACCGCTGCGCCCCGCGACGTCTTCGACCAGCTGCACGGCCGCAGGCCCCACGTTGCGGTCGGCGTGGACGACGGTGACCGGCTGGTGGGTGTGCTGACCGAGGTCAGTGCGCTGCGGGCCGACCTGTACCGGCCGGCGGTCGACGACCAGGGGCGGCTGCGGGTGGCGGCGGCGATCGGCGTGAACGGTGACGTGGCGGCGAAGGCCGCGGCGTTGCTCGACGCGGCGGTGGACACGCTCGTGGTGGACACGGCACACGGCCACCAGGAGAAGATGATCGCTGCCCTGAAAGCGGTGCGTGCCGCCGTGGACGCGGTCTCGCGCGACGTCACGGTGGTCGCCGGGAATGTCGTGACGGCGGAGGGCACGCGTGACCTGGTCGAGGCCGGGGCGGACGTGGTCAAGGTCGGCGTCGGGCCGGGAGCCATGTGCACCACGCGCATGATGACGGGGGTCGGGCGGCCGCAGTTCTCCGCCGTGCTCGAGTGTGCTCGGGCGGCGCGGGAGCTCGGTGCGCGCGTGTGGGCCGACGGCGGCGTCCGGCATCCACGCGACGTCGCGCTCGCGCTTGCCGCTGGCGCGTCGAGCGTGATGGTCGGGTCCTGGTTCGCGGGCACCTACGAGTCGCCAGGCGATCTGCAGCGTGACGAACAGGGCCAGGCGTACAAGGAGTCGTTCGGCATGGCGTCCAAACGCGCTGTCTCCGCACGCACCCGCGGCGACAGCGGGTTCGACCGTGCCCGCAAGGCGCTGTTCGAGGAGGGCATCTCCACGTCCCGCATGCGGCTCAACCCGACCGCGCCGAGCGTGGAGGACCTGCTCGACGCCATCTGTTCCGGCGTGCGCTCGGCCTGCACCTACACGGGCGCGACCACACTGGAGGAGTTCCACGCCAAAGCCGTGGTGGGCATCCAGTCGGCGTCCGGGTTCGCGGAAGGCGCGCCGTTGCCGCTTGGCTGGGCCTAGGCGGCCAGCGCGTACCCGGGCGCTGTCCGCTGCGCGACTCGCACGAGCTGCGCCAGCACGACGAGGTCCGCGCAGAAAAGCAGGCGCTGCAACAGGCCGCTCAGTTCGCCCAGTGCGTCCGGCATCGGGCCGAGGTGGCAGGTCAGGAACAGCGCCAGCAGCACCGACGCGACCGTGGCACCGACGTACAGCGAGCGTCGGTGCGGCAGGCGAAGGGCGATGAGGCACGCCGTGATCGGCACGCAGAAGAACACGACGCCGGCCGCGTACCGGTGGATCTGCGCGGACATCGACACGGAGAGGTCGCCAAGATCGGTCTCGAACGTGGCCGCCAGCAGCAGACCCACCAGCGCGAGACCCAGCGACAGCTTGGGAAGCACACCGTCGAGCAGGCCACGGGCCCACAGGCCGACGCCAACACCCACGCCGGCCAGGCACATCGCGAGCAGCGACGCCGGGAACATCCATCCGGCGCCTGGCACGAACACGTAGTCGGACATGGTGGTGTTGAGCGGGTTCATCTGCTTGGCCGCGACGACGTTCAACCCGCCCATCAACAACGCGGCGAACACCAGCCCGACCACACCGACGAACACACCGACCGGCGCCGGCCGCGGCACAGGAAGCGCCACACCGCGGACCGGCGCCGAACGGGAGGTCAGGACCAGGTTTGCCATGGTTCAACGGTCTCGTCAGCGAGACCGTTGAACCATCAGGGAAGCTCCCGAATCGGACCGGGGGTTTTCCCTACCGTGGCTAGGGGAACGCGGGCTAGGCCCCGTGGTCCTCCAGCATCTCCGTCACCAGCGCGGCGATCGGCGATCGTTCCGACCTGGTGAGCGTGACGTGCGCGAACAGCGGATGACCCTTCAGTTTCTCGATCACCGCGGCGACGCCGTCGTAGCGACCGACCCGGAGGTTGTCCCGCTGCGCCACGTCATGGGTGAGGACCACGCGAGACCCGGAGCCGAGCCGGGACAGGACCGTCAGCAACACGTTCCGCTCCAGCGACTGCGCCTCGTCGACGATCACGAACGCGTCGTGCAGCGAGCGACCGCGGATGTGGGTCAGGGGTAAGACCTCGAGCATCCCTCGGTCGAGCACCTCGTCGATCACGGGCTGGCTGACCAGCGCGCCGAGCGTGTCGAACACGGCCTGCGCCCACGGCGCCATCTTCTCGCTCTCCGACCCCGGCAGGTAGCCGAGTTCCTGGCCGCCCACGGCGTACACCGGTCGGAACACGACGACCTTGCGGTGCAGGTTCCGCTCCATCACCGCCTCGAGGCCGGCGCAGAGCGCGAGCGCGGACTTGCCGGTGCCGGCCCGCCCACCCAGCGAGATGATGCCCACCTCCGGGTCGAGCAACAGGTCGAGCGCCACCCGCTGCTCCGCGGACCGCCCGTGCAGGCCGAACGCCTCACGGTCGCCCCGCACGAGCTGGACCTGCTTGTCCTTGGTGACCCGGCCCAGCGCGCTCGCGGACCCGGCCAGTAAACGCAGGCCGGTGTTGGTGGGGAAATCGTCCGGCGACGTGACTCCGAAGTCGGCGAGGTCGGCAACGCCGTCCCGGTACAGCATGTCGAGGACGTCCGAGGAGACATCGAGGTCGACCATCCCCGTCCAACCGGACGGCGTGACCTCGTGGGCCCGGTACTCGTCGACCAGGAGGCCGACCGATGCCGCCTTGATCCGCAGCGGCATGTCCTTGGTGATCAAGGTCACATTTGGTGCGTGTGCGGCCATGTTGAGCGCGCACGCGAGGATGCGGGCGTCGTTCGTGTCGGTGCGGAACCCGGAAGGCAGGACCGTCGGGTCCGAGTGGTTCAACTCGACGTGCAGCGTGCCGCCGGCAGTGCCGAGCGGGATCGGCGCGTCGAGCCGTCCGTGGTGTTTCCTCAGGTCATCGAGCAGCCGAAGGGCCTCCCTGGCAAACCAACCAAGCTCGGGGTGATGCCGCTTGCCCTCCAACTCGTTGATGACCACCAGCGGCAGGACGACCGCGTGCTCTGCGAACCGGGACATCGCCCAGGGGTCGGACAGCAGCACGGACGTGTCGAGCACGTAGGTCCGGCGCTGGTCATCATGGTCAGGGGAAGAGGAATGCGAAGCAGTCACGGCAACTCCTCGGCGAACGCGCACCGACGTCCGCGTGTTTTCCTCGAAGGGCCGGGCACCTCCCTGACCAGGCGAGACGCTGCGCCTAAGCGCAGCGGCACCGCCCGTGAGGGCCGGGTGCCGGCCCCCTCGCGATCGTTGCCGTCACGACCAGGGCCTCCCGGGACGGTTCGCGTGGGCACGACCCGTCACTTTGGACGCTACCCGTGCACACCCCCGTCCCGCAGGCAGCCACGCAGGTGATTTTCGTTTTGTGACCGAGTCGCAAGATCATGCGAATGCCTCCTTGCGCATCCGAACATGACTACTCGGCGTACTCGAAGGCACCCATCTGGATCATCGGCCGAACGGGTGACAGAACCCCGCCGCTGCGGCCCCGACCAGGAGAAAGCCGTCCTTCGCTGATCACACAGCGAAGGCGCACTAATCACGTTGAAAACCAGGAATGGTGAACTTCGTGGAATTCGTAACACCATGGAGTATTTCACGATGCGATCACGCAGGAATCCCGGTAACTCCTGCGCGGACAGAACGGAAACGGACACCGCTTTTAATCCCAAAAACCGAAGGAGACGAAAAGGTGCCGAAAAAGACCGGAATTGTCGTCGCCGCCGCCGTCGGCCTCTCCGTGCTCGCACTGCCGGCGATGGCGGACGCCAGCCAGGCTGACGAGCGTGACCTGCCGGGCATGGTGGACCCGGGCCTGAACCCGGCGGTCGGGGAGATCTGCCGCGTCGTCATCGTGAACTGCTGAGCCGCGCACAACAAAAAGCGGGCCCCGAATTTTCAGGGCTCGCTTTGTCTGCTATAAGCCCCTACGAGCCGAAGCGGCGATGGCGAATCGCGTAGTCCCGGAGGGCACGTAAAAAGTCCGTGCGCCGGAAGTCCGGCCAGTACGCCTCGCAGAACCAGAACTCCGAGTGCGCCGACTGCCACAGCAGGAAGCCGGACAGCCGCTGCTCCCCGGACGTCCTGATCACCAGGTCCGGGTCGGGCTGGCCGGAGGTGTACAGGTGTTCGGCGATGTGGTCGACGTCGAGGACCTCGACCAGCTCCTCGATGGTCTTACCGGCCTCCGCCTGGCTCTGCAGCAGCTTGCGCACGGCGTCCGCGATCTCGCGCCGGCCGCCGTAGCCGACCGCGATGTTGACCTCCATGCCGGTGCGCCCCTCGGTGCGCTTCGCGGCGGCGACGAGCCGGTTCGAGGTCTCCTCCGGCAGCACGTCCAGCGCGCCGATGATGCGGAGCCGCCATGGCAGCCCAGGCTCGGCCAGCTCGTCGACCACACCCTCGATGACCTGCAACAACGGCTTGAGCTCTGCCTCGGGCCGCATGACGTTGTCGGTGGAGAGCAGCCACAGCGTGACGAGTTCCACCTCGGCCTCACGGCACCAGCTGAGCAGGTCGGCGATGCGGTTGGCGCCGGCGATGTGGCCGTGCTTGACGTCGGTGAAGCCGGCCTCCCGCGCCCACCGTCGGTTGCCGTCGAGCACGACGCCGACGTGCCGGGGGTGGCGGCCGGCGGCCTGCTGGACGAGCCGCTTGTCGTAGAGGCCGTAGACGAGCTTCGCGGCTTTCTTGCGGAATCTCCGCCAGGCTGGGGTCACGTCCCTGCAGGGTACGCCGTCCCGCTACACCCAGGGCACACTGGAACCATGCAGCGAACCGAGATCGACCCGCGCTGGCAGGACCTGGCGGTGATCGAGCGGCTGGTGCGGGAGTCACGCACGGTCGCGGTGGTGGGGCTCAGCGGCAACCAGGGTCGACCCAGCTTCGGGGTGGCGCGGTACCTCGTGCGTGCCGGCCTGACGGTGTTCCCGGTGAACCCCAACCTGGCCTCGTGGCAGGGCCTGACCGCGTACAAGTCGCTGGCCGACGTGCCGGAGCAGATCGACATCGTCGACGTGTTCCGCCGCCCGGAGTACGCGCCGGGCGTGGCCGCGGACGCCGTCGCGGTAGGCGCGGGTTCGCTGTGGTTGCAACTTGGCGTGATCTCCACGGAGGCCGCCACCACCGCGGCGGAAGCCGGGCTCGACGTGGTGATGGATCGGTGCCTCGCCGTCGAACATCGCGAGGTCGTCGGCTGGTCGTGATCGGTTTCACATCGCGTGGGTCAACCTACGGTCCCGTAACCTGGAGCACGTGACAACCGCGACGGTGAACCCGCAGCCTGCCCGCCCGGTCAAGCCGCGCATGCGCGGTGTCATCCACTACTGGTCGTTCTGGGTCTCCCTGGTCCTGGGCGCCGCACTGGTCTCCCTTGCCGCGTCCACAGTGTCCGCGACAGCGGCGGTGGCCACCTCGATCTACGGCGCGACCGTGCTCGGCCTGTTCGGCGTGAGCGCGCTGTACCACCGCCGCTGGTGGAAGAGCCTTCGCGTCCGGGCGTGGATGAAGCGCCTCGACCACTCGATGATCTTCCTGTTCATCGCGGGCACCTACACCCCGTTCTCGTTGCTGGCAATGCCAAAGCCGACCGGCTACATCGTGCTGTCGGTCGTCTGGGGCGGCGCGCTAGCCGGGGTGGCACTGAAGCTGCTGTGGCCGCACGCGCCGAGGTGGCTCGGCACCCCGATCTACATCGCACTCGGCTGGGTAGCGGTGTTCGTGCTGCCGGACCTGCTCCACCACGCCGGCGTCGCGGCGCTGGTCCTCCTCCTGGTGGGCGGAGGCTTCTACACACTGGGCGCGGTCTTCTACGCGACCCGCTGGCCAAACCCGTGGCCCACGATCTTCGGCCACCACGAGTTCTTCCACGCCGCGACCGTGTTGGCGGCCATCTCGCACTACATCGCGATCTGGCTCGCCATGTATCCCTAGTGGTTGGTCAGTGGACGACGTCGTAGACCAGTTTCTGGATGCCGTTCGCGTAGGTCTCGCTCTCGACCACCTTGAGCATGGTCTTGTCCACGTCGGCACCACTGAACAGCCGCTTGCCCGCGCCGAGCAGGACCGGGAACACCAGCAGGTGGTAGCGGTCGATCAGGCCCGCGTCGGACAGGTTGCGGTTCAACATGGCGCTCCCGTGGACGATGATGGGTCCGCCCTCGGTCTCCTTCAGGGCGGCCACGTCGTCCAGTGAGCGCAGGATGGTTGTCTCGCCCCAGTTGTCGACGAGGTCGGCGTCGCTCAGGGTCGAGGACACGACGTACTTCGGCATCGCGTTGTAGCCGGCGAAGTCCTCGGTCATCGTCGGCCACACCGGACTGAACGCCTCGTAGCTGACTCGGCCCATCATCATCGCGGCGGCTTCCGTCTGCTCGCGGCCCTTGAGTTCGTAGGCCTCCGGCAGGAACTCGATGTCCTCGAAGGTCCAGCCGGAGTTGCGGTAGCCGGCCTCCCCGCCGGGGGCCTCGACGACGCCGTCCAGGGAGACGAAGGCGGTGGTGATCAGAGTGCGCATGGCTCCTCCTCATGGTCGTGGTTGATCGCCATCTTCACCCGTGCGTCGAAGTCCGGCCCGCCAGATCGACACCGCCGACAGAAACTTTTCGAGCTACGAGGCGACCTCGACCAGCTGTCCCACCTGGAGGGTGTTGAAGAACGCCTGCGCGTTGGCCATGTCCAGCCGGACGCAGCCGTGAGAGTCCTCGTCGAGGCGGCCCTGGTGGAAGGCGTAGCCGCCCGGCGCGAAGAACACCGAGTACGGCATGGGGTCGCCGTAGATGCTGCTTGTGTGATCCTCGTCCTTCCACGCGACCGGCCAGATGCCCGTCGGTGTCGGGTTGGCCGCGCCGCCGTGGGTGATCGGGACCGGGCCCAGGTCCACCACACCGTTCGTCATCAGCCACGCCTGCTTCGTCGACAGGCTCACGCAGGCCCGGATCTCCGGGCCGCACGGCGGTGGCGTCGGCGGAGGTGGGGTGACCGTGGTGGTGGTCGTCGTGGGGGCCGTGGTCGTCGTCGTGGCGGACGGAGTGGTCGATGGGACCTGTCCCGCGGCCGCCTGTGTGGCGCACCCCGACAGCAGTGCCACGGCCAGCACGGCAAGGCCGGCCAGTTCGCGTCTCATGCCCCCTACCCACGACGTTGCCGCCGTGGGGGTTGCAACTACGTGACGACCTGCACCTTGTCGCCCACGGCCAGCGCGTTGTAGTAAGCCTCGGCGGCGGCCCACGACAGGTGGATGCAGCCGTGGGACTCCTGGCTCAGGCTGCCCTGGTGGAACGCGATGCCACCGTTGAAGAAAACCGAGAACGGCATGGGGGCGTTGTTGAACACGCTTGACTTGTGGTCGATGTCCTTCCAGCCCACCGAGAACGTGCCCGGTGGGGTCTCCCAGCCCGGACGGCCGTGGGTGATCGGCACCGGGCCGTAGGTCACCACACCGTCCTTGAGCAACCACGACTGGTTGGCGGACAGGTCGATGCACGCGTCGACGCCCGCGTCGCACGGCACGCCCGCGGGCGCCGGCGGCGGCGGGGGTGGCGGCGGCGCTTCCTTCACGATCGTCTCGTTGGCTTCCGCCACCTGCGGGAGCGGTGGCAGCTTCGCCTCCTCCGCGGGAGCCGGTGCCACGGCCTCCGTCGAGGTCGTCGGGGCCGTCGTGGCGGTCGTCGGCCCGGTCGGAGCCGGGGCGGCCGTGTTCGTGCTTCCGCACGCGGACAGCAGTCCCACGCTGATCGCGGCGAGTCCCACAAGGAGTGTGCGGCGCATACCGTGAAGACGCCACGAGATCACCCCACGTTGTCGTGGTGATCCAACCGTTACTGGACCGCCGGTTTTGTTACGGCAGTGGCGGTATCAGGTCCTCGCTCGCCGCTTCCTCCGGCCGGCGGTCGAAGTCCACGGTGGAGTACTTGCGGAGCTTCTCGAGGCGGTGGAAGCCGTCGATCATGCGGACCGTGCCGGACTTCGAGCGCATCACGATGGACTGGGTGGTGCAACCACCGCTGCGGTAGTGCACGCCGCGCAGCAGGTCGCCGTCCGTGATGCCCGTCGCGCAGAAGAACGCGTTGTCGCCGCTGACGAGGTCGTTCGTGGTGAGGACACGCTCGAGGTCGTGCCCCGCGTCGACGGCCTTCGCCCGTTCCTCGTCGTCCCTCGGCCACAGGCGACCGTGGATCGCGCCGCCCATGCACTTGAGCGCACAGGCCGCGATGATGCCCTCCGGGGTGCCGCCGATGCCGATCAGCATGTCCACACCGGTGTTCGGGCGGGCCGCGGAGATCGCGCCGGCCACGTCGCCGTCCGAGATGAAGTGGATGCGGGCACCGGCCTCGCGGACCTCCTTCACCAGGTCGGCGTGCCGGGGGCGGTCGAGGATGCACACGGTCACGTCGGAGACGTCGGTGTGCTTGGCCTTCGCGACGCGGCGGATGTTCTCCGCGACCGGCGCGGTGATGTCGATGACGTCGGCCGCCTCGGGGCCCACCGCGAGCTTTTCCATGTAGAACACCGCGGACGGGTCGAACATGGCGCCGCGCTCGGTGGCCGCGAGCACCGCGATCGCGTTCGGCATGCCCTTCGCCATCAGGGTGGTGCCGTCGATCGGGTCGACCGCGACGTCGCACTCGGGGCCCTCGCCGTTGCCGACGTGCTCGCCGTTGTACAGCATCGGCGCCTGGTCCTTCTCGCCCTCGCCGATCACGACCACGCCGCGCATCGACACGGTGCCGATCAGCTTGCGCATGGCGTCGACCGCCGCGCCGTCGCCGCCGTTCTTGTCCCCTCGGCCGACCCAGCGGCCGGCGGCCATCGCGGCGGCCTCCGTGACCCGGACCAGCTCCAGCGCGAGGTTGCGGTCCGGCTCCTCTGGTCGGCGGTCGTGGTCGCTCATTCTCGCCTCCTGAGGTCGGTACCCCAGATCCTTCCAGATTTCGGGAGCTCAGTGGTTACACGAGCGGCGTGAGGGTCGTCTCGGCCGGTTTGCGACGATGGACTTTGTGACGGAAGGCGGACACCCGGGTCGGGCCGGGCTGCGGATGCGCGACATGGTCGGCGCGATGGTCGTGCTTGTGGTGATCATCGGCGGGATCATGGCGTTCTGGGGCTCGTGTTCGTTCAGCCCGGGCGGACCCACGGTCGACCCCGGCAGCGCGCCCACCGCCGACGCCGGGGCCGCGCTGGAGCGAGCGGCGAAGTCGGTGACGTTCCCGGTGCGGCAGCCGACCGTGCCGAAGGGCTGGCGGGCGAACTCCACGGCGACGTCCTCGGTCGGCTCCGGCGCGAGCGGTGACGTGATCGTGCGGGTGGGCTGGGTGACCGCGTCCGGCGCGTACGTGCAGCTCAGCCAGTCCGGCGGGGAGGCGGCGGACGTCCTGGTCGAGGAGACCGGCCGGGAGGAGGCACCCGAGGCGACCGGCTCCGTGACGGTCGACGACGTGACGTGGAAGAGCTACCCCGCCCGCCGCGACGAGCCGGCATGGGTGATCGAGCTGGACGGGGCCGTGCTGCTGATCACGGGCAGCGCACCGGAGTCGGAGTTCCGGCAGCTGGCCACCGCGACACAGAAGGCGCCACCCCTGGCGACCTGAGTGCCCGACGCGTCAGACGGGGACCACGATGTGGTCGTAGTTGCCTTGGCCCGCCGTGCGTTCCAGTGTGCGGATGATCGATCGGGGGTTGTCGTCCGGCCCGGAGATGTACAGCGGACCGACGCTTTGTCGTACCGGTGCCTGCGAGCCACGGGCACCGACACCAGGCCGCCCGTCCCGGCCGTCGCGTCCTCGTGCACGGGCCAGTTGCGGTGGTCGCCGAGGCCCAGCCCGGTGCTCCATGTCGGGCTGATCCAGCAGCCGACCAGCGCGGGCTCGGCCACCTCGGTCCGCGTCGCCGCGGCTCGGACCAGCCTGCTCGCTCGGCCGGCTTGATGCCGGGTGCGCGTGCGATCTGCTTCGGCGAATGTCCCTGCTCGCAGCCAGCTCACCTGGTCGAGTTGATCATCCGTCGTCCATGCGTCACGGCTTCGCTCGCCAGCAGGTCGTCAGGTGGTCGTCCACCATGCCGGTGGCCTGCATCAGCGCGTAGGCGGTCGTCGGGCCGACGAAGGCGAAGCCGCGCTTCTTCAGTTCCCTCGCCATGGCCTTGGACTCCGGGGTGATCGCCGGGATCTCCGAGGTCATGGTGGGGCGGATGTGGGTCTTCGGGGCGAAGGACCACAGCAGGGTGTCCAGTGGCTCGTCCAGCTCCGCGATCGCGTTCGCGTTGCGGATCGTGGCCTCGATCTTGGCTCTGTTGCGCACGATCGACACGTCGTTCATCAGGCGTTCGACGTCCGCCTCGGTGAACTCCGCGACCTTCTTCGGTTCGAAGCCAGCGAAGGCTCTGCGGAAGCCCTCGCGTTTGCGCAGGATCGTCAGCCACGACAGGCCCGACTGGAACGCCTCCAGCGACAGCCGCTCGTACAGCGCCGACTCGCCGTGGAGCTCCACGCCCCACTCCTCGTCGTGGTAGGCCGCGTAGTCATCGGTCGAGTTGCCCCACGGGCAGCGTGGTTTGCCGTCCGCGCCCGGCAGCGCGGCCGTCATTGCTTCTCGTTCTCGGCCAGTGCCAAGCGCTCGCGTAACTCGTCCACCTCGGCACGCAGGTCCTCCAGCTCACCACCCAGCCGGCGAAGGACCCAGTCGACCTCGGACATCTTGTAGCCACGGACGACCAGCTGGAACCGGACGCTCCGGACATCCTCCGCCGAGATCCCGTCAGCTGGGAGACGGGTGGGCGAGGCGCCGGGCGGCAGGGCCGGCAGCTCCTCGCCACGCCCGAACACGACCGAGGCGAGCAGGAAGACCACGGCCGCCACGAGCATCATGACGACCAGGTAGATGAGTGCTGTGGTCACGACAGCAGGATGGCATACCGGACCGACAGTTAGCGGACCAGCAGCTCACGCATGGGCGGGCGGTCCTCGACCACCACACCCGCCGTGTCCGGCAGCCACTCGTCGGCCACCTGGACGAACTGCGTCAGCTCGCCAGCGTGTGACGGCAGCATGCCGCACCTCGCGAGCGCCGTGCCCAGGATCTGCCGCGCCATCAGGCCCAGTGCGTGCAACGGCTGGTTCCTGTGCCGCCGCACTCCCAGGTTGACCTGGGCGATCCCGTCGAGCCCCACGATCGCGTGCGCGTCGAGCAGTAGCCCGATCTCCACGCCGTAACCGGACGCGAACGGCACCGCCTCGAGCAGCTCACGCGTGCCCGCGTACTCGCCGCCGAGGGGTTGGATCACGCCGGTCAGCTCGGGACGCAGTGTGGACAGCAGCGGGCGGGCCATCAGCTCGGTCACGCGGCCGCCACCGGCGCCCGCCGCGCCCTCGGAGTTCAGCGGTCGCCGGTAGAAACCCTTGACCAGGTGAACGTCGCACTCCAACAGCATCGGACCCAGCAGCCTCGGCACGAACTCCGGGTCGGGGTCGATGAGATCCGAGTCAAGGAACACCAGCAGGTCGCCGGTGGTCGCGGCCAAGGACCGCCACAGGACCTCTCCCTTGCCTGGCACGGGTTCCAGCTCCGGCAGCACGTCGCCGCGGCGCACCACCTTCGCGCCGGCGGCGAGTGACACCTCGACCGTGCGGTCCGTCGAGCCGGAGTCGACCACGACCAGCTCGTCCACGAGGGAGCCGACCAGAGGCCGGACCGACGCGATCACGTCGGCGACCGTCGCCTCCTCGTTCAGCGCCGGCAACACGACGCTGACCGTGCGGGAACCCTTGGCCCGCACTAGGTCCTCCACTGTCCACGAAGGACTCTGCCAGGTCCGCTCCGCGAACCACGTGCGCGCGTCGGCGTGCATCACGCCAGCGCCCGCAGGCATCGGGTTGGCGGGCGGGTGCCCCGGATACTCGCCACCATCTCGACCACCTTCCTGGTTCTGGCCACCTCGTGCGCGCGGAACACCCGCGCGCCTGCCATCGCCGCGACGGACGTCGCCGCGAGGGTGCCGTCCACCCGGTCGGCCGTCGCCGCGCCGAGCGTCTCGCCGATGAAGTCCTTGTTGGACAACGCCATCAGCACCGGCCAGCCGGTGCTCACGAGCTCGTCGAGCCGCCGCAGCAGCTCGAGACCGTGCCAGGTGTTCTTGCCGAAGTCGTGCGTCGGGTCGATCAGGACGCCCTCGGCCGGCACGCCAAGCGAAACCAGCCGCTCGGCGCGGGCGGTCAGCTCGGCGGTGACCTCGGCGACCACATCCAGGTACCGGACGCGGTGCGGGTCAGTGCGTGGCGCGACGCCGCCGGTGTGCGAGCACACCATGCCGACGCCGAACTCCGCGGCCACCTCGGCAAGGCGCGGGTCGACCCCCGCCCACGTGTCGTTGATCAGGTCGGCACCGGCCAGGCACGCCTCGCGGCCCACCTCGTGGCGCCAGGTGTCGACGCTGATCACGAGTTCCGGATGGCGTTCCCGGACCTTGGCGACAAAAGGGACGACCCGCCGGATCTCCTCGTCCGTGTCGACCCGTTCCCCGTGCGCGCCGGCACGGACGCCACCGATGTCGACGATGTCCGCGCCTTCCGCGACCACCCGGTCGACCGCGGCGAGGGCCTCACGTTCGCCGAACGTCGCGCCGCGGTCGTAAAAGGAATCCCTGGTGCGGTTGACTATCGCCATCACCAAAGCGCGGTCCTGGGGGACCGTACGGCTGCCGAAGCGCAGGGTGCTCACATGCCCAGAGTGCCACGGGGGTAGGCGGAAAACGCAGGGTGATACACCGAGGTCACAATTGGTGACGTCGCGGAAACCTGGCTCAGTGCGTCGCTTCCCACGCCTGGTAGGCCTCCTCGACCACGCGGACCGCGTCGTCGACATCGTCCGTGAGGTGCAGCAACGCGATGTCCTTGTCGCCGATCTTACCCTCGGCGTACACCTTGCTACGCAACCACTCGTACAGACCCTCCCAGTAGGAACGTCCGAAAAGGACAACCGGGAACTTCGTGACCTTCTTCGTCTGCACCAGGGTGAGCGCCTCGAACAGCTCGTCGAGCGTGCCGAAACCGCCGGGCAGGCAGATGAAGGCCTGGGCGTACTTGATGAACATCGTCTTGCGCGCGAAGAAGTACCGGAAGTTCACGCCGAGGTCGACCCACGGGTTGATGCCCTGCTCGAACGGCAGCTCGATGCCCAGGCCGATCGAGAGTCCGCCTGCCTCGGAGCAGCCGCGGTTGACGGCCTCCATCGTGCCGGGCCCGCCGCCGGTGATGGACGCGTACCCCGCACGGGCCAGCGCCGCGCCGATGTCCATGCCGAGCTTGTACTCGGGATGATCACGCGCCGTGCGGGCCGACCCGAAGACGGTGACCGCGCGCGGCACCTCGGCGAGAGCGCCGAAACCCTCGACGAACTCGGCCTGGATGCGCAGGACGCGCCACGGGTCGGTGTGCACCCAGTCGGCCGGGCCGCGGGAGTCGAGCAGCCGCTGGTCGGTGGTGGACGGCTCCACGAGCCGCGACCTGCGCAGCACTACCGGTCCACGCTGCTTCTCGGCTGGATGCTCGTTGTCCCCCTGCTGGATCGTCATTGGCGCGATTCTAGGCGGTCGCATTGACGAGAACGTTGCGTACATCACCAAGCGCGAAGCCGAGAAGGTTAAGCCCGCGCCACTTGGCCGGGTTCTGGGCCCTCGGGTCGTCCTCGCGCAGCCCGATGCCCCAGATCCGGTCCAACGGGCTGGCTTCGACGAGCACGCGGTTGCCGGTGGCGAGGAGGAACGCCCGCAGGTCGTCGTGCTGGCCGAACTTGTGGGTGTTGCCGGTGACGACGATGTCGGCACGCCGCGCCTCCCAGGCGGCCTGGTCGAAGTTCCGCACCTGGCGGCCCAGGTCCTTGGCCTGCCTGGGATGCCTGGCGGCGAGGATCCGCTCGGCGGTCCGGTCGTCGCCGAACAGCGTTGCCTTGCCCCACATCATGTAGTGCTCGGCCGTGGCGAAGGTGTGCCCCTCAGCCTCGAACGGCGACCGGTACCACTGGCTGAGGCATCCCTTGCCGACGCCGCTCTGCCCCGGCTGGTGGCCCCAGAAGAAGAGAAACTTCATCCGCTTACCGGCGACCGCGGCACGCTCGACATCGGCAACAGACAGCATGCCGGACATGGTGACGCATCCATGAGTGACATGCGAAAGATTTTCAGGAGAGGAAGGTCCTCAGGATCTCCGCGCAGCGGGTGATCTGGGCCGTCGGCACGTTCTCCTCCTGGGTGTGGGCCAGGGTCGGGTCGCCAGGGCCGAAGTTCACCGCCGGCATGCCCAGTGCCGCGAACCTGGCCACGTCGGTCCAGCCGAGCTTTGCCACCGGGGGTGCCCCGGCCGCGGCCACCAGCTCGGCCGCTGCCGGGGCGGTCAGGCCCGGTAGCGCGCCCGGGGACAGGTCGGTGACGGTCAGGTCGTAGCCCGCGAAGACGGTGCGGAGATGGGCCTCGGCGTCTGCCGGGGTGCGGTCCGGGGCGAAGCGGTGGTTGACCGTCAGCACGGCCTCGTCGGGGACCACGTTGCCGCTCACCCCGCCCGCGATCCCCACCGCCTGCAGACCCTCCCGGTACAGGCAACCGTCGATGTCGACCGTCCGTGGCTCGTAGGCGGCGAGTACGGCCAGTGCCTCACCCAGCGCGTGGATCGCGTTCTCGCCCATCCATGCTCTGGCCGTGTGGGCGCGGCGGCCCTTGGTGCGCAGCTCCACCCGAATCGTGCCCTGGCAGCCCGCCTCCACCGCGGCGTTCGACGGTTCGCACACGATCGCCAGATCGCCACGCAGCCAGTCCGGCAGCTCCCGTTCGATGCGACCGAGACCGTTGCGGACGTGCTCGATCTCCTCGCAGTCGTAGAACACGAACGTCACGTCGTGGCGGGGCTCTGGGAGGGTCGCGGCGAGGTGCAGCATCACCGCGTCGCCGCCCTTCATGTCCACTGTGCCGAGTCCGTGCAGGACACCTTCCGTGCGGCGGGCGGGCAGGTTCGCGTTCACCGGGACCGTGTCCAGGTGGCCGGCCAGCACCACACGGGACGGACGGCCCAGCTCGGTACGGGCCAGCACCGCGTTGCCGGAGCGGGTGACGACCAGGTGCGGGGCCTGTGCACGCAGTGCCGCCTCCACCGAATCGGCCAGCAGCGCCTCGTCGCCCGACACGCTCGGGACGTCCACGAGCGCCACGGTCAACTCCACAGGGTCACCGGCAAGGTCGAGGTTCACGGTCATGCCCAGGAAGCTACCGTTGGCGCCGTGACTAGTGCAGACACCACCGGAGCGCTCGGCGTCGGGCTAGCGACCGTCGCCGATGACGGGACCGTTCTCGACACCTGGTTCCCGCACCCCAAACTGGACGACAACGCCACCCCGGGCACGCAACACCTGTCCGAGCACGAGGCCGGCGACGAACTCGGCGCCAGGGTGTCCGCGCTACTCGGCCCCGACGACGACCGGGCGGTCGAGGTCGTCGCGGTCCGCACCGGCATCGCCGATCTCTCGGCGCCGCCGGCCGACGCCTACGACGTCTACCTGCGACTGCACCTGCTGTCGAGCCGGCTCGTCCGCCCGCACGGCTGCAACCTCGACGGTGTCTTCGGACTGCTCAGCAATGTCGTGTGGACGAACTTCGGGCCGTGCCGGGTGGAGGGGTTCGCCGCAACGCGGCTGCGGCTGCGTGCCCGCGGCACGGTCACCGTGTACGGCATCGACAAGTTCCCGCGCATGGTCGACTACGTGGTGCCGCCCGGCGTGCGCATCGCCGACGCGGACCGGGTGCGCCTCGGCGCTCACCTCGCGACCGGCACCACGGTCATGCACGAGGGGTTCGTCAACTACAACGCGGGCACGCTCGGCGCGTCGATGGTCGAGGGCCGCATCTCCGCCGGCGTGGTGGTCGGTGACGGCTCCGACGTCGGCGGCGGCGCGTCGATCATGGGCACGCTGTCCGGCGGCGGCAAGGAGACGATCTCGCTCGGCCAGGGCTGCCTCATCGGCGCGAACGCGGGCATCGGCATCTCACTCGGCGACAACTGCGTCGTGGAGGCCGGCCTGTACGTCACCTCCGGCACGAAGGTCACGCTGCCGGACGGGCGGCTCGTGAAGGCCCTCGAACTGTCCGGACAGGACGGGTTGCTGTTCCGCCGGAACTCGGCGACCGGCGCCGTGGAGGTCGTGGTCCGCGCGGGTGGCGCCGGCATCGAACTGAACGCCGCCCTGCACGCGAACTGAACATGGGGTTGCCAGCGAATTAACATCGGAGGCATGACTGCCGCCGCGTCTTCCCAACGGTTATGGATCGACGAGCAGGTGCGGGAGCTCGTCGTCAACGGCGAGGTGGCGTTGGAGGGCACCGATCCCGAAGGGGTACACCAGCTTCGCGTCGCCGTGCGGCGGGTGCGGGCCGCGCTGAAGGTGTCCGCCTTCGATGACGACGGTGCCCTGCTGGCGGAGCTGCGGTGGTTCTTCGGTGAGCTGGGCCCGATGCGTGACCTGGACGTGCTGCTGGAGCGCTTCCGCGGCGACACCGACGGGTTCTCGTCCGACGAGATGGCCGCGTTCGAACGGCTGCTCAAGGGTTTGCGCGCCGAACGGACCCAGGCCCGCCGACGCGTGACGAGAACGTTGCGGGGCAAGCGGTACCTACGCCTGCTGGACCGGCTCGCGTCGGTGGACGTCACCCCGCATGCCTCCGGCCCGACGGATCTGGTCGGCGAGATCGCCAGGCCGTACCGCAAGCTGCGCAAGGCGGTCGCCGCGATGGCGGCGGAGCCGGCCGACCAGGAGCTGCACGACCTGCGGATCCGCGGCAAGAAGCTGCGCTACGCGGCCGAGCTGGCGGCGCCGACGGGTGGCAAGGCGGTGCGCCGACTGGTGAAGGCCACGAAGCGGCTGCAGGACATACTCGGCGAGCACCAGGACGCGTGCGTCGCCGAGCAGCGGGTACGCGGCCTGGTCGGCGAGGACGCGCAGGAGGCGTTCGTCGCGGGGCGCCTCGTTGAACGGGAACGCGCCAGGCAGGCCGCCGCACGCGGCGAATGGCGCGAGGCGTACCTGGAGGTCAACCAGTGCGCGGCAGCGGCCACCGGGACGTGAAACCGGGCATGCCCTGAAGGCCGCCCTTGGGATAGGTGCCGGGCCCTGGGGCTGCCTCCGGCCCCCGGTTGCCAGCCTACGGGTGGGCACCGACGGTTTCTGGCCAGTGAGGGCTTGCCTGTGGACAACTCGCTTACCTGTGGACAACCCGCCGGTGAGCGACCGGTCCTGTCGGTGCCCTCCGGTAGCGTGGTTCGAGGGGGCCGGAGGCCAGCCGGGCTACGCGGCCAGGCGTTGGGCGGCGGTCTCGATTCGCTCGTCGGTGGCCGTCAGTGCGACACGGACGTGCTTGTCGCCGGAGGGGCCGTAGAAGGTGCCCGGGGCGACCAGGATGCCGCGCGTTGCCAGCCAGTCGACCGTTGTCCAGGCGTCCTCGTCTCGGGTGGCCCACAGGTAGAGGCCCGCGTCCGAGTAGTCGATCTTGAAGCCCGCGCCCTCCAGTGCCGGGCGCAGGATCGCGCGGCGGGCGGCGTACCGGGCCTTCTGCTCTGCCACGTGGGCGTCGTCGGAGAGGGCGGCGGTCATGGCGGTCTGGACCGGGTGCGGCACCATCATGCCGGCGTGTTTGCGGATCGCCAGCAGCTGCGTCACCAGCGTCGGGTCGCCGGTGACGAAGCCCGCTCGGTAGCCCGCCAGGCAGGACGTCTTCGACAGCGAGTGCACGGCCAGCAAACCTTCGTGCGAGCCGCCGGAGACCGTCGGGTGCAGGATCGAGACCGGGGACTCCGACCAGTCCAGGGCCAGGTAGCACTCGTCGGACGCCACGACCGCGCCGCACGAGCGGGCCCCCTCGACCACCTTGCGCAGGTGCTCGGGTGGCAGGACGCGGCCTGTCGGGTTCGACGGGGAGTTGACCCACACCAGGGCGGGGCGCGCCGGGCCGGCTGCCACCGTGCTGTCCGTGCGCAGGATGTCGGCGCCCACCAGTCTTGCGCCCACCTCGTAGGTCGGGTAGGCGAGCGGCGGGATCACCACAAGGTCACCGGCGCCGACGCCCAGTAGCGTCGGCAGCCACGCGACGAGTTCCTTCGAGCCGATCGTCGGCAGGACCGCTTCCGGGGCGACAAGCACCCCATGCCTGCGTGCCAGTGCGCCGGCGGCCGCCTCGCGGAGGGCGGGGGTGCCGTGCGTGGTCGGGTAGCCCGGGATCCACGCGGCGCCCGTCAGCGCCTCCTGGATGACGTCGGGCACCGGGTCGACCGGGGTGCCGATCGACAGGTTGACGACGCCGTCCGGATGTGCGCGGGCACGGGCGCCCGCGTCCGCAAGGCTGTCCCAGGGGAAGTCCGGAAGGTCCGCTTTCACTCGTCGTGCGCGACGGGTGCGAGATCCTTGATCCACTGCGGGTCGTGCGACGTCTTGCCCACCTTGGCCGCGCCGCCCGGGGAGCCGAGCTCGTCGAAGAAGTCGACGTTGGCCTTGGTGTATTCCTTCCACTGGTCGGGGACGTCGTCCTCGTAGTAGATGGCCTCCACCGGGCACACCGGCTCGCACGCGCCGCAGTCCACGCACTCGTCGGGGTGGATGTACAACATCCGGTCCCCTTCGTAGATGCAGTCGACCGGGCACTCCTCGATGCACGCCTTGTCGAGAAGGTCGACGCACGGCTCAGCGATCACATAGGTCACTGCTTCTCCTGTGTTCTCCAGCGTGTCCAGCAAGGCATGAGGTTACCGGCCGCCCCTAGTATCTCTCTCAGCCGCCGGCTGGGTTAAGTGTGTTGGCGAGCACTCTGCCCAGAACGATCGCGGACGGTAGCGCGCCGCACGCGAACAGCAGCATCGAGCGCCAGTCCGCGGTCAGCACGAGATCACCGCCCGGCCCGAACATGCCGAACGCCGCTATCGCGACGATCCAGCCGATCAGCGGGGCGGCCGCGACCACCAGCTTCGACGACAGCCTGCCGGCCACGCTCACCAGCCACGGCGTGGTCACCGCGGCCACCAGCGCACTCACCGGCACCGGTATGCCACCCAGCGCGTACGGCAGCAGGTAACCGTCGAACCGCAGCGGCAGGAACATCAGCTCGAGGACGGCCAGCACCACCGCGTCCACGACCAACACCGCGAGGACCATCACATTCCGAGGGCTCACGCCGCCCCCTCGCAAGCTCCGGGACGCCAATCGTCGGCGTGGTATCCATGTCCGCTCACGCGAGACCACCGAACAGGTCGTCCTCCGCGCCCTCCCCCGAGCCGCGGCCCAGCTGGTAGAACTCGGCGGGCGGGATGGGTTGGGCGATGCCGTTGGACAGGGCGTACGCGCGCTCGCCGTCGCCGCCCTGCCAGACGCTGATCTGTGTGGGGTGGGCCGCGAGTGCCCGCATCTTCACCGACAGGACGTCGGCGGTGTCGACGACCGTGGTGATCAGCTCGTCGTCGGTCACCGCCAGCTCGCCCGGCTCCGGTAACCGGAACGGCAGGTCCTCGATGGCGGCCAGCGCGGCCACGCCTTCCTCGGTGGCGCGCCGCGAGGTGACGGCGAAGAACACGCGGTCAGGGACGTCACTGTCGGTGCAGGCGGCCATCGTGACCTCGTGCGCGCGGATGTGGTCAGGGTGGCCGTAACCGCCGTCCGGCCCGTAGGTGACCACGACCTGGGGCCCGACCTCGGCGATCACCTCGGCGAGCGCGTCGGCCTGCGCCGACAGGTCCCCGCCCGCGAACGCACGCGGGTGCTCGTTCGCCGCCACCCCGGCCATGCCGGAGTCCCGCCAGCGACCGACGCCGCCGAGCCAGCGGTGGTCGGACACGCCGAGCGCGGCGCACGCCGCCCGCAGCTCACTGATGCGGTACCCGCCGAGCTGGTCGGCGGCATGTGCGGCCAGCTCGCGCAGGCCGGCCGGGATGATCTCGCCTTCCTCGCCCAGCGTGCACGTGACCAGCGTGACCTGCACACCGGCGGCCGCGTACCGGGCGATCGTGCCGCCCGTCCACAGGCTCTCGTCGTCGGGGTGCGCGTGCACGAGCAGCAGTCGCGGCGCGGCGGTCAGCGTCATCAGTCAAACGTCCGTATCCGTTGGTCCGTCCAGGCGGACAGGATATTCGGCGGCCGCCGACGGCTAGACGTCAGTCCACTCGTATTCGAGGGTCCAGCCAGGCGGTGACGATGTCCGCGAGCATGAGCACCACCACGAAGATCACGACCGAGTACGCCGCGACCACGAGCATCACCGGGTGGTTGTTCTCGACCATCGAGCGCGCGAACAGGAAACCCAGCCCTCGGTACTGGAAGATCGTCTCGACGATGATCGAGCCGCCCATCAGCGCGCCGAGCTGGATCGCCGACAGTTCGGCCACCGGGATCAGCGCGTTGCGCGCCGCGTGCTTGAAGATCACCTTGCGTTCGGTGAGGCCCTTGGCCCTTGCCGTGCGGATGTAGTCGGACTCGAGCACCTCCAGCATGGAGCCGCGGGTCAGGATGACCGTGAACACGAGCCCGCCCATCCCGAGCGTGATCGCCGGCAGCGCGAGGTCCTGCAACCACGTCGTCTCGAGGCCGAACGAGCGGGGTATCGGCGGGAACGGCTGCCAGCCGAACAGCGAGATGTCCGTGACCGTGTTGCGCAGCGTCACGCCGGTGACGAACAGCGGGATCGACAAGAGCACGACCGAGCCGGTGGTGATCGCCAGGTCGACGAACGAGCGGTGTTTCCACCCGGCGATGATCCCGAGTGTGACGCCGAACACGGCCTGGATGGCCAGCGCGGTGAGCGCCAGCCGGAACGTGTTCGGCGCCACGGCGGTGATGAGATCGATGATCGGGCGTCGTCGTTCGTAGTCGACGCCCAGGTCACCGGTTGCCAGGTTCGCGATGAAGTCCAGGTACCGGAAGAACAGGGGCTTGTCGAGGCCGAACGTCTCGTTCAGCAGCGCCCTGGTCTGCGGATCCTGCATCCGGTCGCCGATCATCCGGAACGGGTCGCCCCACTCGGTGACCGCGACCAGCGCCCCGAACGATGTCACGAGCAGTACGAACACCGCCCGTGACACCCTGCGTACCAAGAACTTCCCCAAGGTTCCTCTCTCCCCCAGGGCAAGGCGGCACGCTCAGGCGCGCACCACCTCGCGGAGTGACGCGAAGTGACACGACGCCTGGTGGCCCTTGCCGGCGTCGATGTCGTACAGCGGGGGCGGCTCCTCGATGCAGCGGCGCTGGTCGGACTCGGACAGCTGCTCGAACTTCCAGCAACGGGTCCGGAAGCGGCAGCCGGACGGCGGGTTGGCCGGGTTCGGCACGTCGCCGCGCAGCACGATGCGCTGGCGCTGCCGCTCCAGCTTCGGGTCCGGGATCGGCACCGCCGAGATCAGGGCCTGCGTGTACGGGTGGTGCGGCCGGTCGAACAGGTCGTCCCGGTCGGCGATCTCCACCACGCTGCCCAGGTACATGACCGCCACGCGGTCGGCGATGTGCCGGACCACGGACAGGTCGTGCGCGATGAACAGGTACGTGAGCCCCAGCTCGTCCTGCAGGTCCTCCAGCAGGTTCACGACCTGGGCCTGGATCGACACGTCCAGCGCGGACACCGGCTCGTCCAGCACGATGAACTTGGGGTTCATGGCGATGGCGCGGGCGATGCCGATGCGCTGGCGCTGACCGCCGGAGAACTCGTGCGGGTACCGGTCCGCGTACTCCTCGGCCAGGCCGACGGTGTCCAGCAGGTCGCTGATGGTCGTGCGAGTCACCGGGGAACCGAGCAGCTGGAACTTCTCCGACAGGATCTGCCGGATCGTCATGCGCGGGTTCAGCGACGCGTACGGGTCCTGGAACACGATCTGCATGTCCCGTCGGGCGTGACGCAGCTGCTGCTTGTCCAGCGCGCTGACGTCGACGCCGTCCAGGACCACCCGGCCACTGGTCGGCTCCACCAGGCGCAGGATGGCGCGCGCGGTGGTCGACTTGCCGCAGCCGGACTCGCCGACCAGCGCGACGGTCTGACCCTTGTAGACGTTCAGGCTGATCCCGTCGACGGCCTTGACCTGGCCGATCGTGCGCTTGATGAACACGCCGGAGCGGATGGGGAAGTGCTTGACGAGGTTGTCCACCTCGAGCATCGGCTGACCGGCCGGCTCAGCCGTGCCGACACCGCCCTGCTCGCTTGCCTGGCTCATTTCGCGCCCACCCTGTCCTCGAACGCCATCGCCACCCGGTCGCTGTGCACACAGGCCGCGCGATGGGTCTCGCCGTCCACCGACACCAGCGACGGCACCTCCGGCAGACATGCCTCGGTCGCGAAGGTGCAGCGCGGGTGGAACGGGCAGCCCTGCGGCACCCTCGCCAGTGACGGCGGGATGCCCTTGATGGGCTGGAGCCGCTGCTGCCGCTGCTGGTCCATCCTCGGCAGGCTGGACAGCAGGCCGTAGGTGTAGGCGTGGCGGGGCGAGTAGAAGATCTCGTCCGCGGTGCCGGACTCCACGATCCGCCCCGCGTACATCACGTTGATGCGGTCGGCGTAGGACGCGACGACGCCGAGGTCGTGCGTGATCAGCACGATCGCGGTGTTGCGGTCATCCTGCAGCTTCTCCAGCAGCGCCATGATCTGCGCCTGCACGGTCACGTCGAGCGCGGTGGTCGGCTCGTCGGCCAGCAGCACGTGCGGGTCGTTGGCGAGCGCCATCGCGATCATCGCGCGCTGGCGCATGCCGCCGGAGAACTCGTGCGGGTACTGGTTGAGCCGCACGGCCGGGTTCGGGATGCCGACCTCGCCGAGCAGGTCCAGCGCGCGCTTCTTGGCGACGTGCTTGGACACGTCCTGGTGCACGCGGACCATCTCGGCGATCTGGTCACCGACCTTGAACACCGGGTTCAGCGCGGTCAGCGGGTCCTGGAAGATCATCGCGATCTGGCTGCCCCGCAGCTTGCGTTGCTGCTTCTCCGGCATCTTCAGCAGCGAACGGCCACGTAGGAAGACGTCGCCGGACGGGAACGTCGCCGGCGGCGACGGCACCAGGCCAAGGATCGTCATGGCCGACACCGACTTGCCGGAGCCGGACTCACCGACGATCGCGAGCGTCTCGCCCTCGTTGACAGACCACGAGACGCCATCCACGGCCTTCACCACGCCGTAGTCGGTCTTGAAATGGACCCGCAGGTCACGTACCTCGAGAAGCGCCGAGGGCGGGCCTTCGAGGTCGATGTCGGCAGCGCCGGTCATCTGAGGTCTTCTCCTCTGTGGTGGCTATCGCAGCTTCGGGTCCAGTGCGTCACGCAGGCCGTCGGCCACGAACGCGAAGGCAAGGGTGGTGATGCAGATCGCCAAGCTCGGGAAGATCCACAGGTAGTCCTTGCCGGGAACCTGCACCTGCTCGATGCCCTGGTTGATCAACCGGCCCCACTCCGGGGTGTCCGGCGGCACACCGACGCCGAGGTAGGCCAGAGACGCCATCGCGACGACCGCGACGCCGATGCTGGTGAACGAGTAGATGAACACCGGCTGGATGGCGTTCGGCATGATGTGCCGGGTCACGATCCGCCAGTCCGAGGCGCCGATCGACCGGGCCGCCTCGACGTACTCCGATTCGCGCAGCGCGAGCATCTGGCCTCGCATCAGCCGCGCCGCGGTCGGCCAGCCGAGTACCACGAGCGCGATGATCACCTGGGTGACGCCGGACCCGAACGTGCGAACCACGAGCAGCGCGCCGATCAGGTACGGGAAAGCCAGGAAGATGTCGGTGACACGCATGATGATGCCGTCGGAGAACCGTCCGCGGTAACCGGCGAGCGCGCCGAGCGCGACGCCGACGAACATCGAGCCGAGCATCGTGGACACACCGACCAGCAGCGCGAGCTTCAGGCCGTACAGCAGCCCGGAGTACAGGTCACGGCCGAGCGCGTCGGTGCCCATGATGTGGTCGCCGCCCGGCGACGCGAGCGTGTTCAGCAGGTTCTGGTCGTACGGGTCGTACGGCGAGATGAACGGCTGGACCAGCGCCAGGACGATCAGGATGCCCACGACGACGAGCCCGACCATGGCGAGCTTGTTGCGCTTGAACCGCCGCCAGATGTCGGCGAGCTGGCCCCGGGCCTTCGTCTTGCCTTTCGTCTCGCCCTCCGGCGGCGCGAACGGGTCGGCGTGCGCGGACTCGACGATCACCGACTGGGCGGACGTCGTCGTGTCGGCGGGATCAGGTGTGGTGGTCATTGTCCTGCCTCGCTCAGCTCAGCCTGATCCGTGGATCCAGATACGCGTACAAGATGTCGACGATCATGCTCAGGGCCACGTACGCCAGCACGGCGTAGGTGACGATCGCCATGATCACCGGTTGGTTCTGCTGCAGGATCGATCGGTACAGCAGGAAGCCGATGCCGTTGTACTGGAAGATCGTCTCGGTGATGATCGCGCCGCCGAGCAGGACACCGATGCTGATGCCGATGTAGGTCACGACGGGGATGATCGAGTTCCGGAAGGCATGCTTCATGATCACGGTGCGCTCGCCGAGGCCCTTGGCGCGCGCCGTGCGGATGTAGTCCGCGCGCAGCACCTCGAGCATGGATCCGCGCATGAGCCGCGCGATGAACGCAGCGTCCACGATGGCGAGGGTGAACGCGGGTAGGAGCACTTCCGTGTACCAGGGCGCCAGTTCGGTGAAGGTTCTCGGCACCTGGGGGAAGATCCAGAATCCGGAGACCGTCTGCCGCAGCCAGACACCGATCACGAAGGTCGGGAGGCCGATGGCGAGCGTGGTCAGGATCGTGACCAGCACGTCCCAGACCGAGTAGCGCCAGACGGCGGCGATGATGCCGGCGGCCACGCCGATGACGATGTCGATGATGATCGCGATCAGCGCCAGCCGCGCGCTGTTGGGCAGTGCGACGCCGAGCATGTCCGCCACGGGGCGGCGCTGGTTGAGGTCGATGCCCAGGTCACCGGTGAACAGGTTCCCCAGATAGGTCAGGTACTGCATCGGTACGGACTGGTCCATCCCGAACTTCTCGCGCAGGATCGCCTGCGTCGCCGGCGGCACGACCTTGTCGCCTGTCGACGCGAACGGATCACCGAGCACGAACAGGCCGAGGAACAGCAGCATCGTCGCCGCGATCACGACCATGATGGCCTGGGCGGCCCTGCGTATTACGAACTTCCCCATGGTTTAGGCGCCGGCTTTCTTGCAGATCGAGGTCCAAGCTGATGATGGCCGTGGTCCGTACGACACCGGACCACGGCCACCAGGCTATTCAGTTACTTGGTGCTGATGACCCTCAGGTCCGGGTCCTCGTGGAAGTCCATGCGAACGTTAATGAAGTCCTTCGTGTTCGCAAGACGGTGCTGCGTGCGGTTCCACAGCGGGATCAGTGCCTGGTCGTCACCGATCGCGATCTTCTCGGCCTGCTGGTACAGCGTGATGCGCTTGGCGTCGTCCTTCTCCTTCAGCGCGTCGGCGAGCAGGTCGTCGAACTTCTTGTTGCTGTAGCGACCACGGTTGTCACCGGTGACCGGCTCGTTGTCCTCGGCGCCGATGGCGCCGGTGGACAGCAGCGGCTCGAGGAAGTTGCCCGGGGTCGGGTAGTCAGCACCCCACGCGGCACGGTAGATGCCGCTGGCACCCGGCTGCTGCTCGTTGTTCAGCAGGTCGGTGAACTGCACGCCGTTCATGTTGACCGTCAGGCCGAGGTTGGTCTCGAGCTGGTCCTTGACCGCCGCACACCACTCCTCGTGGCCCGCGTCGACGTTGAACTGGAAGGTCAGCTCGGTGCCCTCGGTCAGACCGGCCTCCTTGGCGAGCTTCTTCGCCTCGTCGAGGTCGTAGTGGCAGTCGCCACAGACGCCCTCCTGGTAGGCCTCGGTGAACACCGGCGGGATGAGCGACGTCGACGGGGTCTGCGAACCCTTGAACACACCGTTGATGATCGAGTCACGGTCGATCGCCAGGGAGATGGCCTTGCGGGCCTTCGCCGAGTCGAGCGGCTTCTGCGTGACCATCGTCAGCAGGTAGTTCATGCCGTTGGTGTTGCGGGTGATCCACTGGCCCTGCGGCTCGTACGTGGAACGCGCCTGCTGCAGCACCGGGGTCGGCATACGGGCCCAGTCGAACGTGCCGTTCTGGAAACCGGCGTACTCGTCCTGGCTGCCGTTCGGGGCGATCGTGATCTCGACGGTGTCCAGGTACGCCGGGTCCTGCACGGTGTAGTCGTCGAAGCGCTTGAGCTTGATGCCCACGTCGTGCTGCCACGGGCCGTCCATCATGAACGGACCGTTGCCGATCGGCTGGTCGACGAACGCGGTGTTGGTGGCCGGGCTGCCCGCGGTGGACGGCATCGGCGAGAACACCGTGTGCGAGGTACGGATGTAGAACTCGCAGTTCGGGTCGGTCAGCTTGACGACCAGCTTGGCCGGGTCGGAGGCGTCGACGCCGGACAGCGCCGTCGCGGTGCCGGCCTGCATCTCGTCGAAGCCCTCGATCCCGTCGAGGTGGTAGGCCACCTCGGAGGCCGAGTCCTTGGCGGCGACCCGCTCCCAGCCGCGCTTGAACGACTCGGAGTTGACCTCTTCACCGTTGTGGAACTTCGTGCCCGTCTTCAGGTTGAAGGTCCACTCGGTGCAGTCGTCGTTGGTCTCCCAGTCGTCCGCAACACCGGGCTCCGTCTTGCCGTCGTAGGTGACGGTCGTCAGACCCACGAACAGCTGGGTGGCGACCAGGATGCCCTCGGACTCCTGGGCGTTGTAAGGGTCGATCGCGGTCGGCTCGGTAATGGCGAGCTGGAACGTACCGCCCTTCTTACCTTCCTTGAGCTCTGGGACCGCTGTCTCAGGCCAGCCGGCAGAAGGAGTGCTGGCGCCCTCGTTCTCGCTGGTGCCCGTGTTTTCCTTCTGAGAGCAGGCGGTGAGCACCAGCGCGGCAGCCGTGAGACCGGCTGCGGTCCGGAGCCACGCTTTCTTCCTCATCAAGATAGTTCCTCCATGAGCGAGCACGCACTCGACGAGCGTGCGCCCGGTGTTGTCGTGACACATCGTGCACGGAGCCGGTGGGTACCGCGAGGCGGGGGCCAGTCGGGGGAGCCATGTGCCACCGAGCGGTCGTCTCTTTCTAGGTGCAGGCAGAGTGTCATGTCGATCTTGTGACGCGCCGGGGTCCAGTAGCCGGCTCGCCGTTGCAGGACGCTAGGAACTTCCCTTACTCCCGTCACGGGATTGAGCTTGATCGTGACCAAAGGGTGACACGGTAGAGGCATTGAGCGATCTTCCGGTTACCGCGCGCTGAATAGCGGTGACAGATCACCCCACTAATGGGGGGTCTACCGCGAAACCCCGTTCCCACCTTGGGGTCCGGCCTTCTGTCCGGCACGAGAGCCGGATGGCGGTGAACCGGGAACGGGAAAGTGGTAAATCCGGGAATAGTGTGTGCGACAAATGTGACGCCCACGTAACCGGGCCGCTTCGTTAACTGGCGGATCGCTTCCAGAATGCCGCGCCTGCGAACGGGCCGGCGAAGCTCGCGCCGTCCGTGACGCCCGTGACCTCGCCTCGCACGGCGAGGACCTCGGCCTCCTGGTACAGCGGGATCGCGACCCGTGCGCGCCACAGGGCGGGCTCGACCGACGTCAGAGCCTCGGTCACGGATAGTGAGCCGGTGAGGGCCGCGTCGATGCTCGGCTGGACGCCGGCGTCGCAGTAGCCGGTGGGGTTGGCCGGCACCAGACCGGCCGAGCCGGTGACGCAACCGAAGTCGCTCGCGAGCATGGTGGCCGGGTCGCCGCCCACCGCGCGGGACGTCACCGCGATGTCCACGACATCGGACCCGCCGGTCGAGTAGAGCCGCTGGTACAGCTGGGCGCCGGGGAGCGTCACGACCTCGGCCACGACCCCGCCAGCGGCCAGTTGCCGCTGGATGTCCCTGGCGATCCGGACGTCGGCCTCGCGTTCCTCGGCCGCGGCGATGGTCAGCTCGAGCGGCCTGCCGTCCCTGGCCCAGCCGGCGCTGGTCCGCGTGTATCCCGCCCCGGTCAACAGGTTCTGCGCACCAACCTGGTCGAACACGAGATCGCCCGGCAGGGTCGGGGTGTAGGCGCGCATGCTCGGCGCCAGCACCTGGGCGTCCGCCCGCAGCTGTGCGGCCGGTCCGTTGCCGGTACCGACGGTGATCAGCTGGGCCCGGTCGAGCATCGCGACGATCGCCTGCCGTACCGGCAGGTCGGTGAGCTGCTGGACCGGTCGCAGGTACACGGTCGTCACCGCCCCGCGTGCCACCGTGGAGCTGGCGACCGCCGGCGCGAGGGCGCCGATCTTCTGGGCGCCCACCGAGTCCGTGCGCACCAGCGCCATCTGGTCGTGGCCCTGGTCCAGCGCGTCGACCAACCCGTTCTGTTCGGCGCGGCGCAGCACGATCCGGTCCAGCGTGGCCGGTTCGTCCCAGTACCGGTCGTTGCGCTCCAGCACGACCTCGCCGCGGTCGTCGTCGAACGTCTTCGCCGTGTACGGGCCGGCCGCGGCCGGGAAGTTGTTCTGCAGCGCGCCGGACCAGCCGCCGGGCGCGTCCTTCAACAGGTGCGCGGGCAGCAGGTCGGTGAACAGCGAACGCCAGCCGGGGTAGGGCTCGGAGAAGACGACCTCGACCGTCTTGCCGTTGTCGCGGGCGTTGATGTCGGTGATCAGCCGGTAGCCGGCCGCGTCGAGCACGCCCGGCTGGCTGGTGAGCTGCTCACGCAGGTAGACGAAGTCCTCCGCGGCCACCGGCGCCGAGTCCGACCAGGACGCTTCCGCGCGGATCTGGTAGGTCACGGTGTAGGGCTTGGCCTTGGTGACGGCGGCCGACTCCATCAGCGTCCGGTCCAGCTGTGGCGTGCCGTCCGGACCGGGCCGGAACACCGACGGCAGCAGCATCGTCGACAGCGCGGTCGTGATGGCGGACTGGTCGGCGAAGTTGTGCGGGTTGTAGCCGCCCGCGATCGAGTCGACGCCGACCACGACCTCACCCGTGTCGACGGGCGCGCTCGGTGGCGAGGTGACCGGGGTTTCCTTCAGCCGGGGGGCGGGAGTGCAGCCCGCGAGCGCGACCAGCGCGACGATCGCGAATAGCAGCTTCCGCAACAACCTCACCCCCCTTGCCAGAAACCTAGTCCTCTCTGGGAATGACGCGTTCGGCGGCTACATGGTTCCGACGGCCTCAGGCGTCGCGGGCCTTCTCGCGGGAGCGGGCCCGGCCGCGCTGCGTGCTGTCCAGGATCACCTTGCGGATGCGCACCACGTCCGGCGCCACCTCGACGCACTCGTCCGTGGCGCAGAACTCCAGCGCCTCCTCCAGCACCAGCTTGCGTGGCCTGGCCAGTCGCTCAAGCTCGTCGCCGGTCGAGGAACGCATGTTGGTGAGCTTCTTCTCGCGGGTCACGTTGACGTCCAGGTCCTCGGCCCTCGGGTTCTCCCCGACGACCATGCCCTCGTACACGTCCGCGCCCGGCTCGACGAAGAACGAGCCGCGGTCGGCCAGCTGGATCATGGCGTAGCTGGTGACCGAGCCGGACCGGTCCGCGACCAGCGAGCCGGAGTGGCGGCCGCGGATCGCGCCGGCCCACGGGAAGTAGCCCTCGAAGATGGCGTTCGCGATGCCGGTGCCCCGGGTCTCGGTGAGGAAGTCGGTGCGGAAGCCGATCAGGCCACGCGACGGGACCACGTACTCGACCTTGACGCGGCCGGTGCCGTGCCCACTCATGTGCTCCAGCCGGCCCTTGCGGTTGGCCATGAGCTGGGTGACCGCGCCGAGGTGCTCCTCGGGGGCGTCCACGGTCAGTCGCTCGAACGGCTCGCAGAGCTTGCCGTCGACGGTGCGGGTGACCACCTCGGGGCGACCGACGGTCAGCTCGAAGCCCTCGCGGCGCATGGTCTCCACGAGGATCGCGAGCGCCAGCTCGCCTCGGCCCTGCACCTCCCAGGTGTCGGGTCGCTCGGTCGGCAGGACGCGGACGGAGACGTTGCCGACCAGCTCGGCGTCCAGGCGGGCCTTGACCAGCCGCGCGGTGACCTTCGAGCCGCCGCCCCGGCCGGCGAGCGGCGAGGTGTTGACGCCGATGGTGACCGAGATCGCCGGCTCGTCGACGTGGATGCGCTCCAGCGGCTCCGGGTTGGCCGGGTCGGCGAGCGTGTCGCCGATGGTGATCTCCGGGATGCCCGCGATGGCCACGATGTCCCCGGCCTCCGCGCTGGCCGCCGGGATCCGCTCCAGTGCCTGTGTGAGCAGCAGCTCGGTGATCTTGACGGTGGTCACGCTGCCGTCCGCGCGGCACCACGCGACCTGCTGGCCCTTGCGGATGGTGCCGGAGTGGACCCGGCACAGCGCGATGCGGCCGAGGAAGCTCGACGCGTCGAGGTTGGTGACCAGCGCCTGCAGTGGCGCCTTCGGGTCGCCTGCCGGCGGCGGCACGTGCTCCAGCAGCACGTCGAACAGCGGGTCGAGGTTCTCGCTGTCCGGCAGGTCGCCGTCCTTCGGCTGGTTCAGGCTGGCGCGCCCGGCGCGGGCCGAGGCGTAGACCACCGGCAGGTCGAGGATGTTGGCGTCCATCTCGTCCAGCTCGGTGGCCAGGTCGAGGAGGAGGTCGTGCGTCTCGTCGACGACCTCGGCGATCCGGGCGTCCGGCCGGTCGACCTTGTTGACGACCAGCACGACCGGCAGGCCGGCGGCGAGTGTCTTGCGTAGGACGAACCGCGTCTGCGGCAGCGGCCCCTCGCTCGCGTCGACGAGCAGGACCACGCCGTCCACCATGGACAGGCCGCGCTCGACCTCGCCACCGAAGTCCGCGTGACCGGGGGTGTCGATCACGTTGATGGTGACCGGACCGTCCTTCGTCTCCCGGTGCACGGCGGTGTTCTTGGCGAGGATCGTGATGCCCTTCTCGCGCTCCAGGTCGCCGGAGTCCATGACCCGGTCGACAGGCTCGGCACGGGCGGCGAAGGCACCGGTCTGGCGGAGCATCGCGTCGACCAGCGTCGTCTTGCCGTGGTCGACGTGCGCGACGATCGCGACGTTGCGGAGGTCTGTCCTGGCGATCGTGGGCGTGATCGTGTCGGTGGGCACGCGCGTGCTCCTGTGCTTGGTGAATCTGGCTGCGTTGGCTTTGCGCGAATGATCGGCGCAGGGTCGAGGATAGCTGCCCGCGCTGGCGATCTAGAGAAAGGTTAGCTTAACCTAAGCCGCATCACAGGTGATTTGGAGTCGAGGTTGAGCAAGAAGACACCCGCGGACTACGTGCAGAAGTGGACGAAGGCCGGCAAAGTGAAGAAGAAGTGCTGCCGGTCGAAGTCCCGGTGCAAGAAGTGCCCGGTGCTCGCGCTCAAGAGGGCAAAGATCAAGGTCGAGAAGAAGGCTGCCTAGGGGGCCGCGCCGCCTGGACATGGCCTCGCGGCCGGCCGGTCCGTATACTGGCGACATGCGCAACGTCACACTGAGCATGTGGTGGGCCGTCTGACGGCGGCTGATTCCTGTTGCGTTGACCACAGGCCGCCCGACCGGGCGGCCTTCGCGTTTCTCGGGGGTCCGGCGGGCGACCCCGACCTCGAGGAGCGTTCCGATGACCCGTCTCTCCGGCATCACCCCGTCCGGGCCCGTGCACGTCGGCAACTACCTGGGTGCGATCCGCCGCTGGGCACGTGAGGGCGACCCCGCCGACCTGTACTTCGTCAGCGACCTGCATGCCATGACCACGCCGTACCACCCGCAGAAGCTGCGTGGCAGAACGCGGGAGCTGCTCGCGATCCTCATCGCGGCCGGGATCGAGCCGGACACGGTGTTCGTGCAGTCGGACCTGCTGCCCCAGCTCGGCCCGCTGACGTGGGTGCTGGAGTGCGCGTGCGCGTTCGGCGAGGCCGCCCGGATGACGCAGTTCAAGGAGAAGAGCGCCGACCGCAGCCACGAGGGCACGCCCGTGCGGGTGGGGCTGTTCACGTACCCGGTGCTGATGGCCGCGGACATCCTGCTGCAGGGCGCGGACGAGGTCCCGGTCGGCGACGACCAGGCCCAGCACGTCGAGCTGGCACGGGTGCTGGCGCGCCGGTTCAACGGGACGTACGGCGAGGCGTTCGTGGTCCCGAGGGCGGTGACCCCGCCGGCCGCCGCGCGAGTCAGGGACCTGGCGGACGCCACCCGCAAGATGGACAAGTCCGCGAGCGACTCCGCCGGTGTCCTGTTCGCACTGGACGAGCCGGACCTGTTGCGCCGCAAGGTGAAACGCGCGGTCACGGACAGCCTCGCGCGCCTCGAGTACCGCCCGGACGAGCAGCCGGGCCTCGCGAACCTGTTGGAGATCCTGGGCGCCTGCCTCGACAAGTCACCCCGCGAGGTGGTGGCTGGATTCTCGTCGTACGGGGAGGTGAAGGACGCCGTGGCCGAGGCCGTGATCGAGGAGCTACGCCCGATACGCGAACGCACCCTCGAACTACTGGCGGACCCGACAGAACTGGACCGCATCCGAGCGGTAGGCGGCGCCCGCGCCACGGGAAGAGGATCCCACCGCCTGACAACAGTCCTACGCCTAGCGGGAGTGGCCTGACCAGAACTCGCGAGTCTCGCGGAGTTAGCGCAGGGTTTGGCGTAGGGCTGGGAGCAGGATGCGGTCTGCTGGGAGCCACGGCACCTGGTTCAGTTGGCCGGACTTCAGCCAGCGCAGGGCCGCGTGGTCGTGTGGGTGGGGTGTCGCCGTCGGGTCTGTCAGTGTTGCTCGGTAGATGCGCAGCAGCTTTCTTCCCGGCAGTGCGACATCCGGGCCCACTGCCGGGCCGACCGTCACCTCGACGCCCAGCTCCTCCTGGCACTCCCGCACCACCGCGTCCACATCGGACTCGCCCGGTTCCACCCGTCCGCCGGGGAGTTCCCACAGGCCTGCCGCGTCCGCCGGGTAGGACCGTTGCTGTGCGAGCAGTGCACGGGACCGCACGATGGCCGTGCCCACGATCACCGGTGCGTCGGCCAGCGCGAGCGCACGGGACCGCACGCCCGACGCCAGCGCGGTCACCAGCGAGCCGCGGCCCTCGCACGTCACCAGCGTTCCCGGCCCGTGCGGTGTCAACGTCACCGTGAACTGGCACCGCGGGCCACGCACCGCCACCGCCGACCAACCGTCCACGGTGGACGAGACGACCCGGAAGCGCCCGAACTCCGCACCCGGCCCCAACGGCAAGGCAGCGGACACGACCCGAGGCGGCACAGGCACCACGAACGACTCACCACGAACCCTGAACGAACTCACGTCGGCACCCACACCACGCCCCTGAACGACCTCACGTCAACGCTCGCCACCGCACCTGGAACCTCGCCCCGCCCTCCGGCGCCTCCGTCACCTTCACCGCGCCGCCTCGGCGGCGGACGACCTCCGCCACCAGTGCCAACCCCAGCCCGGAGCCGCCGGAGTCCCGGGAACGGTCGTCCTGCACACGGTAGAACCGGTCGAAGACCTTCTCGCGGTGCTCCGGCGCGATGCCGTGGCCGTCGTCGTCCACCACCAGCCACACCGACGACGCCCGGGACAGCACGGTCACCGTGATCCGGGCTCTGGCGTGCCGGGCCGCGTTGCGCAGCAGGTTGTCCAGCACCAGGTCGACCTCCGCGGGCGCGGCCTCCACCCAGCACGCTCCGGACGCGAGGTGTGTCTCCACCACCGGCGTATCGGACGGCAGCCGGTCGACCGCCGCGCGGGCCGCCGCCACCACGTCGACCGGCACCGCGGCCGGCCATTCGCCCGCGTCGGAGCGGGCCAGCGCCAGCAGGCCGTCGACCAGCGTGGACAGCCGCTCCGACTCGTGCACGACGTCGGCGAGGACCTCGTGTGACAGCTCGGGATCCGGGTTCGCGACCGCCACCTCGGCCTGGACGCGGATCGACGCCACCGGCGAGCGCAGCTCGTGGGCGGCGTCCCCGGTGAACCGGCGCAGCCGCGCGGTCGCCTCGTCGCGGCGGGCCAACAACGCGTTGAGCGCCGCCGCCAGCGACCGGAGCTCGTCGTGAGCGCTGGGCAGCGGCAGCCGACGACCGGACGGCAGCTCGGACGCCGCGGCCCGCATTCGTTCCACCGGCCGCAGCGACGACCGCACCCCGAGCCACGTCGCGATCCCACCGGCCGCCGAGCCGATCAGGGCCGCGATGACCAGCCAGTTGAACGCGCGGTGCTGCGCCGGGTAGTAGCCGGTGAGGATGGTGCCAACGACCACGAGCCGCTGCGAGCCGTCCGGTGCGGACGTGACCGTCCCCAGCCAGCGACGCGGCGGGTTCTCCGACAGCCGCAGCACCGGCGTCCCGGCCTTGAGCACCCGCAGCTCGGGCGCCGACAGCGGGGGCGGCGGGCCGCCGTCGACCGGGGTGCCGGCGGTGTTCAGCACCCGCGCCTCCATGCCGACCGGCCCGGCGGTGGCCGTGCGACCGGCGCCGACCTCGGCGAGCGCGGTCGTCAGGATGGGCTGCAGCTGCGCGTCCGCCGCACTCACCAGCAGCGGCCCGATGAGCCGGCTGGTCACGAACGCGAGCGTCAGGAAAACGACGAGCGTCACCGCCGTCCCGACCGTGGTGATCCGGAACCGCAGCGAGCGCCGCAGCCACAGCCGCCCGACAATCCGGCCGACAATCCCAGTCAAGACGTCACCACGCCCGCTCCGTGGCACCGGAACGCTCCGCAGGCTCCGCTGCACCGGCGCCCTCCGCGGTCGCGGCGCCGTCCTGAGCGACGATGATCGCTCCGCAAGCTCCGCTCAACGCGTTCGAGGTTCGAGCACGGCGTCCAACTCGGAGGAAGACGCCAGGTATCCGTGGCCACGCACGGTACGCACAATGCCACCAGCGCCCGCGGCGTCCAACTTGCGCCGCAGGTAGCCCACGTAGACCTCGACCGCGTTGCGGGTGGCCGCCAGCTCGTCGCCCCACACGGTCCTGAGCAGCTCGTCCTTGGTGACCACCGCGCCGGCCCGGCTGATCAGCACCTCCAGCACCGCGAACTCACGGGGGGACAGCGGCACCAGCTCCCCGGCGAACCGCACCTCCCGCACGGCCCGGTCCACGACCAGCTCGCCGACCTTCAGCCGCCGCTCGGCCCCCTCGGCGGCGCCCCGGCGCAGCACGGCCCGCACCTGCGCGACCAGCACCACGAACGAGAACGGCTTCACGACGTACCCGTCCGCGCCGAGGTCGAGCCCGTCGGCCTGGTCGATCTCGCCGTCCTTCGCCGACACCAGCAGCACCGGGGTGGTCACGCCGTCGGCTCGCAGCGCCTGAAGCACCCGGTAACCGGACAGTCCGGGCAGCATGATGTCCAGGAGGATCACGTCGAACGCGCCGGTCCGGGCGATGTCCAGCGCGGACGGCCCGTCAGCGGCGGTCACGACGTCCATGCCCTCCGCTCCCAGCCCACGCTGCAGCGCTCGTCTGACCCCCAGCTCGTCGTCAACCACCAGCACGCGCGGTCTCATGCGCACAAGCATGCCCCGTCACGGCGCTGCCGTGGGTCGCTGTCTCAGCAGACTCTCAGGTGACCGGCCGCTCTCAGGGCCATCTCAGTAACCGTGGGGCAACCTCAATGTCACAGGTAGCGAAGACACGAGGGGTGAGAGATGAACTCGAGGAAAGCGGCGCTGTCGTTCGCGGCGGCTGGAACCGCGGCGGGGGTCGTCGGGTTGGTGGTGCTGGCGACGCCGGCTGGTGCTGGGGAGGCACCGCCGACGTTGCCGCAGGTCAGCGCGGAGGCGCTGGTCGAGTCGGTGCTGAACGCGAAGATCCCCTCGTTCTCCGGGTCGGTCGAGGTGGACAACAACCTCGGCCTGCCGATCCCCGGCATGCCGGCGGCCGCCCCCGGCGAGGAGGCCGCGCATGTGTGGGCCGACGGCTCCGGCAGGACGCGGCTCGCGGTCCCAGGGCGCCAGGACGAGACGACCATCATCGACGACGGCACCACCGTGTGGGTGTGGGAGTCCGAGTCCAAGTCGGTCACCAAGGTGCCGCACGACGAGGCGGCCACCGACAAGCCGCTCGAGGGCAAGTTCGCCGACCCGGCGGCCGCGGCGACCGAGCTGGTCACCTCCATGCAGAAGGACTCCACGGTGACCGTGGACGGCACCGCGCGGGTCGCGGACCGGCCGGTCTACCAGCTGGTGCTCACGCCGAAGCCGACCGAGCGCACGCTCCTGCGGGAGATCCGCGTGTCGGTCGACGCCGAGCTGCGGATCCCGATGTCGGTCGAGGTGCTCGCCAACGGGCAGGCCGACCCGGCGGCGAAGATCGGGTTCACCGAGTTCAGCCACGAGGCTCAGGACCCGAACCTCTTCACGTTCACCCCGCCCGCCGGGGCGACGGTGACGGAGAAGAACGTCGACGAGGAGCTGACGCGGGGCGGCGAGGGCTTCGAGGAGTTGCTGGCGCAGGCGGACGTGAAGACCGTCGGCGAGGGCTGGGACATCGTGCTCACCGGCAAGGTGCCGGCCGAGGCGCTGTCTGCCGCCGAGGACATGTCCGGCCGGTCCGACCAGAACCTGTTCGGGCTGCTCGAGACCGTCGGCAAGAAGGTGACCGGGAGCTTCGGCACCGGGTACGTGATCACGACGCACGTCGGCACGGCCCTGATCACCGAGGACGGCAAGGTCGCCGTGGGCGCCGTGCCGGAGCAGGTGGTCGTCGAGGCGATCAAGACAGTCAAGTGAGTACCTTCACCACCATGACCGAGATCGAGGAGGAGGCCCCCGCGGTGAGTGCCGCGGGGGCCCCCGCCCGTCTGGCGGGCAGGACCCGCAACCTGCGGAAGGTCTACGGCAGCACCGTCGCGGTCGACCACGTCGACCTGGACGTGCCGGTCGGTGCCGTACTCGGCATGCTCGGACCCAACGGCTCGGGCAAGACCACCACCATCCGTATGCTGCTTGGCCTCGTCCTGCCGACCGCGGGCTCGGTCGAGCTGCTCGGTCACAAGATGCCCGAGGGCGCCGGCTGGGCGCTCCCTGAGGTCGGTGCGTTGGTCGAGGGCCCCGGCTTCCACCCGTTCCTGTCGGGGCGGGAGAACCTCATGCGGGTCGCGGCCGCCGAACCGCACCTGGCGAGCAGGGACATCCCGCGTGCGGTCGGCCAGGCGCTGGAGCGGGTCGGGCTGTCCGCGGCCGCCAACCGGCGTTACCGCGGCTACTCGCTCGGCATGAAGCAACGGCTCGGACTCGCGTCCGCGCTGCTGCTCCCACGCAAGTTCGTGGTGCTCGACGAGCCGACGAACGGGTTGGACCCGGCCGGCACCCGTGAGGTCCGTGCCGTGATCGCCGATCTGCACGCGGCCGGCACCACCGTGCTCGTCTCCTCACACCTGCTGGCCGAGGTGGAGGCCACCTGCACGCACGTCGCCGTGCTGCACAAGGGCTCCGTGGTCGCTCAAGGCGGGCTGACCGAGCTGCTGGAGTCCGGCGACTCCGGTCTGCTGGTGTCCACCCCGGACGTCACGGTCGCGGTGAACGCGTTGCGGGACAACCGGATCCCGGCCCGCGAGGCGCCGACCGGCGTGCAGGTCGACCTGGCCGCGACGACCGCTCCGGAGGTCGTGGCCACGCTCGTGCGGGCGGGCGTCGCGGTGCACGAGGTGCGCCGGCAGCGGACCGGGCTGGAGGACCTGTTCGCACGGCTCACCGAGTCGTCTGGCACCGGCCCCCAGCTGTCCGAAGTGGACACGTTCGAGGAGCGACCATGACACTCGCGGTGGACGCGTCGCTCGTCACGGAGCAGCGCACCAGGGCGCCGCTCGCCCGGCTGTTGCGGTCCGAGCTGCGGTTCATGATCCGCCGGCCACGCACGCTCGTCGCGTTCGGTGTGCTGGCGGTCGCGCCGATCATCGCGGGGATCGCGATGTCGGTGGCGTCCACGTCGGCGCAGGGTGGCTCCGGTGACCAGGTGATCGACGGCGTGGCCGCGCTGGTCGCCGACAACGGCCTCATCCTGCCGGTCTTCGTGCTGGTGCTGTCGATGACGATGTTCCTGCCCATGCTGGGCGCCATGTGGTCGGCGGACGCGCTCGCCGGCGAGACGCAGACCGGCGCCCTGCGTGGGCTGTTGCTCGCGCCGGTGAGCCGGGTGCGGCTGCTGGGCGTGAAGGCGTTCGGCGTCGCCGTGCTGACGTTCCTGGCGGTGGTGGTCCTCGCGGTCGTCGGCGTCCTCGCGGGCCTCACGATCCTCGGCGGCGGGGGCATGGTCACGTTCTCGGGCACCACGCTGCCGTTCTGGGACTCGATCGGCCGGATCGGGCTGCTGGTCGTGCTCGTGACGATCCAGGTGTGGGCGGTGGCCGCGGTCGCGCTGGCGATCTCGTCGGCGACCGAACACCCGCTGGTGGTCATGGCCTCGACACTCGGCGGCATCATCATCTTCAGCATTCTCAACAACATCTCCGGGCTGAGCTGGCTACATCCGGTGCTGCTGACCGACGGCTGGAACGCCACACTCGCCGACGTGCTCCGCGACCCCATCCCGCCGGACAACCTGACCGACGGCGTGCTGCGGGCCGCCTGCTACATCCTGATCGGCTACTCACTCGCCCTGGCGAGAATGTCCACCAAGGACGGCTAACCCGTCCGCGTCGAGCGCCAGGTGGACCCGGTCCCCTGGCGTCTCGGCGATACCAGCGACCGCGTCGACCAGCTGGTCCGTGCCGTCCAGGCGGACCTGCAGTCGGACGTGGTCGCGGCGGTGCACGGACCGGATGAGCTTGCCGGAGATCCCCGTCTCCGCCAGCCGCAACGCGGTCGGGCGCAGGCCAAGGGTGACCTCGCCGTCCGGCGCCCACGGCAGCGCCGCCGAGCCCAGCTCGCAGGTCACGACCCCGTCCCGGACCTCCCCGGGCACGAACAGGCCGCAGCCGAGGAAACGGGCGGTGTCCTCGTCGACCGGGTGCCGCCACACCTGTTCCGGCGGACCGGTCTGTGTGATCCTCCCGGCCCGCATGACCGCCACGCGGTCGGCGAGCGTGAACGCCTCGTCGTGGTCGTGGGTGACCACGAGCGCGGTCGCGCCCGCCACCCGCAGCACGGCGGCCAGGTCCATCGCCAGCTGTTCACGCAGGGCCCGGTCCAGCGCGGACAGCGGCTCGTCGAGGAGCAGCAGGCGGGGCCGGGGCGCGAGTGCCCTGGCCAGCGCGACCCGCTGCTGTTCGCCACCGGACAGCTCGGTCACCCTGCGGTGCTCGTAGCCGGCGAGGCCGACCATCTCCAGCAGCTCCGCCACCCGCGTTTCCCTGCCCGGCAGCCTGCGCATCCGCAGCCCGAACGCCACGTTGCCCGCCACGTTCCGGTGCGGGAACAGCTGCCCGTCCTGGAACACGAGCCCGAAGCCGCGACGGTGCACAGGAACACCCGCGAGATCCGTGCCGTCCCAACGAATCACGCCAGCCGACGGCGGTTCGAGGCCGGCCACGGCACGCAGCAGCGTCGACTTGCCGCAGCCGGACGGGCCGAGCAGCGCCAGCACCTCGCCGTCCGCCACCTCGATGTCCACTTCGGACACCGCGGTCAACGCGCCGTAGCGCACGGTCAGCCCGGCTACCGCCAGCATCAGAACTCTCCCACCGGCACGCGTACCCATTCGACGAGCGCGACCACCGCGACGGTGACCACCACCAGCAGTGTGCACGCCGCGTACGCCATCTGGTTGTTCAACTCTCCCGGCCGCGAGATCAGCCGCGCGATCGCGACCGGAAGCGTGGCCGTGTCCGGCCGGGCGAGGAAGCTCGTCGCGCCGAACTCCCCCAGCGCCACCACATAACCGAACGCGGCCGCGGTCAGCAGCGACCGGCCGGCCATCGGCACGTCCACCTCCCGCCACACCCGCCACGGGCCGGCGCCCAGCGACGCGGCGGCCTGTCGGAGCCGCTCGTCGATCGACCGCAGCACCGGCAGCATGATGCGGATGACCAGCGGTGTCACCACGAGTGCCTGTGCCAGCGGAACGAGCGCGGCGGACGTGCGGAGGTCGCCGGGCAGCAGGTCCAGCGTGATCAGGTAGCCGAAGCCGACGGTCACGGCGGACACGCCGAGCGGCAGCATGAACGCGGTGTCGACGACCTCGACGTACCGAACCCGGTTACGCGCCAGGGAAACCAGCACCACGCTGGCCATCGTGCCGAGCGTGACCGCGAGGACCGTCGCGTCCGTGGCCGCCGCCAGCGAGTTGCGTACGGCGTCGAGGCCGGAGATCTCCAACGAGCCCTCGTACCCGAAACCGGTGAGCGCCCGCCAGCCGTCCAATGTCGACAAAGAGCGGGCGACGAGTGTGCCGACCGGCACCAGCAACACCGCGACGACGCCGTACGCGAGTGCCACCACGACCCACTCACCGCCGGCCGGCCGCCGGGCCGACTCCGCCCTGCCACGGAGTTTCAGCGCGGTCTCCCTGCGGCGACGCGCGACCGCGCCGATCGCGAGCGCCGCGACGACCGCACCCAGCTGCAGCAACGACAGTGCGGCCGCACCGGACAGGTCGAGCAGTTCCACGGTCCGCAGGTAGATCTCGGTCTCCAGCGTGCGGAGCCGAGCGCCGCCCAGGATCAGCACCACACCGAAACTGGTGGCACAGAACAGGAACACGACCGCCGCGGCCGACCCGATCGCGGGCGCGAGCGCCGGGAGCGTGACGCTCGTGAACGTCCGCGCCCGGGACGCGCCCAGTCCCCGTGCCGCGTCCTCCGCGCGCCGGTCGAGGTGCGTCCACAGCCCGGCCACCGTGCGCGCCACCACCGCCACGTTGAAGAACGCGTTGGCCAACACGATCGCCCAGACCCCGCCGTCCGGCATCAGGGCGCGGAACGCCAGGCCCACCACGACACTCGGCAGTACGAACGGCACCAGGATGATCACACGCACCAGCCCGAGGCCCGGCATCCTCGTGCGGGCCAGCAGAAACGCGACCGGCATCCCGGCGAGGACGGCGACGGCCGTCGAGCCGGCCGCCTGCGCGACCGTGAACCCGACGACCCGCCACACCTCCCCGGTCGCGAGCGTGTCGAGCACACCGCCTTCCGCGAGGCCGAGCCGCAGGATCGCGACGACCGGCCACACGAAGAAGACGGCGAGAAACCCCAACGGCACCAACGCGATGAGCGCAATGCCGGGGGGCTGTGCCGAATTGCCTCGCTCCGCTCGGCGTTCGCGGGCCTGTACCCGGTGTCTTCCCTCCCTGCGCTGCTCGGCGGCTCGCTTCGCTCGCGGCCTCCGCTGCTCGCTCAGTCCAGACACCGGCGGCCCGCTCAGCCCTGCACTATGCCGCGCCACTCGCTGATCCACCGCTCCCGGTTCTGCTGGATCTCCTCGGCCGGCAGCTCGGCGGGCGCGGTCGGCAGCGGCGCCGCCTTCTGCCAGGCCTCGGGAAGGGCAACGCCCTTCCGCGTCGGGTACACGTACATCTGGTCGGGCACCTGCGACTGGAACTGTTCGGACAGCAGGAAGTCCATGACCTTCCTGGCGTCGTCGGAGTTCTTGGCGCCGTTCAGCACCCCGGCGTACTCGACCTGCCGGAAGCACGTGTCCAGCACGGCCTTGGTGCGTGGCGTGCCGTCCTCGGCCACCTCGGCGGCCGGCGACGACGCGTACGACACCACGATCGGACGCGGGCCCTTGCCGGACGAGCCGGAGAAGGCCTGCGTGTAGGCCTCTTCCCAGCCGCTGACGACCTGAACACCGTTGGCCTTCAGCGCGCGCCAGTGGTCCTGCCAGCCGTCCTCGCCGAACTCCGCGATCGTGCCGAGCAGGAAGGCGAGGCCGGGCGAGGAGGTCGCCGGGTCCTCGACCACGAGCAGGTCCCTGTACTCGGGTTTCGCCAGGTCGGCGTACCCGGCCGGCTCGGGCACACCCTTCGCGGCGAGTGCGGCCGGGTCGACGTTCAGGCACACGTCGCCGAGGTCGACGGCGGTGAGCCGGTTCGTGTCGTCGAGCTGGTAGTCGGCCGGGCCGTCGGCCTTGACCTCGTACGGGGTGAACACGTCCTCGTCGAGCGCCCGGGACGCGAACGTGGTGTCCACGCCGTACGCGACGTCACCGATGGGGTTGCCCTTGGTCAGCACGAGCTGGTTGGTGAGCGCGCCGGCGTCCCCGACCTTGCGGACGTCGATCGTGATGCCGGTCTCCCTGGTGAACGCGGCCAGCACGTCCTCGCCCATGGCGAACGAGTCGTGGGTGACGAGCACGACCTTCCGCTCCCCCTGGTCGTCACCGCCGCCGCCCAGCGAGCAGCCGGCCAGGACCGCCGCCAGCGCCACCGTGAGTACGCGAAAACGCATCGCTGCCTCCCTCCCTGCGCCGGCATGACCCGGATCAGGTTCGAACGGTCGAGGGCTCTTCAGGCCCTCCTCTCAGCCCGGCTGCTTCCGGGCTCCCGTGTGGTCCATCCAGCGTACCCAGACCCGAGACGGCACCATTGGACGCATGCCCCAGCTGCTCAGTGACGAAGAGATCGGCAAGGCCCTCGGTCGCCTGCAGGACTGGCGCCTGGACGAGGGCGCGCTGGTGCGTGAGGTGGAGCTGGCGAGCTTCCCGCACGCCATCCAGGTGGTGAACCGGGTGGCGGAGATCGCCGAGAACGACAACCACCACCCGGACATCGACATCCGCTGGCGCACGCTCACGTTCCGGTGCAGCACGCACTCGGAAGGTGGCATCACCGCACTCGACGTGTCCCTCGCGGAGGAGATCGACGGCGTGGTCGCCGCGCTCAGCTCGTAGCGAGCGACACGATCACGTAGACGACGAAGAGCAGCGCGACGATGTTGATCGCCACCATCCACCCTCGGCCAGGGGTCTGCTGCGGCGTGAACCCGATCCCGCCACGCATCCACTTGAAGGCGGGCGTGCGGTAGTACACGGTGACGGCCTGTCCCGGATACACGGCGACAGGCAGTTCCGCCGCCCCGAACACGCCGAACCAGCGGCCCGAGACCCGGAGGTGGTAGTTCCCCGCGGGCAGGTCGAACGGGACCTCTCCCCACGAGACCTTCGACGGCTGCCCGTTGATCTCCACCTGCACGCCGGTCAGCGCGAACAGGAACCCCGTCGCGGGGTATGAGGACTGGACGACCAACCGTCCGATCGCGGGCGGCGGTCCAGCGGGGTAGCCACCGTACGGCGGCCCGTAGGGCGTGGTCACGGGCGCGTTCTCCAGTCAGGTCAGCGGGACGGTGGCGAGCGGTACGAGTTCGGTGTCGGTCTTCGCGAGTTCCATCACCATCTCCGCGGTCCTGCCGTTCGTGCGCAGCGTGGCCACCATGTTGCCGATGTACGGGCCGCAGATCTTCTCCCACTCCACGGGTTGCGGCTCGGAGTTCCGGTGCGCCCACCACCGCGTGACCGCTGCGAGCGGGCGCCACCACGCGACGCGGAAGAACGGCCGCAGCCACGGCGGCAGCTTGTTGTGCACCGGGGAGCACACCAGCTGGTACACGGCCGCCTTCACCGGCTCCGGGAAACGCACCCGCGCCGCGTACCCGTGGTGCACGTCCCCGGACAGGACGGAGATGGTCGCGGTGTCGGTCCGCGCGATCCGCTCGATCAGCCGCGCCAGCCGGTCCGAGGAGGCGCGGAACGACGCCCAGTGCTCGAGGTCGCCGACCTGTCGCACCTTCTCGGCGAGCCTGCCGCGCCAGCCCGGTCGGCGGCAGGCGACCTCGTTCATGGACTGGAGGTGGCTGATGGCGTGCGGCAGCAACCACGGCAGCGACGAGCCGATCAGCAGGTGGTCGAAGTCGCCGTGGGCGTTCTCCTCGATCCACTCGAACTCGCGGTCGCTGACGATCTTCCGCGCGCCCCGGTCGAGGATGCGACCGGACCGGGTGTCGATCACGAGGAGCCGCACGTTGCCGAAGTCGCGCCGGTAGGTCCAGCGGGTGCCCTTGTTGCCGTTGACCTCCTGCCGGGCCCGCTCGGCGAAGTCGTGCAACAGCTCGGCGGCGTCCCCCTCGATCGAGGTGACCTTCTGGTACAGCTCGTCCTGCGCGAGGTCGTCCGGGCTGAGGTTGCCGATGTGCTGGTAGATCCAGTAGCTGGCGAGCGCGCCGCGTTCCCGCTCGTGCCACCAGGACGTGCTGGACATCTCGTCCCGCCAGGCCTGCGAGGTGTTCCAGTCGTCCCGCACGTCGTGGTCGTCGAAGATCATCGAGGTCGGCACGGTGGACATGAGCCAGCGGACCGGCGGCGTGCGCCATGCCTCGTGGTAGAGGTGGGTGTACTCCTCGAAGTTCGCGATCTCCTGCCCCGGCGGCTCGTCGACCGACCGGCGTTTGGCGAGCCACTCCTTGGTCGCCTCGGTCGTCTCGTCGGCGTAGACCTGGTCACCGAGCAGCATCAGGGTGTCCGGCCAGTCCCGCTCGTCCTGGTCTCGCATCCGGTGGGCGAAGGTGGCGAGCGCGTCGGCGCCGAACACGGGGTCGTCGGGCATCCGGCACGAACCGAAGAGCATCGAGAACTGGGGGTCGCCGCCCTCCGGGAAGGTGCGGATCCGGCTGGGTGGATACCCGTCGGCCGGCCAGACGGTGTCGCCGTCGAGCGCGACCTCGTACGGGGTGCTCGTCCCCGGTTCGAGCCCGGTTACCGCGACGAGCGCGTAGTGGTGCCCGGCGACGGTGAACGTGCGTGCCTCGGCGTCAGCCACGCGGACGGTGCACGGTTGGTCTGTCTCCACCCACACGGAGGCCGACCTTGAGTCGACGTGACGCAACAGCGGGCCGATCAGCAGTGTGGGCACTGCACCATCAAACAAGACGTGCCAATAAGGTGTCACCCACCTGGTTGAGTTACCGCATGAGGGAGCGGGGATGGCTGAGGTTCTCGAGCTCCGGCAGTACACCCTCCGCCCTGGCCGGCGCGACGAGCTGATCGACCTGTTCGACCGCGAGTTCGTCGAGACCCAGGAGGCCGTCGGCGCGCAGGTGTTGGGCCAGTTCCGCGACCGCGACGACGCCGACCGCTTCGTGTGGCTGCGGGGCTTCGCCGACATGCCGACGCGCGGCGCGGCGCTGCCCGCGTTCTACGGCGGCCCGGTGTGGCGCGAACACGGCGGCGCGGCCAACGCGACGATGATCGACTCGGACGACGTGTTGCTGCTGCACCCGGTCAAGGACCTGGACCTGACCGGCCAGGACCGCGGCGGCCCCACCACCCTGGTGACGATCACGCTGTACCACCTGCCCCCGGGCGGCGAGGACGCGTTCCTTGACTTCTTCGCGGCGGAAGCCGAGCCGATGCTGACGGCAACGGGCGCCCCGCCCCTCGCCGTGCTCCGCACCCTGCACGCGGAGAACAACTTCCCCGCACTCCCGTTCCGCGAGGACGCGAACGTGGTGGCGTGGATCGCGTCGTTCCCCGGCCAGGACGAGCTGCGCGAGCACGTCCGCCAACTCGGCCGCGAGCCACGATGGACACACGACACACTGCCGATGCTGACCAAGCAGCTAGCACGCCCGCCGGAGCAGCTGCAACTGTCCCCGACAGATCGGTCACTACTCCGTTAGGGCGTCGTCGTAACAACTGTTGGCACTCGCGCGACCCTCCGGTCAGCACCCCGTCAGGAGGTCACGATGAGTGCGCAGGATATTTGGGAAGTGCCCGTGGTCGACGCTCTAGAGCGTGAACGCACCCTCGTGGTCACCGTGTCCGACGGCCGGGTGGCCGTCGTGCCCCCACCGGGCGAGGGCTTCTACCTTCCGGCCCAGTCGGTGTGGCAGCTACACGAGGCGATCCGCGCGGCGGCCATCATCGCAACGAAGACAACCAACGGCCGCGCAGCGGTCTAGGCACAAAGGGGCACGACTGCCCTGCGTCACAGCACTCACCACGTGCTCACGGCTCAAGCGCCGGCCTGAATCGGACATTTTCACCACGGCCACGCCCGTTGACCGCGACCAGTCCCTGGCTCGCGGCCGCAGGCGTGCCCGGCTGGCGTATGAGACAGCAATCTGATGGACCCGGCCTCAAATCTGGACGCAGCCCGGGTAGCTGGCTCGGCAAAGAGACGTCGCCGTGGACACCGTGTCCGACGGCCGCGCAGCGGCGTGACACACACTAGCTTTGATGCATGACCTCGCTGCCAGACTGGATGCGCCCTCCGCGCACGGAGGGTTGGTTCGCGGAGGATCTGGATCGCCTCCCCGAGGCTCCCCGCCATACCGAACTGATCGACGGCGCGCTCGTCTTCGTGGTGTCACCGCAGCGGGTCTGGCACGCCCGTGTCGCCACGGCACTCACCAACGTGCTCACCGCGCTGGCGCCAGACGGCACCGAGGTGGATCGAGAGGTCACCATCCGCCTGGATGACCGCAATCGACCCGAGCCCGACATCATCGCCACGACGGCACCTGTCGACGGTAGTCGGACCTGGTTCTCTCCCATGGACGTGGTACTCGTCGTCGAGGTGACGTCGCCTGAGTCGGAGCACCGCGATCGCACAGTCAAGTTGCGCAAGTACGCCGAAGCCGGGATCAAGCACTACTGGCTGGTCGAGGAAGAGAACAACCGGCCAGTCGCGCACGTCTATGAACTGGACGAGCCGACCACGACCTACGCTCCGGTCGGCATCGTCCGCGGCAAGCTCGAACTGAGTGTGCCGTTCCCGATCACGATCGACCTGGACAGCCTGTTCCCGACTAGACGTTGAAGCGGAACTCGACCACGTCGCCGTCGGCCATGGTGTAGTCCTTGCCCTCCATGCGAACCTTGCCCGCCGCCTTCGCTGCGGCCATGGAGCCGGCCTCGACCAGGTCGTCGTAGGAGACGATCTCCGCCTTGATGAAGCCGCGTTCGAAGTCGGTGTGGATGACGCCCGCGGCCTGGGGAGCGGTCCATCCCTTGTGGATGGTCCACGCCCGGGACTCCTTCGGGCCCGCGGTGAGGTAGGTCTGCAGGCCCAGCGTGGCGAAGCCGGCGCGGGCGAGGGAGTGCAGTCCCGGCTCGTCCTGGCCGATCGACTCGAGCAGCTCTCGCATGGACTCCTCGTCGTCCAGTTCCAGCAGCTCGGCCTCCACCTTCGCGTCGAGGAAGACGGCGGCGGCCGGGGCCACCAGCTCGGACAGCTCCGCGCGACGTTCCGCGGACGACAGGACCTCCTCGTCCGCGTTGAAGACGTAGAGGAACGGCTTCACGGTGAGGAGCGAGAGCTCACGGAACAGCGAGACATCCACTTCGGACTGCGCGGCGAACAGGGTGCGCCCGCTGTCGAGCACAGCCTGGGCCGTTTTCACGGCCTCGAGGACGGGCCGTGCCTCCTTACGGGTGCGGGCTTCCTTCTCCAATCGGGGCAAAGCTTTCTCAACCGTTTGGAGATCCGCCAGAATGAGCTCCGTGTTTATCGTCTCAATGTCCGACGACGGGTCGACCTTGCCGTCGACGTGTACCACGTTCGGGTCGTCGAACACGCGGATGACCTGGCAGATGGCGTCCGCCTCGCGGATGTTCGCCAGGAACTGGTTACCCCGGCCCTGCCCCTCGGACGCGCCGCGGACCAGGCCCGCGATGTCCACAAAAGACACTGTGGCCGGCACGACGCGCGCGCTCTCGAACATGCGCGCGAGGACGTCGAGCCGCGGCTCCGGCAGCGGGACGACGCCGACGTTGGGCTCGATGGTGGCGAACGGGTAGTTGGCCGCCAGCACGTCGTTGTTGGTCAGGGCGTTGAAAAGGGTCGACTTGCCGACGTTCGGCAGCCCGACGATCCCGAGGGTCAAGCTCACTGGCGTAACTGTACGTGCCCCGTTCAGCCCCCCGACGTTGCACCTGTCAAAGGATTAGACCGTTTGGACCCTAGCCAGGTTGAAGCAGCTCAACAACACTCCGTGAGCACCTGTGGACTCGATCAGGGCCCCAGATAACAAGAAGAGGGACTTTGGGATGACCCAACGTGAATCGCGCCGGCGGGGAATCGGCGCAGCGTTCACGGCGGCGGTACTCGGCATCTCGCTTACCGCCATTACGCCGACCGCCAGTGCCGCGGACCCAGCGCCGACCAAAGACGCGGAGGACCTGCTCGGGAAACAGGATCGTGACCTGCTGATCCAGGCGGAGCAGGCGGGTAAGAGCACCGTCACCGTGCTCGTGCTCGCCAAGGACGGCCAGGCCTCGCAGAGCGTCGACCAGCTCACCAAGGCCGGGGCGACGGTCCAGTTCCGCGCGGACGAGGTGGGGTACGTCCGCGCCGAGGTGCCGATCGACAAGGTGGAGAAGGTCGCGAAGCTGTCCGCGCTCGCCGACCTCGACCTCGACCGGGTGTTCGACCTCGGCGAGCCGGCACCGCAGGGCATCTCCGACCCGACGCCGCAGCCGGCGCCGGGCGCGAACACCCCGTCCGTCAACCCGTACATGCCGACCGGTGAGACCGGCGCCGCCCAGTTCGTCGAGCAGAACCCGAAGTTCGACGGCCGCGGTGTGACGGTCGGCATCATCGACTCCGGCGTCGACCTCGGCCACGCCTCGCTCAACACCACGAGCACCGGCGAGCGCAAGATCACCGACTGGGTCACCGCGACCAACTCCGCGTTCAACGCGAACGGCGTGAACCTGGACAACGACCCGACCTGGATCGACATGCGCAGCCCCGCGCCGGGGCAGCCGTCGACGTTCCGGTTCGGCACCTTCAACGAGCGTGACGCGCGCCTTGGCGGCCAGGTCGGCAACGACGTCAACCGTGACGGCAACCCGGCCGGCAGCCAGGGCCTGTTCAGCGTGCTGTGGGACACCGCCACCGACACGGTGTGGGTGGACACCAACCAGAACCGGGACTTCTCCGACGACAAGGCTCTGACCAACTACAAGGTCAAGGCCGACCAGGGCGAGTTCGGCCGGGACAACCCCGCCACCCCGATCCGCGAGTCGATGCCGTTCGTCGTGCAGACGGACAAGACCAACCAGGCGGTCAACATCGGCATCGTGTCGAGCCAGCACGGTTCGCACGTCGCGGGCATCGTCGCCGGCAACAAGCTGTTCGGCGGCACCATGAACGGCGCGGCGCCCGGCGCGAAGCTGGTCTCGGTCCGCGTCTGCCTGTTCGTCACCGGCTGCACGCTCCACGCGATGGAGCAGGGCATGATCTACGCCGCGCAGAACGGCGTCGACGTGCTCAACATGTCGGTCGGTGGCCTCGACCCGGTCAACGACGGTGAGTCCAACACCGAGAACCTGTACGACCGCCTGATCGACGAGTTCGGCGTGCAGATCTTCATCTCCGCCGGCAACGACGGCCCGGCCGTGAACACCGCGAGCCGCCCGTCGCTCGGCCAGAAGGTGATGAGCGTCGGCTCGTACATCTCGAAGGCCTCGTGGCAGCGCAACTACGGCTCGGACGTCGCGCAGGAGGACAACCTGCACCCGTTCTCCGGCCGCGGCCCGACCGAGGCAGGCGGGTTCAAGCCGGACATCATCGCGCCTGGCTCGGCGATCTCCACGACGCCGACGTGGCAGGCGGGCGGCCCGGTCGTGGGCACGTACGAGCTGCCGCCGGGCTACACGATGCTGCAGGGCACCTCGATGGCGTCCCCGCAGGCCGCGGGCGCCGCGGCGGTCCTGGTCAGCGCGGCCGTCCAGGAGGACGTCTCGCACCGGCCCGACCAGCTGCGCACGGCGATGAAGTCGTCGGCCCGGTACCTGGGCAACTACCAGGCGTACGAGCAGGGCAACGGCCTGATCAACGTGCAGAGGGCATGGGACCTGCTCCAGGCGGACATCAAGACCGTCAGCATCAGCTCCTCGGTTCCGGTCAACACGATCCTGTCCGGCCAGATCCGCCCGACGCCGGGCATCGGCTCCGGCATCTACGACCGTGAGGGCGTGAAGTCCGGCGACCGGTACGTCCGCGAGTACACGTTCAAGCGGACCTCCGGCGTGACGCACCCGCTGACCTACAAGGTCAACTGGGTGGGCAACGACGGCACGTTCAGCTCGCCGGCCGCCATCACGCTGCCGCTGAACAGCGCGGTGAAGTTCCGGGTGACGGTGAACGCGCGTGGCGCCGGCATCCACTCGGCGATCATGAACCTCGACAGCCCGATGACCACCGGCATCGAGTACCAGACGCTGAACACGGTGATCGCGGCCGAGGACTTCACGTCGGCCAACGGCTTCGAGGTCAAGCACGGCGGCGAGGTCGGGCGCAACGACTGGGTGAGCTACTTCGTGCGGGTGCCGGCGAACGTGCCGGCGCTGAAGGTGGACCTGCAGGGCGGTGGCACCACGCCGGGCGCCGGCCAGGTCCGCTTCCTGCGCTACCACCCGTTCGGCATCACGGTGGAGAGCAACACGGCCACCACGAACTGCTACAACCCGCCGGTGCCTGGCAGCAACTGCAACGGCACGGACAGCCCGACGACCCGCACGTTCACGAACCCGACCCCGGGTGTGTGGGAGATCGTGGTCGAGGCACGGCGCACATCGGACACGGCGTTCGCCCCGTACACGCTCGCTGTGTCGGTGCTCGGCGCGGCCGTGTCGCCGAACCCGGACACGATCGAGACGGCACAGCTGAACCAGCCGCTGTCGCGGCAGTACACGCTGACGAACTCGTTCCGGGCGTTCAACGGCCGGGCCTCCGGCACGAACTTCGGCAGTGCGCGGATCGAGCGGCCGTCGATCGCGGACCAGGCGGCGACCGAGTTCCCGATCGAGGTGCTGCCGGGTGCGACGCAGCTGCGGGCCACGATCGGCAACCCCAGTGATGTCACGGCCGACCTGGACCTCATCCTGCAGCGATGCACGACCGGCACGTGTGTGACGGTCGCGAGCAGCACGAGCTCCAGCTCGCAGGAGGCGGTCACGGTTGCGAACCCGGCGGCGGGCGCCTGGAAGGTGATCATCGACGGCTTCTCCGTGCCGGCGGGCACCACGAGCTACGACTACCTGGACATCTTCACCGGCGCTCCGTTCGGTTCGGTCTCGATCACCGACGCGAACGCGAACCGCCCGGCCGGGTCGGCGTGGACGGTGACCGGCACGGTGACGCCGGGCATCGTGCCCGCGGCGGGCCGGGTCCTGCTCGGCAACGTCGAGATCCGCACGGACGCGAACGTGCTGGTCGGGACGGGTCAGGTGATCGTCCGCTCGGTCTCGTAGCGGTTCATCACGGTTTGTCGGCGGCCGCCCTCGGGTTCCCGGGGGCGGCCGCTTCATGTCCGAATCCCGCGAGCCACGGCGGGTGGGCGCTGGCAGCATGGATGTCGTGCTGATTGACGAGGACCAGTGCTACCGGGCGTCGATGTCGAGGGACGCCCGCTTCGACGGCCAGTTCGTCCTGGCCGTGCGCACGACCGGCATCTACTGCCGCCCGTCCTGCCCGGCGATCATGCCGAAACGCAGCAACGTGGAGTTCTTCACGACGGCGGCGGCCGCCCAGCAGGCCGGCTTCCGCGCGTGCCGCCGCTGCCTGCCCGACTCCGTGCCGGGGTCGCCGGAGTGGAACCTGCGAGCCGACCTGGCCGGCCGGGCCATGCGCCTGATCACGGACGGCATCGTGGAACGCGACGGCGTGCCAGGCCTGGCGTGCCGCCTGGGCTACTCGGAACGTCACGTGACCAGGGTCCTGACGGCGGAACTGGGTGCCGGCCCGCTGGCGCTGGCGAGAGCACACCGTGCCCACTCGGCCCGCCTCCTGATCGAGACGACGACGCTTCCCTTGGCGGACATCGCGTTCGCGGCGGGCTTCGCGAGCGTGCGCCAGTTCAACGACACGATCCGCACGGTGTTCGCCACGACCCCGACGGGCCTACGCACGGCGGCGGCCAAGCGCCACCGCACGCCCACCACGGCGGGCAAGGTGACAGTGCGCCTGCCGTACCGGGAGCCGTTCGACTACGAGGGCCTGCTGGGCTTCCTGAACGCCCGCGCGATCCCGGGCGTTGAGGCGTTCGTGGACGGCTCGTACGGCCGCACGATGCGGCTGGCGCACGGCACGGGCACCGCATGGCTGACGCCCACGCCGAGCCACGTGACGTGCACGCTGTCGCTGACGGACATGCGAGACCTCGGCAGCGCGGTGGCCCGCCTACGCCGCCTGCTGGACCTGGACGCCGACCCGGGCGCGGTGGGCGAGGTGCTGGGTGCCGATCCCGCGCTGGAAGCACAGATCCGCAAGAACCCCGGCCTCCGCCTACCGGGCGCGGTCGACGGCGTCGAGATCGTGACGAGAGCGTTGATAGGCCAGCAGATCTCGGTGGCAGCGGCCCGCACCGCCCTGTCGACGCTCACCACGGCCCTGGGCGAGCCACTGTCCACACCGGACGGACCACTCACCCGACTGTTCCCCACGCCGGCGGCGATCGCCGAACACGGCGCGACAGTGCTGACCGGGCCCCGACGCCGGATCAACACGATCCTGACGGTGAACGCTGCGCTCGCCGCTGGCGAGCTGGACGTGCACGTGGGTTCCGATCCGACCGAGCTTTCCATCGCACTGCAACGGTTCTCGGGCGTCGGGCCGTGGACTGCCGGGTATGTGCTGATGCGCGTGCTCGGCGCGCCGGACGTGCTGTTGACCGGGGACGTCGCGTTGCGCAAGGGAGCCGCGAACCTGGGACTGCCGTCGACGCCGGACGAACTGTCAGCGCATGCAAGCGCCTGGCGCCCGTGGCGCAGTTACGCCGGCATGCACCTGTGGTCAGCGGCGTAGATCGTAAAACTGGCGCCATGCGAGGAAGGCGTCCTTCAGCACACCGCCGGACCGCGGTGACTCATCTTGCGTCACAGGCAACCTAGTCGATCCGGCTTCGCCAGCTCCCGCTTGGCTGAACCGGGCGCTGCAGGAAGGCCTGGACATGGCCGTGCCTCGAAAGAAGCGATAGGGACGTTCAACGACATGAGCGCGTCTTTCAGGACATCGCCCGTGGCGCAACCACGTCATTCGCAATGGACCCCCGCCGCGCTAGCGGGCCTCGCACACCAAGCGAACTCAACCGGCACAAGCCGTCAGCAAGATCATCCCCCGTATAGAATCCCAGCCCCCACCCGATCCCGGGGGCGTCCCGCCGTGCCAGTCTACCGGTACGGGGTGACAACCACACCGATGTCGATCTTGCCTGTGGACAAGTGGGGTACCTGTGGACAACCGCCGTCGCGGCCGCGCTCCGTGTCGGTGTTGCCTGGGAGAATTGAACCTGGGGGCCGGAGGCCGGCGCCGGCTACAAGCCGCAGCCGCAGGAGTTGCGGTGCATGAATGTCGTTTGTAGGCGGACTGTTGTCGGTTTGCGGGTTGGGTCCGCGATTCGGTCCACGAGGAGGCGCACCGCGGTTCGGCCCATTTCGGCGATTGGTTGGGCCACGGTGGTGACCGGTGGGTCGACCAGGTCCGCCCAGTCGACGTCGTCGTAGCCCACGACTGCCAGGTCCCGGCCGACCTTCAGGCCACGCGCGCGGCACTCGTGGAGCGCGCCGGACAGCATCACGTTGTTGCCCGCCACCACGGCCGTCGGTGGGGACGGCAGTGACAGCATCTGCGTGAGCGCCGCGGCGGCCGGTTCGGCGGCGGACGATCCCGACACCACCAGCGACGGGTCCCACGTCAGTTTCGCCCGGCCCAGTCCCAGCCGGTAGCCCAGTACGCGCTCGGTCGTCGTCGTCAGGCCCTCGGTGCCGCTGATCATGCCGATCCGGCGGTGGCCCACCGACGCGAGGTGCTGCACCAGCCCCGAGGTGGCGTAGATGTTCTCCGGGCCCACCTGGTCAACGTCCTGGGCCGTCGTCAGCCGGTCAACCAGCACCAGCGGGATCTTCAGCTGCCGCAACTCCTTCAGCACGACCGCGTCGGGGGACGCCGTCAGGATCAGGCCGTCGACGCGGCGGGAGCGCAGCGTGCGAACCGCCGCCTGTTCCACCGACGGCTCGTCGTGGGTGTCCGCGAGGACCAGCGTGTATCCCGACTTCGTGATCTCGTGCTCCATCGAGCGCAGCAGGTCCGCGAAGTACGGGTTGGCCACCAGGGAGATCGCCACGCCGAGGGTGCGGGTGCCGCCGGTGACGAGAGAGCGCGCGATAGCGTCTCCCGTGTATCCGGTCTGCTCGACCGCGGCCAGCACCCGCGCCTTTGTCTCAGGCGCCACGGATCTGGTCGAATTGACCACGTGCGACACCGTGGTGATGGACACGCCGGCTAGCTCGGCGACGTCCTTCATCGTGACCACGGACAGCTCCTTGATCGAGGAAGCGGCGCAAGCGTTTGCGCAAACGGTTGCGTCACGGTACTGACCGCAATAACTTCCCCGCAAACCAGCCCTGCCAACGGAGGTGTCGTGCGCGTAGCCGCGATCGTGCTCGCCGTCCTGGTCATCGTCTTCGGACTGACCATCGACACGTTCCTCGACCTCGACAACCTGTCGCTGGTCGTCCAGCAGTCGCTGGTGATCGGCACACTCGCACTCGGCCAACTGCTCGTCGTCCGCGCGGCGGGCATCGACCTCGCGAACGCCGCGATCGCGGTGTTCGCCACGCTGCTGATCGCGAAGCTCACCATCATCGGCACGAGCGGCGCCGTCGCGCTGGTGGTCGGCATCGTCGCGGCGGTCGCGATCAGCGGCGTCACGGGTGGACTGGTGACCTGGCTACGACTGCCGCCGTTCATCGTGACGCTCGGCATGCTGACGATCGTGACCTCGGTCAGCCAGATCTACGCGCAGGGACAGAGCTTCCCGGTGACCGACGGGACGCTCGGCTGGCTCGGCACCGCGAAGTACCTGTTCGGGCGGGTCGAGGTCACCTACGGCATGGCGGTCATGCTCGTCATGGTCGTCGGCCTCTGGTTCGCACTGAGGAAATCCGCGTGGGGCAAGCAAGACCTGCCCCACCAAACGATCCTGTCGGTGTATCTCGTGGCCGGGCTCTGCTACGGCATCGCGGCGTGGCAGGCGCTGGGCCGGGTGCCGAGCGCGGACCCGAACGCGTTCCAGCTCGGCAACCTGGACTCGATCACGGCCGTGCTGATCGGCGGCGCGAGCCTGGCCGGTGGGCGGGGCGGTGTGGCGGGCACGGTGATCGGCGCGTTGATCGTGGCGGTGCTGCGGTCCGGGCTCTCGCAGACCGGCCTCAACAGCCTGTACCAGGACCTGGCGGTCGGCGCGCTGCTGATCATGGCCGTCGCCGTGGACCGGTTCCTCCGAGAGAAGCAGGTGACGGACCAGTGACGCTGGTCGTCGCGGTCGGGTTGTGCACGGTCGACCTGGTCCAGCGGGTGTCGGTGCTGCCGGCGCCCGGCGAGAAGGTGCAGTCGCTGTCCGTGGAGGTGGCGGCGGGCGGACCGGCGGCGAACGCCGCGGTCGCGGTCGCCGCGCTCGGTGGCCGCGTCCGGCTGTCCACTGTGCTCGGCTCGCACCCGCTGGCCCGGCTGGCGGCCGACGATCTGACTTCCTGCGGCGTGGAACTGGTCGACACGCGGCCGGACCGGGAGACACCGCCCGCGGTGAGCGCGGTGTCGGTCCGCACGAGCGACGGCGAGCGAACCGTGGTCTCACACAACGCGGCCGGCGTCTCGGCGTCGTCGGCCGTTGACCTGTCGGACGCGGATGCCCTGCTGCTGGACGGGCATCACCCCGAGTTGGCCCTCCTCGCGGCCCGTGCGGCGCGGGAGCGAGGCGTCCCGGTGGTGCTGGACGCGGGGAGCTGGAAACCGGTGCTCGCGGACCTGTTGTCCTTTGTGGACATATGTGCGTGCTCGGCGGCCTTCACCTCGCCGGCGCCGGTCACCACGCCAGTGGTGATCAGGACAAACGGGCCGAACCCGGTGACGTGGTCGGTCGGCGACGGGTCCGGGTCGGTGCCCGTACCAGCGGTGACCGCGAAGGACACCTCCGGCGCCGGGGACGTGTGGCACGGCGCGTTCGCGCTGGCCGTGGCACGGCTGGGCCGGGTGCCGTCGGCGGCCGAGGTGCCGGCGTTGATCGAGTACGCGAACCGCGCGGCGGCCGTGCGGGTCCAGCATGAAGGAGCGAGGGCATGGGTGGCACCGATGCGGGCGCTGTGAGTTTCGGTGATCTGGTGTCCCGTGTCCGCGCGCTGGCGCCGGGACGGGTGCTGCTGGGGATCTGCGGCGCGCCCGGCGCGGGCAAGTCCACCCTCGCGGACCGGCTGGTGGCGGCGCTGGGCGACGAGGCCGTCTACGTGGGCATGGACGGCTTCCACCTGGCACAGGTCGAACTGACCCGGCTGGACCGCACGGCGCGGAAGGGCGCTCCGGACACGTTCGACGCGGCCGGGTATGTCAACCTGCTGGCACGCCTGGCGAAACCGTCGCCGGGCATCGTGTACGCCCCGGAGTTCCGCCGCGAGATCGAGGAACCCATCGCGGGCGCGGTCCCCGTCCGGCCAGAGCACCGTATCGTGGTGACGGAAGGCAACTACCTGTTGCTGGCTGACGAACCGTGGCGCGAGGTGCGCGGGCTGCTGACGGAGACGTGGTTCCTGGCCCCGGACGAGACGGTGCGGCGAGAACGGCTCATCGCCCGCCACGAGGCGTTCGGCCGCACGCGGGACGAGGCACGCGAGCGCACCCTGGGCTCCGACGAGCGCAACGCCGTGCTGATCAACGCCACGCTCCCGTCCGCGGACCTGGTCCTACGCTCGATCCTCTGAGCCCGATGCCCTGAAGGTGCCCTTCGAGGCGTTGAACCCAGATCCACCGATGGTCTTGGTGGCTCGGGGTGTGGCCCGGTGGACTCGCTGCGCGGTTTCGGGGCGCGAAGCGCCCCGAAACCGCCTGACGTCACGGGGCGGTGGCGACTTCGGCCGGCAGCCGTGCGAGGAAGGCGTGTTCACGCCACGATCGATGTCCCGAAAGACGCGCTCATGTCGTTGAACGTCCCCATCGCGTCGTTCAGGGCACCAGCTGGGCGCTGGCAAGCGGGCCTGACCAGGTCCGCACCTCTCGCAAGGGTGCGACAGACGACAAGATCATCGGTGGATCGAGGTTCAACGTCCCGAAGGTTCCCTTCAGGACATTCCGCCGGGCGCGAACGTCGTACCGCTTGCCTTGTTGCTTCCGTAAGGTTGGTAGCGGTGTAATTATGTAAGCAAGGAGGTGGCGGACATGGGACCAAGAGGACATCGCTGGGGCCCGGGACGAGGCTGGGGTGGTCACGGCAAGGGTCGCGGCCGGGGCGGTTGGCAGCAGGCCGACCTGCCGGACGCGGACGACGCGTCCGCCTGGTTCGCGGGTCGGCTGCCGGACGGCTGGTTCACCGAGTCGCCGGTCGTCGTCGTGGACCGGGAAGAGATCACCGTCGTCGGCACGCTGCCGGCGCTCGAGGGCACGTTCGACGACGACGCGGGCCGCGCCGCCGCGGAGGCCGGGCGGATCAGCCGGTTCCGCGAGGACACCCGTGACGAGCGGATCGAGATCGCCCGTCAGGCCGAGCACCGGTACGGCCGCAAGGTCGCGTGGGGCGCGAAGCTGGGCGGTACGGAGCAGCTGTTCACCACGCTGTCGGTGCCGGTGATGACCCGGCTGCGGCAGGAGGAGCGCCTGGTACTGGACACGCTGGTCGACGCGGGTGTCGCGCGGTCGCGGTCCGAGGCACTGGCCTGGGCGGTCCGGCTCGTCGGCGAGCACGCCGAGCAGTGGCTGTCGGAGTTGCGTGAGGCCATGGCCAAGGTCGACGACCTACGCGCGCAGGGTCCGGAGCTGTAGTCCGACCCCGGCCAGCAGGACCAGGATCACCAGGCAGAACGCGATCAGCCCGGTGGTCAGCGAGACATACCGGGCGGCCGCGCCCAGCCCCATGATGGGCACGGTCAGCCCCAGGTACCCAGCAAGGAAGACGCCGGCCGCCGCCTCGCCCTTCGCGGCGGGGTCGGCCAGCCGGGCCGCCGAGGCCATGGCGCCCTTGAACAGCAGCCCGGCACCCGCCCCGGCGAGCGCGCCGGCCAGCACGAACAGCGTCAGCGAACCGGCGACCCCGCCGGCCAGCAGCACGGCAACGCCCCCGACCAGCGCGCCGACACCGATGGTGAGCTGACGGTCCAGGCCGAGGCGGCCCGAGGAGAGCTGCGCGAGCACCCCGAACAGGAACACCGCGCACGACACGGCCCCCGACAGCAGGGCCGACGAGGTACCGACGCTGGCGGCGAGAAGCTTCGGCGTCAGCGACGTGAACAGCCCGAACAGGGCGAAGGCGGTGAACGCGCCCGCCGCCGTCACGAAGTACTCCCGCCGCGCGGCCGACGGCACCGACACGCGCTGAGGCCGGTACCGCCTCGGTGTGGCGGTCACGGTCTCAGGCACGAGCGTGACGCCGATGGCGCAGACGGCCAGCAGCACGAGGAAGACGATGTAGACGGTCGTGAGTGGACCGTCCACATACTGCGCGAGGAAGCCGGACACGAGCGGTCCGAGCCCCAGGCCGCCGAGGTTGGCGGCCGTGGCGACGTGACCGGAGTACCGAATCCCGGCCCGTGCCGCGAGGTCGCCGAGGTGTGCGGTGGCGGTGGCGGTGATCAGCCCGGTGCCGAGCCCGCAGATCACCCTGGCGATGATCAGCACGGGTAGCTCGTGGTTGGCGAGAAACAGTGCCGCGGCAAGGATTTCGAGGAGCACGCCAGGCAGCAGCACGCGCCGGCGGCCGACCCAGTCGGACACGTGCCCCGCGAGGAAGAGGCTGATCAGCACGCCGACGGCGTACGCGGAGAACGCGACGGTGACCATCGACGTGGGGAACCCGTCCGCTTGCTGGTAGAGCGGCCAGAGCGGCGTTGGCACGGTCGAGAACGCCATCGCGGTCAGAAAGGTAGCCGCCACCATCCAGAACCCGGACTTCATGATCCCAGGGTGCGCCCGAGAAGCGTTCACGAAAAGCGATGGTTTTCGATACTTGCCATCTATCATCGAGATGGTGGAGCTGCGACAGCTGCAGTGCTTCCTGGCGGTGGTGGACGAGGGCACGTTCACCGCGGCCGCCGTCCGCCTCCACGTCGTGCAGTCCGCGGTGAGCAGCACCATCAAGGCACTGGAACGGTCGCTCGGGGTGGCCTTGTTCGAGCGGGGCCGCCGCCCGATGCTGACGGACGCTGGCCGGCGTCTGCTCCCGCCGGCGCGCCAGATGGTGGAGCTGGCCGCCACGACCCGCGAGGCGGTCCGCACGGAGTTGAGTGGCGAACTTCGGGTGGGCGTGCTCATGGCGGTGCCGATGGACCTGCCGCGGCTGCTGTCGCGTTACCGCGCGGCGCACCCTCGGGTTCACGTCCGGATGCGGGCGATGCCAAGGGGCTCCGCGGACCTGGTCGAGGCACTGCGGTCCGGCATGCTCGACGTGGCGTTCGTGTCGGTGCCGGGCGTGATCGACCCGAGCCTGACGCTGACCCCCATCGTGCGGGAGCCGCTGGTGCTGTTGCTTCCGCCAGACCACCCGCTGGCCAGCTCGGAGGAGCCGCTGTCGCTTGCCGACCTGGCTGGCGAGACGTGGATCGACGCCCCGGAGGGTTACGGCAACCGGACGGTCGTGGACGCCGCGTTCGCGCGGGCCGGGCTGTCGCGGGAGGTGGCGCTCGAAGTGCCGGACGCGAACACGATCCCGGGCCTCGTGGCTGCGGGCCTGGGCATCGGCTTCCTCCCACCCGGCATCCCGGTTCCCCCGACCGTCCACACACCACAGCTGGCCACCGACGACCTGTACTGGCCGATGTACCTGGCCACCACCGTCGACCGCCGCGACCGCCCGTCGGTGAAGGCCTTCACCGACCTGTTCAACGAGTAGGACAAGACCTGGCCTACTTGGCTTCTAGAGTTGCTCGCGTGGCTCACCTTTCCCGGCGCACCCTCAACCGGACGCTGCTGACGCGGCAGTTCCTCACCGAGCGCACCTCGCTGCCGGCGTCGGTGGTCGTCGAGCGGCTGGTCGCGATGCAGTCGCAGGAGCCAAACTGGCCGTACGTGGGGCTGTGGACCAGGGTGGCCGGCTTCCGGCACGACGACCTGACGGCGCTGCTCCACGACCGGAGCGTGGTGCGGTCGACGGTGCTGCGCCGCACACAACACCTGGTCAGCGGCAACGACTTCGGCTGGCTGCGGCCGACCATTCAGCCCATTGTGGACAGTGCGCTGCGCAGTAAGTTCTTCCTGACCGAGATCGACGGGATGGACCTGGACGAGCTGGCCATGACCGGTCGGGAGCTGTTGGCCGGCCGCACCCTCACGCGACGCGAGTTCGGCCGGCTCCTCGCCGAGCGCTTCCCCGGCCGGCACGCCGGCAGGCTCGCCTCGACGGTGGAACTCAAGGTGGCGCTGGTGCACGCGCCGGCCGACGGCGCGTGGGGCAGGTGGGGCACGCCCAGCTCGGTGTCCGTGACGCTCGCCGAGGAGTGGACCGGACGGCCCATGGCCACGGCACGACAGCTCGACACGATGATCCACCGGTACCTGGCGGCGTTCGGGCCGGCGAGCGTGCCGGACATGCAGGCGTGGAGCGGGCTGACCCGGCTGCGCGAGGTCGTCGACGGCATGGCGCTGCGCGCGTACCGCGACGAGCACGGCAAGGAGCTCTTCGACCTGCCCGACACTCCGCTCGCCGAGGACGACACGCCGACGCCGGTGCGCTTCCTGCCCGGCTACGACAACCTGCTGCTGGGCCACGCCGACCGGACCCGCGTGGTCAGCGACGAGGACCGCAAGCAGGTCACGCCGGGCGGCGCCGTGGTGCGGCCCACTTTCCTCGTCGACGGGTTCGTGCGCGGACTCTGGTCAGTGGCCGACTCGACGCTGACGGTCATCCCGTTCCGCCCACTGTCGAAAATGGACACCGCAGCCGTTCGGACGGAGGCCGAACGCCTACTTCCCTTCGTCACCAACGCCAAGGACGCGCACGTCGCCTTCGAGTGATCACGCACCCAGGCGGGTCACCAGGTCTTCGACCGTGGTTACCGGGCGATCGCAGACGTAGCCGTGGCAGACGTACGCGGCTGCTTCGCCGTTCACGAGGGGACGGTCGGCCAGGAGCGGGACCGAGTCCGGTTCGCCGGCTAGGATGACCGAGCCGCCGGGGGCGTGTGTCATGGCCGCCTTCGTCAGCGCTCGGGCGGACTCCGGTGAACCCACGATCGCCACCTGTAGTGGGCCCTTCGCCAGTGCTTCCGCCACGCTCAGCCAGTGGCCGGCGAAGCGTGGGGCCCGCTCGGCGAGTTGGCCGGCGCGTGCGACCGCTTCCTCCGCCGCGCCTCGGTAACGGGACGCGGTGTCGAAGCCAACCAGTGACGACGCCGTCAGCAGCGCACCGGCCAGCGCGGATGCGCCCGACGGGCTCGCGTTGTCGCTCGGGTCCGACGGGCGCCACACAAGGGCGTCCGCGTCGTCGGCCGTGTCGTGGTACGCGCCAGAGGCTTCCGGGTCCGCGAAGTGGGCCAGTGCGGTGTCCAGCAACCCGACGGCGACCGTCAGCCAGCGCGGGTCGGCCGTGGCTTGGTGCAGGGTCAGCAGGCCGTCGGCCAGACAGCTGTAGTCCTCCAGCACCCCTGCCGCGCTGCCGGGGACACCGTCGCGGGACGCGCGCCGCAGTCGGCCGTCGGCCAGGTGCGTCGACGTCACGACCTCCGCTGCCGCCACCGCGGCGGACAGCCAGCGCGGCTCGTCGAACGCCACACCCGCGGCCGCCAGCGCGCCGATCGTCAGGCCGTTCCAGGCGGTGATCACCTTGTCGTCGCGGGCCGGCTGTGGGCGCTCCGCACGGACCGCCAGCAGCCGACGACGCACGTCGTCGAACCGGTCGGGATCATCGGGCTCGCTGACCAGCCGGAGGGTGGACGTGCCGTGCTCGAACGTGCCGGCGTCGGTCACCCCGAACACCGTCGCCGCCCACGCGCCGTCGTTTTCGCCGAGGACTTCGGTCAGCTGCGCGGGTGTCCACGCGTACGTCAGGCCCTCGACGCCCTCGGTGTCCGCGTCCAGCGAGGCCGCGAACCCGTTTTCGTTGGTACGCAACCGGTTCAGCAGGAAGTCGGCGGTGTCCGACGCGACCGTGCGGTAGCGGGGGTTGCCCGTGCGCAGCGCCAGCCTCGTGTACAGGCGAAGCAGCAACGCGTTGTCGTACAACATCTTCTCGAAGTGCGGCACGACCCAGCGGGCGTCGACGCTATAACGGGCGAAGCCGCCGTCCAGCTGGTCGTAGATGCCGCCGGCGGCCATCGCGGCGGCCGTGTTATCCACAATGGACAGAGCTTCGACGGAGCCGGTGCGTTCGTGGTGGCGCAGCAGGAACTCCAGTACCATGGACGGCGGGAACTTCGGCGCGTTACCGAAACCACCGTTGCGGCGGTCGTACTCGCCGAGCAGCGTGGTCGCCGCGGCCGCCAGCACCGACTCGTCCACAATGGACGACGGCAGCGCGGCGGTCTGCTTGCGCAGTTCGTCGACGATCCGGCCGCCCGCCTCCCGCACCTCGGCGTCCCGGGACGTCCACGCGACGTGCACCGCGTCGAGCAACTGGCGGAACGACGGCGAGCCCGACCGCGGCGCCGGCGGGTAGTAGGTGCCGCAGTGGAACGGCTCGCCGGACGGGGTGAGGAAGCAGGTCATCGGCCATCCACCCTGGCCGGTCATCGCCTGGGTCGCGGTCATGTAGACGGCGTCCACGTCGGGCCGCTCCTCGCGGTCCACCTTGATGTTCACGAACTTCTCGTTCATGACCGCCGCGGTTTCGGTGTCCTCGAACGACTCGTGCGCCATCACGTGACACCAGTGGCACGCCGCGTAACCGACCGACAGCAGGATCGGCACGTCCCGCCGCCGCGCCTCCTCGAACGCCTCGTCCGACCAGGGCCACCAGTCGACCGGGTTGTCGGCGTGCTGCAGCAGGTACGGGCTCGTCGCGTTCGCCAGCCGGTTCGCCATGACACCACCCTTCCAGAAACCCGCGAGTCGCGAGGTCTGGCCTATGTCTTTCGTCGGGGGTTGGTGTGGTCGGTTGGCGGATCTGTTGCTGACCTGCTGGTTCGTAGCGTTCGCGGCATGAGATCACTGGTTTTGGGGTTGGTGCTGGCGGTTGCCCCGCCGGCGCCGGCCACTGTCGATGGCTATCTCGCGGATGCGCTCGAGGCGACCGGGCTTCCCGGGGTGTCCGTTGTGGTCACCCATGGCGACCGGATCGTGCACGCGACCGGCGCAGGGCACGACTCGCTCGACAATCCCGTCACGGCCGACACCCCGATGCGGGTGGCGTCGGTGAGCAAGTCGTTCACGGCGGCGGCGGCGATGACACTGGTCGAGGACGGTCGGGTGGAGCTGGACGGACCAGTGGGGCTCCCCGGCATTCCGCGCGACGTGACGGTGCGGCAGCTGCTGAACCAGACGTCCGGGCTGTCGGACAGCTCGGTGGACATCGGCCGGTTGAAGTCGGCGCGGACGCTGGCGGAGTACGTGTCGCTCCTGCCGCCCGTGACCCCGGCGGCGCCGCCGGGCACGCGGTGGGCGTACAGCAACGTGAACTACGACCTCGCGGCACGGCTGGTCGAGGTGGCCTCGGGGCAGCCGTTCGACGAGTACGTGCGGGAGCACGTGTTCGAGCCGCTGGGGATGCGGGACAGCTCGGTCGGCGGTTGGGCGGCCGACGGGTACAACTCGCTGTTCGGCGTGTGGTTCTCCCGCCCGGAACTGGGCGGCGGGCCGGCGGTGCAGGGCTCGGGCGCGGTGGTGACGACGGCGCGGGACATGGGCCGGTGGCTCATCGCACAGAACGGCCACGGGCCCTTCCCGGAGTCGATGCTCCGCACCATGCACGAGCCGTCCACAGTGGATGAATACGGGATGGGCTGGTCCCCCGACGACGACGGGCTGCTCGTACACAGCGGCAACCTGTGGACCTACAACGCGATCCAGGCCATCGACCCGAAGACCGGCTACGGCTACGCGGTCATGACGAACGGCGCGGGCATGGCCGACGAAACAGGGGCCATCCTGGCCGGGCTGGTGGCGCTCACGCGCGGCGAGACCCCGGAGACACCTGGCGGCTCCGGCCAGCTCATCGAGTGGGTACTGGCGGCCCTGACCGCCCTGGCACTGACCCTGGGCATCATGGGCGTACTCCGGTCGAAACGCTGGATGAAACATCGCCTGACCAGGCGAAACCACGAAATTTCAACGCCCGTTGACCATTCCGCTACGGGTAACCCAACCCCCACCCGATCCCGGGGGCGTCCCGCCGTGCCAGTCTACCGGCAGGGGGTGACGGGGACGTCGACTTCGATCTTGGCTGTGGACAACTCCGTGGGTTGTGGACAACTTCGGTGGTGGGTTTGGCTTCGGCTTCTGCCCTTGCTGCTGCCGGGCCTGCTGTTCGTGTTCTATCCGCAGGTCGTGTCGTACATCAGTGCTGGGCGGACCGTGTTGTGGGCGCAGCTGTTCTACTTCGCGCTGCCGCTCACCGTCACGCTCGCCGTGGCCGGGGTGGCCGGTCTCGCGGTCTTCGTGGCGCGGGTCGTCCGGCTAAGGTCGGTGCGGTGAGCCTCGGGGTGCTCGCCGTCCTCGGGCTGGTCGGCGGGCTGCGTATGGAGAGCATGCCCGTGTGGCGGGTCGGGGCGTTCCTCGCGCTCGCGATCGTCGCGTACCTGCACGGGCGGCACGTCGACAGCCGTTTTGGTTGGCAGGTCATCGCCGGTGTCGCGGCCGTCGGCTGCGGGGTCGTCGCGGCGACCGCACCCGCTGAGCTGTCGTCGGTGCTGTTCACGCTGGTCATCACGGTCGTGCTGCCCTGGCTCGCCGGGCGGTACCGGCGCCAGCAGGTGCTTCTCTTCGAGGCCGAGCGTGAGCGGGTCCGGCAGCTGGAACGCGAGCAGGAGCACGTCGCCGAGCGGGCGCGGTTGCAGGAGCGGGGCCGGCTCGCCGCCGACCTGCACGACTCGCTGGGCCACGAGCTGGCGCTGATCGCCCTGCGCGCGGGTGCGCTGGAGCTGTCGCCGGAGCTGGCGGACCGGCACCAGAAGGCGGCCGGGGAGATGCGGTCCTCGGCGGTGGCGGCCACCGATCGGCTGCGGCAGGCCCTGGAGATGCTGCGGGAACGCGACGACGTGCCACCGGTCGAGGAGGTCGTGGCGAGGGCCCGTGACGCCGGCATGGCTGTCACGCTCGAGGGCCCGCCCGCCATGCCCGGGCTCGTCGACCAGGCCGTGCGGCGGGTCGTGCGGGAGGCACTCACCAACGCCGCCAAGCACGCGCCCGGCGCCCCGGTGACGGTCGCCGTCGCGGCCGAGCGGCACCGCGTCACCGTGCATGTCGCCAACTCGGCCAGGCAACCGGCCACCACCGGCAGCGGGCTCGTCGGCCTCCAGGAACGCCTGCGGCTCCTCGGCGGCCGACTCGACACCGCCTACCGCGACGGCACGTTTCACCTCGACGCCGAGGTGCCGGTGGCATGATCCGCGTCCTGCTGGCCGACGACGAGGCCATGATCCGCGCCGGTCTCACCGCGGTCCTCGCCACCGATCCCGGCATCACGGTGGTCGCCGAGGCCGGCGACGGGCGGGAGGCCATCGAGCTCACCCACGCCCATCAGCCCGACGTCGTGCTCATGGACATCCGCATGCCCGGGCTCGATGGGCTCACGGCCGCCGCCGAGCTGCGCGGCGTGGCCCCGGTGGTGATGCTGACGACCTTCGACGAGGACGAGTACGTGGCCAGGGCGCTGGCGGACGGCGCCAGCGGCTTCCTGCTCAAGGCCGCCGACCCGCGTGAACTGCTGATCGCCGTGCGCGCGGTGGCCGACGGAGCCGCCTACCTGTCGCCCCGCGTCGCGCACCGTGTGATCGCGGGGCTGCGCACGGCCGAGCTGAGCCGCCCTGCCGCGGCCCGCCGCAAGGTCGACCGGCTCACGCCGAGGGAGCGGGACGTGCTCGCGCTCGTCGGCCGTGGCCTGTCCAACCAGGAGATCGCCCGCGAACTGCACCTCGCGGAGGGGACCGTCAAGGCCCACCTGTCGTCGATCCTGCGTGGTCTCGACGTGCAGAACCGCGTGCAGGCGGCCATCACCGCCTACGAGGCCGGGATGACCGAGTAGCTACTTCTTGTCGTCGTCGGACGCCTTCTCGGCTGGCTCGGCCGGGGACTCCGCGGGCGGGTCGAACGAGGCGGGCACGCGCTTGAGGTGCTTGGTCATCGAGCGGACCAGGAACGCGACCGCGATGAAGAACAGCAGCAACACGAGTAGGCCGACCGGCGACGACTTGCCGAAGTCGGCGCCCTCCCCGCCGGGCTCGTTCGGCTGGGAGGGCTGCGCGACCAGCGCCACCGCATCTGAGGCAGCCACGTCCGGCCCCAGGAAGAGCGGGCCGGAACCTGAAGTCATGGTGCGCTTACCTTCTCCTTTATCCCCGAGAACAGGTCGTCCTCGGGCACCGTCGTGTCCACGAGGGACCGCACCAGCTCGTACTCCTCGTACGGCCAGACCTCCCGCTGCATGTCCAGCGGGACGAAGAACCAGCGGCTGTTCGGGTCGATCTGCGTCGCGTGCGCGAGCAGCGCGGCGTCCCTCGTCTCGAAGTATTCCCCACACTCGACACGCGTCGTCACCCGGTCGGCGACATCACCTCGGTCGGTGTCCCACTTCTCGAGCCACTCGGCGTACGGGGACTCCAGGCCGCGGGCCAGCAGCGCGTCGTGCATGGCCTGCATGCGCTTGCGGGAGAAACCGTGCGAGTAGTACAGCTTCAGCGGCGTCCACGGCTCGCCGGCTTCCGGGTACAGGTCCGGCTCGCTCGCCGCGTCGAACGCCGCCACGGACACCTCGTGGCAGCGGATGTGGTCGGGGTGCGGGTAGCCGCCGTTCTCGTCGTAGGTGATGACGACGTGGGGCTTGAACTCACGGATGAGCTTGACCAGCGGCGGCACCGACTCCTCCAGCGGCACCAGCGCGAAGCAGCCGTCGGGCAGCGGTGGTTTCGGGTCCCCCTCAGGCAGGCCGGAGTCGACGAAGCCGAGCCAGCGGTGCTCGACACCGAGGATCTCGGCCGCCCGCGCCATCTCCTTGCGGCGGTACTCGACCATGTTCTCCAGCACGTCGGGCCGCTCCATGGCCGGGTTGAGAATGTCGCCCCGTTCCCCTCCGGTGCAGGTCACCACCATGACCTCGTGACCTTCGGCCACGTACTTCACCATCGTCGCGGCACCCTTGCTGGACTCGTCGTCTGGGTGTGCGTGCACCGTCATCAGACGCAGCGTGTCGGCCATGACCTTCGTGTTCCCTCCTGGACGTCCCCCGGAGTCATGCGCTCACGGCGGTGAGCGGATACTCGGCTTTGGACATACGAACCATTCCAGCTGGGTGCATTGTTCCCGCTGGGTACGACGATTCTCGCGGAGGCCCCGAGGATGACCGCTTCCGGTAGCGCGCTGCTGGAGGACCGCTATGGCACCAAGCCACGCCGGGCCAGCAAGCGCACCTACTGGGTGGTCGGCGCGATCGCACTGGTCGTCGGCGCGGGCGTGGCGTGGATCGGGTACGTCAACTTCGGGTCCGCCCCCATCGAGACGCAGGCCACGAGCTTCGCGAGCCTGCCGAACAACCAGATGAAGCTGACCTTCGACGTCACCCGCGACGATCCGTCGCGGCCCGCGGTGTGCATCGTGCGGACCAGGGTTCTCGACGGCAGCGAAGGCGGCCGCAAGGAGGTGTACATCGCACCTGCGGAGGGCTCCGTGACGATGACGACGGTCATCACGAGCAGCGGCGAACCGGTCACCGCCGATGTTTTCGGGTGCTCATATCAGGTGCCGGCATATCTGTCCACGCACATGCCGCCATCAGGGTGAACTAGACCGCCACCCCTCGGCCGATCGGACAAAACGGACAAGCTCGTTCTTGTATCCGTGGTATTCTGACGTACCTGCACGGCCCCTTGCGGGCCGTGTTTTTTCCGTTCCGGGTGTCCGCCGCCCGCCCGGAAACTACCGCCCCGAATCCCCGGGATCGGAAGTATTGACGAGGAGTTGGTGACCGTGAGCGACACCCAGGTGACCTGGCTGACACAGGAGGCCTACGGTCGGCTCAAGCAAGAACTCGACGAGCTGGTCGCGAATCGCCCGGTAATCGCCGCGAAGATCAACACGAGTCGCGAAGAGGGTGACCTCAAGGAGAACGGGGGCTACCACGCGGCCCGTGAGGAGCAAGGCCACCAAGAGGCGCGGATCCGTCACCTGCAGGAACTGTTGCGTAGCGCCAAGGTCGGCGAGGCGCCCCGCAACGACGGTCTGGCCGAGCCGGGCAAGGTCCTCACCATCAGGTACGAGGGTGACGACGACGAGGAGAAGTTCCTGCTGGCCACCCGCGAGGAGGGCGCTGAGGGCGAGCTCGAGGTGTACTCACCCGAGTCGCCGCTGGGGAAGGCACTTCTCGGCGCCAAAGAGGGCGAGACTCGGTCCTACGAGCTGCCCAACGGCTCCCTGCAGAAAGTAACGCTCATCAAGGCCGTGCCGTACGCCGGCTGATCTTCGTGCGCAGCTGAAGGGCCGTTCGGGCGGCCAGGTTCCGAACGGCCTCTTCAGGGCACCGAACGCGCGCGTGCGCTGCCCGCCACTCGTTCCAGCAGTGGGCGCACTCGCGGCGCGATCGGGGTCGACAGTGCGATCGAGGTGGACGTGCGGCTCACCCAGCGCACGTCGACGACCTTGTCGATGACCCGCTGCAGGTCCGCGTTCGACGTCGCCACCATGCGCACCAGCAGGTCGCCTTCGCCCGTCGTGGCGTGGACCTCGCACACCTCGTCGATGGCGGCCAGCCGTTCCGCCACCTCGGCACGCTTGCCCTGCGCGATCTCCAGTACGGCGAACGCCGTCAGCCCGTAGCCCATCGCGGCCAGATCCAGGTCCGGCGGAAAGCCTTTCAGCAGGCCGCGCTGTTCGAGGCGGTCCATCCGCGCCTGGATTGTTCCCCTCGCAACGCCCAGCCTGCGTGAGCACTCCAGCACGCCCAGTCGCGGCTCGTCCATGAGCAGCAGCAACAGTCGCGCGTCCAGCTGGTCGATCTCGTCCGACACCCGCCAACCTCCTGCACATCCTGCTCACTTTGCTCGTTCAGACTCCAGCACCGCTGCACAATATGTCCAGCAAAACTCCAGGCTGTTGCACAGCCTGCCCGGCCAGGCGGATGCTGCGGTTACCGCAGCTCAACCTATGGGAGGGCATCATGACCGGCACCCTCGGCCACGATCGTCAGCTCGATGACGTCAGCTTCGACCAGTTGCGCCAGCTCGTCGGGCTGGTCGACTACGACTCGTCGAAAGATCCGTTCCCGGTGAAGGCGATGGACGCCGTTGTCTTCGTGGTCGGGAACGCGACACAGACCGCCTGGTTCTACCAAGTCGCGTTCGGCATGCGGCTCGTCGCCTACTCCGGGCCGGAGACCGGCAACCGGGACCACAAGTCCTTCGTGCTCGAGTCCGGGTCCGCGCGGTTCGTCGTCGACGGTGGGGTCGCGCCGACCAGCCCGCTGCACGAGCACCACCGCAAGCACGGCGACGGCGTGGTTGACCTCGCGCTCGAGGTGGCCGACGTCGACCAGTGCATCAGGCACGCCCGTGCGCAGGGGGCCACGATTCTCGAGGAACCGCACGACGTGTCCGACGAGCACGGCACCGTGCGGCGCGCGGCCATCGCGGCGTACGGCGAGACCAGGCACACACTCGTCGACCGGTCCCGCTACACCGGGCCCTATCTGCCCGGCTATGTGGCCAAGGAGTCCACGGTCCCGGTGCGGAGGCGGCTGTTCCAGGCCGTCGACCACTGCGTCGGCAACGTCGAGCTCGGCAAGATGGACCACTGGGTCGAGTTCTACAACCGGGTCATGGGCTTCGTGAACATGGCCGAGTTCGTCGGCGACGACATCGCCACGGACTACTCCGCGCTGATGTCCAAGGTCGTGTCGAACGGCAACCACCGCGTGAAGTTCCCGCTGAACGAGCCGGCCGTCGCGAAGCGGAAGTCGCAGATCGACGAGTACCTGGAGTTCTACGCCGGCGCCGGCTGCCAGCACATCGCGCTCGCCACGAACGACATCGTCCGCACGTGCCAGGAGATGCGCGCGGCGGGCGTGGAGTTCCTCGACACACCGGACTCGTACTACGACGACCCGGAGCTACGGGCCCGGATCGGTCAGGTGCGGGTGCCGATCGAGGTACTGAAGGAGCACCGGATCCTGGTCGACCGGGACGAGGACGGCTACCTGCTGCAGATCTTCACCAAGCCGATCGGCGACCGCCCGACGGTGTTCTACGAGCTGATCGAACGGCACGGCTCGCTTGGCTTCGGCAAGGGCAACTTCAAGGCACTGTTCGAGGCCATCGAACGCGAGCAGGAACGCCGCGGAAACCTGTAGGGAGAAGAGGTTACGGGGCCTGGTCGAGCTGGCCGGGCCTCGACAGCTCGTTCAACGCGGGATCGCTCTCGTACGTCTGTGGCTCTTCCTGGGCCGGGGGCAGGTGCTCCGGATCCACGCAGCTGCCCATCAACTCGACCTGGCCGTCGTCACGCTGGACGTACTGGCCAGGATCCCCACAGCCCGCTGCTTGGACAGTGAACACCGCGACCCCACCCAGCGCTACGGCCGCCAGTGTCGCTCCCGCCAGCGGAAGCACTCCCGCAAGCCGAGCCCCGACCGCCATGCGTCACTCCTGCGTTCCCGTGTCAAAACCGTGTGTGCAGTCGAGAGTACCCGGGTTCGGAAAAGTGTGTCAGCTAGCTGAGCGCCTGGAGGAGGTCCTGGACGAGGTCGGTGCCGTCCTCGATGCCGACGGACAGGCGCAGGACGTCACCGGACACCTGCAGCGGGGAGCCCGTGGTGCTGGCGTGGGTCATGCGGCCCGGGTGCTCGATCAGCGACTCGACCCCGCCGAGCGACTCGGCCAGGATGAACAGCTTCGTGCGGGCCGCCACGTCGAGCGCGGCCTGCTCGCCGCCGGTGACCGAGAACGACACCATGCCGCCGAACCGGCGCATCTGCTTGGCCGCGACCTCGTGACCGGGGTGGTCGGTCAGGCCGGGGTAGTAGACCTTGGAGACCTTCGGGTGCCCCAGCAACGCCTCGACGACGCGCTCGGCGTTGTCGCTGTGCTTTTCCATCCGCAGCCCGAGGGTCTTGGCGCCACGCAGGGTCAGCCACGCGTCGAACGGGCCGGGCACGGCGCCGACCGCGTTGCGCAGGAAGCCGAACTGCTCGTGCAGCTCGTCGTCGGAGGTGATCAACGCACCGCCGACGACGTCGGAGTGGCCGCTGACGTACTTGGTGGTCGAGTGCAGCACGACGTCCGCGCCGAAACCGAGCGGCGACTGCAGGTACGGGGTGGCGAAGGTGTTGTCCACGACCAGCCGGGCGCCCGCGCCCGCCGCCACGTGCGCGAGCGCGGTGATGTCGGCGATGCCGAGCAGCGGGTTGGTGGGCGTCTCGGTCCAGATGACCTTGGTGTTCGGCTGGACCGCGGCCCGCGCGGTTTCGACGTCGTGGAGGTCGACGGTCGTGTACTCGACGCCCCACAGCTTCAGGACCTTGTCGAGCAGGCGGAACGTGCCGCCGTAGGCGTCGCCGCCGAGGATCACGTGGTCGCCAGGGCGCGTCATGGTGCGCAGCGCGATGTCGGAGGCGGCCATGCCGGACGCGAACGCGAGCGCGTGCCGGCCGCCCTCCAGGGACGCCAGGGACTCCTCGAGCGCGGTGCGCGTCGGGTTCGCGGTGCGTGAGTACTCGTATCCGCCCTCGCGCACGCCGCCGACGCCGTCCTGGGCGAAGGTGGACGTGGCGTAGATCGGGACGATGACCGAGCCGGTGCGCGGGTCAGGTCGCTGACCAGCGTGAATCGCACGCGTCTCGAAGCCCCACCGGCTCGTGTCCTCTTCCATGTCCAAACTCTACGGCTTTCTGATCCGGTGCCCACTATGTGGGACGAGAACGTGCAGGTCGAATGCCTACACAGAAGTCAACTTCACCTCATTGCGTGAAATTCCCGGAAAAAGCGAACGCCGGTGAGCCCTTGGCCCACCGGCGTTTCTGTCATCTCACCACGGCTGCTGCGGCGGCCCACCCGGCTGCGGCGGCTGCCCGTAGCCCTGCTGAGGAGGCTGCTGCTGCCCGTAACCCTGCTGAGGAGGCTGGCCATACCCCTGCGGCGGCTGCCCGAAGCCTTGCTGCGGTTGACCGAAGCCCTGCTGAGGAGGCTGCTGCCCGAAACCCTGCTGCGGCTGGCCGAACCCACCACTGGGCGGGCCACCGAAGCCGCCGCCGGGACCGGCGAGCACCGACTCGCCACCGAGGAACTTCTTGGTCGCCGGCACGAAACCGAGCGCGCCGATGCCGCCGGCGATGATGCCGCCGATGATCCCCCAGACCGCGATCCCGGGCAGGTCGACCTCGGCGTCGTCGGGCACGTTGATGCCGTTGACCAGGATCATCTCGACGATGCCGAAGATCAGCATCAGCGCGCCACCCGCGACCAGGACCATCGACGCCAGCTTGTGCTTGAGGAAGACCAGGACACCGCCGCCGATCGCGGCGACGCCGCCGAGTGCCATGCCGATGGTGCAGAGCCACAGCATGCCGGTCGAGGGCAGCCCGGCAGCCTCGATAGCCTCCGCGGGTGCGCCCTCGAGGACGTCGGCGTAGTCACCCAGCTCGCCCATGTCGACTAACGCGAAGATGGCCACCACCAGGCCGACGATGGCCGCCAGGCCGGCGAGGCCCCACGCGATCATCTGGGTGTTCTGGCCCTGGCCGCCGAAGGCCGGCCCCTGGCCGAGGCCCGGCTGCTGCGCGAACCCACCACCCGGCGGCGGGAACCCTGGCGGCGGCTGCTGGCCGAACCCGGGTGGCTGTTGCCCGTAGCCGGGGGGCGGCTGCTGGCCGGGGAAGCCCTGCTGCTGACCGTATCCCGGCTGTCCCGGGAACCCACCGGTGTTCGGGTCCGCGCCGGGCGGGGGCGCGTACGGCGGCTGCTGCGGAGGCAGGGAGCCGGGCGGCACCATCTGCGTGGCACCCGAGTCCTGCTGCTGCGGCTGGCCAAACGACCCAGGCGACACGACCTGCGTGGCGCCCGAGTCGGGGTCGTGCGGGCGCTGGCCCGGCTGGATCGCCTGTGTGCGCTCGACACCGTCAGCGCCGGTCTGGCCGCCCGGTGGCGGCAACGGCTGGCCCGGCTGGATTGCCTGCGTCGGGCCGGCGTTCGTCAGGGCAGGGTTCTGGTGCTCACCCTCCCCCTGCTGCGGTGGCGGGCCGCCCTGCCACGGTTGGTTCGGCGGCTGCGGAGCGCTCATCGGGCTACAACCCCTCTTCACAAACTCATTCGTCGGCTTACGTGCGGGTCAACGCTAGACCATCACAACTGCTGGTGCCTGTAACGCCCGGGAGTATGCGAACGATTTACCGCCCCGCGAGGAAGCCGAGGAGGTCCTGCCTGGTCACCACACCGGCCGGTTTGCCGTCAACCAGCACGAGCGCGGCGTCCGCCGTCGACAGTGCCGACATGGCCGCGGTGACCTGCTCACCTGCGCCGATGGTGGGCAGCGGCGGCGACATGTGCCCTTCGAGCCGGTCCGCCAGCGCGGCCTTGCCGGTGAACAGGGCGTCCAGCAGGTCCCGCTCGTTGACCGCGCCGACGACCTCCGCGGCCATCACCGGCGGCTCCGCGTTCACGACCGGCATCTGGGACACGGCGAACTCGCGCAGGTACCCCACCGCGTCCGCGACGGTCTCGTTCGGGTGCGCGTGCACCAGGTCCGGCATCGCGCCGCCGGTGCCCTTGCGGCGCAGCACATCGCCGACCGTCGCGCCGGAGTGCTCGGGCGGCAGGAAGCCGTAGGACGCCATCCAGCTGTCGTTGAACACCTTCGACAGGTAGCCGCGGCCGCCGTCGGGCAGCAGCACGACCACGACGTCGTCCGGGCCGAGCCGCCGCGCGAGCCGGACCGCGGCCGCCGCCGCCATCCCGCACGAGCCGCCGACCAGCAGGCCCTCCTCGCGGGCGAGACGCCGGGTGACCTCGAACGACTCGGCGTCGGAGATCGCGATGATCTCGTCGGCGATGTCACGGTCGTAGGCGGACGGCCAGAAGTCCTCGCCGACGCCCTCGACCAGGTACGGCCGACCCGTGCCGCCGGAGTACACGGAGCCCTCCGGGTCCGCGCCGACGATCTTCACCCGGCCGTTCGAGATCTCCTTGAGGTAGCGCCCGGTGCCGGAGATGGTGCCGCCGGTACCCACGCCCGCGACGAAGTGCGTGACCCGGCCCTCGGTCTGCCGCCAGATCTCGGGGCCGGTCGAGTGGTAGTGGCTCTCCGGGTTCTCCGGGTTGGAGTACTGGTCCGGCTTCCACGCGCCCTCGATCTCGGTGACGAGCCGGTCGGAGACGTTGTAGTACGAGTTGGGGTGCTCCGGCGCGACCGCCGTCGGGCACACCACGACCTCGGCGCCGTAGGCCTTGAGGGTGTTCCGCTTGTCCTCGGAGACCTTGTCCGGGCACACGAACACACACCGGTAGCCCTTGCGCTGCGCGACCATCGCGAGTCCGACGCCGGTGTTGCCCGAGGTCGGCTCGACGATCGTGCCGCCCGGCTTGAGCTCGCCGGACGCCTCGGCCGCCTCGATCATCCGCAGTGCGATGCGGTCCTTGACGCTGCCGCCGGGGTTGAAGTACTCGACCTTCGCGAGCACGGTCGCCGGCACCCCCTCCGCCAGCGCACCCAGCTTGACCAGGGGGGTGTTACCCACCAGGTCGGTCACATGCTCGACGTACTCCATGCCCGCGAGCCTAGCCAGAGAGGTCCACCACTGTTAGGCCAGTTCACTCGACGGAATCAGCCACGTTTCAGCGAACTCCTAGTGACGCGGCACACACTCGACAACGAGTCGACGATATTCACACTGACGTGACTACTGGTTGCGACACTCCTCACAGGAGGACGGCGATGGGTGGAGTACGGGCCATCAAGGCTCTGGTTGTCGCCGCCGGCTCGGTCGGCGGTCTGTCCGGTGCGGCGTACGGGCTGCTCAACGGGCAGTCGAGGCGTGCGCGGTCGATCATCGGCACGCCGAGGGACCTACCGCTCAACGCCGACGGCCTGTACCTGCCCAACGGCGCCGGGCCGTTCGCGCCCACGCGGAGTGACCATCTTTCGTTCGCCATGCTGGGGGACTCACTGGCGGCGGGACTTGGCGTGGAGTCACCGGACCAGCTGCCGGGCGTGCGCCTGGCGCACGGGTTGGCCGACGAGCTCGACGTGCCGGTGCGGCTGATGACCCACGCGGTCAGCGGCTCACGCACCACCGACCTCGAGGCGCAGGTGGACCGCGCGCTGATCAACCCGCCGGACCTGGCGCTGGTGATCATCGGCGGCAACGACGTGACGGCCAGGACCAGCATCGGCGCCTCCGCCACGCTGCTCGGCCGCCAGGTGGCGCGCCTCGTGGAGACCGGCGCCACGGTGGTGGTCGGCACGTGCCCCGACCTGGCCATCATCCGGGCGATCCCCCAGCCGCTGCGGACGATCGCCAGCCGCTACTCGCTGTCGCTCGCGCGTGCGCAGCGCCGGGTGCTCGACCAGATGGGCGTGCGGGCGGTGTCGGTCGCCGCGCTGCTGGCACCGGAGTTCGGTGCCCGCCCGCACGACCTGTTCAGCGCGGACCGGTTCCACCCCAACGGCAAGGGCTACGAGTACGCGGCGGCTGTGTTGCTCGCGCCATTGTGTACTGCGGCACGGTCGAGCCGCGTAGCCTCCTGGTCAGGTACCTGACGAAGGAGTTGGTATGCCAGAGGCGGTCATCGTTTCCGCGGTCCGTTCGCCCATCGGCCGGGCCGGCAAGGGTTCCCTGGTCGACATCCGGCCGGACGACCTGGTCGCGCAGATGGTGCGGGCCGCGCTGGACAAGATCCCCTCACTTGACCCCACCGACATCGACGACCTGATCCTCGGCTGCGGGCTGCCTGGCGGCGAGGCCGGTTTCAACATGGGTCGCGTGGTCTCGATCCTGCTCGGCTACGACCACCTGCCCGGCTGCACGGTGACCCGGTACTGCGCGTCCAGCCTGCAGACCACCCGCATGGCGTTCCACGCGATCAAGGCCGGCGAGGGCGACGTGTTCATCAGCGCCGGTGTGGAAACCGTGTCCCGGTACGCCAAGGGCAGCTCGGACAGCTGGCCGGACACGCACAACCCGATCTTCGCGGACGCGGAGGCACGGACGGCCACCACGGCCGCGTCGGGCGCCGAGGAGTGGCACGACCCGCGCGCCGACGACGCCGTGCCGGACATCTACATCGCGATGGGCCAGACCGCGGAGAACCTGGCGCTGACCAAGGGCGTGACGCGCCAGGACATGGACGAGTTCGGCGTGCGGTCGCAGAACCTGGCCGAGCAGGCGATCAAGGACGGCTTCTGGGCCAGGGAGATCATCCCGGTCACCCTGCCGGACGGCCGCGTGGTGGACACCGACGACGGCCCCCGGCCGGGCGTGACGTACGAGAAGACCTCGCAGCTGCAGCCGGTCTTCCGCCCGAACGGCCGGGTGACCGCGGGCAACTGCTGTCCGCTCAACGACGGCGCCGCGGCCCTGGTGATCATGTCCGACACGAAGGCGGCGTCGCTCGGCCTCACGCCGCTGGCCCGCATCGTGTCGACGGGCGTGTCGGGTCTGTCGCCGGAGATCATGGGCCTCGGCCCGGTGGAGGCGTCCCAGCGCGCGCTGGCCCGTGCCGGGATGACGATCGGCGACATCGACCTGGTGGAGATCAACGAGGCGTTCGCGGCGCAGGTGATCCCGTCCTACCGCGACCTCGGCATCGACCTCGACCGGCTCAACGTGAACGGCGGCGCCATCGCGGTGGGCCACCCGTTCGGCATGACGGGCGCCCGCATCACGACGACGCTCATCAACTCGCTTTCCTACCACGACAAGCAGTTCGGGCTCGAGACGATGTGCGTCGGCGGCGGCCAGGGCATGGCGATGGTGCTGGAACGCCTGAGCTGACCCAACGGTGGATGTCGGGGACGCCCGGCGACCTCGCCCCGGAGGCGCTCGCCGGGCAGTCCCCACGGGACCGCCGACCGAATAGTCCACTGTGGACAGATTCACCACACGTCGCGGCGCTCCGGTGGGAAACCGCTCCACCGCAACGAAGGCGGCAGGTGCGACTGGTCGTTGAACGTCACCAGCGTCGCCGGCCAGCCGCGCCGGTACTGGATGATCGTGAGCGCCGCGTTGGCTGCGTTGATGCCCAACCAGCGGGACGCGGGCGCCCCCAGTGCGGCACGCACGAACCAGCCAACGATCTGGCTGTGCGTGATGATCAGGTCCGACCGCGGCACCGGGGCGGTGAACTCGGCGAGCGCGCGGTCCGCGAGCCCGGGTCCGACCTCGTGCTGCTGTGTCGAGTAGTCCGCCACGTGCGCGAGGGCAACGGAGGCGAACTCCGGCGCCAGCTCGTTCGCGGACGGCGCGTAGGGCAGGTAGTCGCCGACCAGCGGCGACACCGACACGGGCACGTCCTTCAGCGCCGTGCACACCAGCGCGGCGGTCTCCGCGGCCCGCTTCACCGGGCTGTGGAACACCTCCGTCACCGGCAGCGACGCCAACCGCTCGCCCAGCAGCAAAGCCTGCGACCGGCCGACGTCCGTCAGTGATCCGGACGCCTCACCGTGCCGGGCCAGATACAGCGTTCTCACGACCGCTCCCCACAGGCTCCCCGCGGCCGCTGTTCTCGATGGTTCGATTGTTCGCTGGCTCCACTCACACGCTCGGCGCCATCCGTGTGGCCGCGGTGATCATGCGGTCGAACGCGTCGCCGTCCTTCGGGTCGTACAGGCCCGCCAGCAGCTTCAGCACGAGCTTCATCAGCGTTGCCCTCGGCAGCCCGTACTTCGTGGCGGTGCGCATGACGAGCGGGTTGCCGATGAGACGGCTGAAGATGTTGCCCAGCCGGTAGTAGCTGCCGAGCGCCTGCTTGAGCGCGATCGGATAGCCGTGCAGCGCCTTCTCCCGCGCCGGTCCCTCCGCGCGGGCGAGCGCCTGCACCACGACCTCGGCCGCGAGCTTCGCCGACTCCATCGCGTACCCGATGCCCTCTCCGTTGAACGGATTGACCATGCCGCCCGCGTCGCCGACGAGGAGCAGACCGCGCGAGTAGTGCGGCGTGCGGTTGAAACCCATCGGCAGGGCCGCTCCGCCGATCTTGCCAATCGCGTTGTGCTCACGGAACCCCCATTCCTCGGGAGTTCCATCCAGCCATGAACGCATCAGCGCGCGGTAGTCGGTCTTGCCGAAGGCCTTGGAGGTGGACAGGATCCCGAGCCCGACGTTCACCGTGCCGTCGCCCATGCCGAAAATCCAGCCGTAGCCGGGCAGGAGCTTCGGCTCGGCCGCGTCGGAACGGTCCCACAGCTCCAGGTGCGACTCGAGGTAGTCGTCCTTGCTGCGCGGCGACGCGTAGTACCGCCGCACGGCCACACCCATCGGCCGCTTCTCCAGCTTGTCGATGCCGACGGACAGCGCGAGCCGAGCGGACACGCCGTCACAGCCGAGGACGAGCGGCGCCCGGTAGGTGACGGACTCGCGGCCCGGCCCGGACTTGGCGGTGACCCCGACCACGCGACCGTTGCGCTCGTCGGTGACGGCGCCGGTGACCGTGGTGTTCTCCATCAGCCGCGCGCCGGCGGCCTGCGCGGTGCGCGCGAGCATCTCGTCGAAGTCCTGCCGTGGCCGGACGACCCCGTAGGGCGGGAACGTCGCCAGATCGGGCCAGTCCAGTTCGAGGGTGACGCCGCCGCCGACCACGCGCAGGCCCTTGTTGTGCAGCCAACCGGCTTCCTCGCGGGTGTCCACACCGAGATCGATGAGCTGCTTCACACCACGCGGAGTGAGCCCGTCACCACACACTTTCTCGCGGGGGAACGTGCTTTTCTCCAACAGCAACACATCGAGCCCCGCGCGGGCGAGGTAGGTCGCCGCCGTGGAACCGGCTGGACCGGCACCGACCACGATGACCTCGGCGTCCTCCGCCGGCTTGCGTCGGCTGGGCGTTCCCATCACGGCTCCCTCGCGCTTGTGAATTCATTCACGAACCAGGCCATTTTATCCCGGCGCCGACGAGCTCAGCCGCATGCCGAAACAGACGCCCGACGGGAAACGATGCCACGGTTGTCAGGACTCGCATGGCCCGGGGGACGGATATGCCGAGCACCGTCGCGTTGGCGCCATTGCGCCAGGTGGCCGTGGTCACTGGCGCGATGGTGGTCGTGACATGCACCGCTGGCATGCTCGCGACCTGGTCGGCATGGCACCGGTACGAGATCGCGGTGGCCTTTGTGGCCGGTGAACCGGACATCGGCGTCGCGGACTACGTTGGCGCCGACAACACCGCGGCCAACACCGCGCTGCTGTGGTTGCTGGCCTACGCGGTGACGGCAGTGACGTTCCTGACATGGTCATGGCGCACCCGCTGCAACGCGGAACGGTTGAACCCCGTACCGCACCGCCTGAGCCGCGGCTGGACGATCGGCGGCTGGCTCGTGCCGTTCTTCCCGCTGATCGTGCTCGAGGACGTGTGGCGCACGTCGCGTCCCAACCTGCCGAGCGTCGAGCACGCCCGCCAACTGCCGAGAGCGCCGCTGGTCCACTACTGGTGGTACACGGCACTGGCCTGCGTCGCGGCCGGCCTGTGGCTGACCGCCATCGGCGGCGGCACACCCACCCTCGACGAAGTGCTGACCATCGCCTCGGCCACCACCGTGCTTGCCACGTTGCAGATCGTGGCGGCCGCACTCGTGATCCCACTGATCCGCCAGGTCACCCAGTGGCAAACCCCACCATCGACGATTCACGTCTGACCCGAGCGCGTCTTTCGGGACACCAGGAGCAAGGAGCGAGGCCATACCGCGGGACCGCCGTGCCCGCCCGAGAAGCGAGCGTCACCTGCCGCGCAGGCCGTACCCGCTGCCATTCGGTGACAGGGTCAGCGATGTGTCCTTCCGTCACGGGAATGTCCACTGTGGATGGTGCGGTGACCGGGGTGGCGGGGAGGAGCATGGGACCGACGTTATGCGGGTCCGGGGTGGCGGACATTGCGGTTTACCACAGGATTGGACTGCGGTGGACCGTAGTGTTTTGGTGCGGTGGACCGCAGTCAGCTCGGCTTGACGGCTCGGTGCAGGGCCACCACGCCGAGGGTGAGGTTCATCCACTCCACCTCGTCCCAGCCGGCCTTCGCGATCAGCTCGGCCAGCGTGCGCTGGTCGTGCCAGTCGCGCATCGACTCGGCCAGGTAGGCGTACGCGGCCTTGTTCGACGAGAACGGGCTGGTGATCCGGGGCAGCAGCCGCAGGACCACGTTGTGGTGCATCCACCGGATCGGGCGGAACGGCGGCTGTGACACCTCGCAGATCACCAGGCGCCCACCCGGCCGCACGATCCGGCACATCTCGCGCAGCGCGGCCACCGTGTCGTCCATGTTGCGCAGGCCGAAGGACACCGTGACCGCGTCGAAGGAGTCCGACGCGAACGGCAGGTGGAACGCGTCCGCCGCCACCTTGGGGACCTCCCGGCGCGCGCCGCTGCGCAGCATGCCGAGGGAGAAGTCCGCGGCGACGCACCATGCGCCGGACTTCGCGTACTCCGCGGTCGACACCGCGGTGCCCGCGGCCAGGTCCAGCACTCGCTCGTCCGGCCCGGCGTCCAGCACTCGTCTGGTCAGCCAGCGCCACCGACGGTCGAACCCGAGCGTCATAACCGAGTTCGTCCGGTCGTAGCCCTCCGCGACGCCGTCGAACATGTCGGCCACGTCGCGTCGGTTCTTGTCCAGCCCGGCACGTGACATGCCCGAACCCTACGGCACCCTCTACGCGGCCAGCACGCTGGCGCTCACCTGCGCATAGTGGCCCAGTAACTCCTCGCACACGGCGGGCCACGTCCGCGCCAGCACCGATTCCCGCGCCGCGGTCCCCAGCCGCCACCGCAGGCCGGGGTGGCGGAGCTGGTCCACGTACGTCATGAGCTGGTCGGCGAACCTGTCGTCGTCGTACGGCTCCAGCAGGTAACCGGTCCGGCCGTGGTCCACCAGGTCACGCGGGCCGCCAGCGGCCGGCACGAGCACCGGAAGGCCGGACGCCAGCGCCTCCTGCGCCGACTGGCAGAACGTCTCGTGCGGGCCGGGATGGACGAACACGTCCAGCGACGCGTACGCGGTGGCGAGTTCGGTGCCGGTCCGGAAACCGAGGAACGCCGCGTTCGGCATCAGCCTGCGCAACGCCTCCTCGTCAGGTCCTTCGCCGACGACCACCACCCGCACGCCCGGCAGACCGTCCAGGCAGGCGAGCCGGTGCACGTGCTTCTCCGGCGCCAGGCGGCCGACGTACCCGACGAGCAGTTCGTCGCGCGGTGCGAGCAGTGCACGCAGCGCGGAGTCCACGCGGTGGGGTGTGAACAGTTCGGTGTCGACGCCCCGTGCCCATCGGTGCACGCGTGGTACCCCGTGGTCGGTCAGCGCACGGACCGACGCGTGTGACGGCGCCAGCGTGCGGTCCGCGTTGCTGTGCAGTTTGCGGATCCACCGCCAAGCCGCCCGCGCGCCGTGCTTGAGCCCGTACGCGGCGGCGAATCCGGCCACGTCGGTCTGGTACACGGCGACCGTCGGCACGCCGAGCCGCCGCGCGGATCTGAGCCCGGACGCGCCGAGCACGAACGGCGACGCGAGGTGCACGACGTCCGGCGCGAACTCGGTCAGCGCCGCGTGCACCTTCGGGGACGGCACACCGATCGGCAGCGAGCTGATGACCGGCAGGTCGACCGCGCGTACGCGACGGACCTCGGCGTGCCGGTAGCGGTCCGGACCCGGGCCCGGCGCCACGACCATGGCGTCGTGACCACGCCGCTCCAGGTGTTCCACGACGCGGAGAACCGAGTTCGTCACGCCGTTCACCTGCGGCAGGAAGCTCTCAGTGACGATGGCGACTCGCACGCACCGACCGTCGCAACCCGCGCTGTTGTGGGGAGAACGGCTGTGTGACGTCCCGGCGAACGTTGCACCAAGAATTAAGCGTCGTAATCCACAGTGACTTCAGCGGACAGCGGTAGCGCCTGGCAGGTCAGCACGAAACCGACGGCCACCTCGTGCTCCTCCAGCGCGTAGTTGCGGCGCATCTCGACCTCACCGGCTGTGACCCTGGCCCGGCAGGTGCCGCACACGCCACCCTTGCAGGCGAACGGCAGGTCGGCGCGGACGCGTTGCGCGGCGTCGAGGATCGGGGTGTCGGCGGGCAGGTTGAGCGTCGTCTCGCGACCGTCGAGGAGCACCGTGACCCGCGCGACCGGTCCCTCCACACTGGACTCGTCGGCCCGCTTGGGCTCCGGCGGCGGCTCGTCGACGTAGAACAGCTCGCGGTGGATCTTCCCGCGGGAGACCTGATGTTCGGCGAGTGCGCGGTCCGCGTCCTGCAACATCCCGTACGGGCCGCACAGCCACCAGTGGTCCACATCGGACGTTGGCACGATCCCGTCGAGCAGCTTGGCGATCCGGTGAGCGTCGAGCCGCCCGGAGAACAGCTCGACGTCCGTCGGCTCGCGGGAGAGAACGTGGACGAGCTGGAACCGTTGCGGATAGCGGTCCTTCAGGTCGGCGAGCTCGTCGGCGAACATGACGGTGTCGGCACGCCGGTTGCCGTACAGCAGGGTGACGCTCGTGTCCTCTTCGGACAGCAGAGTGGACATGATGGACAGTGCCGGGGTGATCCCCGAGCCCGCCACGATGAAGGCGTGGTGCCGACCGGTCCCGTCTGGCGTGAACTTTCCTTGTGGTGGAAGGACTTCCAGCGTGTCGCCGGTTTCCAGTTGGTCCACGATCCTGGCGGAGAACAGCCCGCCGTCGACCCTGCGGACACCGATGCGCGGCGACGCGCCGGCGGGTGCGCAGATCGAGTAGGAGCGGCGTTCCTCTGTGCCGTCGACGTCCTGACGCAGGGTGAGGTACTGGCCGGGCCGGAACGCGAAGGTGCCGGCGAGGTCCGGCGGAACGTCGAAGGTGACGGCGACGGCGTCCGCGCACAGCCGGTCGACGCGGGCGACCGGGAGCTCGTGAAAACGCACCATCAGATCTCCTTGACGTGCTCGAACGGCTCGCGGCAGTCCTCGCAGCGCCGGAGCGCCTTGCACGCGGTGGACGAGAAGCGGGAAAGCTCGGTGGTCCGCGCGGAACCGCAGCGGGGGCAGGGAACTCGCCGCACCGGTGGGGTCAGGTTGAGCGTGATCGGCCCGGCTTTCCGTTGCGGCGGCGCGATCCCGTGCTCGGCGAGCTTGCGGCGGCCGTCCTCGCTGATCCAGTCGGTGGTCCAGGCGGGGGTGAGAACCGTGCGGACCTCGACGTGCTCGAAGCCGGCTTCGCTGAGCTTGCGGTGCAGGTCCTGCCGCATCTCGTGGAGCGCCGGACAGCCGGAGTAGGTGGGCGTGATGGTGACGGTGACGCGCCCGCCCTCCTCGCGGACGTCACGCAGGACCCCGAGATCGGCGAGCGTGAGCACCGGCAGCTCCGGATCGAGCACCTGCTCCGCGACACCGCGGGCATCGAGTTGTCCACAACCGACCGAGTTGTCCACAGGCGAGCGCGAAAGCCCGTTTTTGTCAGTCCCCGCTGGTAGACTGGCACGGCGGGACGCCCCCGGGATCGGGTGGGGGCTGGGCAACGCGCGCGCGAGCGGACTTTGCGTTTCGGGGTTTCTTTGAGTCATGGGGTCCCTCCTGGCTTCGAGTCGGCCAGGTGGTGGGGTTTCGCCAGCCAGTGCCCGCAGGGTTTGGGGGTGTTGGGCCTTCTCGGCACGGTTTCGGCTGGTCCCCATGTCCTGAGGGTGCCCTTCAGGCCAGCACGGCCGGTCACCACTGTGCTCCTGGCATTGAGCGGGCCAGGTGTTGCAGTTCTGCCAGCAGGTAGCCCATGGCCTCCGTGTGGACGCCGTCTCGGCCCGTTTTGCCCGCAATCGGCGACATGGGCGCGACCTCCGGGGTCGACAGGGCCGCTGCCTTGAACACCTGCGCCAGCACCGCGTCCACGTCCGCGCGGACCTCCGACGAGGGCACGGCGACGCCGGGCAGTGCGTGTTCCGCCTCGTGCGTGGTGAACAGTTCGTCCACCAGTGGCCACACCTGGTCCAGGCCGGCGATCATGCGGGTGCGCGAGTACTCCGTGCCGCCCGCCAGGCGCAGTGTCCACTGTGCCGCGTGGTCACGATGGTAGGCGAGTTCCTTCACGCCCTTCTCCGCGATCGCGGCCAGTACCGGGTCCGCCGACGTCGTCAAGCGCGTGAACACCGCCAGTCGCCACGTCGAGAAGACCAGCAGGCGGGCGATCGTCGTCGCGAAGTCGCCGCCTGGGCCTGGGCCGCAGTCGATCTCGGCCAGGCGGACGTTGCGGAACTCGTGTTCGTCGCGCAGGTAGGCCAGTGTGTCCTCGTCGCGGCCGTTGCCCTCCACCTCGCCGGCCCTGGTCAGGAGCAGGCGTGCCTGGCCAAGCAGGTCCAGCGCGATGTTCGCCAGTGCGACGTCCTCCTCCAGCTCCGGGGCGCGTGAGCACCACTCGGTCAGCCGCTGCGAGAGGATCAACGCGTCGTCGCCCAGCATCAGGCAGTAGGTCGACAGGTCCTGTGTGGACACCGACGCCGGTACCGTGCGGTCCACTCCGGACAGTGGGTCGTCGAAGCCCGTGCCGAACGCCCAGTGCTGGTCTCCGTCGGCCTCCGTGAGGGCGTCGTACGCGTTGTCGAAGCTCATAGGTGCGGCACGTCCTCGGGGATCGCGTAGAAGGTCGGGTGCCGGTACACCTTGTCGCCGCTCGGCGCGAAGAACGAGTCCTTCTCGTCCGGTGACGACGCGGTGATCGCCGCGGCCGGCACCACCCAGATGGACACGCCCTCGTTGCGCCGCGTGTACAGGTCGCGTGCGTTACGCAGGGCCATTTCCGCGTCGGGGGCGTGCAACGAGCCGACGTGCACGTGGTTCAGGCCGCGCTTGCTCCGCACGAACACCTCGTACAACGGCCAAGATGACCTGGTCATGATGCCACCGCCTCCTCGGCACGGGCCGCGTACGCGGACGCCGCCTCCCGCACCCACGCGCCGTCCTCGTGCGCCTTCCGCCGGTGCGCGAGACGCTGCTTGTTGCACGGGCCGGCGCCGCCGACCACGCGCCAGAACTCGTCCCAGTCGATCTCGCCGAAGTCGTGGTGGCCACGCTCGGGGTTCCAGCGGAGCAGAGGATCCGGCAACGTGACACCCAGCGCCTGCGCCTGCGGCACGGTCATGTCCACGAACCTCTGCCGCAGCTCGTCGTTGGTGTGCCGCTTGATCCGCCACGCCATCGACTGCTCGGTGTTGGCCGACGCCTCGTCCGACGGGCCGAACATCATCAGCGACGGCCACCACCAGCGGTTCACGGCGTCCTGGACCATGCGGCGCTGTTCGGGCGTCCCCCGCATCATGGTCATCAGCAGCTCGTAGCCCTGCCGCTGGTGGAAGGACTCCTCCTTGCAGATGCGGATCATCGCCCGCGCGTACGGTCCGTACGACGTGCGGCACAGCGGCACCTGGTTGCAGATCGCGGCGCCGTCGACCAGCCAGCCGACGACACCGACGTCCGCGAAGGACAGCGTCGGGTAGTTGAAGATCGACGAGTACTTCTGCCGGCCCTCGATGAGCTTCTCAGTGAGGTCCGTGCGGTCGGCGCCGAGCGTCTCGGTCGCCGCGTACAGGTACAGGCCGTGACCGGCCTCGTCCTGCACCTTGGCCAGCAGGATCGCCTTGCGGCGCAGCGACGGGGCGCGGCTGATCCAGTTGGCCTCCGGCTGCATGCCGATGATCTCCGAATGGGCATGCTGGGCGACCTGTCGGATAAGCGTCCTGCGGTAGCCGTCGGGCATCCAGTCCCGCGGCTCGACCCGCTGCTCGGCCTCGACCAGTCGCGTGAAATCAGCCTCACTCACGACCCGATGTTACACCTGGACGCGCCAATTGAGGAGAAGTGTTACATCCGGCGACGCAGCCACCACACTGCCGGTACGACCACCGCCCACACGCCGACCAGCGTCAACCCGACCGGCAGGAGTGTCACGACCGCGCCGCGACCGGCCACGCGGACCAGCTCCGGGTTGTCCTTGCGGTACTCGACCTCGACGACGTCGCCGACCTCGAGACCGGACGGGTACAGCACGCCGAGCTGCGGGATGTGCTCCGCGCCGTCGGGTGTGTAGAAGCGGACGAGAGTGCGGGAGAAGTTGTCGGAGACGACCTCGGCGTCCACGGTCCCGAGGTCCTTGTTGATCGAGTTGTCCTCGGTCCACGCCGCGACCACCAGGACGAGACCGAGGAACGTGATGATCCCGGCCAACGCCAGCAGGCCGCGTGCCGCCCACCGCCGCACGAGCGGCCCGCGACTGTTCGTCACCTGCTGTGTCACACCGTTGAGCGTAGCCACCCAATCGGCGGGCACGCGGCAACCCTCCGCGCACAACCAGGCGACACCCTCATCCGACCGAGTGGCGCGACCACTGCCTGCTTACGAATGGCGGCGGCAAAGCGATCAAGAGCGACAGTGACCGAAATCGGGCCAGAGGAAAAAAAGGGTAGCGAGTGGGCGACGGCGCTCGACCGGGTGGAGCAAGCCGGCGTGATTGCTCCTTTTGGATTACACCGTTCGTCGGGTCCGAAAAATATTCGCGGTCCGTAATATCTCGCTGCGTGCCTGGTCAGCCCATCAAGTGATCGGGTGCCGAAGAGATCGTGGAGGACGTGTGCAACGAAGAATTCTCGTCGGCCTGACCAGTGTCGCCCTGGCGGCGACCGGGCTGACGACATTGAGTACGGCCGCGCAGGCGGCGCCACCTCCGGGCGACACGGCGACGGCCGTCGCGGCGCCCGTCGACGACCTGCCCAACCCCGCGGAGGAAAAGCGCCGCGTGCTGCGCCAGGAGGCGCTCGCCGACGTGCTGACCGGCGAGAAGACCGCGGTGAAGCGCGGCGACAGCACCGTGGTGAAGATGGGCACCAAGCCAGGGCCGAAGACGAAGAACAAGAACAAGGGCCAGGTCGACCAGTACGTCGAGCTGTCCCGTGAGAAGACCGACAACATCTTCGTCGTGCTCGTGGAGTTCGGGAACGAGCGCCACCCGGACTACCCCGACCAGGACACCGACCCGAACACCGTCGGCCCGGTCAAGTTCGACGGACCGCTGCACAACGAGATCCCGGAGCCGGACCGCACCAAGGACAACTCCACGATCTGGCAGCCGGACTACAGCCGCGAGCACTTCCAGGACCTGTATTTCTCGACCGACCCCGGAGTCGACTCGGTCGCGAACTACTACACCAAGCAGTCCTCCGGCCGTTACTCCGTGCAGGGCTTTGTCACCGACTGGGTGAAGGTCAAGTTCAACGAGGCCCGCTACGGCCGCTCCAACGGCTTCCCGTGCGGCAGCAACGTCTGCGACAACTCGTACGACCTGGTCAAGGACGGCGTGAACCAGTGGTACACCGACCAGATCGCGTCCGGCCGCCCGGCGGCGGAGGTCAAGGCGCAGCTGGCCGAGTACGACGTCTGGGACCGCACCGACTACGACGGTGACGGCAACTTCGACGAGCCCGACGGCTACATCGACCACTTCCAGATCGTCCACTCCGGTGGCGACCAGGCCGACGGCGACCCGATCCAGGGTGAGGACGCCGTGTGGAGCCACCGCGCCTTCGCCTTCGGCAACACCACCAGCGGCCCCAGCGGCAACCTCCAGGGTGGCGCCCAGATCGCCGACACCGGCATCTGGGTCGGCGACTACACGGTGCAGCCGGAGAACGGCGGCATCGGCGTGTTCTGCCACGAGTACGGCCACGACCTGGGCCTGCCCGACCTGTACGACTGGTCCGGCGGCGGCCAGAACCACGTCAACTGGTGGTCGCTGATGGCGCAGCAGCGCGTCTCCGGCCCCGGCGAGGTGCTCGGCTCGCGGGTCAACGACATGGACCCGTGGTCGAAGCTGCAGCTCGGCTGGCTGGACTACGAGGTCGTGGTGGCCGGCCAGACGAAGACGCTGGACCTCGGCCCGCACGAGTACAACTCGGCCAAGGCACAGGCCGCCGTCGTGGTGCTGCCCGACAAGCAGGTGCAGTTCCAGTACGGCGCTCCGTTCGCCGGCGCGAACCAGTGGTGGAGCACCAAGGGCGACAACCTGGACACCACGATGACCAGGACGGTCGACCTGACCGGCAAGACGAGCGCGTCGCTCGACCTGAAGGCCAGGTACGCCATCGAGGAGGACTTCGACTACCTGTACGTGCAGGCCTCCACGGACGGCGGCTCGACCTGGCAGGTGCTCGACGGCACCACCGGCGGCGTCCCGTTCTCCCGTGACTCCGGCAACCAGCCCGCGCTGACCGGCTCGTCCGACGGCCAGTGGCTGGACATGCACGTGCCGCTCGACTCGCTGGCCGGCCAGTCCGCGCAGCTGCGGTTCCGGTACAAGACCGACGGCGGTTGGGTCGAGGACGGCTTCTTCGCCGACGAGATCAAGATCTCCGCCGACGGCCAGCCCGTGTTGACCGACGGCGCCGAGTCGGGCGCCAACGGCTGGACGCTGAAGGGTTTCCGCACCGCACCGACGACGGAGACCCAACTGTTCGACAACTTCTACATCGCGTCGAACCGCACGTACGAGTCCTACGACAAGTACATGAAGACTGGCCCGTACAACGTGGTAAACGTCGCGGCCAACCCCGACTGGGTGGAGCACTTCCCGTACGAGACCGGCCTCGGTGTCTGGTACTGGGACACGTCCTACACGGACAACAACACCAGCCAGCACCAGGGCAACGGTCAGATCCTCCCGATCGACGCGCACCCCGCGCCGATCTACAACCTGGAGGGCGTGCCGTGGCGCGAGCGGATCGCGGGCTATGACGCGCCGTTCTCGCTGGAGAAGGCGGACTCGTTCACGCTGCACGTGAACGGCAAGCCGAGCTACATCCGCGGGCAGGCGGCGGTGCCGTTGTTCGACGACACCAAGAAGTTCTGGTACGCGGAGCAGCCGAACGCCGGCGTGAAGCTCCCCGCCACCGGGACGACGATCCGGGTCGTGTCGCAGAACGGCACGTCGATGAAGATCCGGATCGGCAAGAAGTAGGCGCTACGACGAAACGGGCCCCGCACAATGGAGTGCGGGGCCCGTTCTCGTTCAGTAGCCGCCACCACCCGCGTCGCCGCCGCCGTCGCCGCCACCGTCGAAGCCGCCGCCGGCCGCGCTGAAACCGCCGTCCGACCAGGAAGCGACGGCGAACAGGCTCACGATCACGCTCGCGTGGGACAGTCGCACTCCCGAAGCGCCTTCCCGAGGGCGCGGCGCCAGTGTGCGGGCACCCGCGACCGTGACACCACGCAGGTTCAGCAGCCAGCCAGCCACCACCAGCGCCACCACGCCGACCGTGACGCCCAGCGCCACGTGACCGGCGCCCCGTGCCAGCGCGGTCGCCGCCACCACGGGCGCGGCCAGCGCGGCGAACGACCCGAGTGTTCGGCGGCCCGGCCCCACCCGCAGCCCGGCCCCGGTCACCTTCGCGCCGACGGGCGCCAGCGCCGCTTCGACGTCCGGCAGATCCATGAAACCGACCAGCCCGTTGGCGTTACCAATTCCTTTGTAGACGGCTCGGCTGAGCGGATCTCCCGCGCCACGCGCCAATGCGGTGTTGGTCCGCACCAAGCCGTGGGCGCGTGACCGCTGTGCCACGCCGAGACCGACGAGCGTGCTCATCGCACCGACCAGCGCCCCACCCGCACCGCGGGCCGCGTAGCCGCGCTCGACGAGCGTGAAGTCCGCCGGGTCACGGCGTGACCACGGCAAGGTCAGGATGGCCACCGCCGCCACCAGCAGCGCGGCCGCGATCATGTACACCATGAGTTCCCCCCTCGTTCAGTAGCCGCTCGAGTCGCCGCCACCACCGAAGTCGCCGTTGGCACCGAAACTGCTGGTAGGGGCGTTGTGCTCCGGCAGCGAACCGGCGCCGGACGAGAGGTTCGCGAACCCCCAGCCCATGCCCCGCCGGCCGGAACCACGCAGTGCCGAGGTGTCGCCTTGCTCCGCCGCGCCCAAAGTGCGGGTGCCGGCGATCGTGGTGCCCCGCAGCACCACCAGCCAGGCCGCCACCAGAACCATGACCACACCGACGACAATGCCCGTGACATCCCGGAAACCGTGCGCCACCAAGACATTCACCGGCGCGGCCAGCGCGGCGGCCGACCCGAGCGCTCGACGGACTTTCCCCACCCGCAGACCCGCGGCACGCGCCCGTTCGGCGACGGCCGGCAACGCCTTTCTGACGCCGGGATACTCCTGTAGGGCGGACGGCCCCCGGCGCACACCGGTCGCGCTGTAGACAGCTCGTGTGAATGGATCGGTCCCACTTGGCAACGATGTGTCGGTCCGCGCCATGCCACGCACGCGGGAGGGCTGCAACGTGCCCGCGTCGACGAGTTGGCGCAGTGCCCCGATCACCGCGCCACGCGGGCCGCGCCACGCGTAGCCGAGCTCGGCGGTGGTGAAGTCGGCCGGGTCACGGCGCGACCACGGCAATGTCAGGATGGCCACCGCCCCCACCAGCAGCGCGGCCGCGATCACGTACGTCATGAAGTCAGTGTGCGGCCTGGGACCGTCCACACGGAGAACTCAATACGACTGATGCCCAAGCGTGAGAGACACCTGCCGAACGTCCAGGATGTCCCCTCAGCCCCCGCCGGATGAGACCGGCGAGATCAGCCCGCGGGCGGTGTGGTGGATGGCCAGCGACCCCCCAGACGCTCGAGGCTGATTATGCCTGGAGGAACGCCTTCCAGGAGGCGGCGGGGAAGGCGAGCGTGGGGCCGGTGGGATTCTTGGAGTCCCGAACGGCCGTGACGGTTCGATCGACGACCACCTCGAGACAGTTGGCATCGCTCGTGCTTCGGCTGCTCTTGCGCCACTTGGTCTGGGTCTCCATCTGCGGCTCCTCAGGTCAACTCGCCGGCGAGGTCGGCAATGAACCGCACCGAGTCCTCCGGCGACAGGGCCATGGAACGAAGCTCTCGCCAGGCGATTCTAGCCCGCCGAAGTTCGGTGGGTTCCTCAAGAAAACCACTCGCACTTCGGACCTCCACGAACACGAGAGTCGGTTGGGTATCGAACTCCATGATCATCATTGGGCCTTCCAGGCCTGGGTTCTCGCCAACCCCGAAAGGCACCACCAAGATCTCCACCCGAGGTCGGTTGGCCATGTTGAGCAAATGCTGAAGCTGGCCACGCATGCAGTCGGAACCGCCTACCGCCCGACGGAGCACCATCTCGTCCACCATCACGGAAAGCATCGGCCCGTCGGGGCGGCTCAGCATTGCCCGCCTTCCCATCCTTGTGCGCACGAAATGATCAACCACCCCCTCGCCCAAGTCGCGGTTGCCTGTGCTGATAATCGCCCTGGCGTACTCGTCGGTCTGGAGCAGGCCCGGCACCACCAGTGGCTCGTAGTTGTAGATGGCCGTGGCGTCGCTCTCCATCCGGAGCAGGATCTTCCAGTGCTTCGGCAGGCCGCTCCCGATCTGGATCCAGTTGGGCTTCTCGCCATCGCGGACCAGGGTCAGCAACTCGTCTCTCAGCTTGGAAGGGGTCTCGAGGTAGCCGAGCATGGCGGCCACATCGTCGGGATACAGGCCCCGCACGCCTGTCTCCATTCGACTGACCTTGCTGACCGACCAGTCCAACGCGTCAGCGACCTGCTGGCACGTCAAACCCTTGGCCTGGCGCAACGCCCGCAGCTCGGCCGATACCCTGCGCTGGCGTACGGAGGCACGATTGTCATTGCCCATGAGTCCACAATGGCCCGTTGCCACATCGGCAAGAAAGCGAGTTCACCCGATCGGAACTTGATTGCCGAACTGGAACAAATCCATGCTGCACTGCATGCAAAATACCTGGCAGTTCAGCGGCGCCTACGCCAACTGGACGATGACCATCTCGATCTCGGCGCCGGACCATCTCGACCGGCCCGACATGGTGGAGTTTCCGGTGCGGCAGTTCGACAATCTCGGCCGACAGTTCCACGATGCCGTCAACCTGTACGAAAGCCTCCGCTACCAGGACGACTGGGCCTCCCGCGCCGGGATATACGGCTCCCGCGTGTACTAGGAGCAGAGGGCGACGTCCATGGCGCCACGCATGTGTTCGACGGCCGCCCCGCTGGTCAGCGCGGTGATGTAAACCGTTGCCGCACGGCCGGAATCATCCTGGCCGCTCACGGTCGCGACGCCGCCGCCTGCCAGGTCGCCCCCGTGGGCCCAAATGTGGCCGCCGCACCCCAAAGGCAGCCGGATCAGGCCGAGGCCGTATTTCACACCACGTCCCAGAGCCGGCGCCCGCACGGCGGTCCGCATCTCGGCCAGTACCCAGCGTGGCAACAGGCGGCCACCGAACAACTTCTGCCAGAACCGGTTGAGATCCGACGGCGTGGACACCATCGCACCGCCCGCGCCGGCCCAGGACGGCTCGAACTCGGTGACGTCGACCAGCGGTCCGGCCGGATTGGCGTTGTCCACGGTGTAGTTGCGGGCGTGTGGGCCGCGGATGCGCCGCTCCCCGGCCCGCGGCCAGTACGTGTCACGCAGGTGCGCAGGGCGGATCACCAGCTCGGTCACGGCCGTGCCGATGTCCTGGTGCGTCACCCTTTCCACGATCATCCCGGCGAGAACGTAGCCGGTGTTGGAGTACTTCCAGCCCTCGCCGGGGTCGAAGTCCGGCTTGTGGGACAGGGCGATCCGGACCAGCTCCGCCGCCTCGACCGGCCGGTTCCGCTCGGCGGGGTTCACAAACCTGACGTAGTCCGGCAGCCCGCTGGCGTGTTGCAGCAGTTGGCGCACGGTGATGGCGCGGCCGTCGATCGCGCTTCCCTCTCCGGTGCCCCGCACCACCCCGGGCAGGTAGGTCTCGACCGGCGCGTCGAGCCGAACCCGGTGCCGGGCAACCAACCGCAGCACCGCGGCCGCCGTGAACGGCTTGGTAACGCTTGCGATCCGGAATCGGCCGTCGCCGTCGACCATCGGCCGAGCCGTGCCCAGCTCGGCCGTACCGGACGTGAGCGTGACCGACCTGCCACGCCGATCGCGGACCTCGGCCAGCGCACCGGGAATCCGGTCGGCGCTGGTCATCAGGTCGAGTTGGGCTCTGACGGCCGCGGCATCGGTGATCGGACCATGTTCGGCGGCGGCCGGTGCGGACAACGACACGACCGACGCGCCCGCCGCGATGGCCACCACGGCGCGACGGACGGTCAATAACATGAATGCCATCGACCAATGCTGTTGCCCGGCCCGGTGCTGCGGCAATGGAGGCAGCCTCAGCACCAATCGTAGGGCTGGCCCCATCGACAGGGCGGCCATGCGGGAAAGGTGTCCTTCATCGCACGGCACCGGAACTAACGGAGTGCGGCGTCCGAGACCGCGGCGCGCAGTCGGGCGTGTAGGTCTCGCAACAGTCTGCGGTCCGACCTGATCTCCACGACACGCAGACCGCGCGCCGGTTTCAGTGCGTTGCGGAGGTCGTCGCTGGTCGTGGCGTGCACGTGGTCGACGCGGTAGCCGCGGCACAGGGACTCGATGTCCGCGCCGTGCGGGGTGCCGAAAACGCGCTCGAAGGTGTGCTTGTACTCGGCCGCGCCCTGTTCGAGCAGCGTGAAGATGCCACCGCCGTCGTCGTTGTGGACCACGATCGTCATGTCCGGGCGGCGTTCCGGCGGGCCGACGAGCAGGCCGTTCAGGTCGTGCAGCAGGGTCAGGTCACCTAGGAGGGCATACGTGGGGCGGTCTCCCGCCAGTGCGACGCCGGCCGCGGTCGAGACGTTGCCGTCGATGCCGGCCACACCTCGGTTGGCGTACACAGTCACGTCGGAACGGGGCTCCGCCACCAGGTCGATGTCGCGGATCGGGTTGGAGGAACCCAGGAACAGGGCGGCGCCCGACGGCAGCGCGTCCATCAACTCGATGGCCAGTCGCAGGCCCGTCGGCCACTCCTGCTCGCCGAGCAGCTTCTCCGCAGCGGTGACCGCGCTGGCGTCCGCCTGCCGCCATGCCGGCAGCCACTCCGGATCGTGGCCGGTCACCTGCGACATGTCGTCGAGGTCCAGCCAACCGCGGACATGGGTCGCCACGTACTGCGGATCCGTCCATTGTGGATGGTCGCCGATGCCGTAGACCGGGGCGCGGTCCATGAGTCCGCGGACGCCACGGGACAGCGTCGGCCTGCCCACGACCACGACCGCCTCCGGACGCAGCGCTTCCGGCAACTCGCCCGCCGACAACAGAAGCGCGCCGCAGCGCAGGACACTGGCGCCGCCGGCGAGCGCGGCGGCCTGGCTCGACGGTTCGGCGATGGCCGGCCATCCGGCGGTGGCGGCCACTTCGGCGGCGGCGCGTGCCCGGTCCTCCCGGCCGCTGCCGAAGACCACCAAAGTCCTTGCCGGCAAACCGAAATCGACGCGGCTGCCGGCCATCGTCACCGGTGCGGCTGACGTCGTCCACCGCGCGCCGCCTGCCCGGCCCTCAAGCGGTTCGGGCCAGCGGGGCTCGAACGTCGGCACGAGCGGTTCGCGGAACGGCACGTTGACCTGGACCGGACGGCCGGCCTCCGCCTGCGCCACCGCCCGGCACACCAGGCCGCGCCACACCTGGTTCTGGCCAGTGCGTTTCTCGGCGACCGGGAACTCAACGGACACCGCAGCAGGACCGAACAGGCCACGCTGGTCGATGGTCTGGTTGGCGCCCGTGCCGTGCAGCTCGGGCGGCCGGTCGGCGGTGATCATCAGCAGGCCGATGCCCGCGTGGTGCGCCTCGAGCACGGCGGGATGCAGGTTGGCGGCCGCGGTGCCGGACGTGCACGCGACCGCGGCCGGCCGGCCACCCGCCTTCGACAGCCCCAGCGCGAGGAAGCCTGCGGACCGTTCGTCGACGCGGACGTGCATGGTGAGGCGGCCGGCCTCGGCGGCGTCGTGGAGCGCGATGGCGAGCGGGGCGTTGCGGGAGCCCGGGCAGACCACCACGTGGCGCACGTCGTTGCGGATCAGCTCGTCGACGATGACCGAGGCCTGCGCGGTGGAAGGATTCACCCGGTCACTCCTCGGTTACCTGCATGGCCCGCATGCGGACGCCGACCAGTGCGACGCGGCGGCCGAAGGCGGTGAGCCGCTGCCGGTCGCTCGTCACGAGACCGGCGGTCTGCATGTCGTCCAGCAGCTCACGCACCACCTCTCGCACGGTATCGCTCGGGCCCGGGGAGTCGCTTCGGGCTGTCTCGAAGAACACGATGCCGATGCGGTCGAGCAGCATGTCCACGTCGATGGTGTCGGACAGGATCAGCATGGCGAGCATCGGCAGCGCGGCCAGCCTGGCGAGGGGGTCGGCCGGGGCCGCGAAGCCGTTGACGACCGCCTCGAAGAACAGGACCGGGTGGGCGAGCGCGCGCTCGCCGTCGTCGGTGCGGTACACGTCGCCCGCGTTGTCGTATCCGAGCAGTTCGAGCTTGACGAGAAGCCTGACCAGCGGGGCGGAGCCGTCACGGTCGTGGACGACCGCGCCCAGCGGGCGGGTGCCGGTGAGCAGGATGTCCGAGGTGAGGTCGAGCGGCTTGGCGACGTCCGGCTCGACACGTACCAGCAGCTCACGCACGGTCTGGCTGCGCGTCGTCGCCCGCAGGCGGGTGAACCGCTCGGTCAACATCAGGTCCTGCATGGTCTGGGTGTGGCCGTCCGGCAGCTGCTCCAGGACTGTGGCGGCGACCCCGAGACGTTTGGCGTCGTCGGTGGGGTCGAGCTCGCCTGCTGCGATGGCGCGTTCGAGCGCGCGGGTGATCGCGTCGTACAGGTCCTGCTCGCGGGGGCCCGGGTCGTCGAGCCAGGTGATGCGCAGGCCGGGCGGCGGCATGATGCCGGACTCGTGCGTGGCCAGCGCGTACAGCTCGAAGCTGTGGATCGGGTCGTGGGCGGACTCCAGGATCTCCCTGGTGCGCGGGCCACGGCAGATCTCGGCGTAGCGGGGCTGGTCGAGGCGCTCGAAGAACCAGGCGGCCTCCTCGACCACGTCCCGCCAGCCCGGCATCGGGTCGAGGTCCGGAGGCGGGTCGCGGAGCAGCTGCGGCAGGGTGAGCCAGAGAAAGTTCTGCACGTCGAACTGGGACATCCGGTAGTTCGGCCGGTCGTTCGACACGTCGTACCAACACGCGGCGACGACCAGCCCGGCGTCGTCGCGGTCGGCGAGCTCCTCGACCACTGCCTCGACATCCTGCATGTCCCTCAGCTTGTCACGGCGGTCCGGAAACCCGCGATTTCTGGGGTCCCCATATGCTCGCGTCGTGGCTTTCGTCTCCGAATTGTTCGACGCGTCCGCCTGGCGTGAAGTGCCTGGATTCGACTTCACCGACATCACCTACCACCGGGCCGTGTCGACGGGCGCCGTGCGCATCGCGTTCCACCGTCCGGAGGTACGCAACGCCTTCCGGCCGCACACCGTCGACGAGCTGTACCGGGCACTGGACCACGCGCGCATGACACCTGATGTTGGCTGCGTGTTGCTGACCGGCAACGGTCCGTCACCCCGCGACGGCGGCTGGGCGTTCTGCTCGGGCGGCGACCAGCGGATCCGCGGGCGCACGGGGTACCAGTACGCGTCGGGCGAGGACGCGTCGACCGTGGACCCGGCGCGGGCCGGGCGGCTGCACATCCTGGAGTGCCAGCGCCTGATCCGGTTCATGCCGAAGGTCGTGATCGCGGTCGTGCCGGGGTGGGCCGCGGGTGGCGGGCACAGCCTGCACGTGACCTGCGACCTGACGCTCGCCAGCGAGGAACACGCCCGCTTCAAGCAGACGGACGCGGACGTGGGCAGCTTCGACGGCGGCTACGGTTCGGCGTACCTCGCACGCCAGGTTGGGCAGAAGTTCGCACGCGAGATCTTCTTTCTCGGCCGGACGTACACGGCGGAGGACATGCACCGGATGGGCGCGGTCAACGCGGTCGTGCCGCACGCGTCGCTGGAGGCCACCGCACTGGAGTGGGCCACCGAGATCAACGGAAAGTCCCCCACCGCGCAGCGCATGCTCAAGTACGCGTTCAACCTGATCGACGACGGACTCGTCGGGCAGCAACTGTTCGCCGGCGAGACCACACGGCTGGCGTACATGACCGACGAGGCTGTCGAGGGCAGGGACGCGTTCCTGGAGAAGCGCGACCCGGACTGGTCCCAGTTCCCGTACTACTACTGATGCGTGAGTCGAGCGCTGCCGCGAAAGGCGCGTTCGCCACATGGCGGGGTGCCGAAAGGCGCGTTCACAGCGCTTGTGGGTGTCGCACCGTGCGAGAGGTGCAGGCCTGGTCAGGCCTGGTGTCATGAAAGACGCGATGGGGACGTTCAACGACATGAGCGCGTCTTTCGAGACATCGCCCGTGGCATGAAACCGCCATTTGTGCGCGACGTGAGCGGTGTGGTGAAGGACGCGCGGGGATCTATGCCGTTCGGGCCAGCCAGGCTTCATGGGCGACGGTTACGTTGTTCCACAACGCCTTCTTTCGCTCGTCGTCTACATCGGACAGCGGAAGGTTGAACACGTCCGCCAGGCACGACCACCACTCCGGGGCGTTCGGCAGCTCCGTGCTCGTTTCTCCTGTGCTGTCAACGCGTTTGAGTACGCAGCCGCGCAGGATGTCCACGCCAGACGCGTCGCGGCGGGCTACCACCAGCGTCTTTCGGAAGCTCGACTTCGGTGACGACTGGAGGTGCTCGTGCTGTTTCTGTAGGTCCGCCGGGGTCGCGTCGCCTGGCAGGAAGTCCATGCCCTGTAAGGACATGCCCGGATCGGCGTCGAAGCGCCAGCCGCTCGGATCGATCTCGGACGGGCGGACGCCGTACGTGTGTGGGCCCTGTGTGTAGGTGCCGGTGCGTAACGGTAACGGCTCGTGTAGACCGTCGCCCAGGCCTGCGTCGATGAGCCATTCGCCGGCCGGGTTCTCGTCGGTCGGCAGGTTGGTGACGGTCAGCGCCAGGTGGTTGCCGTCGATGCTTGGGCGCTCGCCGTGGCCCTGGACGCCACCGGCGTGCCATCGGACGGTGAAGCCCAGCCAGCCCAGCACCGTGGCCAGTGCGCCGTTCTGCGTGTAGCAGTAACCGCCGCGGCCGCTGGCCAGGTAGCGCACCGAGTCCAGCGGGTTGATCGTTCTGCGTTCGCCTAACCAGACCCACACCGACTCGTACGGAATGCGCTCCAGATGCGCGCGGTGCACCGCGTACAGCGTGGCCACCGTCGCTGGTGGCGGGGTCGCGAAGCCCAGCCTGCGCAGGTAGGCGTCCCTGAGCGACTCGTCGACCGGTGGTCTGGTGACACTCATGGCGCGGAGCCTATGTGCGATGTCCGACAATCTCGATTGTGTTGCTGACCCCTGTGGACAACTCGGCGATCGTGGCCGCGCTCGACGCCGCGCTCGACGGCGGGCCCGCTGTGCTGCCCTTGTCGGCGACCGATCCCAGGGCGGACGAGCTGCGCGCGGCCATGGCCCCGGACGAACCCACGCTCCCGGGCACCACTGTGGTCGTCGCGACCTCCGGGTCGACCGGTGTGCCCAAGGGTGTCGAACTGTCCGCTGCCGCGCTGGAAGCATCCGCGGCCGCCACTCACGCCCGGCTCGGCGGGCCTGGGCAGTGGCTGCTCACCCTGCCTGCGCACCACATCGCGGGAGTGCAGGTCATCGTTCGGTCGCTGCTCGCCGGCACGAGTCCGGTCCTGCGGGGGACACGAAAATTCGACGACGCCGTCGCCTCCATGACGGGCGGTCGCCGGTACACCTCGCTCGTCCCGACGCAACTAGTGCGCCTCCTCGACGACCCGGTCGGGCTCGATGCGTTGCGGACCTTCGACGCCGTGCTGCTCGGCGGGGCGGCCGCCCCGGCGCGGCTCCTCGACCAGGCGCGGGCGGCGGGGGTGCGGGTCCACACGACCTACGGCATGTCGGAGACCGCGGGCGGGTGCGTGTACGACGGGAAGCCCCTGGACGGCGTGCGGGTGCGGCTCGCCGAGGACGTCATCGAGCTGGCCGGACCCATGCTGGCCAGCGGTTACCGGCGTGCGCCCGAGGCCACGGCCGCCGCGTTCGTCGGTGGTTGGTTCCGCACCACCGACCTTGGCGTGCTGCGACCAGACGGGTCGCTCGACGTGCTCGGCCGCGCTGACTTCGTGATCAATACCGGCGGGGTGAAGGTGGCGCCCGCCGCCGTCGAGGAGGTTCTGGCCGCACAGCCGGGGGTCGCGGACGTCTGTGTCGTCGACCTGCCCGACGAGGAGTGGGGGCAGCTCGTGGCGGCGGCCGTGGTGCCGGTGGATCCCTTGCGGCCGCCCGAGGTCGAGGACCTGCGTGCCGCCGTGCGGGCGCGGCTCGGGGGGCCGGCGACCCCGAAGGTCGTGCGGTTCGCGGACACGTTGCCGCTTCGGGGGCCGGGCAAGGTCGACCGGAAGGGCGTGCAGGCGCTCCTTCGCGGAACTCTGCCCTGACCTCACCCGTTTGCCCGGCATGGGGTTTGTGTTAGCCATCTCACTACCAGGGCTGGTCCTCCTGCTCTGTGTGCTGGTGGCCATGGAGAGGTTCGGGCTGTGGGCGAGCAGCCGCAGCTGGCTCCCATGGCGCCGCAAGCGAGAGGGCATGCCGTTGTCGGCAGCCGGTTTCGAGGAACTGGACGCGTTCTTCGGCGCCAGCAAGCGACACGAACTCAACGATCGAAACCACTCGCTCATGCTGCGCGACGACACGGACGACGGGGCGCCACCGCTGATGAAGGTCGACCTGGACGGAAACCGAGTCGTGCTGCGGACACCGTCACCCGAGGAGTAACCGCGTGCGAGGCCGCAGTTAGATGGCGGCATGGCCACAACCGCACAGTGGATCGCCGGGGCGCGGGTCCGGACGCTGCCGAACTCGATCGCACCGGTGATCGTCGGGGCCGGGGCCGCTGGCGCGATCGGTGAGCTCAACTGGTGGGCGTCGCTCCTCGCGCTGGTCGTGTCGCTGGCGTTGCAGGTCGGCGTGAACTACGCCAACGACTACTCCGACGGCATCCGGGGCACCGACGACCAGCGGGTCGGGCCGTTGCGGCTCGTCGCCTCCGGGGTCGCGTCCTCGGCCTCGGTGAAGACGGCTGCGTTCGTGTGCTTCGGGGTCGCGGGGGTGGCCGGGCTGCTGCTGGTCGCGCTGACCGGGCACTGGTGGTTGATCACCGTCGGCGTGGTGTCCGTCGCCGCCGCCTGGTTCTACACCGGCGGGCCCAGGCCGTACGGGTACGCGGGCTGGGGCGAGGTCGCGGTGTTCGTGTTCTTCGGGCCCGTGGCGGTGCTGGGAACTCTTTACGTGCAGACCGGTGAGGTGACGTGGCTGGGCGTCGCCGGTGCGGTCGCGCTCGGGTGCGTCTCGGCGAGCGTGCTGGTCACGAACAACCTGCGTGACCTGCCGACAGACCGCGCGGCCGGCAAGATCACGATGGCGGTTCGGCTTGGTGACCGGCGGACGCGGGTCCTGTACGTGGTGCTGGTCGCGGTGCCGTTCGTGGTGTCCGCGGTCGCGGCCGTGTGGCACCCCTGGCTGTTGGTCGGACTGCTGGCGGCCGTGCTCGCGGTGCCGGCCGCCCGGACCGTGGCCGGTGGTGCCACGGGCAAGGCGCTGATCCCGGTGCTGCGGGACACCTCGCTGGTCATGCTCGCGTGGGCCGTGTTCACCGGGGTGGCCCTGGCGGTCAACTGAGCACAGAGGGAGTGACCGCCCGTCTACTGCGAGGAAGGACCGGCGTTCTAGCCTTTGCCTCGAAAGAGTGAACGAGAGCGGGGGCACATCATGTCGCGGTCGGGGCGTCGGGCCGTCTTACTGCTGGCCGCGCTGTCGCTGGTCACCACGGCGTGCACGATCAAAGTGGACGGTACGGCGCTGCCGTCCACGGGCGCCGGTCTCGCGCCGAAGTTCAAGGCCACGGACCAGGTCAGCGCCGGGGACGCGCTCGGTGACCTGCCGTCGTGGAACCCGTGCAGCGTGGTCGATCCCGCGGGCCTGCCCAAGGCGTGGACCGCCGATCTGGACATCCCGGTAGCGTACGAGGACTGCGTGATGGCGGTGACCACCGACAAGGGCGTGTCGGCTGAGGTCCAGGTGGGGTACCTGTCCCGGTCGACCTACAACCTCGAGGACTACCCGGACGGGAAACGGTCCGGCGGGATCACGGTGGTGCCGGTCGACAAGGAGGACGGTTCCTGCACGCGGGACATCGTGTTCGCCGACGGCATCGCACTGGGGGTGCTGAGCTGGCCGGAGGACGACACGGACGTCGAGTCGGTGTGCGAGATCAGCGACGCCGTGGCCGACCAGGTCATCGACTCCGTGATCTACGGACGGGCCACCAAGCTGGAGCTGCCGGAGAACTCCGTCGGTGAGGTCGATCCCTGCACGCTGGTCACGCCCGAGATCGCCACGCTCGTGCCCGGCATGCCGGGTGACGTGGCGGCGGATCCCCAACTCCACCGGCACAGCTGCTGGTGGGAGGGTCCGGACGGGATTCTGCTGAACATCGAGTTCGAGATCGGCTATCTCCCCGAGGGGGACTCGAACAAGCAGGTCCAGGGGCGCAGGACCGCGGTCAGCCGATTCGCCGACGACTCGGTCAACTCCCTGTGCGTGGTGGACGGCGAGCACGTGCCGTACAAGAACGAGGACAAGAGCGATCTCGTCGAGACCGTGGGCATCTGGGTGTACCTGGACCAGGGTCAGGTCGAGGAGGCCTGCACCGCCGCCTCCGCGGTGGCCGAGGCCGTGTGGCCGAAGCTGCCGCCGCTGTAGCTCAGGCCGGCCACTCGCCCGTGGACAGGAACCGCTCGACGGTTTCCTTGTCCGGAGCCAGGTCCAGGCCCTGGGCGGCGATCCAGCCGTCGTCGTAGTAGGTGTTCGCGTAGCGGTCGCCGCCGTCGCACAGCAGGGTCACGACGCTGCCGGCACGGTCCGCGGCACGCAGCTCGGCCACGATCTGGAAGGCGCCCCACAGGTTGGTGCCGGTCGAACCGCCGACGCGGCGGCCGAGAACCGGCTCTACCGCACGGATCGTGGCCAGTGACGCCGCGTCGGGGACCTTGATCATGCGGTCGATCACCTGGCCGACGAACGACGGCTCGACGCGGGGACGGCCGATGCCCTCGATCCGCGAACCCTGGCAGGACGTCAGCTCCGGTTGGGAGTCGCGCCATGCGTCGAAGAACACCGAGTGCTCCGGGTCGACGACCGCGAGCCGGGTCCGCTGACGCTGGTAGCGGATGTACCGGCCGATCGTCGCGCTGGTGCCGCCGGTGCCGGCGCCGACCACGATCCACTCCGGCTCGGGGTGCGGCTCCAACGCCATCTGCTCGAAGATCGACTCGGCGATGTTGTTGTTGCCACGCCAGTCGGTCGCGCGCTCGGCGTGTGTGAACTGGTCCATGAAGTGGCCGCCCAGCTCGGCGGCCAGCCGGTGGGACTCGACGTACAGCTGGCTCGGCTCGTCGACGAAGTGGCACCGGCCACCCTGCCGCTCGATCAGCTCGACCTTGCCGGCGCTGGTCGTCCTCGGCATGACCGCGATGAACGGCAGCCCCAGCAGCCGCGCGAAGTACGCCTCCGACACCGCCGTGGAACCCGAAGAGGCCTCGATCACCGGGGTGCCCTCGACGATCCAGCCGTTGCACAGCGCGTACAGGAAGAGCGACCGGGCGAGCCGGTGCTTCAGCGAGCCGGTCGGGTGGGTCGACTCGTCCTTGAGGTAAAGACGGACATTCCATTCGGGCGGCAGCGGGAACGGCAGCAGGTGCGTGTCGGCGCTGCGGTTGGCGTCCGCTTCGATGATCCGGACCGCCTCGCAGACCCATTCGCGGGTCTTGGCGTGGCAGCGGTCGATCGCGGTCATTCTTCGGAGTCTTCGCCGCGCAGCTCGGCACGCAGGCGGTCCCGCGTGGCCGCGCGTTCCGCACCGCGCTCGGCGAGGCCGGCGGTGACGCGGTTGTTGAGCCCGCGGAACACCAGCAGGCCCAGCGGGAAGCCGACCACGACGGCCACGGCGAGCGCGACCAACAGCGGCACGTCGAACAGCACGAGCACGACGGTGACCGCGCCGACCAGCAGAAGCCGACCCAGCGTGTACAACGTCAGGTCCCGTGCCAAGGTGCTGCTGCTCACGACCGGAACGTTACTCGTCACCGTCATCCACCTGCGAAGTGTTCGGCCGGCCCTCGAAACGGGTCGACAGCACGAGCGTGGTCCTGGTCCGCGCGATGCCCTCGATGCGCCGCAGACGGCCCAGGGTGTGTTCGAGGTCGTCGACGGTCGCGACGCGTACCTTGACGATGAAGGACTCGTCACCGGCGACGCGGTAGCAGGACTCGACCTCGTCGAGGGCGGCGAGCGCGTCGGCGACGTCGTCGTCGTCCGCGGTGTCGGTCGAGTAGATGCCGATCAGCGACGTGACGCCGAGGCCGACCATGCTCGGGTTCACGACGGCGTGGTAGCCGGTGATGACGCCGCTGGTCTCGAGTTTGCCGACCCGCTCGTGCACGGCGGATGCGGAAAGCCCGACCTGGCGACCGAGTTCGGCATAGGTCGCGCGGCCGTGTTCCCGAAGCGCGGCGATGATGCGGCGGTCGACGGCGTCCACTGCGGCACTCTAGCGTGGCACGTAGGAGGGCCCGCCGACCGAACCATGACTTCGGAGAGTGTCCGAACCGGTCGATTTGTCCCTTACTACCTCTTTACCATCAGACAACCGTTCGAGTACCCGATGGTCGAGATGCAACGATTGGGCCCGTCCAGGTCAGATCAGCCTTGAGGAGGCCACGTGACTGCGGCACATGTCGGAGAGCGGCTCCTTACCCCCGGCGAAGTCGCGGCGTTGTTCCGCGTCGACCCGAAGACCGTCACCCGGTGGGCCACCGCCGGGCGCATCGGCTCCATCCGCACGCCCGGCGGTCATCGCCGGTTCCGGGAGTCCGAAGTGAAGACCCTGCTCGCGGAGCTCACCACCGAGGCAAACCTCACGAACGGCCACGCATAAAGCACGGTTCGCCACCCTCGGCCCCGGAATCGGTCGAAACGGGCTAACCTCGATGCCGAGACCCCCGGGAGGTGGCAGATGCTGTACTTGCTCGCCGCGATCGGCGCGATCTGCGTCGTGGTGCTGCTGTGGCGGGCGTTCGTAGCGAACCCCACCACAGTTGGCGACCGCCGTGTGAGCCGGCCGCCGAGTGGCCGTCCCGCGCCCATGGCGCCCGACGACGACCCGGAGTTTCTGCGGAGCCTGGAGCGAAAGAACCCGCCCGAACCGGACGGCAAGCAGCCACCGGTGTGACTTGTCGCGAAAGGCGCGTCCCCACCTCGGGAACGCGCCTTTCGGGTGTTCTCGGTCTCAGTCTCAGCTCAGCGCATGTAGTAGAACTCGCTCGGGAAGCCGTCGGCCACCGTCGCGGCCAGTTCCAGCAGCGCCAGCCGGGTCGGTGCGCTCAGCCGGTCCAGCTCGATCTCCGCGCCTTCCTCGAGGTGCGGGTCGAACGGGATGCGGCACACCGCACGACAGCGGGACGCGAAGTGCTGTGCCAGCTTGTCCAGGTCCACCGAGCCGGCCCGAGGGCGCACCGAGTTGATGACCGCCACGGAGCGGGACACCAGTTCGCGGTAGCCGTGGGCGTCCAGCCAGTCCAGCGTCGCCGACGCGGAGCGGGCGCCGTCCACCGACCCGGACGACACGACCACCAGCGAGTCCGCCAGGTCGAGCACGCCCTTCATGGCCGAGTGCATCAGGCCGGTGCCGCAGTCGGTGAGCACGATGTTGTAGAAGTGCTCGAGCAGTGCGACCGTGCGCCGGTAGTCGTCCTCGCTGAACGCCTCCGACACGGCCGGGTCCTGCTCGCTCGCCAGCACCTCGAGGCGGCTCGGGCCCTGTGAGGTGTACGCGCGGATGTCGCTGTAGCGCTGGATGCGGTCGGCATCCCGCAGCAGGTGGCGGACCGTGGCCGTGGTCTCGAGCGGGATCTTCTGGCTGAGCGTGCCGCGGTCGGGGTTCGCGTCGACGGCGATCACCCGGTCCCCGCGCAGTGACGCGAACGTCGAGCCCAGCGTGGTGGTCGTGGTGGTCTTGCCGACGCCGCCCTTCAGGCTCAGCATCGCGATCTTGTAGCAGCCCCGCAGCGGCTGGTTGACGCGGCCGATCAGCTCGCGGCGGTGGGTCTCGTCCGGGCTCTCGCCGACGTTGATCAGGTGACCGCTCGCCACGAACACGGCCTTGCGCCAACCGGACTGCGGCGGGCGCTTGGTCTGCTTGATCAGCTTCTGGGACGACAGCTCACCGCTGTGTCCGTGTGCCTGCTGCTGTGGTGGCTGCTGCCCCTGGGCCGGGTACTGCTGCGGGTAGCCCGCCGGCGGCTGCTGGTACTGCTGCTGGGGCACCTGGTACGGGCCAGAACCCTGGGGCACCTGGTAGGGACCGGAGCCCTGGGGAACCTGGTGCGGACCGGAGACGCCGGCGACCGGCTGGGAACCGGAGGGGGTCTGGTCCACGTAGTAGGGGCCGGAACCGTGCGGCACCTGGTACGGGCCGGAACCACCCGGCAGCTGGTGCGGGCCCGAGATGCCCGCCACCGGCTGCGAACCGGACGGCGTCTGATCCACGTAGTGCGGCCCGGAGACACCCGCGACCGGCTGTGAAGCCGACGGGGTCTGCTCCTCGTAGTGGGGCTCCGGGTGTGGGCGCGAGTCCGTCCGGTCCTCGTTCTGGAGATGGGACGCCAGCGGCCGCGGGCCGAAGTCCTGAGTCGGATGCTCCGAATCACCCCTCGGCGTCGGTTCCTCGCCAACGCCGGTGCGGGGTACGCCCCCCTCCGGCTCGCCGTGCGCACTCACCGCTGGGTTCCTCCCTGAAAAACACTGACCCGGACCGCCTCCGCACGCGACGGTAGTCGCAGGTACTCGGGACCGTCGATACGGGGCCTACCGGTGTTCGCACCAGCAACCGGTCAGTCAGTGGAGATACCGCCGAATGGCGTCGGTCAGCTGCCGACCAGGTCGCCCAGCGGGTCGATCATCGTCAGAGCGGGCCCGGCGGGGGCGGTCTTGGCACTGCTCGAGCTGCTGTCCGACGACAGCGGGGACAGGATGCCACCGACCACGTCGGTCACCGGGGTGAGCACGTCGCCCACCGTGCCGACGACGTCGCCCACCACGCCGCCCTGCTGTTCCTCGGCAGGAGCCGGCGCAGGCGCCGGCGCGGGTGCTGGCGCGGGGCTCGTGACGGCACCGTCAGAACCGCCGCCGCGCTGGTTCTCGCCGCTCGTGCCACCCGCGTCCGCCGTGCCGCCGCTCGGGTCAGCGACGGACGGAGCGCTGCTGGCCTGGGGGTCGGCGGACTGCGCCGGTGTGGTCGGCGCGGACTGCGGCTTCTGCTCGGCCTGCTGGTCCTGTGCTGGCGCGCCGGCGACCGGACCGCTGCTGTTGGGGGTGTGTCCCGGGGACGCGGGCGCGTGGTCCGGAGCGGAACCGGCGACTGGCGTGGCACCGCCACCCGCGAGCCCGAGCGCTCCGGCGGCGACCACACCGGCGGCGAGCAAGGCCCCCGCGGCCGCGCCGAGCGTCCATCGCTTCTGGTTGGCGCTGGTCTCCGGCTCCTCGGTCGCGGCTCTGGTGGCGACGTCGCGGCGAACCCCCAATGGGTGACCCTCGCGGCGTAAGACCCGATCGACCGATACCCGTTCGTTACGACCGTACGCGCCTACGTATGTCACAACACCCTCCTGGCACAGATCAGCTTCACCCATATGGGTGTACTGCGGCGAACCCCGGAGCGGAGAGTACTGATGTTGTAGCTGTCTTGTCCAACAAACGTGGTCAAACACCCGCGTAAGAATGCAACCCGGTCGTTACCAGGTTGATGAAGAACAGGTTGAAGATCATCGCCGCGAAACCGACGACGTTGATCACCGCGGCGCGGCCGCCGCGCCAGCCGGCGGTGGCACGGGAGTGCAGGTAGGCGGCGTAGACGACCCAGGCGACGAACGCGACCGTCTCCTTCGGGTCCCAGCCCCAGAACCGGCCCCACGACTCCTCTGCCCAGACCGCGCCGAAGATGATGCCGGCCGTGTAGATCGGGAACGCGAACACCGTGGTGCGGTAGGCGACCTGGTCGAGCACGTTCGCGTCGGGCAGCCGGGTGGCCCACGCCGGCTTGCGCACCTTCAGCAGGTACAGCGCGCTCACGACACCGGGCACGAGCACCATGCCGCTGCCGGTGGCGATGGTGAACACGTGGATCACGAGCCAGTAGGACTGCAGCGCGGGCTGGACCGGTGCCGCGGTCGTGTACAGCAGGACACCGCCGACGAACATCAGCACGATCACCGGCAGCAGCACCCACACGCCGAGGTGGCGCACCGGGTACTTGCGCAGCACGACGAGCCAGGTGCCCACGGCGACCAGGCACAGCAGGGCGCCGAACTCGTACATGTTGCCCCAGGGCGCGCGGCCCGTGGCGAGCCCACGCAGCACGAGCGACGTGAAGTGCAACAGCACCCCGAAGACCGTCAGCGACACCGCGAGCTTGCCGACGCGCTCGGCACGGCCGTTGCGCTGGATCTCGGGCTCGGCCGGCTCGTCGACCGTCTCGGTGGGACCGCCGGCGCCGACCAGCTCACGCTCCCTGACCGCCGCGCGACGCCGCTGCCCGAACGCCTGCTCGTACAGGTAGAACAGCATGGCCACCACGTACGCGCCGGCCGCGATGCCGTAGCACCAGTCGCTGTAGCTCGACATCATCTCGTTGACGTCCATCAGGGTTCCCTCCCAGCAACGGCGTCCTCGCGTTCCGGTGACGGTGCCAGCTCCGCCAGCAGGTCCTCGGTGACGCGGCCGAACTCCTCGCCGTATCCCGCCTGGTCAGTGCGGGCGAGGCCGCCGAGCAGCAACACCGTACCGCCGCCTTCTGCGGCCGGTACCGTCCGCACCCACAGCCTGCGGCGCTTGATCACCAACGACGTGCCGAGCCCCAGCACCAGCAGCACGGCGAAGACGAGCACCCAGCCCTGCGCCGGGTCGTGCGAGACCTGCAGGTACACCCAGCGCTGCACGCCGTCGAAGCTGATCTTCGTGCCGTCGTCGAGCGTGATCACGTCCCCCGGCCGCATGTTCTCCCGCGCGACCCGCTTGAGGCGGCCCTGGTCGACCATGTCCTGGCTGACCTCGTAGATCGACTGGCCGCGGCCGGAGTCGCTGCCGAGATCACCCCGCATCACGTCGACGGCGACGGCCGGGTCCCGCAGGTCGGGGAAGCCCGAGTCCATCAGGTCGCCGGAGAACACGGCGGTCGGGGCGAACAGGCCGGTGACCGCGAGCTGGCGCTTGCGGCGCTCGGCCGGGTCCGTGACGCCCGGCGGGTCGAACTTGGTCGCGCCCTCGGACAGGTAGGTCAGCTGGTTGACCGGCCGCCACTGGGTGGTGTGGGTGCGGGTCTGGCCGTCGGGGAAGGTGACGGTGAAGGTCGGCGCGTAGCCGTGGCTCAGCAGGTAGACGCGGTCGCCCGCGGTCCGCAGCGGCGAGTTGACCTCGAGCTGGTACGGGCGCCACGTGTTGGTCTCGAGGTCCGCGCCGGACTGGTAGTCGATGTCGGCGCGGAAGTAGTCGGCCTGCCCGGTGGGCAGGTAGTTCGCGGTGAAGTCGTTGACCTTGACGCAGAACGGGTTCAGGTCGGTGCCGTCGACGCGCAGGCCGGGGCGGAACGAGTCGTAGCCGAGGGTGCCCGAGTTGCAGAACTGGGAGCCGTTCGCGAGAACGATCACCTGGCCCTCGTACTGGAACATCTTCCCGATGGCGAGAGCGACGATGAGGCCGAGCATCGCGAAGTGGAACAGGAGGTTGCCGGTCTCCCGCAGGTAGCCGCGTTCCGCCGAGATGCTGCGGGCGCCGTCGTCTTCCTCGCGTTCGGTCATGCGCCAGCCCTTGAGCCGTTCCTTCGCCGCCGCCATCACCTGTTCCGGGGTGGCGTCGACGGTCGTCTCGTGGTGGTGCGGCAGGCGGGCCAGGTTGCGCGGGGTGAGGACCGGCTTGGCGCGCAGGGACTTCGCGTACTCGAACGTGCGGGGCAGCAGGCAGCCGACGAGCGAGATGAACAGCAGCAGGTAGACGGCGGAGAACCAGACGCTGCCGTAGACGTTGTAGAACTCCAGCCTGCCGAGCAGTTCGCCCCACCAGCCGTGGCTCGCGATGTACTCGTCGACCTTCTGCGAGTTCAGGGACCGCTGCGGCAGGAGCGCGCCGGGCAGCGCGGCCAGTGCGAGGAGGAACAGCAGCACGAGCGCCGTGCGCATCGACGTGAGACCGCGCCAGGTGTTACGCAGGAAGGCGGTCACAGGGGCAGCCTCGTGTTCGTGATCACGGCGTACTTGAGCCAGGAGGTGAGCTCGCCCCACAGGCCGGTGACGAGCAGGACGCCGACCACGAACAGCATGCCGCCGCCGACCAGCTGGATGGCGCGGGCGTGGCGGCGCAGCCAGCCGTTGGCGCGGACCGTCCAGCGGGCGCCGAGCGCGATGAGCAGGAACGGGACGCCCAGGCCGAGGCAGTAGACCAGTACCAGGAAGAACCCGCGGGCGGCTGTCTCGCCGGTGCTGGCCGCGATGATCAGGACGCCGGAGAGGGTCGGGCCGATGCAGGGGGTCCAGCCCAGACCGAAGATCGCGCCGAGGATGGGGGCGCCGGCCAGCCCCATGCGGGGCACCTTGTGGATGCGGATGTCCCGCTGCAGGCCGGGGATGAGCCCGATGAAGACGAGCGACAGCGCGATGATGACCACCCCGCCGACCCGCTGCAGGACGTCCTGGTTGAACGTCAGCACGTCGGCCAGCCAGACGATCCCACCCACGCTCACCGCGAAGACGACGGTGAAGCCGAGCACGAACAGACCGACGGCGCCGAGGACCTTGGCCTTCTTCTCCGTCTTGTCCTCGTCGGTGTCCGAACCGACCAGTGCCGTCAGGTAGGCGAGGTAGCCGGGGACGAGCGGGACCACACACGGCGAGGCGAAGGACACCATGCCCGCGAGCAGCGCCACGCCAGCGGCCAGCAAGAGCGGCCCGCTGGTGGCGATGGCGGTCGGGTCCACGGCGATCAGGGTAAGCATGGGACCTTGGTCCCGCCGGTACCGGGTCCTGGCTCTCAGCGCTTGTTAAGAGTTTGCGCCGCGATGCAACGGATCGGCCGGTCCCGCCGTTGAGGGGCGCAATCACAAGGCCGAGACGCCGATCGGGAGTGGCCGATGGAGTTCGCTGAGTACGTGACCCGGCAGCGCCCCGCGCTGATGCGGTTCGCCACGGTGCTGACCTGCCAGACATGGCTGGCCGAGGACCTGGTGACCGACGTGTTGGGCCGGGCGTTCGAGCGGTGGGACCGGATCTCGGTGATGGCCCAGCCGAACGCCTACGTCCGGCGGATGGTCGTCAACGACTACCTGTCGTGGCGCAGGCGGCTGGCGCGCTCGTCACCGAGGGCCGACGTCGAGCCGGCGACCGAGGGGCTGAGCGACGGGGCGGACGAGCGAGCCGAACGGGACGCGATGATCCGCCGCCTCGGCGGGCTGCCCAGGAAGCAGCGGGCCGCCGTCGTGCTGCGCTACTACGCCGGCCTGCCGGACGAGGAGATCGCCGCCGAGCTTGGCTGCAAGGTGACGACCGTCCGCAGTCAGATCTCCAGGGCGCTCGCGGCGCTGCGGATCGACCTGACCACCAGCGCCTACCAGGAGATCTCATGAGCGACCTGCGCACACTGTCCGACGCGTTCGCCGAGCTGGAGCGACAGGCCGACGCCCACCCGCTGCCCGCGCTCCCGCAGCCGGCCAGGCCCCGGTTCCGGCTGGTGCCTGTGGCCGCCGCGGTGGGCGTTCTGGCCGCCGGTGCGGTGTGGCTCGTACCGAATGACAACGGCGGCCCGCGGGTCGGTGACCCTCCAACCAGTTCGGAGTCGGCCACCACCGTGCCCGGAGTGCCGACGACGACGGACGAGGCGATCCGCCGGCTCCGGACCGTGCTCGACGGCACGGCGACGGTCGACGTGACAAAGGCCACCGGCGAGATCGTGGACGAGTCGACCACGACCGAGGCCTATGTGGACGGCGAACCGGCGGAGACAGAGCTGTGGAACGGCTTGTCGCTGGAAGGCACGCTGACCGCGGGCGGGGTCACCGGTGGGTTCGACCTGCAGATCAGCGCCAGCGCCCGGGGAGTGGTCACGATGTGCGACGACTCCGACGACTGCGTCGAGACGACTGACCCGGACGGCTCACGGCTGGCGGTCGGGCAGTGGCCGACCGCCAGCGGCGGGGTGACCTACGTGGTCAGCCTCATCCGGTCGGACGGCGTCTACTTCAACATGCACGTCAGCAACCAGCGCACGCCGAGGGGCGGGAGCGAGGTGCTCTCGGCCGAACCACCGCTGACCACCGAGGACATGGCCGCGATCCTCACCGATCCTCGCTGGTGACACGCCCGGCGCCGACCCTTGCCTGGTCGGCGCCACCGGTCACTTCTCGGCCAGCAGGCGGTCCAGTAGCGGGGTCAGGTCCTCCGCCAGCAGTTCGACGAGGTAGACCGCCGCGACGCGGTGTTGCTTGTCCAGCACGATCGTGGACGGGACGGCCGAGCGCGGGTAGCCCTTCAGCGGCAGCAGGGAGCGGGTCGACGGGTCGTAGATCGACGGGTAGGTGAGGCCCGTGTCGCGCATGAAGTCCTGTGGGAAGGTGCGGTCCTCGTCGCGGACGTCGATGCCGACGACCTGCACGCCTTTGTCCTCGTAGGCCTCCCAGACCTTCTGCAGCTGCGGCGCCTCCACCCGGCAGGGCGGGCACCACGCGCCCCAGATGTTCATGACCACGACCTTGCCCTCGTAGTCCGACACCTTGAGCTGCTCGCCCTCCTTCATGAGGTTCTCGCCCTGGATCTCGGGGACCTTCTGGCGGTCGTCGCCGTCGTAGGTGATCTCGGTCTTGCCGCCGGGGCTGACGAAGTTGAAGTCCGTGCCGGTGGCCACCGCGTCCGAACCCGTCGAGCAGCCGGCCGCCAGCAGCGCCGCTGCCAGCAGTAGAGCGATCTTCCTCATGCCCCGGTCACCTTCGGGCTGCTCACGCCGGCCGGTTCGGTGTACCGGATCGCCACCAGGCTCTCGTCGTCGAACACCATGCTCGTCAGCGACGCCAGCGAGCACTGGCGCCGCCTCGGGTCGTGCCAGAGGCGCTTGCCCTCCAGGAAGCGGCGCAGCGTCCAGATCGGCAGCTGGTGCGACACGCACACGGCCTCGTGGCCTTCCGCCGCCGCCCTCGCCCGGTACACCGCGCCCAGCATGCGGCGGGCGATGTGCAGGTACGGCTCGCCCCAGGACGGCAGGAACGGGTTGTACAGGTTCGGCCAGTGCTTGGGCGACCGCAGGGCGCCGTCGCCGATGGAGACCCGTTCGCCCTCGAAGACGTTGTCCGCCTCGATCAGCTGCGCGTCGGTGGCCAGTGCCAGCTGGTGGGAGTCCACGATCGGGCCCGCGGTCTCCTGCGCGCGTTGGAGCGGGGAGGCGACGACGTGCGTGACGTCGTTGCCCGCCAGGTGTTCCGCGACGATCAGTGCCTGCCGCTGCCCCAGTTCCGACAGCCTGAACCCCTCGAGCCGGCCGTACAGGATGCCGCTGGGGTTGTGCACCTCCCCGTGCCGCAGCATGTGCACGACAGTCCGGATACTCACTTGACCCCCTCGGCGGCAGCAGCCGCGGCCGCCGGCAACGCCGCGCCGATGATCTCGAACGTCTCCTCGGTCATCGCCGCGTTCACGAACCACGCCTCGAACGCGCTCGGCGGCGCATACACACCGCGGTCGAGCAGGGCGTGGAAGAACGCCGGGAACCGGCCCGTCGCCGACGCCTTGGCCTCGGCGAAGTTGCGGACCGGGGACTCGGTGAAGAACACGCTGAGCAGGTTGCCCGCGAACTGCACCCGGTGCGGCACGCCGGCCTCGCTGAGCGCGTTGCCGATCAGCGCGCCGAGGCGGGTCGCGTTGGCGTTCAGCGCCTTGTACGTGTCGGAGGTGGCCTCCCGCAGCGAGGTGAGGCCCGCGGCCACCGCCACCGGGTTCCCGGACAGGGTGCCCGCCTGGTAGACCGGGCCGGCGGGGGCGAGCTGCGCCATCACGTCCACCCGGCCGCCGAACGCCGCCGCCGGCAGGCCGCCGGACATGACCTTGCCGAACGTGTAGAGGTCGGCCGGCACCGCGTCGATGCCGAACCAGCCGGCCTCCGTCACGCGGAAACCGGTCATGACCTCGTCCATCACGAGCAGCGCGCCGTGCTGCGCGGTGAGCTCGCGAAGTCCTTCGTTGAAGCCGACCTCCGGCGGGATGGCACCCATGTTGCCGGCCGCGGCCTCGGTGATCACGGCCGCGATCTCGTCGCCGTGCTCGGCGAACGCGGCCCGCACCGCGTCGAGGTCGTTGTAGGGCAGGACGATCGTGTCGCCGGCCTGCGCACCGGTGACGCCGGGCGAGTTGGGCAGCGCGAACGTCGCGACGCCGGAGCCGGCCTCGGCGAGCAGGGCGTCGACGTGCCCGTGGTAGCAGCCGGCGAACTTCACGATCTTGGACCGGCCGGTGTAGCCGCGGGCGAGGCGGATCGCGCTCATCGTGGCCTCGGTGCCGGAGTTGACCAGGCGCACCCTGGCGACGGGGTCGACGCGGCGGATGATCTCCTCGGCCAGGTCGATCTCGGCCTCGGTCGGCGCGCCGAAGGACAACCCGCTGGTGGCCGCGGCCCGGACCGCCTCCACGATCGGCGGGTGGGCGTGGCCGTGGATCATGGGCCCCCAGGAGCTGACGAGGTCCACGTACCGGTTGCCGTCGGCGTCCCACAGCCAGGGGCCTTCGCCGCGGACCATGAAGCGCGGCGTTCCGCCGACCGCCTGGAACGCGCGGACCGGGGAGTTCACCCCGCCAGGAGTCACCGTTTGGGCACGTTTGAAGAGAGCTCGGGACTGCGTCACGACCGCGCCGCGCCCTTTCCTCGCAGGCTCCGATTGGGCGGTCGCCGGTCGTGGGCCTGATTCTTCGCTCCGCAAGCTCCGCTCAGCAGTCACCCGACCAGTCTTACACCGCTATTTTCCGCGCTTCGGCCGGGCACGGACCGCGAGCAGGACCTGCCGAACGGCGTCGAGGACGAGCAGCGCGGCGACCGTGCCGAGCAGGATCGCGAACGCCATCCAGTTGCCGATCCAGCGGTCGGACTCCAGCACGAAGCCGCTGGGGAACCGCCGGGTGATCGTGGCGATGCCGCGGGGCCACACGTCGAACGCGAACCAGACGGCGACCGCCGCGACGACCAGCTCGGCCAACGCGACCAGCGCGCGCCACGGCTTGTTCAGCCGGCCGGACTCGGTTGCGGGCGGAGCGACGAGCTCTTCGGTGGCCACGGTCACCTGTCTACCCTCTCACGGTCGCTGGCGGGCTCGCAGCCGTCGCTGTTTGTGCTCGGCGAAGTACTTCGTCGACTCCGGCCGGAACATGTAGACGACCGCGGTGACCCCGAACGCGATCTCGGCGAGGCTCCACATCAGCTCCAGCGCGGCGCCCTCGGAGGCCATGGCGGACAGGAAGCTGACCACGCCGAGCGTCGTGTAGGCCGTCAGCAGGACGCGGGCCCAGTTGCGCCCGGCCCGCATCTTGAACGCGAAGAGCAGGAACAGCCCGGCGAAGATCGCGATGCTGATCGCGAGTATTACCTGCATCGCGCCGACCATCGCGGAGGTGCTGAGCCGCTGGTCGGCCGGCACGTCCTCCATCGCGGTGGTGACCAGCTGCGTCAGCATGGCCCGGTCGAACAGCACCGTGACGACCGTGGCCACCGCGCTGATGGCGATGCTGGCGAGCACCGCCTGGAACGCCGAGTCGATGGCCTTCGGGCGGGGGATGGTGTCCACGACTGTCATTCTTCCTCTACCAGGCGAGCGAGAGCGTCACGTAGTGCGTCGTCGTCCCTGGCCCATGCGAGGACCACGCTGCCGTCGTCGAGGCGCAGAGGCACGTCACCGGTCTTCCTCGGTGCGGTCCAGCCGCCGCCGAGCACCCGGGCGCCGGCGGCGGCGCCGACGTCGGTGACCTTGGTGATCTTCGTGACGTCGAGCGCCTCACGGCCCTGCTGGAGCGTGCCGGGCGTCAGCTCAACGCGGTAGACCTTGCGGCGGGCGTTCACCCACAGCGCCGCGCTGCCGAACAGCAGCAGGCCGACGATCAGCCACGGGGCGGTGTGCACGGGCCCGGTGAGGGCCTCCAGGCCGGCGCCGGTGCCGGCGAACAGCGGTCCCCAGAGCAGCGGCCACCAGCTGGAGCCTTGCTCGGCGTAGAGGACCGGCTCGTCGCTCACGGCACCTGGCGGGGCGGGAAGTACGAGCGGGAGGAACGCGACCAGATCAGCGCGAGCCCGGTGAGGCCGAGCAACGCGCTGAGCAGACCGAGCGGCGCACCGTTCAGGAGCACGTGGAAGATCACAAGCATCGTGCTGAAGATCGTGACGAGCGTGCGGGCCCGGCGAGTGCCCTCGGTGGCCTTGTAGCCGAAGATCCCGAGGAACGCGGTGAACGTCACAGACAGGACGATCATCGCCCAGATCGAGTTGTTGATCTGGTCCGGCGTGGCGCGCAGCTCGGGTGCGATGTCCGCCTGCGCGTCGATGATGTCCTGCTTGAAGACCAGGTACTGGATCGCGTTGACCACCCAGATCAGCCCGGCGCCGACGAAGAAGTAGAAGGAGAAGCGGAGCGTGCGCGGGGGCGGCTCCTCGAACCGGCGCTTCGCCTGCGCGCGAAGGGCTTCCGTGCGGGGCGTCGGCGGTGCCTTCTCGAGGTCCGACATCAGGGGCTCGGTGTCGACGGGCCGCGCACGCCGCGCCTTGGCGGCGGGCTTCACGGACTCGCCCGAGCCCTCTGCGGCCGGCGCGGCCTCGGCCACGGACTCGGCGTTGGCTGGTTCGGCGACGGGCTCGGCCTCCTCGGCCGTTTCCTCTGCCGGGTCGGCCTTGGCACTCGGCTCGGTGTCGAGGGCGGGCGTGGCTTCCGTGGTCTGCTCGACCGCGGTGGCCGGTTCGGCTTCCTCCGTCCGCGCGGCCTTCCCGGGCTCTTGCGGATCCGAATTGCCAGGCTTCGTCACGGGCCGCAGGTTACCTGTGCCTTACGGCGTTACCGCAGCCAGCCCGCTGCCTCGACCGCCCAGTACGTCAGCACCACGTCCGCGCCCGCACGCCTGATCGCGGTCAGCGACTCGAGGATCGCCGTCCTGCGGTCACACCAGCCGCCCGCCGCCGCGGACTCGATCATCGCGTACTCGCCGGAGATCTGGTACGCCGCGACCGGCACGTCCGCGATCTCCGCGACCGCGTGCAGGACGTCCAGGTACAGCATGGCCGGCTTCACCATGACCATGTCCGCGCCCTCGTCGAGGTCGAGCCTGACCTCGCGCAGCGCCTCACGCAGGTTCGCCGGGTCCTGCTGGTAGGTGCGGCGGTCGCCCTTCAGCGAGGACTCCACCGCGTCGCGGAACGGGCCGAAGAACACCGACGCGTACTTGGCCGAGTACGCCAGGATGCCCGTGTCGACGTGACCGGCCTCCTCCAGGGCGGCACGGACCGCGGCGACCTGGCCGTCCATCATGCCGCTGGGGCCGAGCACGTGGGCGCCAGCTTCGACCTGCGCGATCGCCATGCGGCCGTACGCCTCGAGCGTGGCGTCGTTGTCGACGCGGCCCTGGGCGTCGAGCACGCCGCAGTGGCCGTGGTCGGTGAACTCGTCGAGGCACAGGTCCGACATCAGCACGGTCTCGTCGCCGAGTTCGGTGCGCAGGTCCCGCAGCGCGACGTTCAGGATGCCGTTGGGGTCGATACCGCCGGAGCCGACCGCGTCCTTGTGCTCCGGCACGCCGAACAGCATCAGGCCGCCGACACCCGCTTCGACCGCCTCGACAGCGGCTTTCCGCAGGCTTTCGCGGGTGTGCTGCACGACGCCGGGCATGGTCGCGATCGGGGCCGGCTCGGTCGCGCCCTCCTTGACGAACATGGGCAGCACCAGCTGGCTGGGCCGCACGGTCGTCTCGGCCACGAGCCGGCGCATGGCGGCGGAAGTCCGCAACCGACGAGGCCTCTGCGCAGGAAACACGGCTAACTCCTCAACAATCCCGAAGGGCACCCTCGCGGGTGCCCTTCAGAGCATCAGCGGCGGGCGCGCTTGGTCTTGCGGGGCGGCGGGAGGGCGCCTTCGGCACGCAGGCGTGCCGCGTGCTCCGCCAGCGCGTCGACCAGTGCCGACACCTGCGCCACCTCCGGCTGCACGTCCACCCGCAGGCCGAACTCGCGCGCGGTCTCGGCCGTCTTCGGGCCGATGCAGGCGACGAGCGTGCGGGTGTGCGGCTTGCCGGCGATGCCGACCAGGTTCCGCACGGTGGACGACGAGGTGAAGCACACCGCGTCGAAACCACCCGTCTTGATCATCTCGCGGGTCTCGGCGGGCGGCGGCGCGGCACGCACCGTGCGGTACGCGGTGACGTCGTCGATCTCCCAGCCGCGGTCACGCAGGCCGGCGGCGAGGGTCTCGGTGGCGATGTCGGCACGCGGCAGCAGCACGCGGTCCACCGGGTCGAGGATGTCGTCGTACGGCGGGAACTCGTCCAGCAGGCCCTCGGAGGACTGCTCGCCGGAGGGCACCAGCTCGGGGATGATGCCGAAGCCGCGCACCTTCTCCGCCGTGGCCTCGCCGACGCAGGCGATCTTCACGCCGGAGAACGCCCGCGCGTCGAGCCCGAACTCGGCGAACTTCTCCCACACCGCACGCACCGCGTTGGTGGAGGTGAACACGATCCACTGGTAGCGGCCGTCGACCAGCCCCTTGACCGAGCGCTCCATCTGCGCGGGGCTGCGCGGCGGCTCCACGGAGATGGTCGGCACCTCGGACGGGATGGCGCCGTGCAGCCGCAGCCGCTCGCTCATCTCGCCGGCCTGGTCCTTGGTGCGCGGCACGAGCACGCGCCACCCGTAGAGGGCGCGGGACTCCCACCACGACAGCTTCGTGCGTTCCGCGACGGCCTGGCCGACGGTGACGACGAGGTTGCCGGAGATCTCACCGGCGTCCTGCGCGAGCGTGGCGAGCGTGGTGTCGAGCGTCCGCTGGCCGGCACCTGTGCCGTCGGCGGTCACCGCGACCGGGGTCTGCGCGGCGAGACCATGCTCGACCAGCGCGGACGCCGCCTCGGCGAGGTGGCTCGAGCTGGCGATCAACACAATCGGCCCCGGGGTCTTGGCTAGCCCGGCCCAGTCGACGTCACCACGGACGTCCACCTCGGTGTGGATGCCACCGAGCGCGATGCCGGCGTAGGTGGGCACCGCCGTCGCGGGCGGAACGCCGGGCACGACGTCGAACACCGCGCTGGTCTTGGCCACCGCCTGTGCCTCGGCCACCAGGCCGGAGTGCGTCAACGGGTCCCCGGAGACCAGACGGACGACGACGCGGCCCACGTTGGCCTCGTTGACGAGGTCCTTCGCGACATCGGCTGGCTCACCGACGGCCGGCCGAACCTCGGCCTCGTCGTCGGCCAGCGCCAGCACGCCCGACGGCACGTCCGGGTCGATGACCAGGAGCTCGGCACGTTCGATGAGCTCCTGCGCCCGGACGGTGAGCAGCCCGGCGTCGCCGGGCCCCGAGCCCACGAACGCGATGCGTCCGGAGGACTTTCGGGTTTGGGTGGTCATTTCTCGGCCACTTCCCTCTTGATTACCTATTGCTCGTCACCGTTGTTGCTGCCGGACAGCACCCCGGCGCCGAGCTCGAGCAGCTCGGCGGCCAATGCGCGCCCGAGCTGCTCACCTTCTGTCAGGTCACCGGTGGCCGAAGCCCGGATCAAGTCGACGGCGGGCCCTTCGGCCCGGCTGCCGGGTGTCCAGTTCGCGGCCGCGACTCCGCGCAACGACAGGCGGTGAACGATCCTGTCTTGTGCGTCGAAGTCCTCGACCACGTCGGCCAGTGCGCCGACCGGGGCGTTGCAGCCGGCTTCGAGCGCGGCCAGCATGGCCCGCTCCGCCGCGACCGCCGCCCTGGTGGCTTCGTCATCCACAATGGACTGGAGGAGGTGTTCGGTGTCCACGTCGTCGACCCGGCACTCCACGGCCAGCGCACCCTGCGCCGGCGCGGGCAGCACCTGGATCGGGTCGAGGACCTCGGTGATCACGTCGAGCCTGCCGATCCGTGCGAGCCCGGCGCGAGCGAGCACCACCGCGTCGAACTCGCCATCGGTCACCTTGCGGATCCTGGTGTCGACGTTGCCGCGGATGGGCACGATCTCCAACCCCAGCCCGAGCGCCTGGATCTGCGCCGCCCGCCGGGGCGACCCCGTGCCGATCCGCGAGCCGGCGGGAAGCTCGCCGAGGGTGAGCCCGTCGCGAGCGATGAGCGCGTCCCTCGGGTCCTGCCGCGGCGGCACCGCGGCAAGGGAGAGCCGGTGGTCCGGCGCGGTGGGCAGGTCCTTGTAGGAGTGCACTGCGACGTCGACCGTGTGATCGGCCAGCGCGTCCCGCAGCGCGGAGGTGAACACACCGACCCCGATCTCCGCGATCGGCGCCGACGACTTGTCGCCGGGGGTGAGCACCGTGATGATCTCGACCTTGGCACCGGCGGCCTCGAGCTGCGCGGCCACCGTGCCGGTCTGCGCGAGCGCGAGCGCCGAACCCCGAGTCCCGATCCGAATAACCCGGCTCACAAACGCTCACCACCGGAAATGTCGGTGCCCTCGCGGAGCGTGGAAACCGGGGGGCCCCCGGCAGCACCAATGGGACTCTCGCTCGGGTTCGTCGCCGCGACCTGCCGCCCATCCGGCACGGAAGCGCCAGAAATGTCGGCCCCCTCCGATAACGTGGAAATCGGGGGGCCCCCTGGTGCACCAATGGGACTTTCGTGCATACGAAGGGACCGTTCGCTCGGGTCCGTGGCCGCCGATCGCGGCTGGCCCGCCGCGGAAGCACCAGAAATGTCGGTGCTCTCGCGTAGCGTTGAAATCGGGGGACCCCCTGGCGCACCAATGGGACTTTCGTGCAGTCCGCCAGGCAGGGCTGTTGGTTCGGTCGCCGCCTTGGCTATCGCTGCCGGGGTCGTCGGGTCCAGCTGGAACAGCACGCGGAGGGCCTCGGCGTACTCGACGCCGTTCGGGCCGGAGGCCAGTTCCTTCACGCGTACCGTCGGCGTGTGCAGCAGCTTGTCGACCACGCGGCGGACGGTCTGCGCGACCTCGGCGCGGGACGTCGAGTCCAGGTCTACGCGGGAGTTCAGGCGCAGCAGCTCGGCGTCCACCACCTCGGCGGCGCGGCGGCGCAGCGCGGTGACCGTCGGCGTGACCTCGGCCGAGCGCTGGGTCGCGAGGTAGGCGCTGACCTCGTCCGCGACGATCGCGCCAGCGCGGCGCGTGTCCAGGCCGCTCGGTGACTCGGCGAGGCGGCGCTGCAGGCTCTCCAGGTCGACGATCGTGACGCCACGCACCGCACCGACCTCGGGGGCCACGTCGCGGGGCAGGCCGAGGTCGCACACCACCAGCGGTGTCGTGCGGGCGTCGATCATGTGCGCGTCGATCACCGTGCCGGTCGCGCCCGTGCAGGACACGACCACGTCGGCCGACGCGATCTGTGTGGTCAGGTCGTCCAGGCCCACCGCGCGGGCCGGCGTGCCCTGCTCGACCTGCAGCTCCGCCAGGCGGGCGCCGGTCTTCCTCGTGCGGTTGGCGACGACGATCTCGCCGATGCCGGCACGACGCAGCGCGGCCGCCGCGAGTCCGCCCATCGAGCCCGCGCCGACGATCAGCGCGCGACGTCCGGTCAGCCCGCCCAGCACGCGGTCCGCGTCGGTGAGTGCCTCCGACACGACCGAGCCGCCGGCCGCGTCCAGACCGGTCTCGGAGTGCACGCGCTTGCCGACCCGCAACGCACGCTGGAACAGCTCGTGCAGCGTCTTGCCCGCGGTACCCGCGCCACGCGCGGTGTTGTACGCCGTGCGGACCTGGCCGAGGATCTGCGCCTCGCCGACGACCATCGAATCGAGGCCGGCGCCGACCCGGAACAGGTGCTCGACCGCTGCCGCCGCGTAGTGGACGTACAGGTGCTCGTACAGCTCACCGACGTCGAGCCCGGAATGCCGACCCAGCACACCGACCACGTCCGAGAGACCGGCGTGGAAGGCCGACACGACCGTGTAGACCTCGACCCGGTTGCACGTCGTTACCAGCGAGGCCTCGACGACGTTCTCACATCGCATGAGCTCGTCGAGGATCTTCGTCACCTCGTCGGCCGGCACCGTGGCGCGTTCGAGCACTCGCACGTCCGCCGACCTGTGCGAGATGCCAACCGCCAGCACACTCATCTTCTGACCACCGCCCCGTTGTCAACGCTGTGGCGCGGCGCTCCGTTGACGCGGCCACTGTTCCGTGGCTGCGGTGCGGTTTCCCCGGTCGGCGCGCTGTCCGCGCGCCGGGCCTGGTGGAACGACAGGATCTGCAGTTCCACGGCCAGGTCGACCTTGCGAACCTCGACCGTCTCCGGCACCTGGAGCACGACCGGGGCGAAGTTCAGAATGCACTCCACACCGGCCTGCACCAGCCGGTCGCACACCGTCTGCGCGGCAGCCGGCGGCGTGGCGATGACACCGATGGTGATCTCCTTGGCCACACACACCGCCGGGATGTCGTCGATGTGGTTGACCGGGATCCCACCAACGGGCACGCCCATCAGGTCAGGGTCTACGTCGAAGAGTGCGGTCACCGGGAAGCCTCTGCCAGGGAACCCGCCGTAGTTGGCGAGCGCATGTCCGAGGTTACCGATCCCCACCACTGCCACGCTCTGTTCACGCGTAAGTCCGAGGACACGTTCAATCTGGTCGATGAGAACTTCGACCTCGTACCCGACGCCGCGCGTGCCGTAGGTGCCGATGTAGGACAGGTCCTTGCGGAGCTTCGCGGAGTTGACGCCGGCCGCGACCGACAGCTCCTCGCTGGACACCGTGCCGATGCCCTGCTCCTTCATGCCCGACAGAACCCGCAGGTAGACCGCGAGGCGCGCGACAGCGGCCTCGGGGATGGCCCGTGGGGAGAGCGCGCCCTGACCGTTGGTCAGCGGCGGCATGGGCGTGGTGACCTCCGCGGGGTTCTCGGCGGGCGGGACTGGCCTTCTACCGTTCGCGCCGGACTGGCCACGCTGCGCCACGCTGGTACTCCTCGCAAAGAACTCGCCCTGGGATTGTTCATACGGTAGCCGCTTGTGAACGCAGGCACAAAGTCGCCGGCCAGAGCCTGTTTTTCACCTCACAGGAATGGGTCATCCGCCCGCCACGGAGGGGATGATCTGAACCTCGGCGGCGTCGCGCAGCGGGGTCGCGACACCGCCGAGCTGACGGCACTCCTCGCCGTCGACGTAGAAGTTCACGTACCGGCGTAACTTCCCGGTCTCGTCACGCAGCCGCCGCTCCAGCCCCGGGTACCGCTGCGCGAGCACGTCGAGGAGGTCGGCGAGCGTCGCGTCGCCCGACACCTGGACGTCCACGGTGGCCTGGTCACCCGCGCGCGGACGCAACGTGGCGGGCAGCCGCACGGAGATGTCCACTACGTCACCACCGCCCGGACACACAGCACGTCCGGCAGGTTCTCCACCACCGGCTGCCAGTGCTCACCCTCGTCGCGGCTCGCGAACACCGAACCGGACCTGGTGCCGAAGTACACGCCGGCCGGGTCGGCCGTGTCGACGCACATCGCGTCGCGCAGCACCCCGTTCCAGAACTGGTCGGGCAGGCCCTCGGTCAGCGCTTCCCACGACTTGCCCGCGTCCTCGCTGCGGTACACCGCGCACCGGCCGCCGGGCGGGAACCGTTCCCGGTCGGCGACGAGCGGGAAGTTGTAGATCACGTCGGGCCTGCGCGGATGGGCCACCATCGCGAAGCCGAAGTCAGACGGCAGGCCCTCGGCGATGGACTGCCAGGTCGCCGCGCCGTCGTCGCTGCGGTAGACGCCGTGGTGGTTCTGCGCGTAGAACCGCTCGGGCTGGTCGGGGTTCTGCGCGATCTTGTGCACGCACTGGCCGTACTCGGGGTCCGGGTCGGGCAGGAAGTAGGCCTTGATGCCGTGGTTGCTCGGCCGCCAGGTGTCGCCGCCGTCCTCGGTGACGTACACGCCGCCGGTGGACATGGCGACGGTCAGGCGGGCGGGGTCGGTGGGGTGCGGCAGGATCGTGTGGACGGCCGCGCCGCCGAAGCCGGGCGCCCAGTTCTCCCGGTGCGGGTGGTCCCACAGGCCGCGCACGAGTTCGTAGGTGACGCCGCCGTCGGTAGAGCGGAACACCGCGGTCGGCTCGACTCCCGCGTACACGACGTTCGGCTCGCTGCCTGGCGCGAACTGCCAGACGCGGGCCAGGGCCGCCCCGGTGTCGTCGGGGAACGCGATCGGGGCGTGGTCGGGTTCCTGCCAGGTCTGCCCGAGGTCGTCGCTGTACCCGACGCTCGGGCCGTAGTGCTCACTGGTGACGCCGGCCAGCAGGCGCGGTGTCGGAGTGGTGCGCGTGTCGAAACCGACGGCGTAGACGTCGGTCATGGAGTGGTGCGGGCCTGTGACCTCCCACGTGGCGCGGCCATCGTCGCTGGTCGCGAGCCACAGTCCCTTCCTTGTTCCGATGGCGAGTACGGCGGTCATTGGCGAACCTCCTTCGGGCTCGCCCGACGCTACCGCCGGCCACCGACAGTTTCGACCGGACAGCCGAAGAGGACACCCACAGCGACGATCGGGAAGCCCGCGAGCCACAGGTTCGGCAGCCACCACGCCAGGTCGTACTCGCCGCGTAACACCCAGAAGCTCAACGCGACCAGCCCGGCGGCGTGGGTGAGGGCCAGCGAGATCAGGACGGCGGACCGCGCCTCGGGGTGCCCTCGGCGAGCCAGGTGGAGCGCGACCAGGCCCGTGCCGGCTGCCAGGAGGTCCAGGGTGAGGAACGACCAGTTCCAGTCGACGAGGACCTGCTCCGGGTACGGCGGGATCAGACCCGTCGCGGTGACGACCCAGTAGGCCAGCAGACCGAGGTCGGTGGCCAGCATCAGGCGCTTCATCTGCCCTCGATGAGTCTGGTGAGCAGGGCATACGTCCGTTCGTGGAGCTGGCCCTCCGGCGGCGCGAGGTCCAGCAGCCGGGCCAGCCACCAGCCGTCCACGGCCAACCGGACCGCGGTCGCGGCGGCCGGGTCGATGCCGTCGTCCGAAAGCCGCTGCTGCCACGACCGGTACGTCCTGCGCAGCGGCTCCAGCGCCGCGGGCTCGATGAGGGTGGCGGCGAACAGGGCGGCGGCCAGGCGATCCGTCGCGGCGCCCGCGGTTCTTGGGGAGGGTTCGATGGTGCCGTCGAGGTAGGCGCGGGTGGCCGCGCCCGGCTCGGGCCCTGCGGTCCGCATGGCGGTGTCGAACTGGTCGACCAGCCGGTCCACGAGCGCGGCCACCACGGCCTGCTTGCTCGGGAAGTGGTACAGCAGGCCGCCCTTGCTGACACCGGCGCGTTCGGCGATGGCGGCGAGGGTGACGTTCTCGGCGCCGGCGGTGAGCAACACGTCCGCGGCCGCGTCGAGCAACCGTTCGCGGGTGGTGGCCATGCCCGCACTGTACCGTCCGGACGGTACAGTCAGGCGACGTTCACCGTGATCGTGTGCCAGCCGGTCGCGCCGTCCGGTGCGGGTTCGGCCAGTGCGTCCGTCTGGGTGTAGCCCGACTTGTCCGTCGCGCGGACCTGGATGCGGCGGCTGCCGGACTTCAGGTCCACGCTCACCCGCCACATGCGCCAGGTGTTGACGTCGACCTCGGTGCTCAGGTCGGCCTCGTACCACGTGTCGTCCACGCCGACCTCCACCTTCTCGATGCCGATGGTCTGTGCCCACGCGACGCCGGCGATCGTGGCGCGGCCCCTGGGCAGGGTCGCGCCGTCCCTGGGCAGGGTCGCGCCGTCCCTCGGGTTGTCGATGCGGGACTGGGTCTTGATGGGTGCCTTCGCGGACCAGCCGCGCGGGATCCAGTAGCCCTGCTTGTCGGCGAAGGTCGTCAGCTCCATGTCCACCACCCACTTGGTGGCGGAGACGTAGCCGTACAGGCCGGGGACGACCATGCGGGCCGGGAAGCCGTGCTCCTGCGGCAGCGGCTCGCCGTTCATGCCGATGGCGAGCATGGCGCCGCGGTTCGGGTCGAGTAGCGCGTCGACCGGGGTGCCGGCGGTGAAGCCGTCGATGCTGGTGGAGAACAGCTGGTCGGCGCCCGGTTTGACGCCGGCCTCGACGAGCAGGTCGCGCAGCGGGACGCCGATCCAGTCGGCGTTGGAGATGAGCCCGCCGCCGACCTCGTTGGACACGCAGGCGAGCGTGACGGGTCGCTCGATGAGGGCGCGGTCGCGGATGTCGGCGAACGTGAACTCGACGGTCTCGTCGACCAGGCCGTGGATGCGCAGCCGCCAGTCCTGCGCGGAGACGCGTGGGAGCGTGAGCGCGGTGTCGATGCGGTAGAAGTCGCGGTTGCTGGTGATGAACCGCGGGCTGCCGCTGCTGGCGAAGTCGGCGCCGGTGGGGAGTTTCGGCGCCGGGCTGGCCGGGACGAGGCGGCCGACCTCGGCACGGGACTGCTCGACGTCGACGCGGTTGCCGACGAGCTGCCCGACGACCGCGGTGGCGCCGGCGCCGATGACCACGCCTGCCCCCGCCCGAAGGAACGCGCGACGGCCTTCCCTGTCCTCTTCGGCGGGCCACGCCTTGCCGTGCAGCCAGCGGAAGACGACGAGCCCGACGACCGTGCTGGCGACGGGGGCGGTGATGCCCAGCTGGCCGAGGTCGGGGCGGGTGAGGACCGCGACGCACGCGATGACGCCCTGGGCTGCGGCGACGATCAGGCCGGGGGTGGGCCGGGTGCGGGACAGCAGCCCGGCGAGCACCGTCAACCCGAGGACGACCACGGTGACGCCGATGAAGAGGACGAGCTTGTCGGCGGTGCCGAACGTGTCCTTGGCCCATTCGACGACGGCGTGCGGCGAGATGTCCCGCACCCAGTTGCCGACCGCGACGAACGGCGAGGACGACGGTTCGACGAGCCCGGCCACGAGGTGCCCGACACCGAGCGCGGCCAGGAGGGACACGACCGCGACGGCGATCGCCCTGCCTTTGGGGAGTTGCACACCTCTACGTTCGGCGCCGAGGGCCGTTTGGTTCAACCCAATCCTTTTCTGACATGGGATCCGAACCGACTGTGACGAACCGATGACGGAGAGGTGGCCCTCGTGCCTTCATGCCGTTGGCCTCCGGCCCCCAGCAGCCAGCCTACTGGCAGCCACCGACGAACTCGGTGCCCGCGAACGACGGTTGGGGACAACCCGGTGGGCCGTGGACAGCTAGACCGGTTCCACCTGTTCAGAGCGGCCCGATGTCGGTGCCACCCCCTACGCTGGACACCGGGGGCCGGAGGCCGCCGGAGCGGCGCGTCCGCGCGATCCTCATCGTGCTGCTCGCCACCATGACCGCAGCCGGCACGTTCGGCGTGCTGTACGTCGGCGCCGCCAGCGAGTCCTCCGCCGCGGCGAGCGCGCTCACCGAAGCCAAGGCCGACACCGCGTCCGCGACCGCCGGACGCCAGAAGGCCGAGGACGCCCGTGACGAAGCCGAGGACCGGACCGCGACCGCGACCGCCGAGGACGAACGGGACAAGGCGAAGGCCACCGCCCAGGGCCTGCAGACCTGCCAGCAGGCGTCTCGCGATCTCCTTGTCGCACTGGGCGGCGACGCCGACGACCCCGCCGCCACGGAAGCCGCGACGGACGCGATCCGCCGAATGGCGAACTCGTGCGTATAACCCGACCGCGTGTCCAACACAGTGAACAGGTGAGTTCAACAAATCGTGCTATCCCGATTTGTTGAACTCACGTGTCCTGACTGTTGGACTCGCGGGTCTCTGGTGTTGGACTCGCGGGTGTCAGCGGGTGTCAGCGGGTGAGGGCGGCGCGTAGGCGGGCCTCCTCGACGCGCCAGTAGCCGTGTTCCTCGCCGTCGATGAGGATCACCGGGACCTGTTCGCCGTACTCGGCGCGCAGTTCGGGGTCCGCGTCGACGTCCGTGACCTCCCACGGCACGTCCAGCTCCGCGCAGATCCGCGCCACCTCGACCTCGGCCACCTCGCACAGGTGGCAGCCCTGCCTCGACACCACAGTCACCACGTCAGGCGACGCTACTCCGCAGTGAGGCACGCCGGACCTTGCCCGTCGGCGAGTGGGGCAGTTCCTCGACGAAGCGGACCGTCTTCGGCACCTTGAAGCGGGCCAGCCGGGTCGCGCAGTGCTCGCGGACCGTCTCCTCGGTCAGCTCCGCGCCAGCCCGCCGCACGATGAACACGGCGACCTGCTCGCCACTGCGCTCGTCCGGCACCCCGACCGCGGCCGACTCGACCACCTCGGGCAGCTCGTCCAGGACCCGCTCCACCTCGTTCGGGTAGACGTTGAAGCCGTTCACGATGATCAGGTCGTTCGCGCGGTCGACGAGCCGAAGGTCGCCGTCCGCGTCGAGGTAGCCGACGTCACCGGTGCGGAACCAGCCGTCCTCGTCGGGGCCGTGCGTGCCGTCGGGCCAGTAGCCGCTGAACAGGTTCGGGCCCCGGGCGGCGACACGGCCGGTCTCCGGCTCGCCCTCGTCGAACCACTCCGTCTCGTCCGGGTCCGCCGGCACGCCGACCGGGCGACCGTCGCTGTCGACCAGCCGCAGCTCGACCCCCGGCAGCGGACGGCCGACCGAGCCGGCCTTCGCGACGCCGCTGACCAGCGTGGACGTCAGGACCGGGCCGGTTTCCGTGAGGCCGTAGCCCTCGAACACGGCAAGCCCGGTCGCTCGTGTGATCGCCGCCAGCACGGCCGGGGACAACGGCGCCGCCCCCGAGGTCAGCAGTCGGACCGTGGACAGCCCCTCCGCGAGCCGCTCGTCGCCGGCCGTGGCGAGTGCCTGGTACATGGCCGGCACGCCCACCAGCACGGTCACCCGGTGTTCCGCGCACACGGACAGGGCATCCTCGATGCCGAACCCGTCCATCAGCACGGCGGTGGCGCAGGCGGCCGTGACCTGGAGCAGACCGGGGCCGAGGCCGTAGAGGTGGAACAGCGGCACGACGAGCAGGAGGCGGTCGGTCGCGGTGACCGGGGCAGGGTCGAGCTGTGCGCACTGCTCGACGTTCGACAGCAACGCGCGGTGGGACAGCATCACGCCACGCGGCGTGCCCGCGGTACCGGAGGTGTAACAGAGGACCGCGATGTCCTCGCCGCCGCGCACCGGCTCACGCGGCTCGCTGGCCGCGTCCAGGTCAGGGACGGGCACGCTGTCGCCCACCACGAACGTCGCGCCACTGTCGGCGACGAGCCGCGGCAGTTCCGGCGAGCCAGCGGCGGCCGGTACCGCGATGCCGCCGGCCCGCAGCACCGCGAACAACGCGACGCAGAACTCCGGCCCGTTCGGCAGCGGGACGACCACCCGGTCGCCCGGCGCCAATCCGGCATCCGCAAGGATCACCGCGTAGGCGTTGACCGCGTTGTCGGTCTGCTCCCAGGTGAGCGTCCGGCTGGTGGCGGCGTCGACGAGAGCGGCTCGGCGCGGAGTTTTCTCGGCCGCGTCGGCGACAAGGTCAGCAACGTTGCCGGTCAGGGCGTCGACCATGGGAAACCCTTCTCTTGACGCAACTTTTGGGCAGTGTGGCACGACTCACTTACGTCATGGTTGACCGACTCCTGCGTCTCCTCAGTAGTGGACCTACCTACTATCCAGTAACTACACGTATGCTGCCTAGGTCTCTGGTCAGGCCACCCTGCTGCCGGGGATGGAGCCGAGGGAGTCGTGCATGTGGACCGTACGCCCAGCTCAGCGGGCTGCGGTCCAGGTTGCCCGGATCCCCCGACAGGAGTCTGCCGTGAAGCCACCACCGCCGGAGGCCGGTGGGACGTGGGAGCTGGTGCGCGCCGCCCAGGAGGGTGACCGGTCGGCGTTCGCGCTGCTCTACGACAAGTACGTGGACGTGGTGTTCCGGTATGTCCTCTTTCGGGTCGGGGACCGGGAACTCGCGGAGGACGTCACCAGCGAGACGTTCCTGCGTGCGCTGCGCCGGATCACCACGGTGAGCTACCAGGGCCGCGACGTCGGCGCCTGGTTCGTCACGATCGCCCGCAACCTGGTGCTCGACCACGTGAAGTCCAGCCGTTACCGACTCGAGGTGACCACGGCCGAGGTCGACGAGTCCGGCCGCGTGGAGGCCGGTCCGGAACAGCAGGTGCTGGACGGCGCGACCCGGTCGGTACTGCTCGACTGCATCCGCCAACTGGGCGACGACCAGCGAGAATGCATTGTGCTGCGCTTCCTGCAGGGACTTTCGGTCGCGGAGACGGCCGTCGTGATGTCCCGCAACGAGGGGGCCGTGAAGGCTTTGCAGCACAGAGCGGTCCGCCGGCTGGCGCAACTCCTTCCGCCGGACGTTCGGTAAAATGCGTAACTCAGACCGGCAGGGATTCGTTTTCCAGGTGTGGACGGCGAGCCCAGAGGCGAGCGCGACCGCACGGTCGTGCGGGCCCTGCGGTCGCTGGAGACACTGACAGGCCCGACGGCGGCGGAACGCCAGCGCATCCGTGACCGGATCATGCTGCGGCTGGCGGATGACGACGCCGCCGAGGACAGACAGACGGGCTCACCCCAGCAGGAAAGCCCGCTCTCCCCTGACGCGGCGGCACAACCGGACCGGACCGAGTCGGCGAGCGACACCGACGACCCACACACCACAAGAACGCCGCGGCGGAGACGCATCGGCGAACGGGCGCTTTCGCTGAAGCCGCCGACTGGGCGGCGGAGCCGCACTGACACCGGGAGAGGCGTTCGGCGGCAAGGACGCGGCGACGAGGCAGCCAGCGAGCCAGAGGACGTCGTTGCCAGCCAGCCCGGCCACGCGCCTACCGCTGCGCACGACGACCCGGTCACCAACCGGACCGAAGACACGGTGGCCTCTCCGCAGAGCGACCCGGCAATCAGCCAGCCCGGCGAGACAGTGGCCAGCCAGCCCGACGACACGGCCGCCCTTTCGCACCGTGACACCGTTGCGCACCGACCCGCCGACGCGGCTACCGGCCCGACGCGCGAAGCAGCAGCCAGCCAGTCCCATGAGACAGGAGCAAGCCGGACCCGCGAAGCGGTGGCCAGCCAGTCCCACGAGACAGGAGCAAACCGGACCCGCGAGGCGGCAGCCAGCCAGTCCCACGAGACAGGAGCAAGCCCGACCCACGAGACAGCAACCAGCCAACCCCACGAGACAGCAACCAGCCAGCCCCACGACGCAGGAGCAAGCCGGACCCGCGAGACAGCAACCAGCCAACCCCATGAGCCGGGAGCCAGCCGGGCCCGCGAAGCGGTGGCCAGTCGGCCGGGCGGTGGTGCCCGTGGGTCGGTTCGGCCGCGTGGGCGGGAGGACGCCGGTCGGCGGGGTGTGTTGTCTGGGCTGCGTGGGCGGTTCGCGGTCGCGGCGCTGGCCGTGCTCGCGCTCGTCGGGTCGCTGGCCGGGATGAGCGTGTTGCTCGCCCGTGACGCGTTGCCCGGCGACGCCCTCTACGGCGTCAAGCGCACCGCCGAGGCCGCCGCTCTCGGGCTCACCTTCGGGGACGAGCCCAAGGCGCTCAAGCACCTCGAGTTCGCCACCGCGCGGCTCGGTGAGATCGAGACCCTTGCCCGGCGTTACGGCAACCCCGAGGACGCGCCGGTCGGCGGCTATCTCTCCGCGCTCAACGACTTCGACAACGACGCCACCGCCGGCTCACGTCAGCTGATCAACCTCGCCACCCGCAGCGACGGCCGTCTCCTCGAGTCGCTGCGTGACTGGTCGACACAACAGGCCGGCCGGCTGCGGCGGGTCGCCGACCAGCTGCCCGAGGCCGCGCGCAACCGCCTGATCACCTCCCACGCGATGCTGGACCGGATCACCGCGCGGGCGGACGCCCTCCTGGGCCGGATGGACTGCTACCAAATAACCTCCGGTTCCTCCGACGACATCGGCGCGCTCCCCGCGACCGCCCCGTGCGAGGAGAACCCCGCGGTCGCGTCGAGCCCGACTCCGCCGAGTGTGCCACCGGCCACCGACAGTTCCGGGACACCGACAGGACCGGAACAACCGAGCACGCCAGTGCCTCCCGCCGTGCCGTCGCCGGAGGTGCCGCCAGTTCCCGTTCCCGGTGCGACGATCACGGTGCCGCTGCCCACAGTGCCACCGGTGACCACCGGCACGCAGGACCCCGAGACACCACCACTGATCGAGTTGCCGCCGCTTCTGCCGGGGCTGCCCACGGTCACCATCGGCTGAACTGAGGCCGGGCCGAAACCGGGCGGAGGCTGTGCGAAGGCCCGGTGCGCGCGAGCGACGCGAAACCTCGGTGAGCCTGCTCGCTACGCTGTTGGATGTAGTTGCCGCTGTACCGACTCGACCGCGGAGGCGAATGCCGTGTCCCTGTGGCGTGGCCGTGGGAAGGAGCCTGAGCTGCTCGCCACGATCGCTGGTGAGGCTTCGGCCGAAGCCGCGTTCGCGTTCGAGCAGGCCGAACGCGCTGTGCCGCCCGTCGATCTCACGGCGGCCGCCTTCTTCGACGTCGACAACACGATGATGATGGGCGCGTCGATCTTCCACTTCGCCCGTGGGATGGCGGCCCGCAAGTTCTTCACCACCTCCGACCTGACCAAGTTCGCGCTCCAGCAGGTCATGTTCCGCATCGGTGGGCGGGAGACGCAGGACGGCATCCGCAACGCGAAGGAGTCCGGGCTCTCGTTCGTCGCCGGGCACTCGGTCGCCGAGCTGATGTCGCTCGGCGAGGAGATCTACGACGAGCTGATGGCCGACAAGATCTGGCCGGGCACCCGCTCACTCGCCCAGATGCACATGGACGCCGGGCAGCGGGTCTGGCTCGTCACGGCCACTCCCGTCGACCTGGCCACGATCATCGCGCGCCGGCTCGGGCTCGCCGGAGCGCTCGGCACGGTCCTGGAAAGCGAGAACGGCGTCTACACCGGCCGGCTCGTCGGCGAGATGCTGCACGGGCCAGCCAAGGCGCACGCGGTTCGCGCGCTCGCCGCCCGGGAGGGCCTCGACCTGCGGCGGTGCACCGCGTACTCGGACTCGGCCAACGACGTGCCCATGCTGTCCGTGGTGGGTACCGCGGTCGCGGTCAACCCGGACGGCACGCTGCGGGAGACCGCCCGCAAGCGTGGCTGGGAGATCCGTGACTTTCGTACCGGCCGCAAGGCAGCGAAGATCGGGGTGCCGTCCGTGCTCGGCGCGGGCGCCGTCGCCGGCGCGGTCGTCGCCGGCCTCGCCTACCGGAAGCGGGGAACATGACCGGTTTTGTGATCGTGATGGTCGCCGTGATCTGTCTCGGCGTCGGGTTCTCGTTTGGTCGGCGCTACGGCATCGATTCCGAGATACGCCGCCAGCTCCGCGACCGCGAACGGCCGTACTAGACCATGAAGGACTCCTGGCGGGTGGACCGCCGCGACGAGGGGTCGATCGACCTCGCGCTCTACGTGCGCGACGCGCTCGCGCTGTCCGACGACGTCCAGCCGGTCGTGCCGAACCTGACGCCCTCGGTCGCCGTGACCGTCCCGGCCGGGGTGGACCGGAACACGGTCGTGGAGGAATGGCCCGGCTGGTGGGCGGACCTCCTGCAGTGGTGCCGCGACCAGGGCGAACACGATCCGTCTGAGCCGGTCGACGACATCGCGCCGGCGTTGGATGGCCGACCCGCGCTACGCGTCGCGCTGGAGGTGTTCAAGGAGCCGGCCGCGCGCCACCGGACGGCGGCCAACCGCGCCAGGGCGCGGCCGACGTCGAACGTGACCAGGGTGGTCAAGGAGCTGGAGCAGGAGTTGGGCCGGGAGGCCAAGCCCTTCCACCTCGTGATCACCGAGGTGTCCGTGAACGAGCCGATGTGGGCTCCGCTGACGCCGACGCACGTGCTCGCCTCGGTCGGGTTCACGGACACCGAGGCCGCCAGACCGGTGCTGCGAAAGACGCTGCTGCCGCTCGCCTAGCCCTGGAAGACGGACTTCCGTTCGGCGACCATGCTGTCCAGCGTCTCCTGGATGGTCTCCCGGACCTCCTCGGCCACCTGGAGCGCCACGCCGGGGTCGTCGACCTCGTCCGGGGTGGCCAGGTCGGTGCGGATGGGCTCGCCGAAGTCGATGTGCCACTTCGTCGGCAGCGGGATCGCGCCCAGCGGCCCGAGCAGCGGGAAGAACGGGGTGATCGGGAAGTACGGCAGGCCGAGCAGCTTCGCCAGTGGCTGGAGGTCGGCGAGCTTCGGGTAAATCTCCTCGGCACCCACGATCGAGCACGGGATGATCGGCACGCCGGCCTTCATGGCCGTGCCCGCGAAGCCGCCGCGGCCGAACCGCTGCAGCTGGTAGCGCTCGCTGAACGGCTTGCCGATGCCCTTGAAGCCCTCCGGCCACACACCGACCAGCTCACCGGACGCCAGCAGCCGCTGCGCGTCCGCGCCGCACGCGAGGGTCTGGCCCGTCCGGCGGGCGATCGAGCTCAGCACCGGCACCTTGAACACCAGGTCCGCGCCCAGCATACGCAGATGCTTGCCCCTCGGGTGGTTGTCGTGGACGGCGATGGCGGTCATCACGGCGTCCCACGGCAGCGTGCCTGAGTGGTTGGCGACGATCAGCGCACCGCCGTCGACCGGCAGGTTCGCCACGCCCGTCACCTCGACACGGAACCACTTCTCGTAGATCAGGCGCAGCGGCGGCATGATCACCGAGTCCGTCAGCTGCGGGTCGAAGCCGAAGTCGTCGACCGGGTAGTCGCCGGTCAGTCGCTTGCGGACGAAACCGGCGACGCGGCCGGCCAGCGACTCCGGCTCGCGTCGCGGCCGCAGCTCGGTGACGGACGCCAGCCGTGGCCGTGCGGGGTCTTCTGACGCGCGGCGGCGCAGTGGGATGACTTCTGCTTCCTGGACGGGCATGTGTGCTTCCCCCTAGCGGCCGCGGACGTAGTCGTCGAACGCGGCGGCGGTAGTCCACTTCGGGGTGAACCCGAACGTGGTCTTCAGACGGGTGGTGTCGATGACGCGGCCGTAGTTCAGCAGCCCGGCCTGGCCAGGTGACAGGTCGACCCGGCCGCCCGCGAGGCGGGTCGCGGTGCCGATGGCGGCACGGGGCATCGGCAGCGGGACGCGGCCGGCACGGCGGATGGCCTGCGACAGCATCAGCACCCCGTCACCGCCCGCGTTGTAGACGCCGGGCAGGTCGTGGGTGGCGGCGCGGCTCAGCACGGCGAGCGCGTCGGTGTCGTGGAGGAGCTGCACGCGGGCGTCGAAGCCGAGCACGGTCGGCACGACGGGCAGCGAAAAGTACCTGGTCAGCGCGTTGTCCACGTCGGGACCGATGACGTCGGCGAACCGGATGACGGTCAGCGCCACGTCCGGGCGGCGGCGTGCGAAACCACGGACGTAGGCCTCGATCTCGACGGCCTCGGCGCGGCCGTTCTCGGGCGCGTCCTGCTCGGTGAACACGGCGGGTGAGCTCGCGCTCGCGCCGTACACCTCGGCGGTGGACTTCACGACCAGCTTGCGCACGGTCCGTGCCCGCTGGCAGGCCGCCAGGAGCCGCATCGTGCCGATGACGTTGAGCTCCTTGATGGCAACCCGACGCGGCCCGACACTGGGCCGGGGCGCGGCGTGCACCACCGTGTCGACCTTGGCCGAGTCGATCAGCTTGGTGATCTTCGGGCCACGGATGTCCGTGCGCACGAACTCGACCCGCGTGTTCGTCGTCGCCGGAGGCGCCGTGTCGACGCCGAGCACACGATCGATGCCCGGGTCGGCGGCCAGGGTGTCAGCGAGCTGGCCACCGAGCTGGTCGGCGACTCCGGTAACGAGGACAACCTTGGGCGCCATACGACTCCGATGAACCGTCACGGTTGGGAAATCCGCCTAACACGCGAGGCGGCCGTCCGCGACTCTACATCCGAATCGTGACTGATTCGTCGTTGGCAACGCGTAGTTAACGCAGGTCACACGCTGTTTTGGTGGATGTCACTCGTTCGGCGGACACCCACCGCCACAACGGCTACTTCTTCAGCTTGCGACGCTGCACGCGCGTCTTGCGCAGCAACTTGCGGTGCTTCTTCTTGGACATGCGCTTGCGGCGCTTCTTGATGACCGAGCCCATGCGGTACCTCTGCTTCAGTCGGTGGTCGGGTCTACCTGGAAACGGCAGCGACCACACGACCAGGTCCGGTCACGGACGCGCCCCAAATGACAACCAGGCAACGGTCCTCAAGATTACCTGGGCGTCATGGGGCGCTCCGCACCGGCTACCTAGCCAGCGTCGAAATAGGCGCTACGTAGGTAGTCATGCACCGCTTGTTCCGGTACCCGGAACGACTTGCCGACCCGCACCGCGGGCAGCTCGCCGTTGTGTACCAGCCGGTACACGGTCATCTTCGAAACCCGCATCATGGTGGCCACCTCGGCCACCGTCAGGAACTGCACCTGTGCGAGACCAGGTGGCTCCGGTTCTTTCTTGTTCGCCGGCATGCTCACCGCGTCCTTCGACACGTGTCGCGCCGTCAGCTTCCCCACTGACGGTATCGACACGCACGTGCTTCTCCCGAGACTAGCGGGACTGGTGTGACTGATGCGATGCCAAGGGCCGGTTTTTTCGCACAAGATCAGTTCGGCTCGTGGGCCTTGCCCAGCTCCTGAGACCGGTCCCGCGCGGCCTCGATGGCGGCGAGCAGCGCGGCACGGACGCCGTGCTTCTCCAGTTCGCGAATGGCCATGATGGTCGTGCCGGCCGGCGAGGTCACCGCCTCACGGAGGATGACCGGGTGCTCCCCGGTCTTGGCGAGCATGGTGGCGGCGCCGACAGCCGACTGGATGATCAGCTTCTCGGCGACCGCCCGGGGCAGCCCCAGCAGGATCCCGGCGTCGATCATGGCCTCGACGAGGTAGAAGAAGTACGCCGGGCCGGAACCGGACAGCGCGGTCACCGCGTCCTGCTGCGACTCCGGCACCCGAACCACGAGCCCGACGGCCGACAGCAGATCCTCGACCGTGACGAGGTGGTCGTTCGTGGCGTACCGGCCGGGCGAGATGGCCGACATGGCCTCGCCGACGATCATGGGCGTGTTGGGCATGACCCGCACGACCGGCACGCCGTCGTCGAGTCGCCGCTCGTAGAGACTGGTCGGCAGCCCGGCACACAGCGAGACGATCAGCGTGTCACGGTGCGCGTGCGGCGCCAGCTCGTCCAGCAGCGGTTCTATGTCCTGCGGCTTGACGGCCACGACGAGCACCGTGGCCTCCTTGGCCGCGGTCGTGACGTCGACGGCCCGGACGCCGTAGCGAGTGGTCAGCTCAGCGGCCCGCTCCGGGTGCCGCTCGGTGAACATGAGCTCGTCGGCCCGGCGACCGCCGTTCAGCAGCCCGGAGAGCAGTGCCTCCCCGATCTTCCCGGCCCCGAGCACCGCGATGGAATCTGTCATGCCGGACAGCGTGCCACGCTGGCGTCCTCGGTCATGTCCACCGGTCCTCAGATCGCGCCTGTCGACCTCACAGATCGACGAGTTCCGCGAGAAGTGGGGACCTCGATCAGGGCTTTGCCGACAACGACAGCTGGCGGGCCTGGCAGATCAGGCGGCCGGTGGAGTCGACGACCGTGGCGTCCGCGTCGAACCAGGGGCCGTGGACGGCCTTGCAGTCGACCTGTACACGGAGCCAGCCGGGGGCGGGGCGGGAGCGGAGCAGCGCGGTGAGCTGAACGGTCGGGGACCAGCCGAAGCGGCCGAGGTTGAACGTGACCGGTGGGGCGATGTCGCCAACCAGCAGGGCGAACATCGGGTCTACCTGTTCGTTCCGTGGCTTCGCCCATAACCGCAGGCGTGGTGGGTCGTTCGTCTGCCCGTGTAAGAAGCCGGCGCCGTTCGGGTCGATGCGGACGTCGCAGCCTTCCGTCAGGCGGAAGACCGACGCCATCGGGAGCGCGGCCATGTCCAGTGCGTTGCCCGGTGGCTCGGCCGGCTGGTTCGGCAGGTCCGACCATGCCGCGCGCTCGCGAGGGAGACGGCCGGTCGTCACCACACCTTCCACACAGGACTGTCCGCGCTGTTCGAGGCTCACGCCGACGACCGTGGTCTGGCGGCCGTTCTTGCGCACCTCCGTGCGCAACAGCACAGGGCCGACCTCCGGTGCGCGCAGGAACTGCGTGCTGACGCTGAGCGGATCGGCGACCGGCGCACCTCCGCCCGCCGCCGCCACCGCGGCGCGAGCCAGCAGTGCCATCAGGAAACCACCGTGTGGCTTGCCGCCGATCGTCCAGGAACTGGACAGTGTGGCGGCGAACGTGCCGTCGCCGAGCGAGCGAACACGGGACGCGGTGGTGAACGGCCCGGTCGAACCGTGCCCGGCGCGCGCGTCGCCAGCAAGACTGCTCATGATTATTACCCTGCCACGTCCGGTTGGAACTGATCGCGCCCCGGTCCCTGTTTGTTGATCACTTACGGGATACCAAGGCGCGCAAGAAGAACGCGGTGTTCGCCGGTCGTTCGGCGAGCCTGCGCATCAGGTAGCCGTACCATTGCACGCCGTAAGGAACGTAGACACGTACGGTGTGCCCGCGATCCACGAGGCGTAGCTGCTCCTCGGGGCGGATCCCGTACAGCATCTGGAATTCGAACCCGCCTGGCTTGCGACCGAGTGCCTCCGCGCGCGCCTCGACGATCTGCACAAGGCGGGGATCATGGGTGGCGAACATGGGGACGCCCTCGCCACGCAGCAGGATGTTCGCGCACCGGACATAGCTACGGTCGACGTCGTGCGGGTCGGGAAAGGCGACCTGCGGCGGCTCTGCGTAGGCGCCCTTGCACAGGCGCACGCGGGAGCCGGCCGTCGCGAGGCGCGCGCAGTCCAGCTCGGTGCGGTGCAGGTAGGCCTGCAGCACGGCGCCCGCCCACGGCCACGTGCCGCGGAGCTGGGCGAGCACACGCAGTGTGGAGTCCGTGGTGGTGTGGTCCTCCATGTCGAGCGTGACCGTGGTGCCGGCCTGCTCGGCGGCGGCACAGATACGGGCCGCGTTCTCGCGTGCGAGCGACTCGTCGAGTGCCTGGCCCACCGCGGAGAGCTTGACGCTGACCTCGGCGTGCTTGGCCAGGTCGTGCTCGTTCAGTCCGTCGAGGAGCTTCAGGTAGGCCTGCACGGTCTGCTCGGCGAGCGCGGAGTCGGTGGTGTCCTCGCCGAGGTAGTCGAGGGTGACGGTCAGGCCATGGCTGACGAGTTCCCTGGTGACGGCGATCGCGTCGGCGGTGGTCTCGCCGGCCACGAAACGCTTGACGACATCCCGGCTGACAGGTGCGGTCGCCACCAGCCGACGGATCACGTCGTTACCGGCCGCGGCCAGGATCAGGCTGCGTAGGGGGTGCACGAAACCGGACTCTACGTGCAGGCGCATGCGCACGGGTGGCATGTCAGTAGGGACGGCACCATCGGGCGGGCGGGCGGTTACTGGCCCAGGTGCAGGCGGGCGAACAGCAGGGCTTCTGCCAGGTCCTTGACCCGTTCCGGCGCCGTGCGGGCCCGGCGGGTGGTGATCTCGACCACCACCTGGCCGTCGAAGTCCGTGGCCAGCGACTCGCAGATCTCCGCGCACGGCTGGGTTCCTCGGCCGGGAACCAGGTGCTCGTCGCGGGGCAGGCCGGTGCCGTCGGCCAGGTGCAGGTGGCGCAGCGCGGTGCCCATCCGGTCGCGTAAGGAACGGGCGTCCATGCCGGCGGTCGCCGTGTGGGACAGGTCCAGCGTGTAGTTGCGGTAGCCGACGTCCGTCGGGTCGATGGACGGGACGAACGCCGAGACCTCGCGGCCGAAACGGCGCACCGGGAACATGTTCTCCACGGCGATCGCGATGCCCGACGACTCCTCCAGCTCGGCCACGAGGTCGGCGAAGCCGTCGGCGTAGCGGCGCTGCCAGCGGAACGGCGGGTGGATCACCACGGTCGGCGCGCCAAGGTCGGCGGCCGCCTCCACCGAGCGGCGCAGCCGTTGCTCCGGCAGCGGGGACCAGACCCGCTGCGTGATCAACAGACAGGGTGCGTGTACCGCCAGCACGGGCACCCCGTACTGGCGTGACCTGCGCCTCAGTGCCGCCGGGTCCTGGCTGATCGGGTCGGCCCAGACCATCACCTCGACCCCGTCGTAGCCGAGCGTCGCCGCCAGCTCGAACGCGGACGTGGCGGTACGCGGCCACACCGACGCGGTCGATACCCCGACCCGGATCACCGGTTGAGCAGCAGGAGTGCTGCCGGGGACACCGTCACCACCAGGCCGACCAGCACCGCGAGGACCGTCGTCTGCAGGTCCTCCGCACGGCGGATCTTCCTGATGATCAGCACGAGCGTGGCGATCACGACCACCGCCGCCGCGAGGGCGGCCGCCGGCAGGAAGCCCCACAACCAGTTGAACCCGAGCCACACCGCGGCGCCGCCGATGACGCCGAGGGCCAGCTGGCCGAACATGACCAGCCACTCCATGACCGGGGAGCGCCTGCGGTCCTCGTCGAGGTCGTCGTCCTCGAGGTCCTCCAGCTCGTCAGGGGCGTCACGCGGAAGGCCGCGCTCGTCCTCGTCGAGCAGGTTGTCGTACTCGGCCGAGTCGTAGCGATCGTCGGGGTCGGCTGCCGGGTACGGGCTCCGGTAGTCGTCCTCCTCAACGGACGGGTCCGCGTAGGGGTCCCCCGGGTAGACCGGGGAGATCTGGGTACGGCTGTCCATGCCGGGGCGGCGACCGGTCGACGAACCGTCCACCGGGACCCGGCCCGAGACCCTCGGCAGTTCCTCGGTCGTCTCCGCGGACGGACCGGCCACGGGTGGCGCCGGGGGTGGCGGAGCGTCACCGTCGAGCCGCGAACGGATGCCCGTGCGTTCCCGTGTGCCGCCCGGCGGCACGGGCGGGAGCGGCATGCGCTGTGACGGTTGCGGTCTTGGCAGCTGCTGTGACGGCTGCGGGGGCTGCGGTCTCGGCGTGCCGCGTACGGGCGTCGTCGGCCCGTGCTGCCCGATGCCCGGCATCGGCAACCGGCTCGACGACTGCTGCCCTGGCGACGGCTGCGGTCTCGGGAGCTGCTGCGACGGCTGCGGAGGCAGCGGTCTCGGCAGCTGCTGCGAGGACTGCTGGCCGGGCTGGCGCCGACTCGGCGGCACCGGCTGCTGGAAGCCGGTGCGCTCGCCGCTCCTGCGGTGCGAGGTTCGCTCCGGCGGCGGGGTGTCGTCGCGGATGGCCTGCATCTCGCCCGACTCCGACAGCACCCGCTCGATGATCTGCTGTGCCCCGGTGTCGCTCGGGTCGTCCGCACGCCGACGACGGCGCCGGGGACGCTCGCCCCCTTCGGCACCGTACTTGGCGAGCAGCTCAGCTACCGTGCGCTGAGACTGCTCTGGTCCGCCTTCGTGACTCATCGACTCCACCGTGCCCGTCGCCGGCCGATTCGTCCAGCGGCCGAGCACTCCAGGCCCTCTTGCTCGCAACGTGCAGACCACATTATGAATGCCCCCCGCTGAGGTCCTCGTCGCGCATCACGGCTCCTCCCCATCGGCCTGGTCAAGCCGTCGCAATATGACTCCCTCGCGCAGCGCCCACGGACAGATCTCCAGCTCGTCCCGCTCCAGCGCACGCATGGTGGCCTGCGCCACCAGCGCCCCCGCCACGAGCTGGTGTGACCGGCTCGCGCTCACTCCCTCGAGCTCGGCCAGGTCGGCGGCGCTCATCCGGCTGATGAACGCGATGAGCTGCCGCAGGCCCGGCTCGGTCAGTACCCGGCGCGCCCTCGGCCCGGCCGACGACGGCGCCGCGCCCGTCAGCCTGGCCAGCGTCCGGAACGTCTTCGACGTGGCGACCACGTGGTCGGGCACGCCCTGTTTCGCGACCTTCCGCGCGATCGGCGTGAGCTGGTCGGCCAGCCAGTCCGCGGTCTTCACGACCTCGTCTCGTGACGGAGGGTCACTGGTGAACCGCTCTCGGGTGAGCCGGCCGGCCCCGAAGGGTACGGATTTGGCGTAGTCCGGCGCCTCGTCGATACCGATCGCGAGTTCGAGCGAGCCGCCGCCGATGTCGAGCACGAGCAGCCGGCCGGCGGACCACCCGAGCCAGCGGCGGGCGGCCAGGAACGTGAGCTTCGCCTCGTCCTTGCCGGTGAGGACCCGCAGCTCCACCCCGGTCTCGTCGCGGACCCTGGCCAGCACGTCAGCGACGTTGCCGCAGTCACGGACCGCCGAGGTCGCGAAGGCCATCAGGTCCTCGCAGCCGAGCCGGCGGGCCGACCTCTTGGCCTCGGTGACCGTGGTCACCAGGGCCTCGATGCCCTCGTCCGACAGGTCGCCGCACTCGGTCAGCCGCTCGGCGAGACGCAGCACCGAGCGCTGCGAGCTGGCCGGCGTCGGGTGCGCACCACGATGCGCGTCCACGACGAGCAGGTGGACGGTGTTGGACCCGACGTCCAAAACCCCTAGGCGCACGGGCCGAAGGTTACCCGGAGGTCGCGTTATGGGAAGGGTTTCTTCACGATTCGAACTTGTAACCGAGGCCACGCACGGTGACGAGGTGCCTCGGCGACGCCGGATCGGGCTCGATCTTGGACCGCAGGCGCTTGACGTGGACATCGAGCGTCTTGGTGTCACCGACGTAGTCCGCGCCCCAGACCCGGTCGATCAGCTGACCTCGGGTCAGGACCCGGCCGACGTTGCGAAGAAGGTACTCGAGCAGGTCGAACTCCTTCAGCGGGAGCGGGATCTCGACACCGTCGACGGTCACCACGTGCCGCTCCACGTCCATCCGGACCGGGCCGGCCGCGAGCACCTGCGGCAACAGCTCGCTGTCGGCCGACTCGCCGCCGCGACGCAGCACCGCGCGCACCCGTGCGATCAGCTCACGGGCCGAGTACGGCTTCGTCACATAGTCGTCCGCGCCGATCTCCAGGCCCACGACCTTGTCGATCTCACTGTCCCGCGCAGTCACCATGATCACCGGCACGGTCGAGCGCTGGCGCAGCGCCTTGCACACGTCCGTGCCGCTCATCCCGGGCAGCATCAGGTCGAGCAGGACGATGTCGGCGCCGTTGCGGTCGAACTCCTCGAGCGCCTGCTGTCCGGTGCTCGCGACGGCCGCCGTGAAGCCCTCCTTGCGCAGCAGGAAGGCGAGCGGGTCGGCGAACGACTCCTCGTCCTCCACGATCAGCACCCTGGTCACGGCTTTCCTCCTGAGTTGACGCTGCTGGAGTTGACATGGGCGGGGATCCGCAGCGTGAACGTGGAGCCGGTGCCCGGCCGGCTCCACAGCTTGACCTCACCGCCGTGGTTGGCGGCGACGTGCTTGACGATGGCCAGCCCGAGACCGGTGCCGCCGGTCGCGCGGGAGCGGGCCTTGTCGAGCCGGTAGAACCGCTCGAACACGCGCTGCTGCTCCTCCTCGGGAATGCCGATGCCCCGGTCGGTGACCGAGATCTCGACGAAGTCGCCGACGCGGCGGCGGCTGATCGAGACTGGGCTGCCCGGTTGGGAGTAGGCGACGGCGTTCTCGAGGAGGTTCGCGAGCGCGGTGACCAGCAGGGCGCGGTCGCCCTCGACGAGCAGCGCGCTGTCGGCGTCGGTGGCGATGTCGATGCCGGTGTTCTCGGCCGAGAGCTTGGCGCGGGACAGCGCGTCGCGGACGACCGCGTCGATGTCGACCGTGTTCAGCTCGGGCAGCCGCTCGGCGCCCTGGAGCCGGGAGAGCGCGATCAGCTCGGTGACGAGGGTGCCCAGCCGGGTGGCCTCGTGGAGGACCTTCGTGGTGAAGCGGCGGACGGCCTCGGGGTCGTCCGCCGCGTCCAGCACGGCCTCGGCGAGCAGCGCCATCGCGCCGACCGGGGTCTTCAGCTCGTGGCTCACGTTGGCGACGAAGTCACGGCGGGTGGCCTCAAGGCGGACCGCCTCGGACTCGTCGGCCGCGTCGACCGCCAGGAACCCGTCACCGAGCGGGCGGATCTCGCCACGCACGGCCTCCGGGCCGCGGCCGAGGGAGCGTTCCTGCGGCCGTAACTCGATCTCCACCGGCTCACCGGTCTCCTTGGCGAGCTCTGCGGCCTTCTTGGTGGGGGTGTCGACGCGGCGGTTGCGGACCACGCCCAGCTCCTCGGATCGCGGGTTGTGCTGCACGACGTCACCGAACTCGTTGAGGATGACGACCGCGTTGTGCGAGGACTGGAAGAGCCGTTGCAGTAAAACCGAAATGGTCGGACCGGTCGGGGGCTGCGCCGCCGACCGGTGTCGTGCCCTGGCGATACCCGCACCCCCGAGCAGGCCGACGACCAGCGCACCGAATGTCAGGAAAGTCCAGACCACGTCGGTCACGGGCGAATCGTAAGCAGTCGAGGGGTGGTGTGTACCAGACCGGCACGGCCAGAGGTGATTGTCCCGACACCTAATCGGGGTGTTGTTCGCCCTGGTGAAAGCAGTCGTTTACCCAATCGTGTCCAAGTGGGACAGGTCCTCGTCGGTCAGCCGCAGATCGGCGGCGGCGACGTTCTCCTCCAGATGAGCCGGGTTGCCGGTGCCGGGGATGGCGAGGACGTTCGGTCCCTTGTGGAGTGTCCACGCGAGCCGGACCTGCGCCTCGGTGGCGCCGTGCCGGCCGGCGACCTCGGCGATCACCTCCTTGCCCGCCTCGTTGGCCGGACCGAAGGGCGACGCGCCGGGCACTGCCGCACCGATCGCGAAGAACGGGACGAAAGCGACGTCGTGCTCCGCGCACAGCTCGATGAGCGCGTCGTCCTCGCGGCGGGTGACGAGTCCGTACTGGTTTTGGACGCAGACCACGGGCGCGATGTCGAGTGCCTCCTTCAGGTGTTCGGCGCCGACGTTGGAGATGCCGAGGTGTCGAATGAGACCTTCCTGCTGAAGCTCGGCGAGTGCCTCGAAACGCGCACGGACCGAGCCCGTGCCCCGCTCGAGTCCCTGGCCGATGCGGAGGTTGACGACGTCGAGCCGGTCGAGGCCGAGCTGGCGGATGTTCTCCTCGACCTGGCCGCGGAGGCCGTCCTTCGTGTCGACGTGCAGCCAGACGCCTGCCGGGTCCCGACCGGGCCCGACCTTGGTGGTGATGACCAGGTCGTCCGGGTAGGGCGCCAGCGCGGTGTTGATCAGCTCGTTGGCGGAGCGGAGGTTGGAGAAGTAGAAGGCGGCGGTGTCGATGTGGTTGACACCCAGCTCGACCGCCCGCTGCAGGACCTCGATGGCGGTCTTGCGGTCACTGGGCGTCCCGTCGGCCTTGGCCATGAGCCTCATGGCCCCGAACCCGAGGCGGTTGACGGTGAGGTCGCCGAACTGCCAGGTGCCGGCAGCCGCTGCTGTTGTGGTCATAAGGCCAGCTTCCGAATCCGGCGTTCGGCCTGCTGGGATTGGCAACTTCTTGCCGACTTTGGCGACCGGGTTGCGAGTGGGGAACACTGGATGGCATGAGCCTCGAGCAGGTGCCGGTCCTCCACGGCGAGGAAGAACTGTTCGCCCGCACGGCACACCTGTTCGCGACGGCCAGCGAGATCATCTGCGCGGCACGGGACATGAACACGTGGGCGGCCACCCGGCAGGTCCGCTCGCCGGCGCCGGTCACGAAGCCGGCACGGCTGCGGAAGCTGTACCGGCCAGGGGTGCTGCTGAACCCGTCGATGGCGCAACACCTGCGGAACATCGCCGAGAAGCACGGCGCCGAGGTCCGCATCACGTCGGACGACCTCAACGAGACGATCATCATCGACCGCAGGTTCGCCATCCTGGCCGGCGACCTGCGCGACGGACGGCGTGGCTACGGCGTGGTGTCGGAGCCGGCCGTGGTGCAGAACGTGGCGTCCCTGTTCGACGCGGCCTGGCGCTCCGCGACGGACCTCGCCGTGTACGACGCCCAGCACGCAGAACTGTGCGACGTGGCGCCGCGGGTGTTGGAACTGCTCGCATCCGGCTGCAAGGACGAGACCGCGGCCCGGACACTCGGACTTGGGGTGCGCACCTACCGACGCCGGGTGGCCGAACTGATGAACGCCCTCGGCGCGGAATCCCGCTTCCAGGCCGGCGCCCGAGCCCGCGACCTTGGCCTGATCTAACGGCCAGGCGCACGTACTGAAAGACGCGCTGATGACGTTCAACGACAGGAGAGCGTCTTTCGAGACATCGCCAGTGACGCAGCGCTGGGCTTCCCCGGGCCGCGCGTCAGTGTCCCGAAACGGGTGGCTCGCGCAACACCCTGCGGGTGCCGCCGCCCGCGAAAAAGCTGAGCCTGACCAGGCCCACACCCCTCGCAACGTGCGACGCCACCAGCCCCACGCGATGGCACACCCCACCACTCCCGGGGGGCCACCCACTGGCCAGTCTACCGGTGGGGGGTGACAGTCCCGGGGTTGTCGATCGTGGGTGTGGACAACCCCGGGGGCTGTGGACAACCGAATGTCGAACTCGGCGGTCCCGTTTGTTGGACACGCGGGTCTGGAGCGTTGGACTCGCGGGTTAGCGGCCCTGGTTGGCTACTGCTGCTGCCGCGGCTTCCGCTGCTGTCGGGTCCAGGTAGGTGCCGCCTGGGTTCAGGGGTTCCAGCTGCTCGTTCAGGTCGTAGCGCAGGGGAATTCCCGTTGGGATGTTCAGGCTGGCGATCGCGTCGTCCGAGATGCGGTCCAGGTACTTCACCAGTGCGCGCAGCGAGTTGCCGTGGGCGGCCAGCAGCACCGTCTTGCCGGCGCGCAGGTCCGGGACCACCTCGGCCTCCCAGTACGGGAGCATCCGGGCGACCACGTCCTTCAGGCATTCGGTGCGGGGGATCTCCGTGCCGGCGTACCGGGCGTCGCCGTCCTGGGAGTACTCCGCGCCCAGCTCGATCGGCGGCGGCGGGGTGTCGTAGGAGCGGCGCCAGAGCATGAACTGCTCCTCGCCGAACTCCGCCAGCGTCTGCTTCTTGTTCTTGCCCTGTAGCGCACCGTAGTGACGCTCGTTCAGCCGCCAGTCCCGGCGCACCGGGATCCAGTGACGTTCTGCCACGTCCAGCGCGATGTTCGCGGTCGAGATGGCCCGGCGCAGCACGGACGTGTGCACGATGTCGGGCAGCAGCCCGGCGTCACGGAGCAGCTCGCCGCCCCGCTGTGCCTCCGCGACGCCCTTGTCCGAAAGCGCCACGTCGACCCAGCCTGTGAACAGGTTTTCCGCGTTCCACACGCTCTCGCCGTGGCGGAGCAGGATCAGCGTTCCGACCGAAATCGATCCAGACATGCTGAGCAGCCTGCCAGACCACCTCGATCTTCAAATCAGGGGCCACGATTCAGGGCCACCCGTTCGGATCAAACTGAGTGCTCCGAACAACGCTATGTCGACACCGCTCGTAAGGGTCGTCACCCAATCGTTACCTACGGAACGCATTTACCCTTTCGCGGAGTGACAGGTGGCCTTGTGTAACCGCGCGACTTCTGACAGGTTGACGAGGCCCTAGCGGATCAGCTCCCACGCACTCCCTGATCCGAGAGGGCAAGCAGTACGGCTCGTCTCCCCTGCCGAGCCGTACCCCGCCCGGATTCCCATGGGTGCCCCCCGCTCAGGGCTCCGACGCGGCGGGAACCTTACGCGGGGCGGCTTGGGATCGCGACTCCCCCCTCGCCCAAGCCGCTCCGCGAACCCATGTCACGTGTTCGGCGACGACGGCGTCAGCATGTGCTCGAACGCCTTCAGGTTCGCGAGCGACTCCCCGCGCGACACGCGCCACTCGTACTCCCGGCGGATCGACGCGGCGAACCCCAACTCCAGCAACGAGTTGAAGTCCCCGTCGGCCGCCTCGAGCACCTGGCCGAGCAGCCGGTCCAGCTCGTCGGACGTCACGGCCTCGTGGGACACCCGCCCCACCAGGTAGATGTCGCCGAGCTGGTCGACCGTGTACGCCACCCCGTAGAGCTTCGCGTTGCGGCGCAACATGAACCGGTACACGTCCTCGTGCGCCTCGTCCGGTCGCCGGCACACGAACGCCTCCACCACCAGCGCGTGCGGGTTCACCCGCAACCACACGTTGGTCTGCAGCTTCTTGGTCCCCGGCAGGGTCACGAAATACCGGCCGGCCCCCGGTGAGGTGAACTTCAGCTCCCGCTCGGCCAAGAACGCCTCGATGACCGAACCAGGCTCCGTCACACCGCCACCTCGCCCGCTCCGTGGCGCCGGAACGCTCCGCAGGCTCCGCTCCACCGGCGCCCTCCGCGGTCGAGCTGCCAGTCTGAATATCGATGGTTCGCTCCGCAAGCTCCGCTCACACCGCCACCTCCGCCTCGAAGACCGCACGTCGGAACGCGCTCGCGGCGTCGGCGTACCCGGCCACCAGCGTGTCAGTCGTACGGTCCCACGAGAACTCGGCGGCGTGCTCGACGGCGCCCACCGACAGTCGGGTACGCATCCGCAGCGCGGACGACAGGGCCGACGCCCAGGTGCCGGCGCGGTGACCCGGCACGAGCAGGCCGGACCGGCCGTGGGCGACCGCCACCGGCAGCCCGCCGACCGCGGCCGCGACCACCGGGGTGCCGCAGGCCTGCGCCTCCAGCGCGACCAGCCCGAACGACTCGTTGTGGCTTGGCACCGCGACCACGTCGGCGGCGCGGTACACGTCCCGCAGCTCCGCGCCCCGCCGCGGTGGCAGGAACCGGACGACGTCGTCGATACCGAGCGACGCGGCCAGCTCCTGCAGCGCGGTCGGCGCTTCGAGCCCGCTCCCCGACGGCCCACCGACCACGACCACGACCAGTCGCGACCTGGACACCGCGCCCCGATCAAGCAGTTCGGCCGCCGCGCGCAGGAGCACGTCCGGCGCCTTCAGCGGCTGGATCCGGCCGACGAACGCGAGCACGTGCGCGGACTGGTCGATGCCAAGCGCGCGGCGAGCGGAAGCACGGGAGCCGGGCCGGAACAGGTCCAAATCGACGCCGGGCGCGACCGTGTGCACCTTGTCGGGCAGCGCGCCGTACAGGTCGACGAGCTGCCCGGCCTCGACGTCGGTGTTGGCGATCAGCTGGTCGGCCTCGTCCACCACCTGCTGCTCGCCGATCACCCGCGTCCTCGGCTCCGGGGTGTCCCCGTCGGCGAGCGCGGCGTTCTTGACCTTCGCGAGCGTGTGCGCGGAGTGCACGAGCGGGACGCCCCAGCGGTCCCGCGCGAGGTAGCCGACCTGGCCGGACAGCCAGTAGTGCGAGTGCAGGAGGTCGTAGTAGCCGGGTTCGTGGCGGGCCTCGGTCCGCAGCACGCCCGCGGTGAACTGGCACAGCTGCGCGGGCAGTTCGTCACGCGCGAGCGGCTCGTACGGGCCGGCGTTGAGGTGCCGCACGAGCACGCCGGGAGCCAGTTCGGCGACCGGCGGCAGGTCCGAGGAGGTCGCGCGGGTGAACACCTCGACGGCGATGCCCTGCCGGGCCATTCTCGTCGCGGTCTGCGTGATGTACACGTTCATACCGCCCGCGTCACCGGTGCCCGGCTGCTCAAGCGGCGAGGTGTGCAGCGACAGCACGGCGACCCGGCGAGGTAGCCGCCGCAACCGGACGACTGACCCTTCTCGGACCGACACATCCACCCCCGAATCAGTGGTTGGCAACCGACCCCGCGAACTCCAGCAGGGCCGCGTTGAACTCCTCACGGCGCTCAGCGAACGGCATATGTCCTCCTGCGACGTACCAACGCAGGACAGCCCCCGGAATCTTCCCGGCCACGTACTCCGCTGTGGCCGGGCTCACCACGGCGTCCTCGGTGCCGTGCACGACCAGGGTGGGCACGTCCACGGCGGCCAGCACGTCGGCGCTGCCGACATCCCGCCGGAACAGAGCTTTCCTGACCGCGGGCGGCACGGACAGCATCTCGCCGGTATTCCGTTGGATCTCGGCGCCGGACCGGGGCGTCGCGGTCATCCGCTTCGCGAGTGTGGTCAGCGCGGGCACCGCCTCGTCCGGGTCCTCGGACAGGACCGCACGCAGGATGCCGTCCCAGGCCGCGCCGATCGCCCCGCCGGGGTGGCCGGGGCCCAACTCGGTGAGCGCACCGACGAACACCAGGCCCGCGACACCCGCGGTGCCGCGTTGCCGCAGGTAGTCGGTGATCACGACACCGCCGTACGACCAGCCGACGAGCACCGCGGGCCGGCCGGCGTGGGCCAGCACGGCCGCGAGGTCGTCGGCCCAGGTCGCCGGGTCGTCGTAGCCGTCGACCGCGACCGCCGAGGCGCCGTGCCCACGCAGGTCGAGAGCGATGAGCCGGTGCCGTGCGGCCAGCTCGAGGTCGGTCAGCTGGCCGACCCACGTCGCGCTCGACGACGCCCAGCCGTGCACGAACACGATCGGCGGCCCCTGTGGGTCACCGGCGGTCCGCACCGCGATGCGTACCCCGCCGGCACCCAACAGGTCCCGCATCTAGCTCAGCGCCGACATGGACTTCCACTGCTCCCACGAGATGAGCCAGTCGAAGACGTCCGAGGTGGTCGGGTAGTTGGCCTGCGAGCCGGTGATCTCCACCGGGTCGCCGATCAGCGCGCTGTCGAAGTACGCCTTGGCGTCGGCCTCCAGCAGGTTGACACACCCGTGGGAGGTGTTCCGCTTGCCGATGTTGGCGGCGTTGTCGTTGTTCTCGTGGATGAACTCGCCGTGGTTGGAGATGCGGACGGCCCACTTCTTCATCACGTTCGTGTACCCGTAGCGCGGGTTCGAGAAGTCGCCGACCTCCTCCTTCGCCATGACGATCACGGTGCCGTTCGGCGTGTTGAGGTCGGGGTTGGCGTCCTCACCGTTGCTGGACGGGTAGCTCGCGTAGAGGGAACCGTCCCGGTAGACGTTCATCACGTGGTCCGGCGTGTTGACCTTCACGACCTGGTTGCGGCCGATGGTGAAGCTCGTCGACAGGTCGGCCTTGCCGTACGCGCCGCCGCCGTAGGCCACGCCGTACAGGCTCGCGGTGACCTTGACCTGGGTGTTCGCCGGCCAGTACTCCTTGGGCCGCCAGTCGACCTGGGTCTTGCTGATCCACGCCCACGAGCCCTCGACCGGCACCGAGGTCTCCACCTTCAGCGCCTTCTCGACGGCGGCCTTGTCCTCCGGCGCGCCCTCGGGGAACTTGATGCTGACCGGCATGCCGACGCCGACGGTGGCGTTGTCGCCCGGGTTGATCGTCGCGCGTGGGGTCGAGGCCGGCGCCAGCGTGGTGAACGACCCGGACTCGGTCGTCTCCTTGCCGTCGGCGTTCTTCGCCTTGGCCGTGTAGTTGTAGGTCTTGCCGTAGCCGAGGACCTCGCCGCTGGTCCAGCTCTTCTTGTCCGCCGCGATCTGGCCGGCGAGCGGCGCGCCCTCCGGGTTGGTCACGGTCGCCTCGGTCAACTCTCCCCCGTCGACCGTGATCTTCACCGGCTCGGTGACCGCGACGTCGGCGGTGCCGTTGGCCGGCGCGAAGGCGATCTTGGCGGCCGCCGCGTCCTTCGCTTCGGGCGACCCGGCGATCCCGCCGCCGCCCTCCGACGTGCAGGACGCGAGCAACGCGATGGCGGCGACCATCGTCGCGACCATGCCGAGAAACCGCCGTCCGGATCTCACCGTTCAACCTCCGCCTTACCGAATTCCCTCAATGACTTAAGGACGCCTCATCGGCACCGAGGGTGTGCCGCCTACAGTGTGACGGTTGTCACTTGGCCACCCACCCACGGTGTGGGGTTACCCGTCTCAGGCGGTGACGACCCGTGGAATCTAGAGCTCGCAGCCCACGAGCACGGGCTCGGGTGCCAGCGTGACGCCGAACCTCGCGCGGACGCCGTCGCGGACCTCCCGCGCCAGGGTGAGGATGTCGGCCGTCGTGGCATGGCCGCGGTTGGTCAGCGCCAGGGTGTGCTTGTTCGACAGCCTCACCCGGGCGTCCACACCCGGGTAGCCCTTCGCGAACCCGGCGCGTTCGATCAGCCACGCCGCCGACAGCTTCGACGTGCCGACACCGGCCGGGTACTGCGGCACCGGCGTGTCCGCGCCGACGACCGACGCGATGCGGGCCAGCACGGACGGCAGCTCCGAGTCCGCCACGACGGGGTTGGTGAAGAACGAGCCGACGCTCCACGTGTCGTGGTCGGCCGGGTCAAGGACCATGCCCTTGCCGCGGCGCAGCTCGAGCACGGCGGCGCGCGCGTCCGCGGCAGGGACCTGCTTTCCTTGCCGCACACCGAGAACCCGGGCCAGCTCCGTGTACCGGATGGGTGCGGACCGGCCGCCGTCGGCCAGCTCGAAGCGGACCCGCAGGACGACCGCGCGCTCGGTGTTCTTCAGCATGCTCGTCCGGTACCCCAGGGCCAGCTCGGCCGCGGCCAGCGTGCGGACCTCGCCGGACGCCCGGTCGAGCAGGTCCACAGAGATCAGCAGCTGCGCGATCTCCACCCCGTACGCGCCGACGTTCTGCACGGGCGTGGCACCGACCGAACCCGGGATGCCGGACAGGCACTCGAGACCGCCGAGGCCCGCCTCCACCGTCTGGCGGACGACCGCGTCCCAGTCCTCACCGGCCTCCACGGTCAGCGCCACACGACCGTCGCCCAAGGAGTCGATCTTGCTGCCCTTGTTGGCGACCTGGACGACCGTGCCGGCGAAGCCGTCGTCGGCGATCACGAGGTTCGAGCCGCCGCCCAGGACCAGCAGCCGGTCCGAGGTCTCGCGGACGGCCGTCACGACCTCCTCCGCCGACTCGGCCGGCACGAACCGCGTGGCGGGGCCGCCGACACGAAGGGTCGTGTACCCGGAAAGCGGCACGGCGGCGAGGGGGAGGCTCGTCATGGGCACCAACGGTAACCTCCCGTGCATGCCCAGCCGCTTCGAGCACCGCGCGAGTCTGCCCGCGCCGGTCGACACCGTCTACTCGACGCTGGTCGACGAAGCCTTCCTGACCGCGCGCCTGAAGGACATCGGGGGTAAGGGCGCCACGCTGCTCGACCACCGGACCAGCGAAGACGGTGCCACGTTCCGCCTCCGCCAGGGCGTCGACGCCAAGCACCTGCCCAGCGTGATCCGCTCGGTCCTGAGCGGCGACCTCCTCGTGGAGCGGGAGGAACGTTGGCACGGCCGCGAGTCGACGGGGAAGGCCACCATCAACGGCGTGCCGGCCGAGATCAAGTCGAGGAGCCGGCTCACCCCCCGCGGTGACGGCACCGAGCTGATGGTCAGCGCCGAGGTGAAGGTCAGCATCCCGCTGATCGGCGGGAAGATCGAGAAGGTGGTCGTCGAGCAGGTCACCAAGCTGCTGGCGGCCGAGGCGGAGTACGTCGAGAAGTGGCTGGCCGAGCGCGCCTGAGGCCGCTCGGCAACCCGACCCGCGGCACCACCAACCCGAACCGGCTCCGGCGCTCCGATCGCTGGGTCGCCGGCACGCACTGGGTCCGCGAACCCCTGCTGGGCGCGGCCGACCCGCTCGTCGTCGACCTCGGGTACGGGGCCACCCCGGTGACGACCGTCGAGCTGGCCCGCCGGCTCGCGTCCGTCCGGCCGGACGTCCGGGTGCTCGGCCTGGAGATCGACCCCGAGCGGGTGGCTCTTGCCGAACCGGCTGCCGACCCGCCGTTCCTTTCGTTCGCCCGTGGCGGTTTCGAGCTGGCCGGGACGCGGCCGGTGCTGGTGCGGGCGTTCAACGTGTTGCGCCAGTACGAGGAGGCCGAGGTCGAGGCGGCCTGGGCGACCATGACCGGCCGCCTCGCGCCCGGCGGCCTGCTCGTCGAGGGCACGTGCGACGAGCTGGGCCGGCGCTGCTGCTGGGTCACCCTCGACGCGACCGGCCCGCGCACGCTCACGCTGGCGTGCCTGCCCTCGGACCTCGAACAGCCCTCCGACCTGGCTGAACGGCTGCCGAAGGTGCTGATCCACCGCAATGTCCCCGGCGAGCGGGTGCACGCCCTGTTCACCGCGCTGGACCGCTGCTGGGCCCGCGCGGCGCCGTTCGCGAACTTCGGTCCACGCGCCCGCTGGACCGAGGCCGTGCGCCTGCTCGCCGTCGACTGGCCGGTGCGGGACCGCCGGCAACGCTGGCGGCTGGGCGAGGTCACCCTCGACTGGGCAGCGGTCACACCCAGCTAGGCAAGGGCTCCGTCGACTGGCGCCAGGCCGACGGGATGCCGTCCTCGCCGACTCGTCCCGCGATGATGCCGCCGACGATCGCGCACACCGTGTCCACGTCCCAGGCGACCGGTGCGACCGCCGTCAGGGCTGCCTCGTAGTCGTCCGGGTGACGCGCGACGGTCCAGAGTGCGAGTGGCACGGTGTCCGGGGCGCTCAGCTTGCGGCCGTCGCCCAGTGCCTCGGCCGCCTCGGCCGGGGTGGCGTCGGGCATCGTGGTGGCGGCGCGGATGCCGTCGTGCACCAGGCCGGGTGGTGTGCGGGCGAGTACCTCCGTGAAGAGCTTGTCGGGCGAGACCGACGCGGCCACCGCCGTCGCGATCGCCCCGGCCACGCCCTCCGGGTGGGTGTGGGTGACGAGGGCGGACGCCTCGGCCTCCTCCGCGGCGCGGGCCGGGTCGCCCGTGAACCACGCGCCCAGCGGCGCGACCCGCATGGCGCCGCCGTTGCCCCAGGAACCGGTGCCGCCAAACGTTTGCGCCGCCAGCGCACGCAGCTTCGCGCCACGCGCGACCTCGCGCATCATCGAGTCGACACCGGCGCCGTAGTTGCGACGAGCGTCGTAGTGCGCGACGAAGCTCGCCGCCAGTGCGTCCGGGTCGAGACGCCCGTGCTGGTCGAGCACGTGGAAGACCGAGCAGGCCATCTCGGTGTCGTCCGTCCAGCGCCAGGGGTTCGCCGTCGCGCGGCCCCGCTTCTCCAGGTCAAGACGCTCACCGAAGGCGTCACCGACCGCCGTGCCGACCAGGCTCGCCCGAGATCTTTCACGCATGGATGGTTAGTAGCACATTCGGTTTGACGTTCACGTTACGTCAACTTCTATCGTGGTTCGCATGGCCTGGTCGATCGCTCAGGTGGCGCGGATGTCCAAGGTGACGTCCCGGACGCTGCGGCACTACGACGAGATCGGGTTGCTGCCGCCGGCTTGGGTCGGCGCCAACGGCTACCGCTACTACGAGCAGGAACAGCTGCTTCGGCTGCAGCAAATCCTGGTCATGCGGGAGCTGGGGCTCGGCCTGGAGGCGATCAAGCAGATCGTGCGGCAGGGCCGCGACCAGGTCGAGGTGTTGAGGATGCACCGCGGATGGCTGCTTGCCGAGCGGGACCGCTTCGCGCGGCTCGCGCGGACCGTCACGCGGACGATCGAGGAGCTGGAAGGAGGTGAAGAAGTGAACGACAAGTCCATGGCGCACTGGTTCGAGGGGTTCGACCCCGCCAAGCAGGAGGAGCTGCAGGAGGAGGCGCGCCAGCGCTGGGGCGCCGAGAAAGTGGACGCCGCGAACGCGCACGTCAAGGGCAAGACGCAGGAGTGGTGGCAGGAGCAGGGCAAGCAGTGGGCCGGCACGCTCACCACGCTCGTCGCGCTGATCGACGCCGGCCACGCGCCGGGCGACGCCGAGGTGCTGGACGTCCTCGACGGCCACTACCAGTGGCTGTCCGGGTTCTGGACGCCGAACCGCGAGTCCTACACCGGTCTCGGCGACACGTACGCCGACGAACCGAGGTTCCGCGCGAACTTCGACCGGACGGACCCGCGACTCGCGGAGTTCCTGCGTGCGGCGATGGCCGCGTACGCACAGGCGCGGCTGTAACCCACAGGAGGAGCTGCAGATCCTCCTGTGAACCCGCGCCGCCACTAGGGTTCGGTACGTGGACTTCGATGTTTACCTCGAACACGTGCGGGAGCAGGCCGCCGCGTTGCGGGCCGCCGCGGTGAAGGCCGGGCCGGGCGCCGATATGCCGACCGCGCCGGGTTGGACGGTGCGGCACCTCGTACGACACATCGCGCGGGTGCATGACTGGGTCCGGCGCTCCTTGGACACGGATCCGGCGGAGGAGAGGCCGGGCAGGGCACAGCCTCCTGAGGACTGGGACGGCACGCTCGCCTTCTGGGACGAGACCCTCGACGGCATGCTCCACGAGCTACGGAAGCGGGGCCCCGCCTCGCCGGCCTGGACCTTCAGCTCCGACAAGACCGTCGGGTTCTGGGCGCGCCGCCAGGCACACGAGACCGCCATCCACCGGCTCGACGCCGAGCACGCCGCACACGGCGACGCCGTCGACCACCTGGTCTTCGACCCCGAGCTCGCGGCGGACGGCATCGACGAGGCACTCACCCTCATGATCGCCCGCAACCCCGTCGAGGTCAGCGGGACAGTGCTCATCCACGCCGCGGACGCAGGGCGGGCGTGGCTGGTCACCTTGACGGCCGGGAAGACCCCGAACATCGGGCGGGCGACGGAGATCGACACGGACGCGTCGCTGGTCGGGACCGCGGACGCGGTCTACCGGGCGATATGGGGACGACCGAGCCACGCCGTCGTCAGCGGCGACAGCGCGCTCGTCGCCGCACTGCGCACCCCCTAGGAAGGCACGCCATGGCCCGCCGTTACGTGATCACTTTCGGCTGCCCGGACCGCATCGGCATCGTGGCGACCATCGCGTCGTTCCTCGCCGACGCAGGCGGCACGATCGTCGAGGCCGCGTACCACACCGACCAGGACACCGGCTGGTTCTTCACGCGCCAGGAGGTGGCCGCCGAGACGCTGCCGTTCGGGCCGGAGGAGATGCGGACCCGGTTCGCGGCCGCCGTCGAGGAGCTGAACGGCGAGTGGCAGATCCTCGACACCGAGGAGCGGCGGCGCGTGGTGGTCCTGGTGTCGAAGGAAGGGCACTGCCTGTACGACTTCCTGGGGCGTGTCGCGTCCGGGGAGCTGGACGTGGACGTGCCGGCCGTCATCGGCAACCACCCCGACCTGGCGAAGATCACCGAGGCACACGGCATCCCGTTCCACCACGTGCCGTTTCCCGCCGACGACAAGGCGGCCGCGTTCGCGCAGGTCGAGAAGCTGGTCGGCGAGGCGGACCCGCACGCGATCGTGCTGGCCCGGTTCATGCAGATCCTGCCGGCGCGGCTGTGCGCGGACTGGACGGGGCGAGCACTGAACATCCACCACAGCTTCCTGCCGTCCTTCGTTGGTGCGAAGCCATATCACCAGGCGTACCGGCGGGGGGTGAAGCTGATCGGGGCGACGTGCCACTACGTCACGGCGGAGCTGGACGAAGGCCCGATCATCGAGCAGGACGTGATCCGCGTCGGCCACGACGACACGATCCAGGACATGGTCCGCAAGGGCCGGGACATCGAGAAGGTCGTGCTCGCGCGTGGGCTGCGCTGGCACCTGGAGAACCGGATCCTGGTGCACGGCAACAAGACCGTGGTGTTCTGATGCTGCCCGTGATCGACCTGCGGGAGGCGGACCTGCCCGCGCGGATCGAGGAGGCGTGCCGCTCGACGGGCTTCTTCTACGTTGCGGGACACGGGGTTTCGCCTAGGCTGCGGTCCGATTTGGACGCCGCGGCCCGCGAGTTCTTCGCACTGCCGGAGAAGGAGAAGCGTGGGATCGAGATGGCCCGCGGCGGCACGGCGTGGCGGGGCTGGTTCCCGGTCGGCGACGAGCTGACGTCCGGGAAGCCGGACCTCAAGGAGGGCCTGTACTTCGGCACGGAGCTGCCGGCCGGGCACCCGCTGCCGCTGCACGGCCCCAACCTGTTTCCCCGCCAGGTGCCGGAGTTGCGGCGGCTGGTGTTGACCTACGTCGACGAGATGACCCGCGTGGCGCAGGAAGTGCTGCGTGGCGTGGCGCTGAGCCTGGGGTTGGCGGCTGACTACTTCTCGGCGGGCTACACCAGCGATCCCACGATCCTGTTCCGGATCTTCCACTATCCGCCGGCGGCCGGTGAAGGCTGGGGCGTCGGCGAACACACCGACTACGGCCTGCTGACGTTGCTGCTGCAGGACGACAACGGTGGCCTGCAGGTGCACACGCCCGACGGGTGGATCGACGCGCCGCCGCTGCCGGACACGTTCGTGTGCAACATCGGCGACATGTTGGAACGGTTGACCAGCGGGTGGTATCGCTCCACGCCGCACCGGGTCCGCAACACGTCGGGCCGGGACCGGTTGTCGTTCCCGTTCTTCTTCGACCCGGACTTCTCGGCCACTGTGCCCCCGCTGCCGGACCGCGCCGCGGTGACCTCGGACGGCCGGCGCCGCTGGGACGGGCAGTCGCCGCTCGCGTTCGAGGGCACGTACGGCGACTACCTGACGGCGAAGGTGGCAAAAGTCTTCCCGCAATTGCATGCGGGATTGCAGCAACCAAAGAACCGGTAGGAGCGTCTATCACCTGGGGGTCCCGAAGCTAACCAACGAGGGCGGGGAGTCTGGGATCAGACTCCCCGCCCGCCCAGTGGTTACCGGCCCATCCCGAGCGTGCTCCGCATCGGCAGCAACCCACTGCTCACGATCGCCATGGTGGCGGGCATGACCAGCTGCGCGAGCCGGCCGACGTCGTCCGCCCCCAGTGCCCGGTAGGCCGGCGCGGCGAGCTCGTCGGTGATCCGTTCGACCTCGTCGCGTCCGGCGTGCCCGGCCTCGGTGGCGGTGCCGTCCTCGGTCAACCAGCCCCGCTCGACGAGCCGCCTCGTCGCGGCCGCCCACTGTTCGTCCGACCAACCGCGGCTCGCGAACACCTCCTCGGGCGCGGCCCCGACCCCCGCGAACGAGACGAGCGACTCGATCGGGTCGAGCCCCGCGGTGAGCAGGGAGGCGACATGGCCGTCACCACGGGCTTCCCGCAGGATCGTGATCGCGTGCCACAGCGCCAGGTGCGGCTCGTCCGGCCAGGGCAGGTTGGTGTTGGCGGCCGCCAGTGGACGGGCGGCGGTGCTGGTGGCGTCCACCAGCTTCCTGGTCAACGCCACGGCTTCCGTGAGGTCCTGGTCGCCGATGAGTTTCTGGAGTGCCTCGCCGACGCCGTCCAGCCGGGCTTCGAGCACCTCGCCGGGCGTCGCGACACGCCACGCCGCCGGGACGTGCTCACGCACCATGGCGGGGTTGAAGCTGTAGAAGGTGGCGGACACCAGTTCGTGGCCGGCCGGTCCGAGCGGCGCGGCCCGCCACGCGAAGTAGCTGGGCCAGCGGGTGGCGGTGTCGTAGCCGAGCTTCTCGGCCCGGGCGAACACCTCGGGCGCGTAGTACAGGATCGCGTGGACGGGCTCCAGCAACTTCCACATCTGCCGAACCATGCTCAGCTCGACGGTCATGTCCAACCTCCAGTCTTGTCACTGACAAGATAGCGCCGGAAGTTACCACTGACAAGATTGATTCGGATTGTTGAACTCAGGGGTCAGTTGTGTTGGACACGCGGGTCCGCACGGTTGGACACGCGAGTTTTAGCGGGCTAGGGCCTCTACTACTTCGGCGTTGGGGAGCAGTGCCAGTGTTGGGCCCGGGATGAGGAGTTTGCTCGCGCGGATGCCGCTTCCGATGACCAGTTCCGGGGCCGCGGCAACGGCCGGGTCGATCAGCAGGGGCCAGTCGGCGGGCAGGCCGAGCGGGGTGATCCCGCCGTACGCCATACCGGTGAGCTCGACGGCCGTGTCCATCGGGGCGAAGGACGCCTTGCGGACGTCCAGCCTGCGTCGGACCACGCCGTTGACGTCCGCGCGGGTCGTGGCGAGCACCAGGCACGCCGCGAACCGTTCCTCGCCAGCGCGTTTGCCAGCGACCACCACGCAGTTGGCCGAGGCCTCCAGTGGCGAGCCGTAGGTCTCGCAGAACGCGGCAGTGTCGGCCAGGTCGGGATCGATCGCCGCGACGCCGACGTCAGCCGGGTCCGGCAGCGCGGGCAGGGCCTTCGCGACGGGGTCGGCCAACAACTCGGGGTGGTCGACGGCTCGCAGAACGGTGAGGGACCCGGCGATGCTCCAGCTCACCATCGGTTCCCGCGCTGTACCTCGATCAGCCGAGGACGCACGTCGACGATGTAGACGAGTGCGGCGACCAGGCCCGCGATCCAGAACATCCAGCCGATGCCGGAGAGCCAGAACAGAACCAGGGCCGCGGTGCCACCCGCGGTGATGCCGAGCCAGGCGGGTTTGGTGAGGCGGTCAATGGCCGTGTACGCGTCCGGACGTTGCATCAGTGCGTGGAAGAACGCGTAGAGCCCCACGGGCACTCCGCACCACTTGATGATCTCGAGTATCGCGAGAGCTGCTGCCGGCACTTCGCCAGCCTACGTGCGGACCCGCCGTCGTGACCAGCGGACTACGCAAATCCCCCAGCGCCTGGGAGGGCGCCGGGGGATGTGACCTGCGGTGTTACTTGGTGGTCGGCTTCGCCGTGCCGTTGGTCTTCCGCGTGGTCGACGCGGTGCCCGGGGCGGCCTTACGCGGGGCCGTGCGGGTCGTGGCCTTACGTGTGGCGCTCGCCACCTCGCCGCCGGCCTCCTCGACCGCCAGCGCGGTGTCCTCGGCGGCCTTCTCGACGACGTCGGCGGCCTTCTCGCCCGCGACGCGGGTGCGGCGGGTCACCTTCGAGAGGACCTCCTCGGCCAGCTCGCGAGCGTCGCCGGCCACGTCGCCGACCCGCTCCTGCAGGGTGGCGATGGCTTCCTCGACCTGGTCGATGGCCTTGCTGACCTGCGGCGACGACTTCAGCTTCGTCAGCGCGTCCTCGCCCTGGTCGGCCAGCTTGTGGTACAGCTTCTGCGCGGCGTCGGTGTACTCGTCGACGAGCTTGCGCAGCTCGGCCGGGTCGACCTTCTCGCGCAGGCCGGTCAGGTCCGTGGGCACCGAGCCCTCGTTGACCTTGGTGCGGGCCTTGTTCACGGCGTCGATGACGGCGTGCGTGGCCAGGTCACCGGCGCCGAGCGCGGCGAGCAGCGGCGTGCGGACGCTCTCCGCGGCCGTGTTGAGCACCGCGACGGCCTGCTCACGGGCCTTCCGGACGTCTTCAGTGGTCGGCAGTGCGGGCATTTCTTTCACTCCTTGTTATCGGGCTCTTGGGTGGTGGTGGCGTTCTCGCGGCGGAAGGACTCGTACACGTCGAGCAGCACCTGCTTCTGACGTTCGGTGAGCGTCGCGTCCGCGCGCACCGCATCCACCACTGGTCCGCCCTGCGGCAGGTCGAGAATCCCGGCCTGTACGTAGAGCGCCTCCGCCGAGATCCGCAGACCCTTGGCGATCTGCTGCAGGATCTCCGCGCTCGGCTTGCGCAGGCCCCGCTCGATCTGGCTGAGGTAGGGGTTGGACACGCCGGCGAGCTTCGAGAGCTGGCGCAACGAGATCTTCGCGTTGTTGCGCTGCAGCTTGATGTACTCGCCGATGTCCCGCCCGAGGTCGGCGACCTTGTCGATCGGGTTCTCGTTCACCGGGTCACCTCCTCGTGACGTCTTCGACGGTACGCCGGAGTGCTAGCAGTTGCAAGCAGTCTGCTTGCACTCGTGGCGCACGTCGCAAGTAGGACTGCATCTGGCCTACATGCGCTCTACCGTCATTCGCATGAGCGAAGTCAACGAGAACCAACCCCTGGGTACCCCGACGTGGCTGGACCTGCACGTGCCGGACGTCACCGCGGCGAAGGACTACTACGGCCGGGTGTTCGGCTGGAAGTTCGACGAGAACGAACTGGGCACGATGTGCTTGCTGCGTGGCCTCCCCGTGGCGGGGATCCGGCCGGGCGACGCGAAGGCGTGGCGGGTGCACCTGGCCACCGACGACTGCGAAGCCACGGCCAAGGCCGTCCTCGCCGCGGGCGGGACGGTGGTCGAGGAACCGCACGACGTCGGCGAGCTGGGGCGTACCGCCCTGGTGGTGGACACCGTCGGCGCGGTGTTCGGGCTGTGGCAGGGCCGCGCGTTTCCCGGCTGCCGGTTGGTGAACGAGCCGGACACGTTGGTGCGCAACGACCTTCTCACGGCGTCCGCCGCGCGAGCCCGTGAGTTCTACCCGGCGGTCTTCGGGTTCACGCTCGACGGCAACCCGGACCTGCCTGACTTCGACTTCACGTTCCTGCGCCGCCCGGACGGGCACGAGGTCGGCGGCATCATGGGCCTGCCGGGCGCGCCGTCGGTGTGGAACACCACGTTCGAGGTGGCGGACACCGACGCGACACTGGCGAGGACGGACAGCGACGTGACGCCGGAGGACACGCCCTACGGCAGGTCAGCGACCTTCCGCGACCCGTTCGGCGTCGAGTTGTCGATCATCGCGCGGCCGTAGGCGGGCCCGCACCCATTTCTCGATCATCTCCGCGGTCTCGTCGACCGTGCGGGTGGTCGTGTCGAGCAGGGTCATCGGGGGGTCCGTCGTCGCGGTGCGGACCCATTCGGCGAACTCGAGCATCTCGTCGACCCTGGCCTCGTCCCAGCCACGCCAGGCCGGGCGCGAGAGCAGCCGTGCCCGCAGCACGGCGTCGTCGCAGGTCAGGGCCAGGTAGTGGATGGGGTCGAACAGCACGCGTTCCGGCCACGGCTCGAACTGTGGCGGCGCGACCGTGCCGCACAGCACGACAGGGCGGCCGGACTGCTGGATGCTCGCCGCCAACCGCAGCCAGGTCTGCCGGAACGCGGCCGAGTCACCCGACGGGTCCCGCAGCGCGCCGACCCACAGCAGGTCCTGCTCGACCACGACACAGGAGTCGGCGAGACGGTCGACCAGCACCCTGCCGACCGTCGACTTGCCCGTCCCGCTCGGCCCGGTGACCGCGAACAGCGGGAGGCGCCGGTACGGCTCGCGGTGTCCACATGCGACACACACGAGCACCGTGCCGGCGCCGTCGGTCTCCGCCCGCGGTTCATCGGTCCAGCGTCCGCAACCCGCGCAGATCATCGGGTTCATGGACGGTCGGTCAGTCGAACAGTCCCTCCAGGAAGCTCTTGCGGCGGCGATGTCCGTGCCCGCCGTGGTAGCCACGGGGCGAGTCGGAGTAGCCGCCTTGGTAACCCTTCGGCGAGTCGCGGTAGCCACGCGGGGAGTCGCCGTAGCGCACCCCCGGGGGCGGCGGCGCCGCGTATCCGCCCCCACCCCCGCCCTGGTACGGCGGCGGCGGTGCGGCGGCAGCGGAGTACCGCTGCTCGGCGGACAGAATGGTCTCCAGCTCGCCGCGGTCGAGGAAGATCCCACGGCAGCCGTCGCACTGGTCGATGTGGATGCCTTGGCGGTCCACGGTGCGCATCGTGTTCTGACACTTCGGGCAAATCACACGGCCAACATTAGCCAGAGAACATGTGACACGCCCACACGTGGCCTGAGACCACACTGAGAACGTGCGTGATATGTCCGTTTGCCACATGGTTCAGGGCATTCTCGATACCTAACGTTTTCTCACATGAACAGTGGTCCTGATCACACCCGCTCCCTGCCTCGCATCGTCGCCGCCAGCCTGATCGGCACCACGGTGGAGTGGTACGACTTCTTCCTCTACTCCTCGGCCGCCGCGCTGGTGTTCAACAAGCTGTTCTTCCCGACGGCCGACCCGCTGACCGGGACGCTGCTCGCGTTCACCACCTACGCCATCGGCTTCCTCGCGCGGCCGATCGGCGGGCTCGTGTTCGGGCACTTCGGCGACAGGGTCGGCCGCAAGAAGCTGCTCGTGCTCAGCCTGCTGTTGATGGGTGGCGCCACGTTCGCCATGGGCCTGCTGCCGACGTACGCCACGATCGGGGTGGGCGCGCCGATCCTGCTCACGCTGCTGCGGCTGGTGCAGGGCTTCGCGCTCGGCGGCGAGTGGGGTGGGGCGGTCCTCATCGTGTCCGAGCACGGCGACCCGGCCCGGCGTGGGTTCTGGGCGTCGTGGCCGCAGTGCGGTGCGCCGGGCGGGAACCTGCTGGCCACCGCGGTGCTGGCGGTGCTCGCGGCCGTGCAGACCGACGCGGCGTTCCTGTCGTGGGGCTGGCGGATCCCGTTCCTGCTGTCCGCGGTGCTCGTGGTGATCGGGCTGTGGATCCGGCTGGCGGTCTCCGAGTCGCCGGTGTTCCTCGCGGCCCAGCGCGAAGGAGCGCCGGAGAAGGCGCCGATCGTGCAGGTCTTCAGGGACGGCTGGCGGCAGGTGCTGATCGCGATGGGCGCGCGGATGGGCGAGAACGTGTCGTACTACGTGATCACCGCGTTCATCCTGGTGTACATCACGGAGTCGCTGGGGCTCACGAAGTCCGTCGGGCTGAACGCGGTGCTCATCGGGTCGGCCGTGCACTTCGCGACCATTCCGCTGTGGGGCATGCTGTCCGACAAGGTCGGCCGGCGCGGGGTGTACCTGTTCGGCGCCGTCGGCATGGCCGTGTGGGGTTTCGTGTTCTTCGCGTTGCTGGACACCCGCTCGTTCGCGGTGATCGCGCTGGCCACGACGGTCGGGCTGGTGCTGCACGGTGCGATGTACGGCCCGCAGGCGGCGTTCTTCTCCGAGCTGTTCGGCACGCGGGTGCGGTACTCGGGCGCGTCGGTCGGCTACCAGCTGGCGTCGATCCTCGCCGGCGCGGTGGCCCCGCTGATCGCCGTGGCACTGCTCGACGCGTGGGGCTCGACCGTGCCGGTCTCGCTGTACCTGCTGGCGATGTGTCTGCTCACCGTGGTCGCGGTGCTGTCGGCGCGGGAGACGAGGGGCAGCTCGCTGGAACCGACCGCACCTGCTGCGTCCGAGGAACTTCAAGTGACACGATGACCAGCGTGGATGCCGCCGTCACCGATGCCGTGCGCCGGCTGCTGGATCTGCTCGCGGCCGACGCGAACAGCGAGCAGCTGGCGCACGTGCCGGTGGACGGGCTGTCCGACACCGAACGCGCGGAGCTGGCCAGGGCGACCGAGGTGGCCCTGCGGATCCGGCACACGCTGACCGAACACCGCCGCCGCGAGGCCGAGCTGCGCGCGCTGTTCGACACGGCGAGCGACCTGGCGAAGCTGCGGGACCTCGACGCGGTGCTGCGCTCGATCGTGCACCGGGCACGGATGCTGCTGCGTGCGGACCTGTCGTACCTGAGCCTGAACGACGAGGCGGCGGGCACGACGTACATGCGAGTCACCGAGGGTTCGGTGTCCCCGTCGCTGCCGCAGCTGCGCATCGGTCACGGCGAGGGACTTGGCGGGCTCGTGGCGCAGACCGCCCACCCGTACGCGAGTGCCGACTACCTGTCCGACTCGCGCTTCGCCCACACCCCGGGCATCGACGAGGCGGTGACGGCGGAGCGGATGGTGGGCATCCTCGGTGTGCCGCTGATGCTGGGCAGCAAGGTGATCGGCGTGCTGTTCGCCGCGGACCGCCAGCGGCGGGAGTTCACCGCGGAAGAGGTCGCGCTGCTGTCGTCGCTGGCCGACCACGCCGCGGTCGCGATCGACAACGCGCAGTTGCTGGAGAAGACCCGCCACGCGAACGAGACCATGCGCCGCGCGGAGGAGACCCACGACCGGCTGATGGAACTGGTCCTCCGCGGCGGGGACGTCTCGGACGTGGCGGCGGAGGTGGCCGCGTTCCTCGGCGGCGGCATCGTGTTCTTCGACGCGACGGGCGCGCAGCTGGCACGGGCCGGTACCGAGGCCGTCGTCGGAACCAGCAACGCGGCCACCCGGTCCGGGTTCGCGGGCGCCGCCGTGACGTGGCCGGAGGAGGCGGTCTCGCAGTCACGGGCGGCGGGACGGGCCGTACGGGTCGGCGAGCGGTGGGTGTGCGCCGTGCTCGCGGGCCCGGAGGTGCTGGGCAGCCTGGTGTTGACCGGCCGCGCGTCCCTGGACGACGCCGACCGACGCCTGTTCGAGCGCTCGGGGGTGGTCGCGGCGCTCCTGTTACTGCTGCGCCGCTCGGTCGCGAAGGCCGAGGACGAGGTGCGCGGCGAGCTGCTCACGGACCTTCTCACCGCGCCGACCCGCAACCCCACCGCACTGCTCGCGCGTGGCCGCCGCCTTGGCATCGACCTCGCCGCGCCCCACGCGGTGCTGATCGCCCATGTCGACGGCGTACCCCGCAGGCGACTGGCGATGGCGTGCGGCCGGTACGCCACGCTCGTCGGTCTGCATGCCGAGCAGGTGGTGTTGCTGGTCGCGGACGGCGACCCGGCCGCACTGGCCGCCCGGCTCGCCCCCGCGCTGAGCACGGCGGTCGAAGCACAGGTGACCGTCGGCGCGTCCGGCCCCGCCGCCGGCCCGGCCGCACTGGCCGCCGCGTTCGACGAGGCGCGCCGGTGCGTACGTTCGTTGCTGGCACTGGGCCGCGCGGGCCGCGGCGCCACACTCGCCGACCTCGGTTTCGTCGGCCAACTGATCGGCGACACGACGGACCTGGCCGGCTACGTACGCGCCACACTGGGCCCGGTACTGGCCTACGACGAGCGACGCGGCACGGATCTGCTGGCGACACTGCGGGCGTACTTCGAGTGCGGCACCAACCTGACCCGCGCCAAGGACGTGCTGCACGTCCACGTGAACACCGTGGTGCAGCGCTTGGATCGAATCGGCTCACTGCTGGGCGCCGACTGGCAGACGCCCGCGCGTGCGCTGGAAATCCAGATCGCGCTGCGATTACATCAGTTAAGTGCTCATTAGTTGAGCACTTTGCCCTGGATGCTGAGGGCATGGAACTGGTTGTCGCGAACACAGTCGCCGAGTGGCGGGCGTGGCTGGCCCGGAACTGCCGGTCGGCCACCGAGGCCTGGCTGGTCATCCAACACAAGCACAGCGGAAAACCGAGCTCGCGCGTCCACGAGGCGGTCGAGCAGGCGCTGTGCTTCGGCTGGATCGACGGCCTACACCGCAAGCGGGACGCCGACAGTTCACAGCTGCGCTTCACTCCGCGTCGTCCGAGCAGCACATGGAGCGCGCTGAACCGAGAACGCGCCACGCGACTGACCACGCTGGGCCTGATGACCCCGGCCGGCCAGGCCATGATCGACCTGGCCAAGGCGACGGGCCGCTGGGAGGTGCCCGTACCCGAGGACATCCGTGCGCTGCTTGAGGAACAACCGTCCTTCCACCGACTCCCGCCCTCCAGGAAGCGCCTGACGCTGGAATGGATCGCCACGGCCAAACGCCCGGAAACCCGCCAACGCCGCCTGGAAGCGGCCCTTCAGGGCGGCGGCCCACTCTGAAGGATGCTGGTGCCCACGCCTCGACGGTGCGCGGAGAACGGCCCGGTCGGCGCTTCACGGCCATGCGATGAAGGACGCTCACGCCCAGCGCGAGGAAGGGAGCCTTCACCACGCAGTCACCGCGACCAGCGCCAATGTCCGCGGGGCGGCGAGCCTGTCCGCCGACGGCACGTGAGCAAAGCGGAGCGGCGCTTCGCCCGCTGTACGGGCAGGCGCTGCGCGCCCGACCAGTAAGCCCAGCGCGCTGCGACGGCGTGTTTGCGCCGCGGACGATCGAGACATCCCGCATGACCCGAAGGACACCTTCAGGACGCTCAACGTCCCGAGGGGCACCTTCAGGACATCGCCCGCGCAAGCCAAGCCTCGTCCGGGCATCCTGAAGGGGCCCTGGGACGTTCAGCGCCCCCAAGGGCACCCTCGGGACATCGACCATCAGCGGGCGACGGACTCAAGCGCCCGCAGGCGGCCAGGCGCGGTGTTCGCGGCACGCGGAAGCGGACCCGACGAGGCCGCGCCCCGCACAAGAAAGGGCCCAGCCGCACGATCATCCGAGGTCGAGCGTCTCAACGCGCCACAGCCCTCGGCCCGGTCACAAAGCACCCAACAGCGACACCAAAGCCGAAAATTTGCCGCGGCCCAGTAGAGAATCCCAGCCCCCACCCGATCCCGGGGGCGTCCCGCCGTGCCAGTCTACCGGTAGGGGGTGACGGGCTGGGGGATGTCGATCTTGGTTGTGGATAACCACGGCGGCTGTGGATAACTGGGGTTTACAGCGTCGCGCGTGGCTGGCGGTGTCGGTGGGGTGCCGTAGCGTGGTGCCGGGGGCCGGAGGCCGTGGCTGGGGAGTGTTGTGGTTCCGCTCTTGGTGGCGTTGGGGATCGACAATGTCGGGTCCGGGCTCTTTCTGCCGTTGACGCTGGTCTACGCGACTCGGGTGGTTGGGTTGCCGCTGGCCGTGGCTGGTGTGACCGTGACCGTGGGGACCGTTGTCGGGTTGCTTGTGCCGCCTCTGGCTGGGCGTCTTGTCGATCGGGTCGGGCCGAGGCCTGTGGTGATCGCTTCGCAGGTGGTCCAGGCGTTGGGGGCGTTGGTCTACTCGGTCGCCGGTGGGGTGGTCTCTGTCGCGGTGGCGGTGTGTCTGCTTGCCGCTGGGCAGCAGCTTTTCTACAGCTCGCTGTTCGCGTTGATCTCGGATGTTGTTGGGGCGCGCCAGAAAGACCGGCCGTTCGCGGTGGTGGCGATGGTGCGGTCCGCGTGTTTCGGGGTCGGGGCGCTTGTCGCGGCTTGGCTGTTGACCGTTGGTGCGTTGCGGTTCGCCGTGGTGCTGAACGCGGTGAGTTTTCTCTTGTGTGCCGTGTTGCTGGCGGGATGGGTGCGGGCGCCGCACGTGCCGGCCGCGGACGCGGGGAAAGGGCGGCTGTCGCGGCGGTTTCTCGTGCTGATCCTGTTGACCGGGTTGGTGGCGCTCGGGATCGACTTCTTTCTCGTCGGGCTCCCGGTCTTCGTGCTCGGTCTCGGGTCGCCGTCGTGGCTGCCGGGTGTGATCCTGGGGCTGCACACGGCCATGACCAGCATCGGCGGCACGCTCGCGGTGCGCATGACCGACCGCTTCCTCCGCACCACGACCCTCGCCGTCGGCGGCTGGTTGCTGGTGCTGTGGTGTGCGTTGTGCCTCGCGGCCGTGTGGGCGCCCGCTGGGTGGCGGACCGTTTGGCTGCTCGGCGCGACGCTCGTCCTCGCCGTCAGCTCGCTGTTCTTCGGGGCGCGGGTGAACGCGCTCGCGGTCGAGCTGGCGCCGGCGGCCACGCGCGGGCGTCATCTCGCGGCGTTCCAGTACGCGTTCACCGTGCCGGTCGTCGTGGCGCCGGCCGTGGTCGCCTTGTTCGCGGCGGGTGTGTGGGTGCCATGGCTCGTCGTCGCCTTGTGTGCTGGTGCGGGAGCCCTTGCATTTCAGTGGTTTGGCGCCCGGCTGCCCGACGAGGCGGTCAACCCAGCCAGTGTTCCAGTTCGATGACCGCCTTCTGGAACTCCGGAGCCATGGGGACGAGCCGGTCCGGGTAGACGTCGACCAGACCGTCCGCGTGCGTGCCGTTCTCGATGCGGTGGTAGCGGTGCAGGCGCTTGTTTTGAACCATGGCCGCGTACACGTCCCCCGACTGACTGATCGGGAGCAGCGTGTCCAGCGTGCCCTGCAAGGTAATCAGCGGTTTGCCGATGCGGCCGGTCAGCGCGATGCGGCTCACCGCCCGTTTCACCTCCGGCGGGCGGGACGCGTAGTCGTAGTCCGCGTCGCAGTTCGGGGTGCCGCTGGCGCAGTACGGGATGCCGGCCTCCAGCGCGCCGTCGAACGTGGGGTCGAACTCCTCGCGGTAGATGCGTTGGGTCAGGTCCCAGTAGACCTGGTTGTGGTACGGCCACAGGAACTCCGAGCCCGGCGGGTAGCCCGCGGCCAGTATGCGGTCGTGCGCGGCCTGGTCGCCTGCCGCGTATGCCGGGTAGTTCCGCAGTGCGGTCGGCAGGAACGTGAACAGGTTCGGACCGTCCGCCCGCCACAGCGTCCCTTCCCAGTCGACGCCACCGTCGAACAGCCACGGGTTGTTCTCCAACTGCCAGCGCACCAGGTAGCCGCCGTTGGAGATGCCGGCGGCGATCGTGCGGGCCGGGAGGCGGCCATAGCGTTGCGCCACAACGGCTTTCGCGGCGATCGTCAGCTGAGTGACGCGTCGATGCCACTCGGCGACGGCGTCGCCCGGGCGGCGGCCGTCACGGTAGAACGTCAGGCCGGTGTTGCCCTTGTCGGTCGCCGCGAACGCGTATCCCTTGGACAGCACGAAGTCCGAGATCGCGCGGTCGTTCGCGTACTGTCGCCGGTTGCCGGGCGAGCCGGACACCACGAGGCCGCCGTTCCACCGGTCGGGCAACCGCAGCACGAACTGGGCGTCATGTTGCCAGCCGTGGTTGGCGTTCGTGGTGGAGGTGTCCGGGAAGTATCCGTCGATCTGGATTCCCGGCACACCAACGAGTTGCGGCAGTCCCGCATGGGTGAGCCCGGCCCAGTCGGCGGCGACGGTGTGTCCTGATGCGACAGTTCCGGCGGTCGTCAGCTCGTCCAGGCACGACACGACCTGCCGCTCGGCCATCGGCACATGCGGGCTGACGCAGACGGAGCCATCCGCCACGGCCGTCGCGGGGGTGACCGTGGCGACGAACGCCAGCAGGGCGGCACGTACGAACATGTCGGCGACCGTACGAGGTCCCACCCGCGCGTGAACATCCATGGCGGCAACACAGTTCGCGTGCCGCATATGTGCCGGACAACGGGCTTGACAAGACACCCTCGGACCTTACACTCTTTCACTACTTAATTAGTGAAAGGGTGTAAGGTGGCGCGAAGGCGACTCGGGCTGACACTGCCCGCGATCCTGCTGTTCAGCGTTCTGGTGGCCCCCGCTGCGACCGGCGAACCGTCGGTGCCGGCGAGTGGGCAGGGACCTCCCCAATGGCATCGATGTGCGCCGGACCAGCCGGAGAACTTCGAGTGCGCGACGGTGCGGGTGCCGTTGGACTACGCACGCCCGGGCGGCAGGTGGATCGACATCGCGATTTCCCGTGTGAAGGCCGAGCCGGGCACACGTCGCGGGGTGCTGCTGATGAACCCGGGCGGGCCCGGCAGCCCGGGCCTGACCATGCCGTTGACCAAGCAGCTGCCGAAAGAAGTGTCCGAACGGTACGACCTGATCGGCTTCGACCCGCGGGGAATCGGAGCGAGCACACCGGTCACGTGCGGCCTCGGCGAGTCGCGTGGCTGGTCACCGATCCAGTTCGACAGGGCGAAGTTCGACGAGCATGTCGCGCAGACAAAGGAGATCGCGAACAAGTGCTGGGCCACCCAGTCGGATCTCCTGCCCTACATCACCACTCGCAACACCGCACGCGACATGAACGTCATCCGTCAGGTGCTGGGCGAGCGGAAGATCTCCTACTACGGCGTCTCCTACGGCACCTACCTGGGCGCGGTCTACACGCAGATGTTCCCTCGCCAGTCCGACCGGATCGTGTTGGACAGCAACGTGGATCCGGAGCGCACATGGCGTGGCATGGTGCGACTCTGGGCGGTCATCGCGGAACGGGCGTTCGACATTTTCGCCGGCTGGGCCGTGGAACGCGACGAGACCTACGGGCTGGGCACCACCGTTCCCGAGGTGCGGGAGACGTTCAGGACTCTGCTGAACGAACTCGACCGCCAGCCGGTGACCGTCGACGGCCAGACCTACGACGGGAACCGGGTGCGGCTGTTCGCGCGGGGCATCGGGCAGCACGAGGAGAGAAACATCGCGCTCGCCGAACTGCTGCGGAAACTACTGGCCGCGGAAGTAGCGACGGCCTCGGCCCCGTCGCTGCCGACGCCACCCATGAGCTGGTCACCCCCGGACAACCGCGTCGCCGCGTTGCTCGGCGTCATGTGCGGGGACGCGCGGTGGCCGACCGACGTCGACCAGTACCTGCGGGACGCCATCCGGGACACCCAGCGCTATCCCATGATGGGCGGGCAGACCTCGAACATCGCCCCGTGCGCCTTCTGGCCGGACCCGAGGGAGCCACGCACCGAGATCCGCGACAACCGGGCCGAGAGCGTGCTTCTCGTGCAGAGTTCGCACGACACGCAGACCCCGGTCGAGGGCGCGATGAACCTGCGCGAACTGCTGAACGACAACTCCCGGCTGGCGCTGATCGAAGGATCCTGGCGACATGGCGCGTACCCGGGCAACTGCGCCGACGACACGGTCACTCGCTACCTTGTGCACGGCGAACTGCCCTCGCAGAACGTGACCTGCCGTTCAACGCTTCCGTACATTTAGGTCAGCCGCTCGAGGATGAACGAGCGGATGGTGTCCGGGTCGGCGTCCAGTGCCACGTCCACCAGGCGCCCCGGATCCTGGTGTACGCCTCCTCGGCGGTCGGCGAGGGTCGCGCCGCTTGACGGGCCGTCCGAGCAGTCCACCTCCAGTCGCAGGGGTGTCGTCCGCAGCAGTCCTGGCTGGATCACCTCCGCTACCGCCAGGGCGTCGTGCATGACGAAGTCGTCGCGGCCGAAGAACTCCGCGTACCAGGCGCGGTAGTGCGGGGTGATGGCGGCGAGTGCGGAGCCGACCGGGCCCGACCGGGCGAGCCGGTTCAGCCAGTCGTCACCGACCGAGCAGCGCATGGTGACGTCGAGCGGGACCAGGGTGGTCGGAACGTCCTCCTCGACCAGCACGCGTCGCGCCGCCTCGGGGTCCACCCAGATGTTGAACTCCGCGGCGGTGGTGATGTTGCCGCCCGCGATCCCGCCACCCATGATCACCAGTCGTTCGATCTTCTGGCGCACGCTCGGGTACGCGGCGAGCAGCAGCGCCACGTTGGTCAGCGGACCGATCGCGACGATGGTCACCGGCTCGTCGGACGCGGTGAGCACGTCGACCATGAGCTGGACGGCACCGCGGGGGTCGGGCTGGGCGGACGGCTCCGGGAGCACCGCGGCGGCACCCCCGAGTCCGTCCACCCCGTGCGCGGTGTCGCCACGGACCGGGCGGGAGAACGGTCGATGCGCGCCGGCCGCGACCGGGACGTCCGGGCGGTCGCAGAGTGCGAGCACGCCGAGTGCGTTGCGGGTCGTGAGGTCGAGGCCGATGTTCCCGGCGACGGTGGTCACCGCGAGCAGGTCGATGCCGGGCTCACGTGCCGCGAGGGCGATGGCGAAGGCGTCGTCGACTCCCGGATCGGTGTCGATGATGAGACGGGTCACGCTCCTCCGATCGGATCAGGGTCACAGCTACACAGTTCGAATCCTGAATGTAGTGCCGGCCGACCTGGGCCGCGAACCGGGTTTTTCTTAGCGTGTAAGCATGTTTCGACTGGTCATCGTTGCCCTGTTGACACTCGTGACGCCCGATTTCGGGACCAATCCAGGCAATCTGGCGATGTATCGCCACGTGCCGGCCGGGCTCCCGGCGGACAGACCGGTTGTCGTGGCACTGCACGGCTGCACACAGAACGCGAACGGGTACGGCACGGGCGCGGGCTGGATCGAACTGGCCGACCGCCTCAGGTTCACGGTTGTGCTGCCGGAACAGAAGACCGCCAACAACGTCAGCAGGTGCTTCAACTGGTTCGAGCGCGGCGACACGACCCGCGGCCAGGGCGAGGCGGAGTCGATCGCGCAGATGGTGCGGCAGACGCTGGCCGACACCGGCGCCGACCCGTCGCGGGTGTACGTCACGGGCCTGTCTGCGGGCGGCGCGATGACCGCGGTGATGCTGGCGACCTACCCGGAACTGTTCGCGGGCGGCGGGGTCGTCGCCGGCGTCGCGTACCGGTGCGCGGCAAGCATGATCGACGCGTTCTCATGCATGAACCCGGGCAGGAACCTGTCCCCCGCGGCACACGGTGACGCGGTCCGCGCCGCGTCACCCCACACCGGTCCATGGCCGACGGTCAGCGTCTGGCAGGGCAGCGCCGACCACACGGTGGCGCCGGCCAACGCGACGGAACTGGTCGAACAGTGGACGAACGTCCACGGTGTCCCCGCGACCCCGACCAGGACCGACACGGTGGCCGGGTATCCGCACGCGGTGTACGAGGCCGGCGGCCGGTCCGTGGTCGAGACGTACACGATCACCGGTATGGGACACGGACAACCGGTGGATCCCGGTGCTGGCACCGGTCAGTGCGGCCAGGCGGGCGCATACCTGCTGGACGTGAACATCTGCGCCGCCTGGCACATGGCGTCGGCGTGGCACCTGGCCGACTGACCGGAGATCACTCCATGCGGATCGTCGTCAGACGGGTCGCACTTCTGAGGAACGGCAGCGTCGTCGCGCTCACCAGCAGGCTCAGGGTGAGCGCGCCGGCGCACAGGATCGCGATGCCGGGCCAGTCGACGGACAGCGTCTCGCCCACCTGCTGGATGATCACCGCCGCCAGGCCGACCCCGGTGGCCAGCGCCATCGCCACGCCCAGAACGATGGGGAGCGCGACCTGCCAGAGCAACGACCTGGCCAGGACACTCCTCGGCACACCGCTTGCCGCCAGCACGGCCAGTGGACGACGGCGTTCGCGGATGTGTTCCAGTGCGAGGACGAGCAGGCTGACCGCCGCCAGCATCAGCGTGAAGATCGAGCCCGCGTACAGGCCTGTTCGAACGGAAACGTACGTCTGCTGGTCCACGGTCAGTTCCGGACCTGTGTTGTACGAGTAGACATAGGACTGATAGCGGAAGTCGGCCACCGAGTTGCGGATCCCTTCGAGCTGGTCGTCCGTCAGGTCCCTGGTCACCGTGGCGACCACCGTGGTCGAACCGCCGTCGAGCGCCACATCCTTGAGCGCGCCAGGAGTGACGAGCAGTGGGTCGTAGAGGATCGACTGCTCGGACAGGGTCACATCCTTGAGGTTCTCGGGGATCGTCCAGTCAGCGACCACGTCGTAACGTGGGCGGTCGCTGCCCCCGGCCTCGTCGTACTCGCGGAACTCCAGCGGCTTTCCCGGTTGCGGGCCTTGCGCCCCGCTGTCCCACGACCGGAACACATCGCCGTCCACACAGGACCTGATGTTGGCCAGCGCTTTGATCGCGGCGCAGTCCAGGATCGCGACGCTGAACAGCGGTTCCTCCTCGCCGCCCCGGGAAGCGGTGACGGTCCGCACCGGATAGACACTCCGCACCCCAGCCGCCCCGCCGAGGTTGTCCTGGATCTCACCGGCCAGTGCCGGGTCGGCAATCACACTCACCACCCCGGGGTGGGCGTTGGTGTCCTCGTCCGGTAGGTCGAGACCGTCCTCGACGGACATCAACATCGTCTGCAGCGCGATGGCGCCGGCCAGCACCACGGCCACGCCGCCGACGACCCGTGCCGACGTGCCGCTGTCCAGTTGGAGCCGGCGAATCGCCAGCACCCAGGACGGCGGGCCGCCGCTGGCACGTCCCGCGACCCGTTCCACCACCCAGGGCAGCAGTACCGGCACGCCGATCAGCAGCAGCGTGGCGCCACCGAACAAGGTCCAGGCCCAGGAATCGGACTTGTCGTCCGCTCCGAGCTGTGTCGTCAACAGCACGACGCCGACCGCGATCAACGCGAACCGCCACCATGCCCGCCTGCGTACGGGTTTGGTGTGCCGGACGACGCCCAGCGGCTCGATGATCGTGCGGCGCAACGCGAACAGCGCGGTCATTACCGTGAGGGTCGGGATCAGCAGCACCACGAGCACCGCCATCAGCGGGTCGGGGACCACGTCCGACGCGTACACCTGCTCGCCCATCACGTTGATGTCGTCAGCGAACGGGCGCGCGAAAGCGAAGACAGCGGCGCCGACCGTCAGGCCGATGACGGCGCTCACCAACGACTCCGCGGCCGCGATGCGCCGGACCTGCGACGATCCGGCGCCGACCAGGCGAAGCGCCGACAGCCTGCGATCGCGTTCCGCACCCGCGATCCGGCTGGCCGTGCTGACGAAGACGAACACCGGCAGCAGCAACACGACCGCTCCGATCAGGAGCAGCGCCATCACCGCCGGGTCCATGTTCATCAGCGGTGGCGACACGTTGAAGCCGTACACCTTCTCCGTGTTGTCCCAGTCGGCCACCGTGCTGTCCGCACCGACCCACGCCACGAGATAGCCCGGTTCGACCACCAGGCTCTTGTCGAGCGTGCCGACGATCTTCTCCGGGAACCGTGGGCGCAACAGCTCGCCGTCGGCGGAGCGCAACAGCTCGATGAGGGCGGGTGAGGCGTACATCTCGCCCGGCTTCGGCAGCGTGGGCAGGCCGGCCGGCTTCGGCGAGTCCGGACCGCTGCCCGACACGTAGGTGAGGTTGACGTACTCGTCGCGGAACTTGGTCGACATGGTCCGGACATACGTCGGGGACACGCCCGCGACAGGTTCGGGCGAGTACATGGTCGCGGCCACCCGGGCCATCCGGTTGTTGTTGATCGTGCCGATCGACGCGGCGACCAGCAGCACAGCCGTCGCGACGGCGATCCCCACGACACTCAGCACGAGCCGCGCGATGGAGGTCCGGCCGCTGACCGCCAACCGCACCCCCAGCGTGAGGTCACTGGCCCACCTCACGGCCGCACCTCGCCCTCTCCTCGCAGGCTCCGAGAGGCCGGGTGACGGCCGTTCTGTACCTGATGGTTCGCTCCGCAAGCTCCGCTCACGCGAACTCCACCTGCTTGGTGTGCCCGTCCCGCACGACGACCTCGCGGTTGGAGTACGCGGCCACCCTTGGCTCGTGCGTCACGAGGATCACCGCGGCGCCGGTGTCCTTCGCGGCGCCGGTGAGCAGGCGCATGACGTGTTCGCCGTTCAGCGAGTCCAGCGCGCCGGTCGGCTCGTCGGCGAAGATCACCTTCGGGCCGGTGACCAGCGCGCGGGCGACCGCGACCCGCTGGCCCTGCCCGCCGGACGCCTCGCCGGGCCGTTTGGTGGCGACGTCGGCGACCTCCAGGCGGTCCAGCCACTCACGGGCCTTCGCCTCCGCCACCTTCCTGCGGGTCCCGTCCAGCCGTAGCGGCAGCGCGACGTTCTCCAGGCACGTCAGCTCCGGGACGAGCTGGCCGAACTGGAAGACGAAGCCGAAGTCGGTGCGGCGCAACGCGCTGCGTGGGCCGTCCGGCATGGCGGACAGCTCGCGGCCGTCGTAGACCACCGTGCCCGAGTCGGGGGTGATGATGCCGGCCAGGCAGTGCAGCAGCGTCGACTTGCCGGAGCCGGAGGACCCCATCACGGCCACGACCTCGCCTGCCTGGACGGACATGCTCGCGCCGTCCAGCGCCTTGGTGGGACCGAACGACTTGACGAGACCGGTCGCGACGATCAGCGGTCCACTCATGACGCCCCCTCGCCCGCTGCGTGGCGCCGCAGCGCTTGATGGTTCGCTCCGCAAGCTCCGCTCACGGCTCCGCAGGCTCTGCTCCTCCGGCGCCCTCCGCGGGCTCCGTGGCTTCCTGAATATCGATGATTCGCTCCGCAAGCTCCGCTCATGAGGACACCACCTTCGTGCGCAGCTGGTTGAGGCGGGCAGCGGTCAGCTCCAGCCAACGAAGGTCGGCTTCCAGGTGGAACAGCGCGTGGTCGCAGATCAGCTGGTCGGCGAGATCGCCGTCGGCCTTGCGTGCCGTGAGCTCACGCATGGCACGCAGATGCGCGTGGCGCTGGGCGTCGAGCACGTCCTCGGCGTCGCGCTCCGACATCAGCGCGATGACCACCTTGGTGTAGAGCGTGTTCTGCAGGTACAGCTCCGGCTTCTCCGGCGTGCTGAGCCACTTCTCGACGTCCGTGACGCCCTCGGCGGTGACCGTGTAGCGCTTGCGGTCCGGCCCACCGCCCTGTTCGACGCCGGTCTCGGAGATGAGGCCGTTCTTCAGTAGGCGGGACAGGGTCGCGTAGACCTGGCCATAGTGCAGTGGCCGGTCGTGACCGAAGTGGTCGTCGTACTCCCGCTTGAGGTCGTAGCCATGCCTCGGCCCACGCTCAAGCAGCCCCAGCAGGGTGTGCCCGATTGACATGATCGCGACTATACATGGAGTGTATAGCTACCGCGTATACACCCCATGTATAGCCTTTCACCTGCGGTTACTTAGCAGGCGCAGAGGCAGAACGGGTGACCTGCCGGATCGGCGTAGACGCGGAACGTCCGCTGCGTGTCCAGGTGGCGCGCGCCCAACTCGAGCGCCCGGTCGTGTCCGGCGGGCAGGTCGTCGACGACCAGGTCCAGGTGGAACATCTGTTGACGCTCGGGCTTGGGCCACGTCGGCGGCAGGTAGTCGTCGGCACGCTGGAACTCGACCTTCACCCCCGGCCCGTTGAGCGTCGCCCACCTGTTGTCGTCGTCGACCTCGGCCGCCGACCAGTCGAGGAGCCGTGCGTAGAAGCCGGCGAGAGCAGCGGGATCGGGACAGTCCAGCACGACGGAACCGAAGCGGGGCACGGCGGACACGGTGCTACCTCCTTCATCGCGATAACCAGCAAACAGACTATGCAGGTTACGACAGCCCGCCGCAACCCCCGTCGCGGCTACAGTGGTTGTGTGAGTGACGTGGACCTGGTGATCGACTTCCTGAACACCGTGGACCACGACGCGCACACCGACGTCCTGGACGATCCCGCCGCCTGGCAGAAGTGGCTGGCCGAGCACGAACTGTCCGAGGGAGCCGACGACGTGCGCGCGGTCCGCGAGGCGTTGCGCGCGGCGGTCGGCGATCCGGTGGCCGCCACCTCCGCTTCGGTGTCCGTGACCGTCGAACTGCCGGCCGGCGGCCCGCCTCGGCTGGTCGCGGCCGACGTGACCGGTGCGGTCCTCGCGGCGGCGGCCCGGCTCAGCGTCCGGGGTGAGTGGGACCGCGTGAAGATCTGCGGGGCGCACGACTGCCGCTGGGCCTTCTACGACCGTTCCCGCAACCACTCCCGCACCTGGTGCTCCATGCAGCTGTGCGGCAACCGGGAGAAGGCACGGGCCTGGCGGCGCCGCTCAGAGGAACAGGTGCGCGACCGTGTAGATCAGTAGGCCGGCGAGCGCGCCGACGACCGTGCCGTTGATCCGGATGAACTGCAGGTCCCTGCCGACCTGGAGCTCGATCTTGCGGGACGTCTCCTCCGCGTTCCAGCGCTGCACGGTGTCGGTGATCAGCGTGGTGATCTCGTCGCGGTAGTTGATGACGACGTACGCGGCCGCGCCCTCGACCCAGCTGTCGGCCTTCTCCCTCATCGTGTCGTCGGTGACGAGCCGCCGCCCCAGGGAGATCAGCCCCTCGCGGACACGTTTCCGCAGCTCACTGGACGGGTCCTCGGCGGCGTCGAGCAGCAGCCGCTTGGCCGTCGTCCACGCCGAGCCGATCACGTGCTGGACCTCGGGGTGTTCGAGGACCTGCTGTTTCACGACCTCGGCACGTTCCATCGTGGCCGGGTCGGTCTGCAGGTCCGACGCGAACTCGGCGAGGAACTTGTCGATCGCGAGGCGCATCGGGTGGTTGGGGTCGGTCTTGACCAGCCACGCGAACGACAGCACCTCGCCGTACACCTTGTCGGCGACCATCGAGTCGACGAACTTCGGCGACCAGGTCGGCGCGCGGTCGGACACCACGCGGAGCACCGTCGCGTGGTTGTCCTTCACGTACTCGTAGGCGCGGTCGCACATGAGGTCGACGAGCTTGTGGTGTGTGCCGTCCTCGAACACGCCCGCCAGCAGCTTGCCCAGCGGCGGGCCCCACGGCACGGCCACCACCCGCTTGACCACGGCCTGCTCCATGACCTCCTGGACGTCCTCGTCCCGGAGCACCGCGACCACGCCGCGCACGACGGTCGCCAGTTCCGCGGTCACGCGTTCGGCGTTGTCGGGCTCGGACAGCCAGCCGCCCAGCCGCGCCGAGACCCCGACCCGGCGGAGCCGCTCCCGGACGACCTGCTCGGACAGGAAGTTGACGCCGACGAACTCGCCGAGGCTGTCACCCAGGGCGTCCTTGCGGGACGGGATGATCGCGGTGTGGGGGATCGGGATGCCGAGCGGGTGCCGGAACAACGCGGTGACGGCGAACCAGTCGGCGAGCGCGCCGACCATGCCGGCCTCCGCCGCGGCCCGGACGTAGCCGGTCCAGGCCGGCTCGCCGGGCCATAACGACATGACGACGAAGACCAGGGCAGCGCCCAGCAGGAAGGCCAGCGCGACCAGCTTCATCCTGCGCAGGGCCTGCCGCTTCTCCGCCTCCCCCGGCAGGGGGGCGCCCATGGCTTTGCTCTCGGTCAGTTGCCGCACGACACCATTGTCCGTGAGACTGGCTGACCGTGCGCCGTCCTCCTCTCGTGCCCCGCCTGACCCCGTTCACCTCGACGATCTTCGCGGAGATGACCGCGCTCGCGACCAGGACCGGGGCGGTGAACCTCGGGCAGGGCTTCCCGGACACGGACGGGCCGGCCGGCATGCTGGAGGAGGCGCGCCGGGCCATCGCGGACGGGGTCAACCAGTACCCGCCAGGCCCCGGCCGACAGGAGCTGCGGGAGGCCATCGCCGCTCAGCGCGCCGCCTACGGCGTCGAGTTCGACCCGAACACCGAGGTCCTGGTGACCGTTGGCGCGACGGAGGCCATCGCGGCCGCGCTGCTGGCACTGGTCGACGCGGGTGACGAGGTGATCCTGTTCGAGCCGTACTACGACTCGTACGCGGCGTCGGTCGCACTCGCGGGCGCCACGCGGCGGGTGGTGTCGCTGGTGGACGGGCCACGCTTCTCGGTGGACCTTGACGCGGCGCGGGCGGCGATCACACCACGCACGCGTGCGATCCTGCTGAACTCACCGCACAACCCGACCGGAACGGTGTTCACGCGGGAGGAACTGGCGGGCATCGCCTCGCTGTGCGTCGAACACGACCTGATCGCGATTACCGACGAGGTCTACGAGGCCCTGACCTACGACGGCACGCCGCACGTGCCGCTGTGCACGTTCCCGGGCATGGCCGCGCGAACCGTGACGATCTCGAGCGCGGGGAAGACGTTCAACTGCACCGGCTGGAAGATCGGGTGGGTGTGCGCACCGGCGCCGCTGGTCGCGGCCGTGCGGGCGGCGAAACAGTTCCTGACCTTCGTTGGCGGGGCACCGTTCCAGCCCGCCGTGGCGTACGCGCTGGCCAACGAGTCGGCATGGGTGTCCAACCTGCGGTCATCACTCGAGGTGAAGCGGGACCGGCTGTCCGCCGGACTGGCCGAGGCGGGGTTCGAGGTGCGACCCAGCGCGGGCACGTACTTCGTGTGCGCGGACGTGCGCCCACTCGGCTTCACCGACGGCGCCGAACTGTGCTGGCAGCTCCCCGAACGGATCGGCGTGGCCGCGGTGCCGGTGCAGGTGTTCACCGACAACCCGGACCGCTGGCGCCACATCGTCCGGTTCGCGTTCTGCAAGAAGGACGAGGTCCTGGACGAAGCCATCGAACGCCTACACAAACTGGCCACGTAGCGGCCATCACGGCGGCGGTTCGCACACGAGTGTCCCATTCGCGCGGACTCGCCACCGAAAGTTGTCCACAGGTCCCCGCGACCAGGGGTTTTGTCGGTGCCGCTTGGTACGATGGCCTCGGGGTGGCCCCCCGGGTATGGGTGGGGGATGCCTATGCAACCATCTGTGTTGGCGTTGATCATGAAACCGCTCAAGCGATGTCGGGGCGTTGATCCCCGTGTGGTTGTGCGGGCTGGCGGCGGGCAGAGCCCGCTTCGCGGACGGTTCGACCCGGTGACCGTGCGAGGAAGGATGCGTCCTTCATAACGCCCACGGTGAGGAAGGCTCTCTTCACCGCACCGCCCTCGGCCAGGCAGGGTGCCTGAAGGCACCTTTGAGACGTTCAGCGTCCTCAAGGACACCCTCGAGACTTCGACAGCGGTCAGGGGAGCAGCCAGGCCACGTCCAGGCGGTGGGTCGACAGGCGTGGTTCGCGGCGCGTGAGGCGTAGGCCCGCGGCCTGTGCGTCTGCCAGGACCTCTGGTGGGACCGGGTCCACGCGGCGGAGCAGGCTGGCCAGTGCGGCGAGAAGTCGCAGGTCAGCGGCCGTGTACCTCATTCGGGACCGCCGCCGAGGGCGAGCAGCCGATGGCGCAGCTGGTCCAGGCATCGGCCCCTCGTGCGGCCGATGCTGCTCACTTTGAGCCCGAGGGCCCTGCTGACCTGCACGTACGTCAGCTCCGGCGCGTGTGCCAGCAGGCCGAGCAGTTGGCGGCACCGTTCCGGCAGCGAGCCGAACGCCTGCCACAGCAGCCGATCACGGAGCGTGCGGAACACGGGTGGTTCCTGGTCCGCGCCGGGCACCTCCAGGTCGTCCAGCGGCACCTCGCGGCGGCCCTGCAGCAGGATACGGAGGCACTCGCGGCGGGCGGTCGTCGCCAGCCAGGCCGGCAGGCGGTCGGGTTTGCGGAGCTTCGGGAGGTGTTCGGCGAGCGCCGCCCACGTGTTCTGGGACGCGTCGGCCGCGTCGGCGCCGCGGAGGCGGTGCGCTCTGGTCACCGACCAGACGATGGCCGCGTGCCGGCGCACGAGTTCGTGCCAGGCGTCCTCGTCGCCTGCGCCGGCGCGGGCGATCAACTCGGGCAGCAGCATGGAGTTGTGACGGAGCGCGGGCACGTCCGGACCCCACGCGCGCCCGAATTGAGTAGGACTACCGACAGCGTGACCTGAAGTGATCAACATTGGCCCATACGGCCGATACGGTGCGCTTTTGCCGTCTTTCCGGGTGGAATCGGCAGTGTTGGGGTGCCATTGTCGGGGCCGTGCCAGATAGTGTGCACGTGCATTGTCGGCGTGCGACCCGCATGCCGACTCTCACTGCGTTGACGGACGGTGGTGGTCGCGGTGGAGCTTTCGCGCCTGCTGCGCCGCGTGCTGCTCGTCGCCGCCGTCGCCGTGGCCGGGTGGCTGCTCAGTGCCTTCGCCGCCTCGACGGCCAGTGCCGACGAACTGCCCGTCGACGACGTGCCGGTGCACAGTGGACAGTCCGACGGACTGCTCAGGAATCTCCTCGGCGGCCTCACCGACACGCTCGGCGGCATGACCGACGCGGCCGCCGAGATCACCGACTCGCTGACCGGCGAGCCGGCCGACTCCGTGTCACCGAGCGTGACGCCGCCGGCCCCCGTTGCCGAGACACCGGAGACGCTTCCGGTCGCCGCCCCGATCGGCGAGGTGGCCACAGCGCCCGCCGACGCGCCACCGGCCGAAATGATCTTCGTGCCGTCCACGCCGGCGGTCGCGCCAGCTCGCGCGGTGCCGCCGGTCGTCGTCGTGCCGGTCGTCCCCGTCGCCGCGCCAGCCCTGCCCGCCATGCCGGTGGTCCAGGACCCCGGACCCGACGCCGAGGAACACGCCGCGCAGGGCGGCGGTCACCAGCGCCAACCCGCGAAGGCGCCCACGGCACCGGCTGGCACGGTCACGTTCGCGTCGACGACGCATGACAGCTTCGGCGGCGTCCGCGGCGCCCACGGCGTGCTGCCGGCGCAGGACGTCCTTCACCCGGCCGGCGCCGGGTACACAACGCGCAGTCTGGCGGTGGACGCGGCCGGTCGCGAAGCCGGCTTACCGTCCTCCTCGCCCGACTGAACGGCGCCCACCGCGATGGACACGTCTGTCCTCGAGAGCCTCGACACAGCGCACGCGTGACCTGACCGGTCGAACCCCTTGGACCAAAAGCGCCAACCCCGGCGTCCCCGAACATCTCAACAGCTACCCGACCTGCCGACCGCGCCCGGTCAGGTCGGGACCTGGCCCCGGCGCCGCGATGCCCCCGCGGCGCCGGGGCTCCCCCTCTGACAGCTCGGCTCGGTCGGCACAACGAGGGGCTGTGCCGGCCGGCCCCTAACCGGGCGGTCAGAGGCGCACGTGCGCTGGGTGGCCTGGCCCGGCCGATCGGCCGAAACGTCGCTAGGCCATCCAGCGCACTGCTTTCTACCCTGTATACCGTCTTCAGTCCAGTCATGTGACCGGAATAAGCCCGTTCTCCGCGATCGGGGCACCACTTTCAGCCACTGAGGCGGCGGCAGCCGCCAATCGGCGCGTTGCTTCGCGCAGCACGTCAACCGGTTGGGTGTAAGGCACGCGAAGCCAGCGCTCCATTCCCCCATGTGGGGTAAAGAACGAACCGGGCACCACCCGAACGCCGGAGTTCTGGGCGATCGCCGCGATCCGTGTGCTGACCGGCGCCGGCAGCTCGCACCACAGGCTCAACCCCCCGTCGGGCACGGCGAACCGCCAGTCCGGGAGCTGCGCGCGGACCTCCGTGACGAGCGCGTCGCGATGCGCGGCGAACAGCGCACGACGTTCGAGCAGCGGGTCGGGTGAAACGGCGAGCAGTTCCGCGAGCACGAGCTGCTCGAACACCGGGGTGCCGAGGTCCAGGCCGCGACGGACGGCGGTGAGCCGCGAGATGAGGTCCGCCGACGCCCGGATCCAGCCGGTCCGCAGACCACCCCAGTGCGACTTGTCGCCGGAGCCGGTGGCGAGCACGAGATCGCCGCCGAACGCGCTGAACGGCAGCGGCGGCGAGTCCGTGAAGTCCAGCTCGACGTGCGTCTCGTCGATCACGACCGGCGTGCGGGCCCGGCGGAACGCGGCGGCGAGCCGTTCCCGGCCGGCGGCGTCGAGGCGGTGGCCGGTCGGGTTCTGGAAGTCGACGATGAGGTACGCGAGCCGGGGCGCCACCTGGCGCAGGGTGGCTTCGATGCCGTCCAGGTCCCATCCGTCGTCGGTCATGGCGACGGGCACCGGCACACCGTGGGCGCCGCGCACGGCCTCGATCGCGTTCGGGTACGTCGGCTGCTCGACGAGCACGCGGTCGCCCGGCCCGACGAACAGGCGCAGCACCATGGTCAGGGCGAGGTGGGCGCCGCTGGTGATGAGGATCTGGTCCGGCGTGGTCGGCAGGCCACGCTCGGTGTACCGGTGGGCGACGCGTTCGCGCAGCTCAGGATGGCCCTGCTCGTAGTAGCCGTGTGAGGACAGCTCGGCGGCGAGGCGCGGCAGCACGGCCTCGGCCGCCGCGGAGATGCCGCTGATCGCGGGCGGCACGGCACGGGCGAGGTCGATCAGGTCCGCGGTCTGTGGGTGGTCACCGATGCCACGCCCGACAGGAAGGGCGGCCCACGAGCCGGCGCCGCGGCGGCTGACCACGAGCCCGTCGGCCCGGAGACGTTCCCAGGCCGCGCCGATCATCGTGCGGCTCACGTCGAGGGCGGCGGCCAGCTCGCGTTCCGGCGGGAGGGCGTCGCCGACCGGAATGCGGCCGTCGAGGATGAGGAGCCGGAGCCCCGCGGCGAGGTCGGCGGCACCGTGCCGGGAGCCGTGACGGCGCCAGTTGCCGAGGAGTTGTGCGACACGTCTCGCGTTCACAAGACCAATTCTTGCAGATTGGCCCTTGATATGGGACCAATGAATTGTCAAGCATGGCCACATGGCTTCTCTCGACCTGCGTCCGGTTCCCGTCACGACCTCACCGGTTCGCCGGCTCCCCCAGTTGCTGGGCGGGCTGTGGCTCTACGGCGTGAGCATGGCGTTGCTGATCCGGTCGGGTCTGGGCCTGGACCCGTGGGACGTGCTGCACGAGGCGTTGTCGGAGCGGACGGGCCTGACGTTCGGCACGATCACGGCTATTACGGGCGTGGTGGTGCTGCTGGGCTGGATCCCGCTGCGGCAGCGCCCGGGCATCGGCACGGTGGCGAACATCCTGGTGATCGCGGTGGCGGTGGACGTGACGCTGGCGGTGCTCGCGCCGGCGTCCGCGCTCGCTGTGCGGATCGGGTTCCTGGTGGCGGGCGTTGTCCTGAACGGGCTGGCGACCGCCGCCTACATCGGGGTGCGGCTTGGTCCGGGGCCGAGGGACGGGCTGATGACGGGGTTCACCGCGAGGACCGGCCTGTCGATCCGGCTGGTACGGACGGGGATCGAGCTGACCGTGCTGGCGACGGGTTGGCTGCTGGGTGGCACGGCCGGCGTGGGGACGGTCGTGTACGCGCTGGCGATCGGGCCGGTCACTCAGGCCTTCCTGCCGCTGGTGGCGTGGAGAATGAAGGAGTGAGATGGACGTGCCCCTCGTGCGGTCGCGGTTTCGGACGCCGGAACCAGCCACACGAGTGCGCGCCCGCGTTGACGGTGGAGGAGTACTTCGCCACCGGCCCGGACTTCGAGCGGCCGATCTTCGAGGTGGTGCGGGAGCACGTCGAGTCGCTGGGGCCGGTGTTGGTGGAGCCGGTGCAGGTCGGCGTGTTCTTCAAGCGGTCCCGCACGTTCGCGCAACTGCGCCCGAAGACGCGATGGGTGGTGCTGTCGTTCATCGTGCCGATGGTGGTGGCCGACAACCGGATCAGCCGGCGGGTGACGGTGTCCACGAACCGCACGTACCACGAGACGAAGCTGCGTGAGCCGTCCGATGTGGACGACGAGGTGCGGGCGTGGCTGACCGAGGCGTACCTGTCGTCGCCCGACTAGGCGAAGTGTGCGACCACGAGGGCCTGGTCGTCGCCGTCCTCGGACGGGATCTGGTTCAGCACCGCCTCCGGTCCGGAGTGGACGGCCAGCTCGCGGATCGCGTACCAGTCCGGCACGGCCTCGAGCGTGACGCCGTCGCTGGCCATCAGGGCCGTCGTCACGTGCGCGCGGGGCCAGGTCGTGTGTGCGGCGCTGTAGGCCACGTCGGGGTCGGCTTCGGCCAGGCCGTCCGAGTCGTGGCCGGTCAGCGCGGTCACCCCGTCGTCGATGAACACCACGATCGGGCTGTTGCCCAGCACCAGACCCTCGATCGTGGTCTCGTTCCAGCGCAACACGGCCACCGTGCTGGACGGCGACCTGCCGGGGGTCAGCTCGCGGTCGCGGGCCACCGTCTTGATCGACGCCGCGACGAGGTCCTCGAGGTCGGTGTCCGGATAGCCGGCCAGGCGGCCCGCCAGCTCGCCGGCCAGCCGCGACGCGTACCAGATGCCGGTGGGCAGCGCCGGATCCGGGGCGGTGGCGCCGTCCAGCAGCACCACCGCATGGGGCAGTACGACCACCACGTCCTCGCTCGGCCGGACGACACCGTCCGAGCCGACACCTGGACGCTCGGCCACCTCGATGCGCGGGGTCACGGGCATGATCATAACGTCAACTCAGGTTGACAACCCGGCTCGCGTCAACCTATGTTGACAGCATGACAGAAGCGACCCAGCTCGCCGCCGCTGCTGGGGACCGGGATCCACGGGTCGGCCTCCAGGCGGTCGCGGCGCTACGCAAGCTCCTCGAACGGCTCGAAGCCGTCCAGGTGCGCAACGCCAGGACCAAGGGCTGGTCCTGGCAGGAAATCGCCGCCGAACTGGGGGTCTCCCGCCAGGCGGTACACAAGAAGCACGGGAGGGCGTGACATGTTCAACCAGTTCGCGCGTGCCGCCCGCCTCGCCGTACTCGAGGCGGCCCGCGACGCGCAGAACCGCGCCGCGGCGGAGGTGACCGACGAGCACCTGTTGCTCGCACTGATCAACCAGCCGGAAACGACGTCGGCCGAACTACTGCGGCAGGCCGGGGTGACCTCAGCGAAGGTCGACGCCGCCTTCCGCACCGCGGAGCGAAAGGCAGGCCTGTCCGACGCCGAGGCCGCGACACTGCTGCGGGAACTGGGCATAGACCTGGACGAGGTCGTCGCCCGCGTCGAACAGTCCCTCGGCGAGAAGGCCCTGGTCGGCGTGGCCCGACCACGCCGCCACCACCGGCCCCCGTTCGCCCCCACCGCGAAGGACATCATCCGCGGCGCACTCAGCCAGGCACGATCGCTGCGGCACAAGGAACTGAGCAACGAGCACCTACTCCTCGCGCTCGCCGAACACGAGGGCGTGGCCGGCCAGCTACTCGCCGCACACGGGTTGAGCTACCTGGACGTCCGAGCCCAACTGGCAAAGGCCAGCTGACCGCGCAGCAAGATCGCGTTCATGATTCTGCGGTTAGGCGCTCTGCCTCCGGCGTCCATCAGCGTTGTCCCGAAAGACGCGCTCGTGTCGTTGAACGTCCCCAGCGCGTCGCTCACGACAGCAGCGAAGTCCCGAGCGTCCTTGCTGCACGCGTTACGAACTCGGCGGTGCGCGGAAGGGAGCCTTCCTCACGCTGGGCGTCCTTCATCGCGTTGGCAGCTGGCTGGCACCACCCGCGCGAAAGGACCATTCGTGCGCCCGGGGGCCCCCCGGTTTCCACGCTACTTCGGGGCACCGACGAAATCGGGCTGAGAGTTGCGCGAACGGACCTTTCGCTCGGGTTCGGTCCGGGTCGAGCAGGTTGCGGGTGTCCACGACGACCGGGTTGGCCACCACGCCCGCGAGCTTCGCCCAGTCGAACCCACAGACACGAAACCCGGCCCACGAGGGGCCGGGTGGGTATGGCACCAGTCCAGCCGGGAACCGCCTAGCGGCGGCCGAGGCCGTTCCATGCGAAGCCCGCGCGGCGGAGGACGTCCGGGTCGAGCAGGTTGCGGGTGTCCACGACGACCGGGTTGGCCACCACGCCCGCGAGCTTGGCCCAGTCGAGGCCGCGGAACTCGGGCCACTCGGTCAGTACGACCAGGGCCTCAACGCCCTCGGCGGCGCCGTACGGGTCGTCGACGATTGTGATGCCGTCGAGGTCCGAGCGGACGTCGCCGGAGCGGATTGCCGGGTCGTAGGCCGTCAGCTTGGCGCCGGCCTGGCGGAGCAGTGCCGCCACCGCGAGGGCCGGGGAGTCGCGCAGGTCGTCCGTGCCCGCCTTGAACGTCAGGCCCAGGACGCCCAGCCGGACCTTCGACAGCGAGCCGCCGCGCTTGCCGGTGACCGCCAGGCGGACCTTCTCGACCATCCGTTGCCGCTGACGGTTGTTCGTGTCGATGGTGGCGCGGATGAGCCGGAACTCGAAGTCCGCCGCGTCCGCGAGCTGCAGCATCGCCGAGGTGTCCTTCGGCAGGCACGAACCGCCCCAGCCGGGGCCGGGCTGCAGGAACGCCTGGCCGATGCGCTTGTCGTAGCCCATGCCCTCGGTGACGTCCGAAATATCCGCGCCGAGGCGGTCGCACAGTTCGGCCACCGCGTTGACGTAGGACAGCTTCATCGCGAGGAAGCAGTTGGCGGCGTACTTGACCAGCTCTGCCGACGCCGCGTCGGTGAGCACGGTCGGGGCGCCGAGGCGCGCGTACAGCGCGGCCACCTTCTCCGCGGCGTCCTGCTTGTCGCAGCCGACGACGATCCGGTCGGGGTTGAGGAAGTCGTGGACGGCCGAGCCCTCGCGCAGGAACTCGGGGTTGCTCACCACGGCGACGTCGTCGCGCTCCAGCAGTTCGGCGGTGCGCTGCGCGGTGCCGACCGGCACGGTCGACTTGTTGACCACGACCGACCCGGCGGGCAGCAGCTGCGCGATCTCCTCCAGTACCGACTCGACGACGGAGAGGTCGGCGACGCCGCCCACACCCATCGGCGTCGGGACGCACAGGAACACGACCTCGCAGCCCTCGACGGCCGCGGCCGCGCCGAGCACGAACGACAGCCGGCCGGCCGCGAGCCCGCCCTGCACCAGGTTGGCGAGGCCCGGTTCGAGGATGTCCACCTCGCCGCCTGCCAGGCGCTTCACCTTGTCGGCGTCCACGTCAGCGCACACCACGTGGTGACCGAGCGAAGCAAGGCAAGCACCTGTGGTGAGCCCGACATAACCGGTTCCCACTACCGCGATCCGTCGTACGAACACGGTTCGGACTCCCCTCCTGGCATACGACACGTCCGCAACTGAACCTACATGCGTCGTAACGGCGGACCCCCGACGGCCGACTCAGTGACTGGACAACGGTGCGGTTTCGGGGCCCGCGGGGTCTGCATTCCCAGCAGATAGAGAGAGGCGTGGTGATGGCACGCTTGTTTTGTGCTGCCCGAGGGCTGGTGCGGCGATGAGGATCAGCGTCTTCGGTCTCGGCTACGTGGGCTGTGTCTCCGCCGCGTGCCTGGCATCCCGCGGCAACGACGTCATCGGCGTCGACGTCAACCCCACCAAGGTCGATCTGATCATGGGTGGGAACGCGCCGGTCGTCGAGGAGCGGATCGGTGAGCTGACCGCCGAGGTCGTGGCCTCCGGGAAGCTCCGCGCGACCACGGACGTCGCGTTCGCGGTGGCCAACTCCGACATCTCACTCGTCTGCGTCGGCACCCCGTCCGCACCGAACGGCAGCCTTTCCACCGCCTTCCTGGAGCGGGTGGCTGAGGAGATCGGCGAGGCCCTCGCGCGGCGAGAGACGCGTCACACGGTCGTCTTCCGCAGCACCATGCTGCCCGGCACGTGCCTGAACCTGCTGGTGCCGATCCTGGAGAAGGCGTCCGGCCGCACCGCGGGCGTGGACTTCGGCGTCGCGGTGAACCCGGAGTTCCTGCGTGAGGGCACGAGCGTCCGTGACTTCTTCGACCCGCCCAAGACCGTGATCGGTGAGCTGGACGAGGCCAGCGGGGACGCGGTCGCGTCTCTGTACGACGGGCTGCCAGGGGGCGTGTTCCGGGTGCCGATCCCGGTCGCGGAGATCACCAAGTACGCGGACAACTCCTTCCACGCCTTGAAGATCGGCTTCGCGAACGAGCTGGGCGCCATCTGCGGAGCGCTGGGTCTTGACTCACACCGCGTGATGGACGTGTTCCTCGCCGACCGCAAGCTCAACATCAGCCCCGCCTACCTCAAGCCTGGGTTCGCGTTCGGCGGTTCGTGCCTGCCGAAGGACCTGCGCGGGCTGGTGCACGCGGCGCACCGCGCCGACGTGAGTGTGCCGATCCTCGCGCACGTGCTGCCGTCCAACGAGGAACACCTGAAGCGGGCGTTCGACCTGGTGGTGCGGACGGGTAAGCGCAAGGTCGGGCTGTTCGGGCTGTCGTTCAAGCCGGGCACCGACGACCTGCGGGAGAGCCCGATGGTCGAGCTGGCCGAGCGGCTGCTCGGCAAGGGCTACGACCTCAAGATCTACGACGCGAACGTGAGCATGTCTCGGCTGCTCGGCGCGAACCGCGAGTACATCGAGCAGCGCCTTCCGCACCTCGGTTCGCTGCTGGCCGGCTCGATCGACGAGGTGCTGGCGCACGCGGAGGTGTGCCTGGTCGCCTCCGCCGACCCGGACGTGCTGGCCGCCATCCCGCCCGGCGACGACCGGACGCTGATCGACCTCGTTCGCCTGCCCGATGCGGAAGTTCGCCGAAACGACAAGGGGTATGTGGGCCTTGCCTGGTAGAGCGCTGATCCTCGTCGAGAACCTGTCCGTGCCGTTCGACCGCCGCGTGTGGCAGGAGTCCACGACGCTGCGCGACGCTGGCTGGGACGTGCACGTCATCTGTCCACAGGGGACGAAACGGGACAGGGAGCCGTACGTCGAGCTGGACGGGGTGACGATCCATCGATACCCGTTGGTCGCGGCGACCGGCGGGCCCCGCGGCTACGTCAAGGAGTACGGCGCCGCGCTGTGGCACACGCTCCGGCTGGCCCGCAAGATCGGCAAGGTCGACGTGGTCCACGCGTGCAACCCGCCGGACCTGCTGTACCTGGTCGCGAAGCGGCTCAAGCGGCAGGGCGCGAAGTTCGTCTTCGACCAGCACGATCTCTGCCCGGAGCTGTACTTGTCGCGGTTCGCCGGTCGTGGCGAGGACTTCCTGTACCGGATGGTGTGCCGGCTGGAGCGGGCCACCTACCGGGCCGCGGACGTGGTGATCGCGACCAACGAGAGCTACCGGGACGCGGCGCTCACGCGCGGGAACATGCCGGCGGACAAGGTGTTCGTGGTCCGCAGCGCGCCGGCCGTCGAGCGGTTCCGGCAGGTGCCTGCCGAGCCCGCACTGAAGAAGGGCAAGCCGCACCTGCTGTGCTACCTCGGCGTGATGGGTCCGCAGGACGGCGTCGACTACGCGTTGCGCTCGCTCGCCCTGCTGCATGACCAGCGCCAGGACTGGCACGCGGTGTTCGTCGGCGCTGGCGACACGTTCGACGACATGGTGGCGCTGTCCCACTCGCTCGGACTGTCCGATGTGGTCGAGTTCACCGGCCGTATCCCGGACGAGGACCTGGTGCGTTATCTGTCCACTGCGGACGTCTGTCTGTCACCGGACCCCTACAACCCGCTGAACGACGTGTCGACCATGAACAAGGTCATGGAGTACATGGCCATGAGCCGGCCGATGGTGTCGTTCGAGCTGCGGGAGGCGCGGGTGTCGGCAGGTGAGGCCGCCGTGTACGCGCCCGCGAACGACGAGGTGGAGTTCGCGAGGCTGACGAGCCGGCTGCTCGACGACCCGTCGGAACGCGAACGGATGGGCAAGATCGGCAAGGAGCGCGTGGAGGGACCGCTTGCCTGGGGGAACTCACAGAAGGCGCTGCTCGCGGCCTACGAGGCGGCGATCCGCGCATAAGCGGCAAGTTTGACCAAGAGTAACCGTCGGGGTGTAACCAAATCGCGGTTCGCCGCGACGGGACTCGTGAGGCGCCGGCCCCGCTCAGGTGCCGAAGTACCTCGAAAGGGGGCCCGACGCGGTGAATGACGACACGGCACGACTGACCATCATCTGGCGTGTGCTGCGCCTGAGATGGCGGTTACTCATCGTGATCGCAGCGTTGGGTGCGTTGGTCGGGGCGGGCGCGTCGATGGTGTTCTCCCCCGGCTACCAGACGTCCACGAGTGTGCTGTTGCAGGGCCCGCGCGACCCCGACGAGCTGATAACCGAGGCGCAGGTGGCGCAGAGCTCGGTCGTGCTGGACCGGGCCGCCGGCGCGTTGAAGTGGGGGGTGTCCGGCGCGGACCTGGCCGACCAGGTGACCGCCGCCGTGGCCGACGGCAACATCATCGCGGTCACGGCGATGGCCGACACCCCGGAGCACGCGCAGCAGCTCGCGGACCGGGTGGCGCAGGAGTACGTGACGTTCTCGACACAGCTGCTGGCGTCCACATCGGACGCGTCCGCGCAGGTGTCGCAGGAGCAGCAGCAGACGTTGCGGCAGCAGATCATCGAGACCAACCAGCGGATCTCCGAACTGCACAACTCGGCAGGGCAGGGGCAGACGATCGACAGCGTGGGCGTGCGGACCGAGCTGGAGCAGCTGCGGACGGCGCTGGCCCAGGCGGTGGCGAAGCTGGACGAGCTGGACACGGCGACCGGCCAGGCGAAACTGGTCGTGATGGGCCCGGCGGAACGTCCGGTCGGCCCGGCGGCGCCGTCGATGACGCACTTCGTCGCGGGTGGCGCGGCGCTGTTCTTCCTGCTCGGCCTGTTCGGGCATCTTCTTTCGGCCCGCACGGACCAGCGGCTGCGGGACGAGGCGGGGATCGTCGCGGCGCTCGGCACCAGTGTGCTCGGTGGGGTCGACGTGCCGGAGGTGCCGGACGTGGACGCGCCGAAGGGTCTCAAGCAGCGGGTCCGGGAGTTCCTGCTCGGCGACCGGCCGTGGCACCTGGCGGAACTGCCGACCGCACCGGACGACGCCGCGCTGGACATCCGGTACCGACGGGTGCTGTCCCGGCTGCGCGAGCACCTGCCGCCGGGGCGGGGCCGGGTCCCGGTGTTGATCGCCGGCGACGACGAGGCCGCCGCCCGAGCCGCCGCCCGCCTGGACGAACTGGCCGACGGCCTGCGGCTGACGGTGTGGCCGGTCGACGCGGCCCGCCCCGCCGTGCCGGACGACCCGGCCCCTGGCGTGCTGGTCGTGATCACCACCAGCACACGCACGGGCTGGGAACTAGTCGGCATCGCGGAGGCCTGCGCGGACGCCGGTCAGGAACTGCTCGGCGCGGTCGTCACACACAGAACCCAACCGGTGCCCGACGAAGCACGTCCGGAGCCCGCGCTGGCAGGTGCGCGATGAATGTCCCATTCACGCGGCCCGCGGGGGGCCCCCCGTTTTCCACACTACCGGCGGGCACTGACAATTCTGCCGCTCTTGGGCTGGTTGTCCACAGACCCGCTCCCACGAACCCGAGCGAAAGGACCCTTCGTGCACTGAAAGGCCCGGAGGTTTCGGAAGGCATTGACGGCCCCGCCGCACTTGGCCCGCCTGTCAAGGGAGCCAGTTCCACCAACCCGAGCGAAAGGACCATTCATGCGCCCGGGGGCCCCCCGGTTTCCACGCTACTTGTCGGGGCCGACAGAACTCGGTGGGTTGGGGGCACGAATGGACCAATCGCTCGGGGTTGGTCGGCGATGGTGCTGGGCGGTGGACGGTGACCGGGAAACCTGATGCGCCGCAGCATCTTCTCGACTTCGCTCGGCTTTGGGTCGCGATTCGGCGTGGGCGGCGGGTGTGGCTTGCGTTCGCCATGCTCGGGTTGCTCGGCGGGGGTGCGCTCACCGTGCTCATGCCGCCCGCGCCCACAGCGGTGACGCGGATCCTGGTCGTGCACGAGCAGGACGGGCCGTCCGACGGGGGCATGCTCATCCGCACCGACGTGGCGCTCATGACGACGACCCGGATCGCCGCCCAGGCGCTCGACAAGCTCGGGTTGGCGCAACAGGAGCAGCCGGAGGAGTTCCTCAAGCAGTACGAGGTCGTCGGGCTCACCAACAACATTCTCGAGTTGAGCGTCGAGGGGCCGACCGGGGCCGAGGCGGCGCGTCGGGCCAAGGCGCTCGCCGAGGTGTTCATCGCCGACCACATTGGACGGATCAAGTCCGCGGCCGCCGCCGAGGCAAAGGCGTTCATCGACCAGCGTGGTCAGGTGCAGGCTGAGCTGGACCAGGTCAACGTGGAGATCTCCGGCGCCGAGGCCGCTGCCGCGCAGGAGAACGAGGACGAGGCGCCGCCGTCGAACGCGGCCACCCTCGACACGCTCTACGCCCGTCGCGCCGAGCTGACCAACCAGATCACCCAGCTGACCCAGCAGGCGCAGGAGGCCGGGATCGGTGCGCCCCGTGTCGAGGCCGGCACGCAGATCGTGGACGCGCCGCGGGCCGTGAAGGTCTCGCTCACGTTCACCGGGGCCACCAACGCCGGCATCGGCTTCGTGCTGGGTCTTGTCCTGGGCGTCACGCTCGCCGCGGTCACCGGTGTCGTGCGGGACAAACCCGTGCTGCGCAAGGACATCGCCGAGCATCTCGGTGCGTCGGTCATCGCGGAGGTGCGGCGGCGCCGGTTCCTGCCGAGCAAGAAGGCGGAGCGGGAACGCAAGCGGGTCGCGGCGACGCTCGTCCGGCTCGTGCGGGACGGGTCCGGGCCCGTGTCGGTGCTGGAGCTCGGTGCGGCGCCGCTTGCCAGGACCCTCGCCACAGATGTGGCCACCGAACTCGCCGGCGACCGGGCCGTGGTGTTGGTGGCGGAGGACGCGGAGCGGTTCAAGGCGGTACCGGACGGGGTGCGGGTCATCGGGGCCGACGACACGAGCCCTGCACGGTCCGGCGAGGCACGCATCGGCGTCGGGTCGGTCGCGCCCGGCGCCGCGTGGACCGACCTGCCGCACCTCGGCGGCGAGACGCTGCTGGTGGTGAAGGCCGGGCACGTGAACACGACGTGGCTGCACACCGTGGCCAGCCAGCTCGCCGACGCCGGCATCCCCGTCGTCGGTGTCGTGCTCGCCGACCCCGACCCACGCGACAAGTCCGACGGCACCCTCTGGGACGGCCTGCACACCGCGCTGCGCGGTCGCGCCAAGCACAAGAACACCCTCAACGACATGAGCACGAACGTGCACGACCTCCCCACCAAACGGTTCTCCCCGGTCCGTTCTGGCAAGAAGGAAGGCTGAGACATGTGCGGCATCGCAGGTGCCTACCTGTGGCCCGACGGCGGGCCGGTGACCGACCGGCTCACCAAGATCCTCGCGCACCGCGGGCCGGACGGGTCGGGCCGGTACAGCCACGCCGCCGGCGATGGCGAGGTGCACCTCGGGCATCGCCGGCTGTCGATCATCGACCTGACCGAGACCGGCGCGCAGCCCATGGTCGCCGACGGTCTCGCGTTGACCTACAACGGTGAGCTGTACAACGCGCCGGAGCTGCGGCGGGTGCTCGAGGCCGAGGGCGTCCGCTTCCGCGGCACGTCCGACACCGAGGTGTTGTTGCGGGCGTGGCGGCGCTGGGGTGTCGACTGCCTGCCACGGCTGCGGGGCATGTTCGCGTTCGCCGTGTTCGACGAGCGGACCGGTGAGCTGACGGTGGCCCGTGACCAGCTCGGCATCAAGCCGCTGTTCTACGTGCGCCGCGGCGCCGGGCTCGTGTTCGCGTCCGAGCTGAAGGCCCTCGCGACCGAGCTGGGTGACCTGACCGTCGACGACGCCGCGCTGGTCGCGTCGCTGCTGTACTACTGGGTGCCGGACAGCCGCTGCGCGTACCGGGAAGCGGAGAAGCTGCCGCCGGGCAGCTGGCTTTCGATCAAGCCGAACGGCGAGGTCGCGCGGGGCACCTACTGGTCGCTGCGGGACGTCGCCGCCGAGGCACAGCACGTCGGGCACGTCGACCTGGCGGCGGTCGTCGAGGAGTCCACGAAGGCGCACCTGCTGTCCGACGTGCCGGTCGCGACGTTCCTGTCCGGTGGGCTCGACTCCAGCTACCTGACCGCGCTCGCGGCCCGGCACAGTCCCGGGATCTCCGCGTACACCATTGGTTTCCGTGCTGAGGACGCCAAGTTCGAGGCCATGCCGGACGATCTGAAGTACGCGCGGATCGTGGCCGAGAAGTTCGGTGTGGACCTGCACGAGATCGAGATCGCGCCGCAGGTGCTCGACCTGCTGCCGAAGATGACCTACCACCTGGACGAGCCGATCGGTGATCCGGCGGCGATCAACACGTTCCTGATCTGCACGGCCGCTCGTGAGGCCGGTGTGAAGGTGATGTTGTCCGGGATGGGCGCCGACGAGCTGTTCGCGGGCTACCGCAAGCATCTCGCGAACACTCTCGCCCTGCGGTACCAACAGGTGCCGTCGGCGGTTCGGCGTCCCGTCAAGTCCGTTGTGGACCGACTACCCGTCGCGACGGCGAAACGCGGCTACCGTTCGGTGCGATTCGCCAAGAGGTTCCTGTCGTTCGCGGAACTGCCGGAGGAAACCGCTTTCCGGCGTAGTTACACGATGTACGACCGGACGGAGCTGCGTGACCTGCTGAGCCCCGACCTCGGCGCGACGGTGGACGACGTGCTGACCGAGCACGCCGACACGTATCACGACAACTCGCTGTCGGACTTCGTGAACCGGATGTGCCTGGCGGACGCCCGCCTGTTCCTGCCCGGGCTGAACCTCACCTACACGGACCGGTCGAGCATGGCCGCGTCCACCGAGGTGCGGGTGCCGTTCGTGGACGTCGAGGTCGTGAAGGCGGCGTTCGCGCTCCCCGGTGCCGCGAAGATCGCGCGCCGACAGGGAAAGGTCGCGCTGAAGAAGGCGGCCGATTCGATCCTGCCGAGCGAGATCGTGTACCGGCCGAAGGGTCTGTTCTCCGCGCCGCTGCGGGCATGGATGAGCCGCGACCTGGCTCCGCTGGTCCGCGAGGTGGTCAACGACGGTCTCCTGGTGCGCAACGGGTTCCTGCGGCGGGAGGCCCTGCAGCAGCTCGTCGACGAGGACGCGACCGGGCAGCAGGACCGATCGAAGCACCTCTGGCACGTGTTGACGCTTGAACACTGGTACCGCGCGGCCACCGACAAGTAGAAGGAATTGCCTTGAAGCAGGTAGTGCAGAACTACAAGAGCGGCGAGCTCGCGCTCCTGGACGTGCCGGAGCCGGCGTGCAAGCCGGGCGGGGTGCTGGTGCGGACGCTGTACTCGCTGATCTCCACAGGCACCGAGCTGATGAAGGTCAGCGAGGCCAGCAAGTCGTTGCTGGGCAAGGCGAAGGCCCGCCCGGACCAGGTCGCGAAGGTCATGCAGAGCGTCGCGACGAACGGGCTCGCCGCCACGTACCGCAAGGTGACGAGCAAGCTCGACTCGTACACGCCGCTGGGTTACTCGCTGTGTGGGGTGGTGACGTCGGTCGGCGCGGGCGTCGACGACGTGTCCGCCGGCGACCTGGTGGCGTGCGCGGGCAACGAGCACGCGCTGCACGCCGAGCTGAACTGGGTGCCGAAGAACCTGTACGCGAAGGTCCCGACACCGCTTGACCCTCGGCACGCGGCGTTCGGCACGGTGGGTTCGATCGCGATGCAGGGCGTGCGGCGGGGTGAGCCGCAGCTGGGCGACGTGACCCTGGTGATCGGGCTGGGCCTGATCGGGCAGCTGGTGGTGCAGCTGTTGGTCGCGTCCGGCGCGAAGGTCATCGGCGTCGACCCCGACCCGACGCGCTGCCAGCTGGCGGAGGCGATGGGCGCGACGGTGTGCGCGGCGCCGGGCTCGGACGTGGTGGAGACCGCGGTCGCGTCGCTGACCAACGGCTTCGGTGTCGACCAGGTGTACCTGGCGGCGGGCGGTAACACGAACCAGCCGGTCGAGCTGGCGGCGAAGCTGGCCCGGGACCGCGGCACGGTGGTGGACATCGGCAAGTGCAGCCTCAACCTGCCGTGGAACGCGTACTACGAGAAGGAGCTGGACGTTCGCTTCTCGCGGTCGTACGGGCCTGGCCGGTACGACCCGTCGTACGAACTGGAGGGCCGGGACTACCCGATCGGTTACGTGCGTTGGACGGAACGCCGGAACCTCGAGTGCTTCCTGGACCTGGCCGCCCACGACAAGATCGACGTCGAGCCGCTGATCACGCACGTGGCCGCCTTCGACGACGCGGTGGAGACCTACCGCTCGCTGAACGAGGGCGAACTGAAGGCAGTGGCGGTGCTGTTCGACTATCCACAGCCCGCCACCGCCGACACCCCAGAACTGTCGGTGGCAGCTGATAGCGTGGAAATCGGGGGCCCTCCGGAGGCACGAAAGGACCATTCGCTCGGGTTGGCCCCGAAAGAGTCCACGTCGGACGACACTCTCGACCCAGAACTGTCGGACCCCACTAGTAGCGTTGAAATCGGGGGGCCCCCGGCTTCACCAACGGGACTTTCGCTCGGGGATCACCCGGACGAGTCTGCGGTGGACGGTTCTGATGACGCGGAATCGTCGGTGTCTTCTGGTAGCGGCGAGGCTTCCGGTGCACGAGTGGACCTTTCGCACGGCCCCGAGACAGCGACATCGGCGACCAACGGCAAAGCCGGCGGAAACGGCGCGGAATTGTCAGCCCCCGCTGGTAGCGTTGAAATCGGGGGGCCCCCGGCCGCACGAGTGGGACTTTCGCTCGGGGATCAGCCGGTCAGGCAGCGGAAATCGACCCTTCGGGTCGGGTTCATCGGGGCCGGTAACTACGCGTCGTCGATGCTGTTGCCGCATCTCGCCGAGAACGAGGCAGTCGACCTCCACCGGGTCGTCACCACGTCCGCGTTGTCCGGGGCGAACGCCAAGCGCAAGTTCGGTTTCACCGACGCCTCCACGGACCTGGACGACCTGCTCGACGACGACAGCGTGGACGCGATCTTCGTAGTCACCCGGCACAGCACGCACGCCGAACTGACCAACCGGGCACTCCGCGCCGGCAAGGCCGTGTTCGTCGAGAAGCCGCTCGCCCTCACGCAGGACGAGCTCAGAAGCGTCCTCGACACCATCACGGAGACCGGCAACGACCGCCTCCAGGTCGGCTTCAACCGCCGGTTCGCGCCGCTGCTCAACGAGGCCAGGAAGCGTTTCGGCCGCCGTATCGGGCCGGCCTCGGTGCGGTACCTCGTCAACGCGGGCCGGCTCGACGGCAACAGCTGGTACACACAGGACAGTGAGGGCACCCGCTTCGCCGGCGAGGGTGGGCACTTCATCGACACCGTCTCCTGGCTGCTCGGCGCCGACCCGACCTCCGTCTACGCCGCCGCAACGCCGAACCAGAGCGACCTGCAGACGATGCTCCGCTACCCGGACGGCTCGACCGCGACGATCAGCTACACCACCAACGGGTCGAGCCAGTTCCAGAAGGAGACCATCGACCTGACCGCCGACGGCAAGGTGCTCCGGTTCGACGACTTCGCCCGTGCCGCGGTGTTCGGTCGCAAGAAGTGGGCCAGCTCCCGCCTCCCCAAGGGCCGTGACAAGGGACAGGCACGGGAGGTCCAGGAGTTCGTGACCGCCGTCATGACCGGTGGCCCGATGCCGGTGCCGGTCGAGTCGCTCGCCGCCACCACCCTGGCCACGCTGGCCGTCGAGACCAGCCTCGCCGCTGGTGCGCCCATACGTATCGAGGCAGCTCCATGAGACCGACTTGGTACCTGCGGCGGCTGTCGCGGATGGGGCCACGTGAGATGGCCACCCGCGCGGTCGTCGCGGCGCGGATCCACCGCTGGCGGCGCGTGCTCGACGAGGCCGAGCAGGCCGCCGTCTGGCTGCCCAACCGGCGCTTCCTGCCGGTGCTGCCCGATCACGCCCTCGCGGCCGTGGTGCCGGCGGCCAAGGCACGGCTGGTCGACACGGCCGACGAGCTGATGGCCGGGCACGCCGAGTACTTCGGGGTGTCCCGGACCGACATGGTCGACCCGGACTGGTCGTGGGACCCCAAGACGGGCCGGCACGCGCCGACCGATCGGTACGCCTTCGACATCCCCTACCGCGACGAGCACGCCGTCGGGGACATCAAGCAGCTGTGGGAGCCGTCGCGGCACCAGCACCTCACGGTTCTCGCCGCGGCCTACGCGCTGACCGGCGAGGAGCGGTACGCGGAGCGGGTGGCCGAGCACCTGCGTTCGTGGTGGACGGCCAACCCGCCGCTGCGGGGCGTGCACTGGGTGAGCGGCATCGAGCTGGGTATCCGGCTCATCTCGTGGGTGTGGGTGCGCCGGCTGCTCGACCGCTGGTCCGGCGCGGCCTCGCTGTTCGAGGACAATCCCGAGGCACTGCACCAGATCTGGCACCACCAGCGCTGGCTCGCCGCGCTCGGCAGCCACGGCTCGTCGGCCAACAACCACGTGATCGCCGAGGCGGCCGGGCAGCTCGTGACCGCGTGCGCGTTCGACTGGTTCCCGGAGACGCCGACGTGGCGGGCGCAGGCGTTGCGGCAGCTCGACGAGCAGTTGCACCGCAACACGTTCGCGTCCGGACTCAACCGCGAGCTGGCCACCGAGTACCACGGTCTGGTGCTGGAGCTGGGGCTCACCGCGGCCGTCGAGGCGGACGCGGCCGGGGTCGCGGTGCCCGAGACGATGTGGTTGGTCCTGATGCGCATGTGCGACGCGCTGGCCGCGATCGTCGACGTGAAGGTCAACCCGCCCAGGCAAGGGGATGCCGACGACGGACACGGGCTGATCGTCGACGGCGCTGGCGCGCACCGGTGGTCGAGCCTGCTGCACACCGGCGACGTGCTGTTCGGCCGACAGCGGTGGTGGCCGCTGGTGTCCACTGAGGACGTCCGGACCCCGCTGCTCGGTTCCCTCTCGGACGGTGCGCGGCCGACGGCGGTGCGGCCGGCCGAGCGTCCGACCCACCTGAGCGACGCAGGCATGACGATCATGCGGACGACCGGCACGACGGGTGAGATCTGGGTCCGGTGCGACGGCGGCCCGCACGGGTTCCTGTCCATCGCGGCACACGCGCACGCCGACGCGCTGTCGGTGGAGGTTCGGCACGACGGCGTCGACATCCTCGCCGATCCCGGAACCTACTGCTACCACGGGCAACCCGCGTGGCGGAGCTACTTCCGGTCGACGTTGGGCCACAACACGCTCGAGTTGGACGGCCGCGACCAGTCCCAGTCCGGCGGCCCGTTCATGTGGACGCGGCATGCCCGTACCAGCGTGCTCGTGGCCAACGGATCGCGGTGGACGGCCGAACACGACGGCTACGCACGGGGTCGGGAACCCGCCTCCCACCGCAGAACCGTCCACCTGAACCGGGACCGCGGCGAGGTTCGCATCCAGGACGACGTCCGTGCCCCGACGGTGCGGAACTGCCGGCTCGCGTTCCACCTGGGACCGGAGGTCACCACGGTGCTCGACGGGCACTCTGCGTTGCTGTCGTGGCGCGACCGTACGGCGTCGCTCGAACTGCCGACCACGCTGACGTGGACCGCGCACCACGGCGAGGAGAACCCACCGCTCGGCTGGTACTCCACCGAGTTCGGCCACCGCGAACCGGCCACCACGTTGATCGGCGCCGGGCTGGCCGGCGGGCCGGCGCGGCTGCCGCTGGTCACGGTCCTCAGATTCCACGACTCATGAGCAGGCGGACGGGTTCTTTCCACGGCATCGCGCTGGCGCTGGCCGGCGCGGCCCTGCTCGCGGCCTGCACGGCTTCTCCCTCCGCGAACGAGAACACCGGGCCTGTCGCACCCACCGGCACGGTCTCAGCCGTGTGCGGTAACACCAAGCCCGGCCCGGCGCAGGCACCGAACGGTGCGATCGTGGTGGATCCGGACGTCGACGCGGACCTGGCCGAGAAGACCGAGGAGAACCCGGCCGGCACCACGTTCTGGCTCGCCCCGGGCACGCACACGCTCGGCGAGGGCGAGTTCGGCTCCGTGACCCCGAAGGACGGCAACACCTACCTCGGCGCTCCCGGCGCGGTCCTCGACGGCAAGCGGGTCAACAAGTACGCGTTCGTGTTCGACGCGTCCGACGTGACGATCCGCGGGCTCACGATCCGCGGGTTCGTCCCGCCACCCGACGAGGGCGTGGTGAACCACGACTCCGGCGACGGCTGGGTGATCGAGGACAACACGATCGAGAAGAACGAGGGCGCGGGGATGATGGCCGGCTCCCGCCAGCGGGTCCGAGGCAACTGCCTGCGGGACAACGGCCAGTACGCCATCAACGCGTACAAGGACGGCGACCTGACCGACCTCGTGGTCGAGGGCAACGAGATCACCGGTAACAACACCGGCGACTGGGAGTCCAAGATAGAAGGCTGCGGGTGCACCGGCGGCGTGAAGTTCTGGGCCGTGGACAAGGCCGACGTGCGGAACAACTGGGTGCACGACAACCGGGGCGCCGGCCTGTGGGCGGACACGAACAACAACGACTTCCTCATCGAGGGCAACCTGATCGAGGACAACGACGGTCCCGCCATCTTCTACGAGATCAGCTACAACGCGGTGATCCGGGCCAACACGTTGCGGCGGAACAACCTCGTCGAGGGTCGCGCGTTCGCCGACCGAGGGGAGGTCTTCCCGTCGGCTGCGATCTACCTGTCCGAGGCAGGTGGCGAACCCCGGGTCCCCGCTCGCACCAGCAAGATCGACATCTACGCCAACGTGCTGGAGAACAACTGGTCGGGCATCACCCTGTGGGAGAACGCCGACCGGTTCTGCAACAGCGCGGCCAACACGTCCGGTGGGAGCTGCACGCTGCTGGTGAACGACACGGACCGCTGCACACAGCCGGCCATCGCGAAGGACCCGCTCTTCGACGACTGCCGGTGGAAGACGCAGAACGTGGACATCCACGACAACCGGTTCGCCGTCGACACCCGGGAGATCGGTTGCAACGCGCTGTGCGCGCGGATGGCGGTCATCTCCAACTACGGCACCTTCCCGGACTGGTCACCGTACCGGGCGGACACGGTGCAGCAGTCCATCACGTTCGCCCAGCACAACACGTGGCGCGACAACTACTACTCGGGGCCGTGGACCTTCATGGCGAAGGACACGGGACGGGTGATCCACCCCTCCCAGTGGCAGTCGGCGCCGTACTCGCAAGACCAACACAGCACGTTCGTCCAGTCGGGAGGTTGAGAGTCTTCTCATGAACGAGACCGAGGTCCAGTCGTTCTGGAACGCACACCCCTGCGGTGACCACATCGTGGGCGGACTGCGGCAGGAGTTCGCGGACGACTACGAGCGGTTCTTCACCGCCTACGACAAGTGGCGGTACGAACAGGAGGGTCACATCCCTGCCTGTCTCGACCGGTTCGACTGGCAGGGCAAGAAGGTTCTCGAGATCGGGCTGGGGCAGGGCGCGGAGTCCGAGCAGCTGATCCGCCGCGGCGCCCGGTGGTCCGGTTTGGACCTGACGGCCGAGTCGGTCGCGCGGGTGAGTGCGCGGCTGGCGTTGCGTGACCTGCCGTACGACGACCTCAAGCAGGGTTCCGCGCTGGAGATCCCCTACCCGACCGGCAGTTTCGACTTCGTGTTCAGCCACGGGGTGCTGCACCACATCCCGGACATCCTCACCGCGCAGAAGGAGATCCACCGGGTGCTCAAGCCGGGTGGCACGCTGGTGGCGATGCTGTACGCGCGGAAGTCGTTGAACTTCCAGGTCAGCATCAGGTTCGTGCGGCGCGCCGTGCTGGCCGCCGCCTACCCGCTGCGGAGGATGGTGCCGTTCAAGGGGATTCTGCGACAGCACCTGGACAACGCGGAAGAGATGGGGCTGCGGTCCTATCTGGACGTCGAGACGTTCACGCACCGCAACACCGACGGCCCGCTGAACCCGTTCGCCCGCGTGTACTCGCCGGCGGAGGTCGAGCGGGACTTCCCGAACTTCGAGCTGGCGGAGTCGTTCCAGCGGTACATGCACGCGCCGCCGCTGCCGGTGCACGGCCTGCCCTACGGTGACCGGTTCGGCTGGCACCTCTGGGTGACATTGCGAGCACGGCAGTGAGCATCGCGGCCGACCGTCCCACCGACTTCGTCGAGCAGCGCACCGCGCCTCGGCTGCTCGGTCTGGTGTGGGCACTGCTGGTGATCAACACCCTGGGTTCCCAGGGCGCGATCACCGTGCTGCCGATCCCCCGGCCGGTGGCCCAGATGGTCACCATGGGGGCGGTCGTCGCCGCGTTCCTGTTCGCGTTGCTGCTCAACCCGAAGATCCAGCTGCGGTCGAGTGCCTATCTGCTGCTGCTCACGTTGCTGCTGACGGTCAGCATCGTGTCGAGCATGCAGTTGGAGTCCGGCTACGGCGCGTTGTTCCGCTGCTTCCGCTTCACGATGTTCGTCGCCACGCTGTGGTTGCTGACCCGCTGGTGGGACGACTGGCTCGCGTTCGTGCGCACACACGTCCTCGCGCTGAGCTTCGTGTTGCTCACGGTCGCGGTCGGGCTGGTGGTCGCGCCAGGCCTCGCGAGGCCGGAGACCTACGGCGGCCGTCTCGTCGGCGCGATCTGGCCGCTGACCCCGCCGCAGGTCGGGCAGTACGCGGCGACCGTGGCCGGACTGGTGATCATGCTGTGGCTCGGCCGCCACACCACACGCACGAGCGCCCTCGTGGTCGCCGTGCCGGCCGTGGGTCTGCTGTTGCTCAGCCACACCCGAACGGCGCTGCTCGGCCTGATCGGTGGCCTCGTCGTGGCGATCCTGTCGCTGATCTCGACCTCCGCGCGGGCCCGGCGCGTGTTCACCACGACCGCGCTCGTCGCCGGGGTGGGCGGGATGATCGCGGGTGCCGCGGTCCAGACGTGGTTCCGGCGCGGGCAGAACGACCTCACCGAGCTGACCGGCCGGGAGAAGGTGTGGGAGGCGTTGCTGGCCGCACCACGCACGCTCAGCGAGCGGATTTTCGGGGTCGGGCTGACCAACAAGTCGTTCAGCGGCCTGCCGATCGACTCGAGCTGGCTCGCGATCTACCACGAGCAGGGGTATCTCGGGCTCACGATCGTCGCGGCGTTCCTGCTGACACTGTTCGGCGTCGCCGCGCTGCGGCCGCCGTCGCTGACCCGCGCGACCGCGTTGTTCCTGGTCGTCTACTGCGTGATCGCGTCGTACACAGAGGCCGGGCTCGGTGACGCCTCCCCGTACCTGCTCAACCTGACCATCGCGGCCGTGTTGCTCACGAACGTGCGACCTGGAGAGACAACATGAAGATTCTCGTCGTGCACAACCGGTACCGCAGCGAGCAGCCGAGCGGCGAGGACAACGTCGTCGACCAGGAGGTCGCGCTGCTGCGCGAGGCCGGGCACGTAGTCGACCGGTTCGAGCGGCGCAGCGACGACATCGCGGACTTCTCGTTGCCACGCAAGGCACTGGTGCCGTTGGGTGTGCCGTGGAACCCGGCCGCCCGAGTCGCGCTGACCACCCGACTGCGGCAGGACCGGCCGGACGTGGTGCACGTCCACAACACCTTCCCGTTGCTGTCGGCCTCGGTGCTGGACGCCTGCCGTGCCGCCGACGTGCCGGTCGTGGCGACACTGCACAACTACACCCAGGTCTGTCCATCCGGGACGCTGTACCGGGACGGCGCGGTGTGCACGTCCTGTGTCGGCCGGCTCCCGCTGCCCGCGGTGCGGCACGGCTGCTATCGGGGTTCGTCGTTGGCGACGGTGCCACTGGCGCTCAACCTGGTGGCCAACCAGCGCCGGTGGTGGTCGTCCGTGTCGCGGTTCCTGTGCATCTCCGACGCGCAGCGCCAGACGCTGATCGCCAACGGCATGCCGACGGACAAGCTGTACGTGAAGTACAACTTCGTGCCCGACACCGACGTCCGTAGGACCGGCTCCGGCGAGCACCTGCTCTACCTGGGACGGTTGACGGTGGAGAAGGGCGTGCGGCTGCTCATGGCCGCGTGGGACCGGATCGCCGCGTCCGGTGGGCTCGGGGTACCGCTGGTGATCGCGGGCGCCGGGCCGCTGGCCGACGACGTGTCCACATGGGCCGCGACCCGGCGCGACGTGCGGTTCATCGGTCGGCTGGACAAACAGACCTGCCAAGCGACAGTGGCGCGGTCGGTGGCCGTGGTGGTGCCGTCGGAGTGGCTGGAGACGTTCGGGCTGGTGGTGGTCGAGGCGATGGCGGCCGGCGTGCCGGCGGTCGTTGCCGGGCACAGCTCGCTCGCCGAGTTGGTGACCGACGGGGTGACCGGCCTGACCCACACACCCGGTGACGCCGCGTCGCTCGCCGCCGCGCTCGGCCGGGTCGTGCGGACTCCCGCGTCACTCGGGCACGCCGCGCGGGAACGGTACGAACGGGAGTTCACGCGGTCGGTGGGGCTCACGAACCTACTGAAGCACTACCGCCACGTCATCGAGGGGGAACGTCTTGGCGCGCATCCTGTGCGATGAGTCCGCCTACCCGACCGCGCTGCTCGCGGTGGCCGGACACGGTTTGCCCGGCGCCGCGAGGTCTTTCCCATCCGCTCCCCTGGACGACGACACCTGGTCGGTCCTGCTGGCCGCCGCCAGGTCGAACCGTGTGGTCGGACTTCTGCGCTCCACTGTGGACAGCGGAGCCATGCCGGCGACCAGCGCACAGCGCCAGGAGGCACGGGCCGCGCACCGCACGGCGTTAATGCGGGTGCTGTCGCTGGAGCGGTACCTCGTCACGATGACCGCGCTGCTGTCCGAGGCCGGGATCGAGACCCGCGTGCTGAAGGGCAGCGCGTACGCGCACCTGGACTACCCGGATCCGGCGTTGCGCTCGTTCATCGACCTCGACCTGCTGTTCCGGCCGGACGACATCCCGCACGCGGTGTCCACTCTGGTCGATGCCGGCCTGACCAGGATCCTCGCCGAGCCACGGCCCGGGTTCGACCGGCGGTTCGACAAGGGCACCACGGTGCGGGGTGCGGACTTCGAGATCGACCTCCACCGGACGTTCGTGCTGGGGCCGTGGGGCGTGCGGGTCCAACTCGACGCACTGTGGGACGCTGGCGAGTCCTTCGCGATCGGCGACCACCGGCTGACCGCGCTGTCCGCGCCCAACCGGTTCCTGCACGCCTGCTACCACGCGGCCCTGGGCGACTGGCCGCTGCGGCTGGGTTCCCTGCGGGACGTGGCGGAACTGCACCCGACGGACGAGCGCGGGTTGATCGACCGCGCGACGGCCTGGGGTGTGCAGGCCGTCGTGGCCGCGGCCGTGGCGGACTCGACGCGCCTGCTCGGCCTGTCCACCACCGGCGTCCTACGGGAGTGGGCGGTGTCCTACGTGCCGAACCAACGCGAGGAACGCTGGCTCGGCCTACACACACGGACGAATAAAACCTATGCCGCGCAGGCGATCGCGACCCTTCCGGTGCTGCCCGGGCTGCGGGACAAGGCCGCGTTCCTCATGGCGCTGCTGCTCCCCGACGCCAGCTACACGGCGGACCGGCACAAGTCGGCACTGTCCCGTCTCCGCTTCGGCTTCCGGGAAGCACTGCGCGGCAGAGATCCCGGTACCCGCTGACCCCGGAGCGCTCAGCTCTGGCGGGCCAGCCACGCCTGTTGCAGCAGCGTCATCGACGGGGCGTGGGGGTCGTCGGAAAGCCACATCTCTCGCAGGATCTCCGGGTCGACCAGGTCTATGTCCACTCCGGACCCGTTCCACGTGCGGGCGAACTCCCTGGTGTAGCGGCGGAAGACCGCTCGTGCGAACAGGGCCTTCGTACGGCGTTCCAGGACCTCGCGGGGCAGCAGGTCGCCGTAGAGGGCACGCATGGTCGCCGTGCGGCCGGTCCAGCCGAAGAAGTCACCCTCCGCCGCCACCGCGGCGACCAGGGCCGGCTCAGCGAACGCCTGCACGTACGTCACGTCCATCTCGGTGCCCAGCACGCGCATCGTCTCGTAGGCGATGCGGGCGCACCTGCGGGTCGCGAACTGCCACGTGTTACGGCCCGCGTGCAAGGCGAACGCCGCGGCGTCCTCTGCGTCGCGGCGGGCCAGGGTCGGCTCCGCTTCCGCGCGCAGCCACGGGCGGCGGTAGCGACCGCGGAACGCGGCCCTGCGGCGCAGGAAGGCCGGGCGCAGCGCACCCAGGGCATCCCCGTACACGCCCGGCGAGACACAGCCCTTCGCGGACAGCAGCTTGGTCAGCGGCGTGACACGCTTGAGGCCGAACGCCTCGTCCCCGCCCTCGCCGGTCAGCAGCACGCCGCCGCGGGCCATGCCCATCAGGCGGAGCGTCGGGGCGAAGTTCGGTGGCCAGACCAGCCCGTGCTGCCGCAGCACCGGTGTCGCCACGGGCCCGAGCGGGTCGTGTTCGTCATGGACCGTCAGCACGATGCGGTCAGTGATGCCCAGGTGTTCGAGCACGGCGTCCTGCCAGCTCGACTCCTCGGCGTCCGGCATGTCCGGATAGGACAGTGTGATCGGGATGGGAGGCGCGATGCCCTCCCGGCGGGCCAGCGTGACCGCGGCGGCGAGCAACACCGACGAGTCCCGGCCACCGGAAAACGCCACCAGACACGGCAAACGCCGCAGGTGCGTGAGCAGCAACCGGTCGAGCACGACACGTGGCGACTCGTGTGGGCCCGTCGGCATCGGCACCGGGTCGTAGCCGTTGACCCAACCGCCGGCGATCTCCAGCGGATCCATTGTATACAGTCCCACGCGGACTCCTTGCCAGAAAGCGAAAAAGACGGTGACGGAGCTAGCGCTCTCCGTCACCGCCCGCACAACTCACGAGTACCGGTTTCTGTCGCCGAGGATCGGCAGGATCCACGTCAGTTGGTCACTGGACTTGCCGAACAGGTTGGCCTGGGTCAGGTCCGTGAGCGAGCCGAGCTCGACGAGCTCTGGTGCTTCGTAGGGTTGGCGCATGTTTCACCTCCTCCCGGTGTACCCGGTAGGTCGTCGCACTGCCCGTTTCATTACCGAATAGACAGTTCCGCGTGTAACGAAAACTGTGCGTAGTCGGACTCACTTATCGTGCGACGACTCGCAAGGACCCCACGTCTGATCGCGGCGGCGGCACGCGAGGTCTGGCGTGCCGATCGCGGCGGCACCGTGCTCGCGACGGTGTACCAACTGGTCGGCGCCGGGGCCGCACTCGGTGTGGTGGCGGCGGGAAAGCTCACGTTCGACGCGCTTCTCACACCGGAACGGGCGACGGTCGGCCTCACCCCCGCGCTGCTCCTCCTCGCGCTCGCGACCGCGGTCTCCGGGTCGGTCAGTCCACTTCAGACACAGCAGCATCGCTTCCTCGGTGAGCGCGTGTCACAGCGCGTGTGGGACCGGTTGCTCGACACGACCGCACGGGCGGACCTCATCACCTACGAGTCCACCGGTTTCGCCACCGCGCTCGAACGGGTGCGACAGCACGCGCTGGAACGACCGTTCGCGGTCACCTCCGCGTTGCTCGGCATGGCCGGCAGCCTGCTCGGCGTCGGCTCGATGTCCGTTGTGCTCCTGGCGGTCGAACCCCTGCTGCTGCCGTTGCTGCTCGCGGCCGGCATCCCGGCCGTGTTGCTGGCTCACTGGGCGAGCCGCACGGAGTTCGCGTTCGCGCACCGGGTCACGGCGTTGTTCCGCCGCCGCCACTACCTCCGCGAACTGTTGACGCAACGGCCTTATGCCGCCGAGGTTCGGGCGTTCGACGCGGCCGTCCCGTTGCGCAGGCGACACACCGTGCTCAACGCCGAGGTGAACATCGCGCTGCGGCAACAGGTCCTGCGTCGCCAGCTGATCGCCGCACTCACCACCGTGGGTGTCGCGGCCGCACTGACCGGCGCACTGCTCGCCATCGTCACGCTGGTCCGCAGCGGCCGGATCGGCCTGGCGGAGGCCGGCGCGGCGGCGATCGCCGTGCGGCTGCTGAGCGGCCAGCTGGGGGTGTTGTTCGGTTCGGTGGGCGCCCTGCTCGAGTCGGCACCGTTCCTGGCCGACCTGGCCCGGTTCGTCGCAAGTGGACCGACCGGGGTGGCCGCCGGGCACAAGCGCGCACTCACACAGGGAATCGCGCTGCGGAACGTGCGCTTCTCCTACCCAGGGCAGGAACGACCGGCGGTCGCCGGCGTCGACATCGAGATCAAGGCAGGCGAGGTCGTCGCGGTCGTCGGCGAGAACGGCTCCGGCAAGACCACCCTGGCGAAGCTGGTCGCGGGGCTGTACGACCCGGAAACGGGCACCCGCCGGTGGGACGGCGCGGACGTGCCGGCCTCCGACGTGCGCGCGTCGGTGACGGTGATCTTCCAGGACTTCGTGCGATACCAGATGACGTTGCGGGACAACATCACGATCAGCGCCCCGTCGGGCGACGAGTCGGGGGCGGCGGCCGCGGCCGGCCTGGAACGGACCGTGCGGGACCTGTCCGACGGCATGGACACGATGCTGGGCCGGGACCTCGACGAGGGCGTCGACCTCTCCGGCGGCCAGTGGCAGCGGGTCGCGCTGGCCCGCGCCCTGTACCGGGACACGCCACTGATCGTGCTGGACGAGCCGGCGGCCGCGCTGGACCCACGCGCGGAGCACGACCTGTTCACGAACGTCCGGGCCACGCTGGGCGGCCGCGCAGCACTGCTGATCTCACACCGGTTCTCGAGCACGAGAATGGCGGACCGGATCTACGTCATGGACGAGGGACGGATCGTCGAGTGTGGCACGCACGACGAGCTGATGGCGGCGGCCGGTCAGTACGCGGAGCTGTACCGCCTGCAGTCGGCGGCCTACCGTTGAGGCCTGGTTGACCTCGATCGAGCGTTGTGCCCGATTTCCGTAACACGCTCATATCTGGTGGCGCTGTAACGCCACTTCGGCGCCTGGTGATAATGACTGCGTGATCCTTCGCCGTGTGCTCGTGAGCATGTTCGTGTCTGTCGTCGCCGCGGGAGGGATCGCCACCACCGCGAGTGCCGCGCCGTCCGCGCCGTCCGCTCCAGTCGTCGACGGCGTCGCACGGGACAACGTGGACATGGCGCACAGCCCGCTGACCGCCGAGGAGTTCGCCGCGACGGCGAACAACGACGTCGCGCCCGCCGCCGACTACATCCGCGGCATCGACGTCTCGCGGTACCAGCACACCGCAGGCCCGATCGACTGGGCCCAGGTGGCCGGCAGCGGTATCCGCTTCGTCGGGATCAAGGCCACCGAAGGCAACTACTACCAGAACCCGTACTTCGCCGACGACCAGAACGGCGCACGGGACGCGGGGATGTACGCCTTCGCCTACCACTTCGGCACGCCCAACGACACCGGCGCCCTCGAACAGGCCGACTACTTCCTCGACCGCGCCCAGTACATGCGGGACGGAAAGACGCTCTATCCCACACTGGACATCGAGTACAACCCGTACAACACGGCGAACCAGTGCTACAACAAGACGCAGGCGGAGAACGTCGCCTGGATCCGCGAGTTCGTGACCGAGGTGCAGCGCCGCACCGGCGTGCCGGCGCTCATCTACACCTCGCCCGGTTTCTGGCGCGACTGCACCGGCAACAGCACGGCGTTCGGCGCCAATCCACTGTGGATCAGCCACTGGGGCGTCAGCACGCCGACCATGCCGCCGGGTTGGTCGAACTGGACGTTCTGGCAGTACAGCTCCACCACCACGGTGCCGGGCATCAGCGGCAACGTGGACGGCAACTACTTCAGCGGCAGCGCGGCGGCACTCGACGCGATGGCGGCCAAGGCATCCGGTTTCACCCCGTCCAACCCGATCCGCGTGCTGGACACCCGTGAGACCAGCGCGCTTGGCCCCGGCGGCTCTCGCACGCTCGACCTGTCCAGCCAGCTGCCCGCGACCGCCACCGCCGTGGTCCTGAACGTCACCGGCATCGCCTCGACCTCGACGTTCGTGACCGTGTGGCCGGCCGGCGGCACACGCCCGAACGCGTCGAACCTGAACCTGGTCGCGGGCGAGATCCGACCCAACCTGGTGACGGTGCAGGTCGGTCCGGACCGAAGGATCACGCTGGGCAACCAGCTCGGCAGCACACACCTGGTCGTCGACCTGGCGGGCTGGTACGCCACCGACGCGTCCGGTCTGTACACCGCGCTGTCACCGCAACGCGTGCTCGACACCCGCGACGGCGCCGGCCCGCTGGGCCCGAACGCCACCCGCGACCTGGACCTGTCCGCCTACGTGCCGGCCAGCGCCACCGCGGTGACGCTCAACCTGACCGGTGTCGGCGCGACGGAGAGCACGTTCGTGACGGCGTTCCCGACCGGCGCCGACGCACGGCCGAACGCGTCCAACCTGAACCTGGCGAACGGAAACCCGACGCCGAACCTGGTGACGGTCAAGCTGGGCCTGAACCGGAAGGTCAGCCTGTACAACCTGACCGGTTCGGTCGACCTGGTGGCCGACCTGGCCGGCTACTACTCGGACACGGGCGCGAAGTTCGTGCCCGTCGCGCCACAGCGCCTGCTCGACTCCCGCAACGGCGGCGTGTCCTGGACCCCGGTCAGCGGCGGCGGCGTGGCCACCGCACTCACCATGATCGACGCGGTGCCCCACGGCGCGAGCGGCGTGATCATGAACGTCACGGGCGTCTCCCCGACGGCCGACACGTACGTGGCCGTCTACCCCAAGACCAGCACCACGCCGCCGCCACCGGGCGCGTCGAACCTGAACCTGGTCGCGGGCCAGATCGTGCCGAACCTGGTGTCGGTCGCGGTCGGCTCGAACTCGGACGTGTGGCTGTTCAACCGCTCGGGCTCGATAAACCTGGTCGCGGATCTGGCCGGTTACTTCATCTGATACGGATAATTCCGAACCGCGAACCACAATGTCATAATCGCTGCCGGCTACCCGGTCGCGGGCTAATCTCACGTGCCGTGAGCAGGAACGATCCTCGCGCCCGCGACCGGATAATCGGCGCGAAGCTGCGGGCCATCCGCACGGAACGGGCTGGAATTCCCCTCGAGCGCGCGGCGGCGATGGCCGGGTGGTCGGCCAGTCGGTTGAGCCGAACCGAACGCGGGTTGCGGCACATCAGCACCGACGAGGTGGCGACTCTCCTGACCGCATGGCAGATTCCGGTCGCCGAGCGGGAAGAGGTGGTCGCGGAGGTGCAGGCCGGGACGTCGTCCGGGTGGTGGGATCGGCCATTGCCCGGCGTACCGGCCGAGGTCGGCGCCTTGGCGAGCTACGAAGCCGACGCCAACGAACTGGTGGACGTATCGGTCCGAGCCGTGCCCGGCCTGCTTCACACCTACGAGACCGCCATCGGCGTCATGCGGGCGATTGGTGTTCCGCCGGAGGACATGGAGACCCGCTGGATGGCTCGACTGCGCCGGCAACAGATCCTTGGGAAGGTCGACTACACCGCCTACATCGACGAGACGGCACTCCGCGCCTCCTATGGCGGCGTCGATGCGCTGCGGGGCCAGCTGCAGCACCTTCTGCAGGCCCAGGACAGGGCCATGCGGGTCCGGATCATCCCGACACACCAGACGCAGGTCCTGGTCCTGCATTCCTGGCTGTGGATGAGTTTCCCCAACACCAAACCCGTGATCCACGTCGAGCTGACGGCGGGTGCTTTCTATATCCACGACGACGATGTCGAGCCGTTCAACGTCGTTCTCGACCGCCTCGATCGAGTAGCCCTTTCGCAGACCGACAGCCGTAAGCTGATAAGCGGTCTGATGAAGGGGTTGTGACCATGTGGCGGAAGTCGACCAAGACCAACACCGGTAACTGTGTCGAGGTTCGGGGCGATCTGGCGGCACTGCGGGACAGCAAGGACCCGAACGGCCCTCGGCTGGCGACACCCCGGCTGACCACCTTCCTGAAGGGCATCAAGGACGGCCGGTTCGATCGCGGCTAGCCTGGCTCAGGAGGGCGCCAGCGCGTGATCGCCCAGTACCGCGTCCACCAAACCGTCCAGCACGCCGTCCGCGAACGGTGGGCCCCACGGGATCGTCGTCGCGAAGACCGGGACTCGCTCCACCAGGTCGCCCAGCGCCTGGAAACCGGACGCCATGGTCGCCTTGTCCGACCAGCCCAGCACTCTGGGGAAGCTGGCCAGGCGCAGCAGTGCTTCCGCCGGGCCGAGCCTGCGGGCCGTCACCTCCGTGGCTTCGCGGCTCGGGCCTGGGATCACGCAGGCCGCCAGTGGGAGTGGGTCGGCGACCATGTCGTCGGGGCGGGTGGCCACGCGGCCGTCCGCGGTCTCGTATCCCTTGCCGTTGGCCAGTTCGCGCGCGCTCGGGCGTAGACGGGTCTCGATGGCGCCCGGGTAGGTCAGCAGTTCGGCGTCCACCCGCAGCAGGTCGTCCGACACCAGCGCGTGGCCCTGGTTGCACAGGGCCGCCGCCAGCGTCGACTTGCCCATGCCCGACCTGCCCACGAACGCCAACGCCTCGTCACCGACGCGGACGGCGCTCGCGTGCAGTACCAACTCGTTGCGCAGCAACATGTGTGTGGCCAGCAGCGCACCAGAGATCAGCACCGGCAACAGGTCCTCGTCGGCGCCCGGGTGTGGGTGGATGACGATCCGCTCGAAGGTGGCGTCGCCCACGAAGTCGCACAGGCCCGGGTAGCGCAGCACCGTTCTGGTGCCTCGGGACAGGGTGTAGAAGATCGTGTGGTCCGGCCGCGCGATCTCGGCCAGTCGCTCGCCAGGTGGGCGTTCGTGCGGGACATCTCGGGACTTGCCCCGGCACAGCGTCAGATCCGGGGTCGCGGGAGGAGCCTCCGGAAGCGGGAGTAGGACATCACTCGCTATGTGCAGGCCGTACGCCTGGTAGGTGAACATCACGGGCTGCCCAGGGTCGCGTAGTTCGCGGACGTCGCGTCCAGTGTGCGGCCGCCGATCTCCAGCCAGGAATGCACGGACAGCTCCCCGTCGCGGCGGACGCCTATGCGTAGCACCGGTTCCAGCGAGCGGAGCAGGCGGCCCAGCACCAGGCACCGGCGCAGGCACGTGCTGCCCATCGGCCACCTCGCCACCGCGTAGGCGCAGGCCAGGACGGTCGTCCTGGTGCGTCTCGGCAGCACCACGTACTCGGTCGCGGGCGGTGCGGCGCTGCGCAGGTCGCACTCGATGCCCAGCTTCGCGCACAGTGCGGGCAGGTCGTTGCGTCGTAGCCCCAGCTCGATCCTCGTCAGCCACCACACGGCGCGGGCCAGTTCGAACACGAACCGGACGCGGCGGCGCAGCCGCATGGGCGGTGTCACGCGAGCAACTGCGCCTGGCGCAGCCGGTCGACGAACGTCTCCACGTCCCTGCGCGCGGTGTCCTCGTCCACGTCGTACTCGTCGAGGATCGCGGTCACCAGCTCGTCGACGGACCGGTCCTCGGACAGCAGCTGGAAGACGCGGCTGCCGATCCCGGTGATGGCGAAGTACTGCGAGCTGGGGAGGTTCAGGACGATGGTCTCGCCGCCGATGGTGCGGGCGGAGATGTCCGACGTACGAAGGCGCATGTGAGTTCCCTTCCTCCACTGTGGATTCGGGCGTACCCGTCATACCGTTACCGTGATCACCCAACGCGAAACAATCGTGACCTGGTCGACGATTGTGAGGTTGTGCTGGTCGAACCGGAAGTGAGCGGCGTGCGCGTGTTGCCTACCCGGATCAGGCCGCCACTCGCGGTCCTGTCCGCGCTCTCCGCCGTCACGTTGGTGGTGCTGGCCTTCGTGTTCGCGGGCACCTCCACGGCCGGCGAGTTCGGGATCCCCGCCGAGCACCGCCCGCTCGCCACCCCATGGGCCCAGCTCGCGCTCATCGTCGACTGGACCAGCGAACCGGTCGGCGCGGCGGTCATCCTCACCACGCTCGTGATCGTGTTCCTGCGCAAGGGAAACCGGCGGGCCGCGCTGCTCACCGTCGGTGGCGCGGTGGCGACCGTCGCCGTCACGACCGGCATGAAACCGTTGGTGGACCGCACGATCAACAACGGCTACCTGTCGTTTCCCAGTGGTCATACCGCGACCGCGGCCGCCTTCGCACTCGTCGCCACCGTGTGGGCCGGTCGAATCTGGCTGACGGCGACGGCGACACTGCTGGCCGCCGCGACCATGGCGTGGTCGCAGGTTGCGCTGAACGCCCACTACCCGACCGACACGATCGGCGGGCTGTGTGCCGCACTGGCCGTGGTGCCGATGGTGGCGTGGCTGATCGACTGGCTCGCGGAGCGCCGCTCGGCGCGATGACCGGCCGGTCCGACAACCCGGCGTCAGGACAGGGTCGGCAGGACGTCCGTGGCCACGGTGTCGAGGACCGCCTCGTCACCCGCGAACGGACCCTCGTGCCGCGGCCACGGCGCCAGGACGTCGGTGAAACCCAGTTCCTCGGCACGGCCGAGGAAGTCGCGGTAGACCTCGACGCTCGACAGGCTGAAGACCGGTGCGGCGTCGGTCTGGAGGAAGCGGCGGACCTCGGCCGGGTCGCGGGACTCGGCAGCCAGGGCCTCGTCGAACCGGGCCGACAGCTCGGCCAGCGACTTCCACCACCCGTCCAGGCTGTCGTGGACGGTGCCGATGGTGATCCAGCCCTCGCCGTGCCGGGCGGTCAGCGCCAACGCCTTCGGACCGTTCGCGGCCAGCACGAACGGGGTGCGTGGACGCTGGACGCAGCCGGGGGCGTTGCGGGCGTCCACGGCCATGTAGTACTCACCGGAGTAGTCGACCCCGTCCGTGGTCAGCAGCGCGTCCAGCAGTTCCACGAACTCCCTGTACCGCCTCGACGGGCTCGCGGCCTTCGTGGTACCGCCGAAGACGTCCACGTCGTAGCCATCCACCCCGCCGGCACCCACCCCCACCGTCAACCTGCCGTCCGACAGGTCGTCCAGCGCCGTGACGTCCTTAGCGAACGACACCGGGTGCCGGAAGTTCGGCGACGCCACCATGAAGCCCAACCCGATCCGCGACGTCGCCAGCGCCGCCGCGCTCAACGTCGGCACCGAGCCGAACCACGTGCCGCCGACCAGCGGCCCCCAGCCCAGGTGGTCGAACGTCCACGCGTGGGCGAAGCCGTACGCCTCCGCCGCCTGCCACCTCGGCTTCGCCTCGGCCCAGCGGTACTCCGGAAGGATCGTGATCCCCGCCCTCATCGCTCTTCTCCCAGCGTCGATCCCACACGTCGATCCCACACCGCGAACAGGTGCCGTGTGCATCCGAACAGAATGCCCGTTCATGGTCAAACGGCGGACCTACAAGCGGCGCCACGCGGGCGAGTGCGGCATCAACCCGCGATCTAGGCGAAGCGGCGGAACACCGGCTTCACCGGGCGGCCGCCGAGCCACGGTGTCGGGTCGCCGGCGTCGAGTGCCTGCCGGTACACCGTGCACGCCTTCTTGACCGCCTCCAGGGTGTGGTCGATGTCGGCGTCCGTGAGTGCGCTGCTGACCACGAACGACGGGCCGAGCACACCGTTCGAGATGAGCTGGCGCAGGAAGAGCGTCCGGTACGGCTGCGACGGGTTGCCCTCGGCGTCGAGGGTCGCGAACACGAGGTTGCTCGCCCGGCCCCGCACCACGACGTGGTCGCCGACGCCGGCGTAGGTGGCCACTTCCCGGACCCCGGCCGCGAGGCGGGTGCCCAGCATGTGGAGGTGCTCCGAGATGCCTTCCTCGACGTAGGTGTCCATCACGGCCATCGCGGCGGCCAGGGAGTGGGTTTCCGCGCCGTGGGTCGTCGACAGCAGGAACACCCGTTCCCGCGAGTCGCGCAGGCCGCCCAGTTCCATCAGCTCGCGCTTGCCGGCCAGCGCGGACACGGCGAAGCCGTTGCCGAGCGCCTTGCCGAACGTCGACAGGTCCGGGGTGACGCCGTAAAGACCCTGGGCCCCCGCTTCGGACCAGCGGAAACCGGTGATCATCTCGTCGAAGATCATGACCACGCCGTGGAAGGTGCACAGGTCGCGCAGGCCCTCGAGGTAGCCGGGGGGCGGGTCGGTCTGCGTGGCCGCCTCCAGCACGATGCACGCCACGTCCGTGGAGTCGAACAGCTCCGAGACCGCTGCAAGGTCGCCGTACGGGAACGTCCTCACCAGGTCCTGCGGCGGGATCCCGGCGGACATGGGCGTCGTGCCGATGAACCAGTCGTCGGTCGAGAAGAACGGCTGGTCCTTGCACAGTGCGACGACCTGACGGCCCGTTGCCGCTCTGGCCAGGCGAACGGCGGCGGTCGTGACGTCCGAGCCGTTCTTGGCGAACTTCACCATCTCCGCGGTCGGGACCGTCGCGAGGAACTTCGTGGCCGCCTCGACCTCGATCTTGCTCGGGCGCACGAAGTTGCTGCCCAGCTCCAACTGCTTGTGAACGGCCTCGACGACACGCGGATGCGCGTGCCCGAGGCTCACCGCGCGCAGGCCCGAGCCGTACTCGACGTACTCGTTGCCGTCGACGTCCCACACCCGCGCGCCGCGCCCGTGCGAGATCACTGGCGCCATGCCGGCCGGGTACTGGTCCTCGCCCTTCGCGTAGGTGTGGGCACCGCCGGGCACCATGTCATGGAGGCGTTTGTTCGCCTCGTTCGACGCGGTGAAGTCCATGATCAATCGTCGTCCTTCCGAGCGCCTCCGCGAGCGGCGGCGCTGATCTGTCCCTTTCGGACATTCGCAGCGGCGGGAACGGCCATGGGATCGCGAGTTCCTCGTCGTCGAACGCGATCGTCACGTCCTCGGCCGGGTTGTGCGCTCGGTCGATCCGGTACGACACGTCCGCCGGATCGGTGAGCGCCTGGAACCCATGCGCACAACCGGCCGGCACATACAGCGTTACTTGTGTGTCGCCCGAAAGCTCCAGATGTTTCTGGTTCATATGGGTGAGAGAGTTCGGCCGCAGGTCGACGATCACGTCGAACACACGGCCGTACGAGCACCGCACGAGCTTGGCCTCGCCGAGGCCAGACCGCAGGTGCATGCCCCTCAGCACGCCGAAGGCCGACCGCGAGACGCTGTCCTGCGTGAACGAGTCAGGGTCGATGCCGACCGAGCGGACGACCTCCTTGTCGAACGTGCGGCAGAAGAAGCCGCGGTCGTCGACGTGCGGTGTCGGCTCGAACAGGTAGGCGCCGTCGATCTCCGGCAGCGGTATGGCTTTCATCTACTGCTCCCTCGGACGATCGCGGACAGCTCGGCCAGCTGCAGCTCGACACGCCTGGTCATCTCGGTGTTACGTCTGGTCAGCACGGCGCGCAGCTCGGCGCTCCGTTCCTCCATCACGGTGAACTGCTTGACGAGCCGGTCGACGTCCAGGTCACGGATGGACTGGCAGAACTCGCCGACGCCCATCTCCGCCATCAGCGCGTCGCTCTTCGCCGCGTACCCCACCGCCACCGTCGGCTTGCCGAGCTTCACCGCGGCCAGCACGTTGTGGTAGCGGGACGCCACGATCGCGTCGACGCGCGCCATCTCCCGCAACAGTTCGTCCAGTGTGGACGTGTGCACCACGGACACCGCGCGCGAGTCCACCGCCTCGATGATCCGGTCGGCCACGGCCTCGTCGACGTGGTCGCCGACGAACAACCGGACCACCCGGCCGTTCTCGGCGAGCCAGCTCACGAACTGGGTCATGCGCCGCACGTAGTCGCGGTGGATCCGCTCGGCGTTGTCGCGGTCGGTGTTGCTGCCGTGGTAGTCCATGACCCCCACACCCACCACGCCGTGGTCCGCCAGCGGCACCGGGTTCGGCAGCGCGAACGCGAGGTCGGTGTGCACCGGGTCGCGGGACGTGTCGACACCCATGGCACCCATGGCGTCCCGCGAGATCTCGTCGCGGTAGGACCGGTAGTGGGCGAGGCGGGCGGCGCCGACCAGCAGCGTGCGGTTGGCGCGGTCGGCGACCGTGCCAGCGCCGACGGCGAGCAGCACCACCTTGGTGAAGAACAGCTTCCCCGTCAGTGACAGCAGGAACAGCGAGTACGGCCAGCCCCACGGGCGCAGCGGCAGCGTGGTCTCCAGGACCCCCATGCCCGGCACGATCACCACGTCCTGCTTGCGAACCCAGTTCGCCGTGCGGAAGAAGTCGATGACCTTGCCAAGTCCTTTTCGGACGACCGAGCCGAGCCGGGAGGCGGTCGTGTACTCGTCGCGGTACCAGTTCATCCGGATCGCCGAGACGCCGTGCCGGGCACGGACCTCGTCCGGGCCGGAGCAGAACACCTCGATCCCCGCGTGCGGGTGCTCGGCCCGCAGGTGGGCGAGCACCGCGGTCAGTGAGCCGTCGTTGCCGAGGTTGCCGGTGCCGAGGAGGCCGAACAGCCCGATCCTCATGGCCGCACCGGCCGGCCCGGCACGATCCCGTCGATGCTGATCACCTGCTCCTTCGGGGCGACCGCCGGCCGGCTGTCGGCGCTCACCACGCGACGGGTCACCCGGCTCGACAGGTACTCGGCCACGTGGCGGTAGCACCTGCGCTTCTCCGCCGCCGGGATCGGCGCGCGGTTGATCAGATCCACGTAACCCCAGGCGTACTCGGCGAGCAGGCGGATGGTGGGGTTGAACCCCATGCCGCGCTTCGGGTCCAGGTTGGCACAGCGGCTCCGCACGCTCGGGTTCGCCCGCTCCGCGCGGGTTTCGTGGTCTCGGCGGAAGTACAGCAGCTCGGGCACCTGGTGAAAACGGCCCTGCATGGCGAGGTCCATCACGAACGTGCGGTCCGCGTGGTGGTAGCTGCCGTGTGGCCTGACGCGACGCAGAGCGGCAGAGCGGATGACGCCATAGAAGTCGTCGCCGCCGGACGCGTACAGCAGCCCGCGAAAGCGGGTCGCGGCGGACGGCGAGTCGGTGGGGATGCGGTAGTCGTACGGCTCGATGATCTTGCCCTGGCTGTCGATCGTCGCGTGGTAGGCATGCGCGAGGATGTAGTCCGGCCGCTCGTCCAGCGCCTCGACGCAGCGTTCGAGCAGCGTCGCGCCGTAGAGGTCGTCGTGGGACGCCCACTTGAACAACTCGCCGCGCGCGAGCGTGAACACGTAGTTGTGGTTGCCGGCGGCGCCGATGTTCTCGGGCAGGCGGTGGTAGCTGACCCGCGAGTCCATGGCGAGGTACTTCTTACAGATCTCCGGGGTTCCGTCGGTGGACGCATTGTCGGTGATGACCAGCTCGAAGTCCTCGTAGGACTGTCCGAGCAACGCATCAAGCGACTCCGCGAGGAACTCCTCGCCGTTGTAGACCGGTAGGCCCAAAGTGAGCCGAGGAGTCATCTTTTCCTCACTTCCGCGAGTTCGGGTTCGGACATACCGATGTGATCACGCAATGCGGCACGTAGTTGCAGCCACCACAGGGCGGCACCAAGCCAGAGCGCTATCGTGGAACCCCAGCTCATGCCCTCGGCGCCACCGAGCGTGGCGCCGACGAGGCCGAAACCGAGGTAGCCGGCCGACTGCCAGAGCTGGGAGCGCAGGCTTCGGCGGGCGGCGCCGAGCGCACGAAGACCGGCGGCAGCGCCGGTGATCACGCCCGCGGCCGTGACCGACAGGGTGACCGGCAGGATCAGGTCGACAGCGTGGTCCCACACCTCGGCGAGCGCGAGTCGGCCCACGGAGTCGGGCATGACGAACAGCACCGCGCCCCAGCAGGCCGCCGCGATCGCCTGGCCACCGCCAAGGACCAGACAGAACCGGGACAGCTGTTCGGGGGCGCGGCGCAGGACTCGCGCGGCCTCCGGCACCGCGACCAGGTTCAGCCCCATGAGCAGTGCGAGGAACGGCCCCAGCAGCAGTTCGGCGCCACGGATGGCGCCGACGTCCGCGAGCCCGGCGATGGCGCCGAGCCCGTACATCCGCAGCTGCACCGCACCGCTGTTGCTGACATTCTCCAGCAGGTAGCGGGAGCCGAGGTCCCGGTGCTGCCGCAGCCAGTCCCGGACACCGGAGAAGCGGGGCATGATCCCGCTCTGCAGCCAGCCGCAACCGGCGGCCAGCAGCGACGCGGCTCCCCAGGCCAGCACGAAGGTCCACACCTGACCGTGCAGGGAAGCCAGGAACAGCAACGGGATCATGGCCACGGCCCAGACGACGTCGTTGACGAGTGCCTTGTGGCCGTGGCCGGCGGCGAAGAACGCGAACCGCCAGCTGTCCTGCAGGAGCATGCCGGGCGCCACCACGGCGAGCGCGACGAACGCGTTGCCGAGCGAACCACCGAACACCAGGCCCGCCAGCGCGGACACCACACCGAACGCGAGACCGACGGTGAGCGCCGTGCCGGTGGCCCGGGCCGTCGCCGTCCGCCATTCCGCTGTGGACACTCCGCTGTACCGGACGGTCAACGGGTCGGTCCCCAGACCGCGGGAGACGTTGAGCAGGACGCCGTAGGTGACCCATGCGAGGCTGAACACACCGAAGCCGGCCACGCCGAGCTCGCGTGCGACGACGACACCGACCGCGAAGTTCGTCATGCTGGACACCGCTTGGTCGCCCAGTCCCCAGGACAGGCGCGTCGCGATCCCCCGAACCACGCTCATATCAGCCCTTCAGCAGTCCGGCGGTCTGCAGTGCCTCGGCGGCGGCAGCCACCGCGGCGAACGGCAACCGCGCCCGGTCAGCGATGGCGAGCAGGTCGTGCTCGCCGTCTGACAGGTTCAACACCCACAACATCGCCAGTTGGGCGTCTTTCGCGTCACTGCGACCGCCGAGCGACTCGTACAGGCCGCGCTTGCCCAGCTGCGGCTCGCCGTACGGACTGAGGTTGACGTAGGTCCGGTTCCGGTCGAGGATCGCGACCGTTTCCAGGCATGCGCCCAGAGTGTCCACAAGAGACTCCGGCGTGACGAAGTCCGGGTTGTCGCCCGAGGTGTGGTACTCCGGGTAGCCGGCGTACGGGGTGCGGGTCAGCGAGCCGACACCCAGGTCGAAGCCGGGCGAGCAGTACTGGCGCTCGTCGTAGCCGTACGGGGAGAACTCGCGGATCTCGTGTGGACGGTCGCGGAGCACGTGCTCGAGTACCCGGTCGATCTCGGCGTCGCCGCGGCGGCTCTGCTTGTAGGTCAACGAACCCCGGTCACCGGCGCAGGCCAGCACGAGCCCGTGCTTGACGCGGTCGACCCGGTGGCGGTTGCGGGCCAGCCAGGTGATCGCACCGATCGTGCCTGGCGCGAAGATGAACCGGTAGGTGTAGTACGGGTTCTCGAGCGAGCGGGCCAGCTCGACCGCCACCGCGACCCCGGCCATGTTGTCGTTGGCCAGCGACGGGTGGCAGACGTGGCAGGACACGATGACCTCGTCCTCGACCTGTCCGCGCACGACATGCTCGGCGTAGGTCAGGGACCCGTCGGCCAGCGTCGAATCGATACAGACTTCGTAGTCACCGTCCGGCAGAGCGTCCAGAGTGGACTGCGCGAGGCAGAAGCCCCACGTCGGTGCGTAGTACGAGGTCCGGTACGGCACGAGGTCGGGCTGGTTGGGCAGCGTGTGCAGGTGGCTGCGCAGCTCGTGCAGCGGCATGGTCCTGTGCACCGGCACGCTGTAGCCGACCACGTGCAGGTTCAGCTCCTGGAAGTCCACGACCCGCTTGCCGTCGCGGGCGATGTAGGCGTCGCGGATGTTCCACTCTTGCGGCACCGTCCAGTCGAGCACCTGCGCACCGGTCGGCACCTCGTGCACGTCCAGGTCAAGGTGCTCGCCGATGATCTTCAGGGTGTCCCGCACGCCGTCGCCGGTGATGCTCCGGCACAGCGGGTACAACCGCCGTACCAGAGCATGCATCCGCTCGCCCAGCTCAGGCATCACTTGTGCCGCAACGTGTCGTCGACCGTGCCGTCCGCGGACCGGTCCTTCAGCCAGGCGAGCCTGGTGAACCGGCGCTCGAAGGTCTCGCGGGTCAGGCCGTGCTTCTGGTACGCCTCGGCCAGCTCCAGCGCTCCATCCTTGATGGACCACTTGCAGTCGAAGCCGGGGATCGCGGCGCGGAAGCGGGAGAAGTCGACCCGGTACGAGCGTGGGTCGGCGCCGGCCTCGCCGGTGATCCGCAGCGTGGAGCCCGGCACCGCCTCGACGACCTCGTTCGCGATCTCCGCGACCGTCACGTTGTTCCGCTCGGTGCCGATGTTGAACGCCTTGTCGTGCACGGCTTCCCGTGGCGCTGCCAGCGCTGCGGCGAACGCCCGCGCGATGTCCTCGGCGTGCACGAGCGGCCGCCACGGCGTGCCGTCCGAGAGCACCAGCACCTCGCCGGACAGGAAGGCGTGGCCCACCAGGTTGTTCAGCACGATGTCCGCACGCAGGCGCGGCGAGTAGCCGAACGCGGTGGCGTTGCGCAGGTAGACGGGCGTGAAGTGGTCGTCGGCCAACGCGTGCAGATCGTCCTCGACGCGGACCTTCGACTCCGCGTACGGGGTGACCGGGCGCAGCGGCGCGTCCTCGTTGACCAGGCCGTCACCGCCGGACGCGCCGTACACCGAACACGTCGACGCGTAGAGGAACCGGCTGACCCCGGCGTCCCGCGCCAGGCGGGCGAGCCGCGTGGACGCGCGGTGGTTGATGTCGTAGGTCAGGTCCGGGGCCAGCGCGCCGAGCGGGTCGTTCGACAGCGCGGCCAGGTGGATGACCGCGTCGAAACCCTCGACGTGCGACAGGTGGACGTCCCGCAGGTCCACCGTGTGTCCCGGCGGGTCCTGCGGTGCGGGGCCGAGCAGGCAGCGGTCGAACAGACCGGAGTCGAGCCCCACCACCTCGTGCCCCGCCGCTCGCAGCACCGGTGCCATGACCGTGCCCAGGTATCCTTTGTGGCCAGTGAGCAGCACTCGCATGGCGTCAGCCCTCCAAACCGAACGTCATCTTGCCGACGTAGAAGGCCTCCGCGTACTGCGCGTGGCACTCGATACCGCGGATCCGCGCCAAACCGAGGAAGGCCTCCTTGTCGTACCAAGGACGGTGTCGCTGCGAGGCGTAGTGCTGTTGCAGCAGTGAGACCTTTTTCTCGGCATTACCTGCCGTCAACGGCTGGTACGCGTTGGGACGGCCGAGGTCGCCGTCCCACTTGACGATCTCGTAGCCGAGGACGAGGTGGTTCCGGTACGCGGTCGGCACCATCGTCGCGAGGCCGCGGTGGTCCTGGTGCGCGTCGTCCGTGCGTGGCGCCAGGATCAGGTCAGGGTCCGTGCGGGCCCGCAGGTCCTCCAGCGCGGACTTCGCCTCGTCCCAGTGCGCCGGCAGCCGCCCGTCCGGTACCTTGTGGACAGTCACATCGAGGTCGGCGCCGGGGCAGAACGCCCGCAGCGCCGCGTTTTCCTCGTCCTCGCGGTCGGTGCCGCCGCCCGACAGCACGAGCGCGTCGACCCGGATCCCCGGGTTCGCCTCGCACATCGTCAGCAGCGTGCCGCCCGCGCCGATGGCGATATCGTCGCAGTGCGCGCCGAGTACCACCACCGACCGAACCTGCGCACCCAGTGCGATCACGCGGGCACCTTTTCCCACAGCGCCCACGGCCGTACGCCACGCGTGTAGCCGTCGTCGAGCATGGTGCGTTCCTTGACCGTGTCGGTCGGCTGCCAGAACCCGCGGTACGGGTAAGCGAGCAGCCTGCCGCGCTTGGCCAGCTCCGTGCAGCCGTCCGCGACCAGGTCACCACCCTCGGGGATGTGGTCGAAGACCTCCTGGCGCAGCACGAAGTACCCGCCGTTCTCCCACATCGGCATCTCGCTGACCGCGGTGATCGCGCCGACCCGGCCGTCCTCGCCCATCTCCACGCAGTGGAACGACGACTGCGGCGGCACGACCATCATCGACGCGCCGGCGTCCGACGCGGTGAACCGCTCGATCATGGCCGGCAGCGGGGCGTCGGTCAGCACGTCCGCGTAGTTGGCGAGGAACATCTCGTCGCCGTCCAGGTAGGGGCGTACCCGGCGCAGGCGCTCGCCGATGGCCGCCTCGATGCCGGTCTGCACGAACGTGATCTTCCAGTCGGCGAGGTCCGTGGACAGCAGTCGTGCCTCGCCGTTCTCCAGGATGAAGTCGTTGGAGGTGGTCTCCTCGTACTCGAGGAAGAACCGCTTGATGTGGTGGGCGCCGTAGCCGAGGCACAGGATGAACTCGGTGTGTCCGAAGTGGGCGTAGTACCGCATCACGTGCCAGATGAGCGGGCGTGGCCCGACCATGGCCATCGGCTTGGGCACGTCGTCGGCGGCGCCGTTGCGCATCCGCATGCCGTAGCCGCCGCAGAACAGCACAACCTTCATGAGGGATTCACCTCGACGATCTCCAGGTGCGGGATGGGGAAGACGAGCCGGCCGCCCCACTCACCGATGTACGACAGCTGCGCGGTCAGCTCCTGGCGCAGGTTCCACGGCAGGACCAGCACGTAGTCCGGCTTGTCCACGGCGATCTGCTCGGGGGGCAGGATCGGGATCCGCGTGCCGGGTGTGAAGCGGCCGTGTTTGTACGGGTTGCGGTCGACCGTGTAAGCCAGCAGGTCCGGCCGGATGCCGCAGTGGTTGAGCAGGGTGTTGCCCTTGCCGGGGGCGCCGTAGCCGACGACGGTCTTGCCGCCGTTCGCGGCGTCCACGAGGAACCCGAGCAGGTCGCGGCGGACGCCGGCGACACGGCGGGCGAACTCGGTGTAGCCGGCCAGCTCGTGCAGGCCGGCGGCCTTCTCGCGGGCCAGCACGTCCAGCACCCGCTGCGTCGGCTCAGGCGCGGTCTCGGCCGGCTGGGCGAGCAGGCGGATCGAGCCGCCGTGGGTCGGGACCAGCTCGACGTCCACAAGCGACAGACCGCCGCTGGCCAACGCCTTCTGTGCGGAGGCGACCGTGTAGTACTGGAAGTGCTCGTGGTAGATCGTGTCGTACTGGTTGAGCTCGATCAGCGTGAGCAGGTGCTGCACCTCGATCGACACCCAGCCGTCGTCGGCGACCAGCGCACGCAGGCCCTTCGTGAACCCCACGACGTCGGGGATGTGGGCGTAGACGTTGTTGGCCACCACGAGGTCGGCCGGCCCGTGCTCGGCGAGCACCGCCTCGCCCATCTCGGGCGTCAGGAACGCGGTGAGCGTTGGCACGCCCTTCTCGCGGGCGGCGGCGCCCACGTTGACCGACGGCTCGATGCCAAGGCACGGAATCCCGCGCTCGACGACGTGTTGCAGCAGGTAGCCGTCGTTGGACGCGACCTCGACCACGAACTTGGGGTCGATCCGCGCGATCTGTTCGTCGACGAACTTCCTGGCGTGCTCGACCCAGCTCGTCGAGTACGACGAGAAGTACGCGTACTCGGTGAACGTCTCCTCGGGGGTGATCAACGGCGGTAGCTGCGCCAGGAGGCAGTCCGTGCACAGACGAAGGTGCAACGGGTAGGTCATCTCCGGCTCGTCGACCTGGTCGGGCGACAGGAACAGCTCACACGGTGGGGTGGCGCCGAGATCGACAACGCTGGCGAGGTTCGTCGAGCCACACAGACGGCAGTTCATGGTTAGTAGGCCCCCTGACCGCCGAGCACCGCTCGGAAGGTCTTCCACAGGATCATCGCGTCCATCGCGAGCGACCAGTCCTCCACATATCGCAGGTCCAAGCGGACCGCCTCCTCCCATGACAGGTCGCTACGACCGCTGACCTGCCACAATCCGGTCAAACCTGGTTTCACGAGCAGCCGGCGCCGCACGTCCGGCTCGTAGCGGGCGCTCTCCTCCGGCAGCGGCGGCCGAGGCCCGACGAGGGACATCGAGCCGGAGAGCACGTTGAACAGCTGCGGCAGCTCGTCGATCGAGTAGCGCCGCAGCAGGGAGCCGACCCGGGTCACCCTCGGGTCCTTACGCATCTTGAACAACACGCCGGCGCCCTCGTTGACGTCCGCGAGGCGCTTCTTGATCCGGTCGGCGTCCCGCACCATCGTGCGGAACTTGACGATCGTGAACTCCTTGCCGTCCTTGCCGACCCGCTTCTGCGTGTAGAACACCGGGCCGCGGCTGTCGACCATGATCGCCAGCGCGGCGGTGATCATCAACGGCAGGCCGAGCATGATCAGCACGAACGAGCCGACCTTGTCCATGACGCCCTTGACCACGCGGCGCATGCCGGTGAACGCCGGAGCGCTGACCCGCAGCATCGGCATGCCGAGCACGCCGCTCACGTGCAGGCGGGGACCGGCGACCTCCATGAGCGTGGGTGCCACGACCATCTCGGCGCCGCTGCCCTCCAGTTGCCACGCGAGCCGCTGCAGGCGGCGCGGCGTCCAGTAGGAGTCGGACGTCACCGCGACGATCCGATACCCGCCGCGCCGGACATGATCGGCGAGCTGGTCGATGGTGCCGATGACGGAGACGCCGTCGATCTCCATGCCGCCGACCCCTTCGCCGTCGACGGTGCACACGGCGTCCACACGCCATCCCACGTGTGGTGCGTCCTTGGTGCGTTTGATCAGGTCCCGCACTGTCTCGACACTCCCGGCGGCCATCACCGGAAGCAGGCACTCGCCCTCGTACCGTGCCCGGTGCAGGACCTGGCGTAACAGGTAGCGGAAGCCGAGTCCGACGACCGCGGTCGCCGGGATGACGACGAAGACCCACGGCCGGGTCGAGACGACCCCGGTGGCGAGCCCGGCGAGCCCGAGCGCGACGGCGGCGGCGAACATGCCGCGGCCCAGGCGGACGTACTCCTCGGCACCCTGTCCGAGCACTGTGGGGTGCCACGCCCGGTTCATGGCGAGAGAGCAGAGAACGGTGATCACCGTCAGGAAGCCAAGGGTCAGATCTTTGAACAGAGCCGCCCCGCCGGTACTGACGAGCCCGCCGACACAGAGGCTCGTCAGCAGCGTGACCAGCACGTCGCTGGTGATCACGTAGCGGCGGTAACGCGGTTCCCAGCTGTTGACGGGTGGTTGGGTCGAACGGTTGAGGCCCCGCAGTATGACCGATCTTCGCCGCGAGGTGCGTAGCTGTTGGTCACGCATCGTGGTCCCCCCACGCCATGCGCGCACGCGCGCACAGCGGGTTGTTGGGCGTCCCCGTAAGCCCAGAAATGGACGAATTTCGTTGCGACCCAACGAATCGGATTGCCCCTACCGGTCCATGGCCGCGTCCTCTGATTCGCTGGTAGGCGGGCAGCCGTTACACGGACAGTGAGACATCTCTGTGCGCGAGATTGGAGATCACATCTGGTCACCGAGCACGGTAACCAGCGTTACCAGGACAGTTTCATAATTGGTCTGTGATCAGGTAGTAACCGAGTGCTCCGTTTGCGTTACCAAGACCATTCTTCTGCCGTAGCTGGACGCTCCGCTCACCGACCGAACTGGCGCGGTGACCGCGCGTCGACGGGCGCCCGGCGCGGCCGTGCCGCGGCAGCCATCCGACGAGTCTGGGCGGCGGCCAGAAAACCACCGGCAACGACGGCCACCCCGCCAACGGCACACACGATCCAGGCGATGATCATGACCTCGTTGGTGAGCGCGTCGTAGAAGGCGCCGGCGAGCTCCGGCTGCGAGCTCTGCGCGGCGACCTGGCTGCGGGCGATGAACACGAACAGCACGAGCAGCAGCATCATCACCACGAGCCCGATGCCACCGACGACCATGGTCCGCCCGCGCCGGGCCGACAGGAGCACACCGCCGAGCAGGAAGATCACGGCGAGGACCGGCAACAGCACGCTGAGCGTCTCGAGCAGGTCGAACGCGGGCACCAACTGGCGGACGGCGGGCCGAGAGATCAACTGGACGGACGCGTCGATGGCGGGGATCTGGTCGGCGAGCGGCACACCCTCGGCGATCATCCGCTGCTTGAGCTGTGCTGCCACGTCCCCGAGGTTGAGCACGATGGCGTCGTCCTGGACGCTGAGGCTGCCAGTCTGCTCGCCGCGCAGCATGGCGAGTACCTCCGGGTGGGCCTCCTTGTTGACGTTGAGCCAGAGCTGCTTGAAGTCGTCGCTGGCCACGAAGCCGTCGACACTCTGCCTGACCAAGTCCTGCGCGGCCTCCGGCACCTTGGGCGTGAGCGCGTCGTTGATCTGCGTGGCCACGGCCTGCTGGATGTCCGGGTCGTCGGCGAGCGGGGTGACCGCGGCGAGGTAGCTCTGCTCGTCGGTCACCTCCCCGACGAGCGCGTAGGCCGCCACCGCGGGAGCGGCGAGCAGAAACCCCAGAACGACGAGGATGGTCCCGAAAGAGGTACGCACCCGCGCGACCCTAGCGGTCGCGGCTCACCCTGTGCGGAAGTCGTCCCCAACAAGCAGAAAGCCCCGACCGAACCGGACGGGGCTGAACCTTGTGGCCAGGGGCGGGATCGAACCGCCGACCTACCGCTTTTCAGGCGGTCGCTCATACCAACTGAGCTACCTGGCCAAACCAAGCAGGATCCGAAGGATCTCACATCCCAACGCAACCACGCTGGGTCGAGAGCTACCGTCACCCGGGGGGTTTGGGGGGGTGGCCCCCCAATATTATGACGAGAGCGATCTGGCCTGCGCTTTCGGCAGGCACAGATCACCTGGAGCTCTCGCGACCCTGACGGGACTCGAACCCGCGACCTTCGCCGTGACAGGGCGACGCGCTAACCAACTGCGCCACAGGGCCATGCTGTTGTCCGTGCTGGACCAACGGTAGGAACCTTAGCAGACGGGGACTTCATGATTTTTGGGGGGATGCATCCCGACGTGAAGCCAGCTGGCGGGCGCCTGCTCTGCGCTGTTCAGCCGAATCTGCCCTGAATCATGAACGTCACGTTCGGTGGTTGCGTCATCGTTGTGGGTGACGGTCCTTCCGGAGGTGCTCATGCGGGAGAGCTACACGACGTCGGCTTCAGCACTGGCCGAGCAGGCACGCAAGGTCGGCGACGTGTTGGCCGAGCTGCGGACGGCCGCCGACACGGCCGGTTCGGTGGCGTTGACCTCCAACGCCTTCGGGGAGCCGGCGGCCGAGGCGGTCACCGTGCTCGACCGGCTCGGCACGGCCGGCCTGGACACCGTGGTCGCCGCCATGAACTCCCTCACGGAAGCCGGTTCCCGGCTGCGTGACACGGCGACCGAGTACGAGCAGCAGGAAGCCGCTGGCCGCTCGGCGTACAACGAGCTGGCCGAGCCCGGCTCGCCGGGGCTGGTCGTATGAGCGCCCCACAGCTCGAGGCCGCCGACCGGTTGGCGGCCGGTGTCTCCGGGGGCTCGTGGATCGCGCCCGGACTGCGGACCGGGGTGTCCGGTGCGGTCGACGGCAAGCCGGTGCAGCGGTTGGCGGCCGCCGGTCTCGGTGACCTCGTGCCGTTGGTGCAGCCGCTGCAGCAGGCGGTCGACCGGATGGTGGTGGACGGCTCGGTCGCGGCGTTCGCGGACGCCTGGCAGCGGGCGGCCGACACGGTCGAGCAGGCCGGTCAGCAGCTCGTCCGCTCGGCGCGGGCGGACGAGGCCGACTGGAACGGCGCCGCCGCCGACCAGTACCGCGAACGTGCGCGGACGACCGCCGCCGCGCTGGCCGGCGCCGCGCGGGTGTTCGCGGCGAAAAGCGCGGCGACACGGATGATGGGCGAGGCGGTCGGTTCGGCCAGGACGCAGGCGAACGACCTGCTGGACCGGCTGGTCGACGACCTGATCTCCTACGTCCAGCTGGCGAGTTCGGCGGCGGGCGGGATGACCGCCGAGGTGCTCGGCGAGGCCACCCGGCTCGTCGAGTCGTACGCCCAGCCGGTGGCCGGCATCGAGGAACAGCTGCGGCAGACCGCGAAGCAGCTCGCCGGCGCTCCCGGACTGGGACCGGCGGCCGGGATCCTCGCCGCCGTCCGCGAAACCCTCGCGTTCGCACCGGCCCCGGGACTGGCGGCCCTGCCCCGACCCGATGTGGCGGGCGGCGATCCGAACCTGATCCTGGCCGGTTTCGACGGGTCGACGTCGGCCGCGGCGGCCGGCTTCGAGACGGTCGCCGACCGGACGCCGGAAGGCGGCCACACGCGTGGACTCGCCACCGCCGACGCGGGCGGCGGGTTCGTGCTGGCCCAGAACGGGCGGGCGGGCACCGGCGGCCGCGCGGACCGGGCGCGTGAGCTGGCCGAGAAGAAGCTCGGCATCCGGCTCGAGGACTGGGATCCCAAGAAGGGGTTCGAGCACAACAAGGAGATCGTCAAGAAGGTCTACGAGTACTACGCGGGCCTGTACGCCGACAAGCCGCAGCTGCAGTGGGCGGGGATGGCGAAGCTGGCCGGGGTGGTCGTCTACGCCGGGTTCCAGGACATGCAGAGCACCGCCGCCGGTACGTACCTGTGGTTGCGGGGTATCGACGGAACGGAGCGCGCGCAGTTCGAGACGAAGTTCCTGGAGATGCACCAGGCGGTGTTCATGGACCTGGCCTACCCGCACGAGGTATACCGGCAGGAGGGCCTCGCCGGGATCGAACGGCTCAACCGCGGCGGTGAGCTGCCGCCGGGAATGATCGACAGCTGGCGGAAGATCGACTCGGGCGACGCGGCCCAGATCGCCGCTGGCAACAAGGAGCTGCTGCTCCGCGAGCAGAGTCGCGTGCTGCAGCCGTACTACGACACGATCTCCAAGATGTCCGACGGTGCCACGTTCACCAGCGAGACCTCCAAGAACACGACGTCGCCGATACCGGGCGGCCAGCCGTTCTCCGAGCACGGCGGCAACGTCGCCAACCTCAAGGACCGGTGGGACTGGATCGAGAAGGACATGTTGCCCAAGTACCAGGAGTTGTTGAAGAACCCGCAGGAGGCGAACCGGCTCATCGGCGAGCCGTTGGAGCAGGCCGCGAAGCGGTTCCAACTGCCCTGGTTCGTGCCGTGACCGCCCCGCTGACGCTGGTCTGGGACCTCAGCCGCGATCACACGATCGCGCGGGTCGACTGGCCGGACGACCTCACCGCCCACTCCGTCGACGGCCCGGTCCGCGCGGTGATCACCCTGCCGGGCGGCCGAACCTTCGACGACCAGGTCGCAAGGGTCCTGTGCCGCCGCGACGCCGACACCCTGACCGGTCTCGACCTGTTCTTCCCACCCGAGTCCGCGGCGGACGCCCGGCAACGGGTGACGCGGCTGGCCAGGCAGTGGGACATCCAGACGGGCCGGCTCGACACCTGGCTGACCAACCAGCCGAACATAAAGGCACCCGCCACCACCACCGCACTCGACGCCACCCCGATCGGCGGCGCCCTACCGTCCATCGAGCTGGTCAGCTCCTTCGACGAGGCCCTTCCCGCCATCGTGACCCTCACCTTCACCTGGCCGCACTAGCTTTGGAGGACGGATGTCCGACTGGCAGTCGAAGGTCGCCGAGAACGCCCAGCGGTACCGGAACCTGGGCGAGCGGCTGGCGCAACTGTCGATCACCGAGACGTCCCGCGACGGCGCGGTCCGGGTGACGGTGTCGTCCAACGGTCTGCTGACCGGGCTGGAGCTGACGGAGTCAGGCCAACCGAAGCCGCTACCCGAACTGGCGGCCCAGGTGATGGACTGCGTGCGCCGCGCCCAGGCCCGCATCCCGAACCTGTTGAAACAGGCCATGACCGAGTCGGTGGGCGACACCGACCCGAACACACACCTCCTGGTCGCCGACGCCCGCCGACGCTTTCCGGAGCCGCCTCCCGTGCCAGAACAACCGGGCTGGCAACCGGACGAGGTCCGGTTCAACGCCGCGGAAACCCCCGCCATCCCGGCGATCCGCACCCCACCTCGTCCAACACGCCCACACCGCACGAGAAACCGCGGAGAAGAGCAGTGGGACGAGGAGGTAGCGATCCTGAAAGACGTGTAGGCCCGCGCGCACCCCTGGTCTTGACTACCTCTCGAGTGCTCTAAGTTCTGAGGCGCTACGTTCCGTCACCGAGAGGTCGACAGGAGGAGTCCTGACCAAGGACCGCAAACCGCTACGCCGCACGGCCTGGAGCATGCGGATCGGTGGCCTGGCGGGCACCGTACTGATGCTCGGCGTGGGCGCGATCATGGTGTCGAACGCTCCGCCCGCGGGGCCGGGCCAGGAGGCGATCTGGCCAGCCGGCGAAACCATGATGCTCGACCGGATCCCCAACAAGCCCAACACGGGTGATCCCACGGCGACCTGCACGCTGACACCCGAAGGCCGGCCGACCCGACGCAACCAGTTCCTAACGATCGGCGACCCGAGGTCTCCCGACTTCACCAGCACCGCCACCATCACGTGTGATCAGCCGGTAGCGCTCATGACCGGCACACCACGGGTCGTCGCCAGCTACACGCGGGGACCGCTGATTGTCGTGCCGTTGTTCATCGCTGTGCTCGGGGTCCTGTTCTTCTTCCCCCGCTTCGCACATTCCTGGGCCAGGCTCTCCACGAGTGGTTGGCTCCGAAAAATGTTGCGGCTCCCACCAACACACTGAACTCCCGGGAACAAGACACCGGAGACGTGTTTCCTGACGGGGATGGTGCTCCCAACGGGATTCGAACCCGCGCTGCCGCCTTGAAAGGGCGGAGTCCTAGGCCGCTAGACGATGGGAGCCCGGGTTGCCCGCTTTGGAGCACCGAAAGCATATGACACCCGTCCCCGGCCCCACAAAGTGGGTCTGGGGAAGTGCCCCTACCTCGACAAACCCGGGTTACCACCACTGCCGACGGGCCGTCCTAGCGGCGGACCGGCGGTTCACCGTCCTCTCCGGGCACGAGGCCCAGCATGTCCAGCAGCTCTCGGCAGTCCTCGACGCTCTGGGCGCTGCGGGCCACGGCGAGCTGGGCCCGCCGCACCTGCTCCTCGGACACGCGTGAGGTTTCGCCGGTTCGCTGGGCCGGCACCCCACCTGTTCCGAAGTTGAGGGCAGTGTCCCGGTTGTCGTGCTGCAAGAGGAAGTCACGAACTTCGACTGGGCCGCTCATGTCGCCTCCCCGACCATCAGGTTTCGGGGAAGGCTATGAGACGGAGGGCACCCACCACAGCCCCCCGAGGAGTGAATCCCGCCCCCCACGGATAGTAGTCAGAGTTGGGGGTGTACCCGGTCGCGCGCGTTCCGGGGTTCTTGGCGCCTGGCAGCTGATCACCCGAATGGCCGCAGGCGGTCACAGTGGAGGGACGGCGTGCATCTCTGAGTGGGCGCCCCCGGTCGGGCTACACCCGTTCGAATGGCCCGTGACCTGCGGTAATGACCACTCCGGCAAACCGACCCCTGTGGGGGACGCCTCGGCCCTCAAGGGCCCGACCCAGGACGACGAAGGCATAGGGCGAAGGCTCAGCGGGGAGAAAGGAACCCACAGCAGTGCCCATGCACACGATCTACAACGTCTACCGGGTCGCTGGTATGACCTGCGATCACTGCGCCGCGTCGGTCACGGAGGAGCTGTCCGGGCTCGACTACGTCACGGATGTGGCGGTGAACCTGACGACCGGCTCGGTGACGGTCGCGAGCGCCGACGAGCTGAGCCTGCCGAGGGTGGCGGCCGCCCTGGCGGTGGCCGGCCACCGCCTCGCGCAGTGACTTGCCCTGAAAGAGTGGCAGTTGTCCACAAAGGCGCCCCGTGAGCGCGCAACGTCAGGAACCAACGGCCGCCTCTTCGAACATCTGACCTGGTCGGGCTACCCCAGAGTGAGGAGTTCAGCTCGACCGCGGGCACTCGGTGAATAGTTCTCTAGAGATTTTCACCTTCGCCCCCTCGCACGAGCCGCTCACGCGTGCAACAATCAACTCGCTGACACACCCCCGGTCAGCGCCTGTGGAGATCCCCTCCGGCCCCCGCGTTCCTCCCCCTGGCGCGGGGGCCTCTCCATGTCTGCAGGGCAGTTCGCCCAGCTCCTACACGACGCCAACCTGTGAGTTGGGTTGCCTTGCTGGTAACACCGCAACCTTTTCGTTATCCTCGCCAGGTGCTTTTCACCGGACGTAGTCGATCCAGCGACAAACAGTCGGCCGATGCCGACGTGACCGCTGAAATCCAGCGCACCGAGGGCGAACTGGAAGAGCAGCACCTTCCAGACCACGAGCTCGAGTCGTACCTGGCCGCCCTCTCCCCCGAGGGCGACGCGGAGACGACCGGCACCGGCCGCCGCTTCGGTGGGTCGCAGGTCTACCAGCTGCGGCTGTCGCTGATGGCGAACGAGCAGCTCCGTGAGATCGCGGCACACAACCAGACCTCGCCACTCGCGCTGGCGCAGGAATGGATCATGCAACGCCTGGAGTGGGAGTCCCAGCAGCTGCGTCGCCGCTGACCAACCCCGCCCCGGACAACCCAGTCACCGCAACGAGAAGGGCCCCGGTCGCACCCGACCGGGGCCCTTCTGCGGTGAGCTACCTACAGTGCGCGCACGTTCGTCGCCTGGGGGCCCTTTGTGCCCTGCCCGACCTCGAACTCGACACGCTGGTTCTCTTCCAGGGTGCGGAAACCCTTGCCCTGGATCTCTGAGTAGTGCACGAAGACGTCGTCGCCGCCTTCGTCGACGGCAATGAAGCCGAAGCCCTTCTCAGAGTTGAACCACTTCACAGTGCCCTGTGCCATCCGCCTGCCTCCATCGCAGGATCAGCATGGGGTTACACCGTGCAACCCCGGCAGCCCCTCGGGCGCTGCCTCCACCAACCTCGGCGGGAGAGCGGCACACGCCCGCGTTTTCGTTCCGCGAGCGTGAAAGCACGAACACAGAAACCACGGCCTGCGCGGCAGAGCGTAGCGCGACAACCACTGTCAGCACTACTACTTGCACACGGTTGATTACACCTACGGTTCGATCTCCGCAGGCTGTAGCCGGGCGAACACTTGTGATCTGCCTCACACGCTATCGAGCCAACGAATCTTGACCAAGAGGCGTCGATACGCATGTGAGAACGGCGCGGTGGTTCGACAGGGGGACAAACGTGGGTGAACGCAAGGCAAGACGGCTGCCGAAGGCACTGCTGGCGGCCGGGATCGTGGCGATCCTTGGCCTGACCGCGTGCACTTCCGGCGGCGACGAGGGAGCCGACAAAAGTGCGGGATCGGTGGACAGCCCGTCCGGCCAGGCCGCGCCCAAGCCGCCGGCGAAGATCACACTTAACCCGGCTTCAGGCACAGCCGACGTCTCGCCGACGGCGCCGATCAACGTCGCGGTCCAGGACGGCACGATCGAGTCGCTGACGCTGACCAACCCGGAGAACAAGCAGGTGGTCGGCCAGCTGTCGCCGGACAAGACGACCTGGACGGTCGGCGAGCCCCTCGGCTACAGCAAGACGTACACGTGGACGGGCACGGCGAAGGGCGTCGACGGCAAGTCCGCCCCGATCTCGGGTTCCTTCACCACGGTGACACCCGCGCGGACGGTCGACGCGTCGCTGAACGTCGGTGACGGCAAGACCTACGGCGTCGGGATGCCCATCGCGGTCACGTTCGACCGCGACGTCACCGACAAGGCCGGCGTGCAGAAGGCGATGACCGTGACCACCTCCGTGCCGGTCGAGGGCGCGTGGGCGTGGCTGGACGACCGCACGGCGCACTGGCGGCCGAAGGAGTACTGGCCGCCGAACACGCAGGTGAGCCTGACCGCGAAGCTGTACGGCACGGCGCTGGGCGACGGCAAGTACGGCGCGGAGGACCGGACGGCCAACTTCACGATCGGCCGCTCCCAGATCGTGCAGGCGAACACGCAGACGCACCGCATCCAGGTGCTGCAGGACGGCAACCAGATCGCGGACTACCCGGCGAGCTTCGGCCTCGAGTCCGACCCCGGCCGGGTCACCAACAGCGGCACGCACCTCGTGATGTCCAAGCACCGGACCTACAAGATGACCAACCCGAAGTACGACTACTTCGACGTCGAGGTGCCGTACGCGGTGCGGATCTCGAACAACGGCGAGTTCATCCACGGGTACGCGGACTCGATGTGGGCGCAGGGCAAGCAGAACGTGTCACACGGCTGCGTCAACCTGTCCCCGAAGAACGCCGGGATCTACTTCGACATCGCGCAGGTCGGCGACCCGGTGGAGATCACCGGCAGCACCCAGAAGCTCGGTCCCGAGGACGGGGACTACTACGACTGGGCGCTGTCCTGGGACGAGTGGCTGGCCAAGACCGCAGCCTGACATCCAGAAGTCCTGAGGTTTGTGGCCCTGTTGCTCAGCCGAGCGACAGGGCCACACCTCTGCCGATCTAGGCTTGGGGGGTGAGCCGTGTACCCCCGAAATGGCCGCCGGTCGAGGTCGAGCAGCCGGCGCCGCACCCCGACACGCCCGCGGCGGGCAGCAAGCTCGGACCGCACTACCACCAGTGCTTCGGTTGCGGTGACGAGGTCGAAAGCGGCCTGCGCCTGCAGACCGAGATGGGGCAGGACGCGACGATCGTCGCCCAGTTCCAGGTCACCGAGTCGCACCAGGGCGCGCCGGGACTCGCGCACGGCGGGCTGCTGGCCTGCGCGTTCGACGAGGCGCTCGGCAACACGGTCGGGCAGTTGCTGCGCCGGCCGGCGGTGACGGGACGGCTGGAGACCGACTTCCTGCGTCCCGTGCCGGTCGGTTCGACCCTGCACATCGTGGGCCGGATGGACGGGATCGCCGGGCGGAAGGTGTACGCGCACGCGGACGGCCGGTTGAACGCGCCGGACGGCCCCCTGGCGCTGCGGGCGCGGGCGCTGTTCGTGATCGTGGACTTCAGCCACTTCACCACGCACGGCACCGCGGACCCGCGGGACGTGCACCCCGACATCAACCCTTAAGGACGCGCATGTTCGCCGTGGTACTCAGCGCGCTCGTCGGGCTGATGCATTTCTACCTCTGGAAGCGGCTCGTCAAGGACACGACGAGACCCGGCCGAACGCGGCGGGTGCTCACGGCCGCGTTCGTCGTGCTGACGGTGCTCGTGGTCGCGACGCTGGTGCTGCCGCGCGTGATCGGGCCCGTGTCGGCGGCGTGGTTCGCGTGGCCCGGCTACATCTGGTTCGGGCTGGTCATCTACCTGTTCCTGACGCTGGTGGTACTGGAGCTGCCGCGGCTCGCGCTGCGTGGCTGGGTGAAGCGGAAGCCGCTGGAGGCGACCGCGGCCACCGACACCGCGCCCACCGTGACCGAGCCGGAACCCCCCGCTCCCACCGTCAACCGGCGCCTCTTCCTGGCGCGAAGTGCCGCCGTGACAGCGGGTGTGGCATCGGCAAGCCTCGTCGGGGTCGGCATGGCGAACGCGCTCGGCCCGCCGGACCTGCTGCGGGTGCCGGTGCGGTTGCGCAAGCTCGACCCCGCGTTCAACGGGTTCCGCGTCGCGGTCGTGTCGGACATCCACCTCGGCCCGCTGAGCGGCCGCGCACACACCGAGCGGATCGTCCGGATGATCAACGAGACGTCACCGGACCTCGTCGCGATCGTCGGCGACCTGGTGGACGGCACGGTCGAGGAGCTGGGTGCGGCCGCGGAACCGTTGCGGGACCTGGTCTCTCGGGAAGGCACTTTCTTCGTGACCGGGAACCACGAGTACTTCGTCGAGGACACGACCGCGTGGCTGCGGGAGCTGGAACGGCTCGGCGTGCAGCCACTACGCAACGAGAACACCGCGATCCGGCTCGGCGGCGCGACGTTCAACCTGGCCGGGGTCAACGACATCTCCGGCGAGACCCGTGACGACGGCCCGAACTTCGACCGCGCGCTGTCCGGCCGCGACCCGGCCCAGGCAACGGTTCTGCTTGCCCACCAACCGATTCAGGTCGAAGAGGCGGCCAAGAACGGGGTGGACCTGCAGCTGTCGGGGCACACACACGGCGGGCAGCTGTGGCCGTTCCACTACGTCGTGGAGCTGGCTCAGCCCTCTCTCGCTGGTCTGTCCACTGTGGATGGCACGCAGCTGTATGTGACGCGGGGCGCGGGTTTCTGGGGCCCGCCGGTGCGAGTGGGCGCGCCGCCGGACATCACCGTGCTCTCACTCCAGAGTGAGGACTAACTTGCCCCGACCGTGCCCGGTCTCGATCTCGCGGTGCGCCTCGGCGGCCTGTGCCAGGGGGAACGTCCTGCGCACGTGGAAGCTGAGCTTGCCATCGGCGTAGAGCCCGGCGAGCTCGGCGAGGCGCTTGTTGGACCGGCCGAACGGCACGAGCCGAACGCCTTCCTTCTCCGCGCGATCGTGCTCGACGAGGGTGAGAATCCGGCTCCGGTCCTCGACCAGTTCGAGGGACAGGTCGAAGGCCACGCCACCGGCACCGTCGAGCACGGCGGTCGGCTTGTGGTCGCGGACCCGGTCGGCGAGTCCGTCGCCGTAGACGACGGGGATGGCGCCGAGCGAACGAACGTAGTCCTGGTTGGCTTCGCTGGCGGTGCCGATGACGGTGGCGCCGGCGAGCCCGGCGAGCTGGACCGCCATCGTGCCGACCGACCCGGCGGCACCGTGGATGAGAAGGGTGTCCCCTGCCCCGATCCGCAGCTCCTCGAGCGCGATGTGGGCGGTCTGGGCGCCGGCCGAGAACCCACCCGCGACCTCCCACGGCATGGCGGCGGGCTTGGCCGTGACCTGATCTTCCGGAACGACGACGTACTCGGCGTAGGACCTGAGCGTCGAGTAGCCAAGGACCTCCTCGCCATCGTCCGTGACGCCGGCGAACTCGTTGCCCGGGATGCGCGGCCAGTCGTCGTCCGACAGGTACGCGGGCGTCCACCCGGCCCGCACGGCCGCGTCGTAGGGCTGGACACCGGCGGCCTTGACCCGAACCCGAACCTCACCACGCCCAGGCTCGGGGGCGGGAACGTCGAGAATCCGCAGTACGTCGGGTGGTCCGGGTTCGGTGAATGCCGCTGCTCTCATGGCCTCGATCGTCCGACCTCAACCAAGGTGGAGGTCAAGAGGGCGGCCGCCGGCCCCCGGTTTCCAGCGTAGCCGCGGGCACCGACAAGGGCGGTCCGCGCGCGCGTCGCCGGAGGCCGGTTGTCCACAGGCGGCCCAGTTGTCCACAGCCACTCGTTCGCGTGGCCAGGAATGTCGGTGCCCTCCGGTAGCGTGGAACCCGGGGGCCGGAGGCCGCCGTTCCGTCAAACCAGCGGGTGCTGCGCCCAGTGTCCGGGTCAGTGCCCCTGCCGCGAAAGACGCGCTGAGGACGTTCAACGATTCGAGAGCGTCTTTCGGGACAACGCGGCCCGGCCCTATGTGAGCGTGCGGGGGCGGATGGCGTTCGCTCGGTCCACCAGTTCGTGGCGTTTTTCCTGTGTGCTCGCCAGCCTTGCCAGTGTTCGGTAGCCGCGTTCCAGTCCGAAGCGCAGGTCGCGTTCGATGAGGCGGCAGCCCAGGACGGTTCGGTTGGCCGAGTCGGGACTTCCTGCCGGGCGGCCGGCGCGGACCCAGGCGTACGCGGCCTCCAGCACCTCCACCGACAGGATCGTTCCGCGTTCCGCGTCCAGTGACAGGCGTTCGAGTTTGCGGGACGCGTCGTGCAGGTCCTGTTCGGACACTCGGGACGCCTCGTCCACGCGGGTCTTGATCCGGATGGCCGCCACCTGCGCCGCGATGTGGTGGCTGGACGTGTCCGGCACCGACTCAAGCACCTCGATGGCGCCGGCCCGCGCGCCCTGCGCCAGGTACACCCGTGCCAGGCCGAACGCCGCGCTCACCCAGTTGCGGTCGGTGCGCCACACGAGTTCGTAGTACCTGGCGGCCTGGAAGTAGTTGCCCGCGTACTCGGCACTGACGGCCAGCGCCAGCTTCGGCGAGACCTCGCCGGGCACCGCGTCGTACACGCGCTCGAACGCGGCCACCGCCTCCGCGGGCCTGCGGTTCGCGAGGGCGATGAGGCCCTGGTACCAGTCAGGGCGCCAGTCCGCCGGGTCGATGGCGAAGCGACGCGCGGCCTCCAACTCCCCTTGTGCGGCACGGAGTTCGCCCAGTTCCAGCCGGGCGCGGACCATGCGCAGCCGCACCTCGATCGAGTCCTGCGGCGCCGACTGCAGTGCGGCGACCATCTCGGCCGGCTCGGTCGCGGTGATGCTCGCCAGGGTGCTGGCCGCGTGGTCGTTGGTGTCGACCATCGGCAGCGGCAGGATCGACGCGACCTCGAGCGGGTCGGGCGAGGGCAGCGAACCCCGCTCGCCGATGACCATGCCGGAGCCGAACGTCCTGGTCTCCAGGGCGAAGACGTTCGACGTGCCGGGCTTCGGGCGGCCGGTGCCGAGCGCCATCACCTCGCGCAGCACACCGGTCAGCTGGTCGGCCATCTCCTCCGCGGAGGTGAACCGCTGCTGCGGATCCTGGTGCGTGGCGCGCTTGAGCACCCGGTGGTACGACCCGAACAGCGCGAACAGCGGCTCCTCGTCGGGGCCGGGCAGTGTGTACTTGTGGCGGGTCGTGTAGCCGGCGAACTCGATCGACAGGACGGCGAGCGTACGGCCGACCGTGTAGATGTCGCTCGGGATGGAGGCGCCCTCGGTCGCGAGCTCCGGCGCGGAGTAGCCGAGGGTGAAGAACAGCGGCGATTCCCAGTCGTCGGTCTTGCGGACCGCGCCGAGGTCGATGAGCTTGAGCTGCTCGCCGGCCTGGATCACGTTGTCCGGCTTCAGGTCGCAGTACAGCATGTCGATGCTGTGCAGGTACCCGATGGCCGGCAGGATCTCCAGCCCGTACGCGATGACCTGCCCGATCGGCAGCGGCTCTGCCTTGCCGACCTCGCGGTGGTGCTCGAGCGCGAGCTGCCGCAACGACTGCCCGCCCACGTACTCCATCACGATGTAGCCGACGAGGTTGCCGGTCTTCGGATCGGGATGCTGGACGAAGTTGTAGATGCGGACGACGTTCGGGTGCTCCGCCTCGGCGAGGAAGCGCCGCTCGGCCACCGCGGACGCCATCGAGGTCGGATCGCCGGTGTCGATCATGCCCTTGAGCACGACCCACCGGTCACTGACGTTGTGGTCCTTGGCGAGGTAGATCCAGCCGAGCCCGCCGTACGCGATGCTGCCGAGGACCTCGTACTGCCCGCCCACCAGGTCCCCTCGGAACAGGCGGGGGCGGAAGTTGAAGTAGGTGCCGCAGGTGGGGCAGTCCCCTTCGGTCTCCCCGGGCTTGCCGTCGCGTGTCCGGCCGACCTCGGCGCCGCAGTTGCTGCAGAACCGCTTGTTCTCGCTGACGACCGGGTCGGTGAGCACCGCGGACGCGGGGTCCTTGACGGGCACCACGGGCACGTCGACCAGCCCGGCGCCGAGCCGACCGCGCCCGGACGTGCGGGAACCCGTGCGCCGGCCGGTGCCGGGGAACGAGCTGGAACCGGTGGTGTGTGGCGTGTCGCCCTGGGTGGGTGGCGGCGAGTCCGGGTTCCTCGGCGGCGCCGCGGGCGGATCGACGCTGAGGGTGATGGGGGTCTCGTCGAGCACGCTCGTGGGCAGCGGCTCGTCCGGCGCCAACGCGGTGTCGGGCATGACCCCGGGCTGCCGTGGCGCGACGTTGGGCACAGGAACGCCCGGCGCCCACTGCATGCCCGGCGCGGGCCCCGACCCGGCAGCCGGCCGCGGCGGCGAGTAACCCGTCGCGGCTTCCCGGAGCGGCGACGACTGCTGCGTGAACCCTCGCGGCGGGGACTGAGGCTGACTCGGCCCGGGTTGCTGCGGCGTCCAACCCCGCGGCGGAGGTTGCTGCGCCTGGCCGGTGCCTTGTTGCTGAGGTGGCGCCCATCCCCTCGGCGGGGACGGCGGCGAGGTGGACTGGCTCGGCGCGGCGCCCGGCCTCGACCACTGCTGAGCGGGCTGGCCATGGTTCGTCCAGGCCTGCGCCCCGGGTTGGGCGGGACTGCCCGGCTGAGAACTGGTCACCTGCCCAGTACCGGACTGGCCCTGGGCGTGGCTCGGCTGAGACCCGGTCGCCTGCCCTGCGCCGGGTCGCGCCTGTCCCGGACTCGGCGGCCGCGCACCACCGGACTGGCCCTGGCCATGGCTGGGCTGGGAACCGGCCGACTGCCCCACGCCCGGCTGAGCATGGGCCTGGGCGGGCTGAGACCCAGGTGGCTGACCGGCACCGGGCTGCCCCTGGCCCCGATTCGGCTGCGAACCCGCCGCCTGACCCGCGAACTGCGCCTGCACTGGCTGCGCCGCACTGGACTGGCCCTGACCACGGCTTGGCTGGGAACCAGCCGGTTGACCCGCGAACTGCGCCGCCGGTGAGCCGGCTGGCTGCGCTTGCTGGAAGCCGCCAGCCTGTGGCTGGCCCGTGGGCGGGGCAAAGCCACCGGCAGGTGTCTGGGGGTGGCTGGCGGACGGCGGGAAACCGCCATCAGCTGTCTGCGGCTGACCGACAGGCGGCGCGAAACCGCCAGCAGGCGTCTGGGGTTGACCGGCGGACGGCTGCGGCTGACCTGCCCTGGGGAACGGGGACGGCATCGATGGTGTGGTCGCGTCCGGCGGCACCGCGGTTTTGTCAGCGTCTGGTTTGCGGTGGGCGCCGCCCCTGAAGGGGGTTTCCTCGTTCAGGACGTCGGGTGAGGCGAACCAGCCGGTGCCTTCCTCGTCCTCCATGGGGTTCGACAGTCCGGCGGCGCGGTCCTCTGCTTCCTTGCGGAGTCTGGTGGCCGCCTGTTCCGCGGTTTCGGCGACCGCGATCCCGCAGATCTGGCAGTTACCGTTGACAACTTCGCCCGGGCAGCCGGGGCGAGGACATGACTGCGCCATCACCAACCCCCTACTCCGGCAGGTAGACCGGCGCCGGGGGCGCTGGTGCCTGCTCGCCCGTGCGGCCCAGCCACTTGTCGTAGCTGTCACGCCACTTGCCGTCGGCGATGGACTGCGCCAGTACGCCGTTCACGAAGCGGACCATGTCGACGTTCGCCTTCGGGATGCCGATGCCGTACGGCTCCTGAGTGAACCGATCGCCCACCATCTTCACGTTCGGGTCCTGCGCGACCATGCCCGCCAGGATCGTGTCGTCGGTCGACACCGCCACCACCTGGCCCTGCTGCAGCATGATCAGGCAGTCCGACCAGTTGTCGACCTGCACCGGGATCGGCTTTGCCTGGTGCTCGGTGATGGTCTTGATCGACGTCGAGCCCTTGGCCGCGCACACCTTCTTGCCGCCGAGCTGGTCCAGGCTCGTCACGTTCGACTGGCGGTCGACGAGCAGGCGCTGGCCAGCGACGTAGTAGGTGTTCGAGAAGTTGATCTGCTGCCAGCGCGCGCAGTTGGCGGTGAACGTACGGACCACGACGTGGACCTCGCCCTTCTCCAGGGCGTCGATCCGGTTGTTCGACGTCACGACCTTGAACTGCACCTTGTTCGGGTCGCCGAAGATGGCCGCCGCGATCTCGTGCACGCGGTCGATGTCGAAACCCTCCAGCGAGCCCGTCGTCGGGTTGCGGAAACCGAACAGGAAGGTGTTCTGGTCAACGCCGGCGATCAGCTTGCCCGTGTCCTGGATGGCCCTCATCGTGCTGCCGTCCGGCATCTGGCCCGGCGTGGGCATCGACGCTGGCGGACGGAAGCTCGCCATCGGGTCGCAGGGTGGCGCGGGTGCGGTCGACGTGGCCGACTGCGACGGGTTCTCCTCGACGCCGACCGGCGACGGGCCAGGTACGGACGTGACGTTGGCGAGGTCGACGGGCCGCCCGCCACCCGCACACGCGGTCACGGCGAACAGCAGCACCACGAACACGAGGCTCGTCCGAACAGCCCTCACCGGTACTCCTGCAGTCGGTCCCTGATCCCCATTGTGACCCCAGCCGCGGCGAGCAGTGCCAGCACACCGACGCCCGGGGTCAGCCCGGTCATCGCGTTGCTCGCACCGCTCGTGTCGTCGGCGAACTGCTGTCGCGCCTCCCGGAGGGCCTTCAGCAGGTTGTCGTCGAGCTGGGTGAACATGTTCGCGGCGCTTGTCTTCGCGTCGGGGCTGATCGCGAGGGACACCGCGTCCCCATAGGCGCCGCCGTCGTCCAGCTCGCGGATCTTCTTGTGCGCGGCGAGCCAGTCGTCGACGTTCTTCTGTGCGGCGGCGAGCAGGTCCGTCGTCTCCTGGCCCGCGGCAAGGCCGCGGGCCCTGGTGATCAGGTTGTTCGACCCGTCCCCGGTGATCTGCTCGGAAAGGTTCTGGAACTCGTCCTCGTACTCGCCGCCGTCGCCACGCGCGACCAGCGTCAACGTCTCGTTGGCGCGCATCTTCAGCGCCACGATGCGTGCCTGGACGATCACCTCGACCTGACCGGTGCCGTGCTCCCGCCCGTTCGACACCCGCGACGACTCGAGCAGCAGCGCCACCGAGCCCCAGAGCAACGCGACGACCACCGCGCCGGTCGCGACCATCATGCCGACGTTGAGCAGTCGGTTCGTGCGCCGGGTCAGGTACATCTGGGCGACCACCAGCGCGCCGAGCAGGACCACGACCAGCCCCAACGCGACCCACGGCACCGAGGTGGCCGCGTCCTGCGCGGCCGTGAGCCGGGCCGAGTCGATCTCGTACAGCTCCTGCGCGGCCGGCAGCAGCTTCGCGCGCATCAGCCCGGACGCCTCCCGCAGGTACGCGGCACCCGCCGGGAAGCCCTGCCGGTTGTAGGCCCGCGCGGTCTCGACCAGTCCGGTGTAGACGGGGAGCTGCTGTGCTAGCTCGTTGACCTGGCGTTCGGCCTCCGGGTCGCCGCTGACGTCCGCGGACGCCTTCGCGAGGTTCGCGCCCGCCGTCGCGATGTCCATGTCGTAGCGGTCCCGCAGCGCGGGCGGGATGGTGCCGCCGGCGAGGAACGCGCTGGCCGCGGTCGCGTCGGCGTCGGACAGGGAGCGGTAGATCTGCTGGGAGGCGGCGGCGACCGGCTCGCGGTGGTCGATCAGGCTGTCGATCGTGCTCTGCTTCTCCTGCATGGCGATCGCGCCGACGACGCCGGTCAGCAGTGCGAGCACGACGAGACTCACGCCGATGAGGAACAGCCGGCCAGGTGTGCTGGCGGCCGACTTGCGGACACTGCGGGCCGCGGTCGCCGGCAGGCTGAGTACCCGCCGTGTCCCCGGTGTGGCCGGTCCCTCGGACACGGGAGTGGTCACCATCGGTGACCCAGGGCACCACTCATGATGTCCGTACCCCCCTCATGGCTACCTGGACGTGGTTCGGAACTTAGTGCAGCGACTACGTGGACTGCCACTGAAACGACGACGAATGGGTGACGTCTGTAGCCAAGGTGTGACGCCAGCGAGTGAACGGGCACAGAATGTGACTACGCGAACCGCTCGGCGACCGCGCGGATCCACTCTTCCGACCACGTGAGTTCACCCGAACGCAGGGCCGCGAGCACGCCCTCCACCCACCGTAGCTCTGCCTCACGGACCGCGATCGAGTACTCCTCGTCCAGCAGGAACAGGCGCGGCAGGTCGGGGACCGCGGTCACGGCCGCACGGTCGGCCGCCAACGAGTTGGCGAGGTCGGCCGCCCGCTTCTCCAGGTGGCCCGTCACGTCCTCGGGGGTCAGGATCATGACCGAGGCGAGCGCGGCGGGGAACTCGCCGAACTCGCGGGCCGGGCTCGCGAGCATGTCGGCGGTCCAGGTGCGCAGCGCGTCCCGGCCGGCGTCGGTGAGCTCGTAGACCGTGCGTTCCGGGCGGCGCTCGTCGCGCGCGGTCTCCCGGACGGCGATCAGCTCGGCGCGCAGCAGGCGGTCGATTGTCTGGTAGACGCTGTTGCGCTGCGCGACGTTCGCGATCCGGTCCTTGCCACGTTCCTTGATCATCTCGTGCATTCGGTACGGGTGCATCGGCTCCTCCGCCAGCAGGGAGAGCAGCACGAGTGCCAGCACGGACCGTCGATGGGAGCTCCTCGCCACGGACAAGACCCTAACCCCCGTTGCGCTCGCAGTCATATTATGTATAGTCATACTATGACTTCAGCATTGATCATCGGTGGCGGAGTGGCCGGTCCGGTCACCGCGATGGCACTCCAGAAGGCCGGCATCGACGCGACGATCTACGAGGCGTACGACCGGAGCGCGGACGGCGTCGGGGCGTTCCTGACGCTCGCGGTCAACGGCATCGCCGCGCTCGGCGAGCTCGACCTGCACACGGTGGTGCGCGAGAAGGGCTTCGCGACCACGAAGATGACCCTCGGCATGGGCGAGGGGAAGACGATGGCGGAGTTCGGTTTCGGTGCCGCCCTGCCAGACGGGACCAGCACCCAGACCATCACGCGTGCCGCGCTGTACGGCGCACTGCGGGACGAGGCGGTGCGCCGCGGCGTGCCGATCGAGTACGGCAAGAAGCTCGTCGCGGCCACCCCGACCAGGAACGGCGTGACCGCGACCTTCGCGGACGGCACCACCGCACACGCCGACCTGCTCATCGGCGCCGACGGCCTGCGCTCGACCGTCCGCACGATCATCGACCCGAACGCGCCGGCCCCGCGGTACGTGCCGCTGCGCAACGAGGGCGGCTACGCCAAGGGCCTTGGGCTGGACATCGAGCCAGGCGTGATGCACATGGTCTTCGGGCGCGAGTGCTTCTACGCGTATGTCATGCACCCGAACGGTGACGTGTGGTGGTTCGCCAACCCGCGTCAGCCACACGAGCTGTCCCGGCAGGAACTGGCCGAGACCCCGTGGCGGGAGAAACTGCTCGACCTGTTCGCGACCGGCGACCGTCTACCCAGGGACCTGATCAACGCGACGGACGAGCTGTTCGCGGGCTGGAACACCTACGACTTCCCGAAGGTGCCGACCTGGCACCGCGACAACATGATCATCATCGGCGACGCGGCCCACGCCACCTCCCCGGCGTCCGGCCAGGGCGCCTCCATGGCGATCGAGGACGCGGTCACGCTCGGCAAGTGCCTGCGCGACGCGGACAGCGTGCCGGCCGCTTTCGCCGCATACGAGTCACTGCGCCGCAAGCGCGTGGAACGTGTTGTGTCCCAAGGAAAGCGCAACGGGGACGGCAAGTCGCTCGGCCCGGTCATGCGGCGCGTGCTGCCCCTGTTCTTCAAGCTGTACAAGCCGGGCGAGGAGAGCATGAACTGGCTGTACGGCCACCGCGTCGACTGGGACACGCCCGCACTGGCTGCCTGATCCGTACAGTCGGTGTTGTCGGCTGTCGATCTCCTGGGGGCGGGTATGGCCAGACTGGCCGTGATCGGTGATGTTGGCGGGCACGCGGACCAGTTGCGATGGGCGCTCGAACGACTGGGTGCCCACAGTGGACGGTTGCCGGACGGGTTGACGGTGGTTCAGGTCGGGGACCTCGTCGACCGGGGGCCGGACAGTTCGGGTGTGCTCGACATCGTCGGGCGGATCATGGTTGAGCAGCCGCGGCAGTGGGTTCAGCTCACCGGGAACCACGAGGCGCAGTACCTGCCTGGTCGAAGCGTCTTCTGGCGGGAGCCGATCGGCGCGGCGGAGGTGGACCGGCTGCGCACGTGGTGGGCCGACGGCACCCTCCGCGTGGCGGCGGCCGTGCACACCGCCGACGGCGACGAGTTGCTGGTGACCCACGCCGGACTGACTCTCGCCGCGTGGCGACAACTGGGTGAGCCCATGTCGGCGACGCTTGCCGCCGACCTGCTCAACCAGCGGCCCGAGCTGATCTGGGAGGTCGGCGAGCACGCGCGTGACGACCGGGCCGGTCCACTGTGGGCGGAGTCGGGCGCGGCGCTGCACGAGCCGTGGATGGCTTACCACGGCATCGTGCCCTTCGGGCAGATCCACGGGCACTCGGCGCTCGTGGGCTACACCGACCAGCAGTGGCGCTGCGCCGGCCGGATCCGCCAACGCGCCGCCGTCGACTGGCACGCCCGCCACGTGCGGGTCCGCGTCGGGGGACGCCTGTTCATCGGCGTCGACCCGAAGCACGGACGCACGGGCGCGGCGGCATGGCAGCCCCTGGTCCTAGACGGCTGTGTCTTCTAGCTCGGGCAAGTCCGCCTCTCGCCTCCGGCGAGAGGCCTCGGGTCGGCTTGCTTAGGCGGCTGCGGGCCGGGGTGCGTGGTTGCTTGCCGTAGGTGGTCACCTGACGATGCCCGCGGCCAGGGGCTCGTTCCTCACCCCTGCCCTTGGCATCGTGCGGCGGCCGCCCTCGCCAAAGACTGGCGACCCCAGCCCACTCCCGAAGCCCACTTCCGAGCGCGCTAGCCGAAGCACACTCCCGAAACGCGCTCTAGGTTGCTGGTGTTGGCTGCCTAGGCCACCGAGGGCTGTGCCGATCCTCGCAGCCGTGCTAATCGAGCGACGGCCTGCTCCTGCAAGAGGTCGATCTTCTCGCGGCGGCGGTCCAGCTCACGGGTGAGTTCGAGGGTCTCTTCCTCGCTGAGACTCTCGATGAACGAGGCGACCATTTCGACCATGTGTTCGACACTACACCGCGCCGCGGAGATCGCCAAGCCGGAGATCAAGCGGGAGGTCAGGACACCGCGACGTAGGCTGGGGCCGTGACCACGTTCGTGAAGATCTGCGGCCTGCGCACGGCGGGCGACGTCGACGCCGCGGTGACGGCCGGCGCGGACGCGATCGGGTTCCTTTTCGCGCGGAGCCCTCGGCAGATCGACCCGCGGACCGCGCGTGAGCTGGGCGAAGCCGCCGGGTCCGTGCTCACGGTCGGGGTGTTCAAGGACATGCCGGCGGCTCAGGTCCGGGCGATCGCCGCTGAGTCCGGGGTGCGTGCCGTGCAGCTTCACGGCGACTACTCCAAGGACGCGTTCACCGAGGTCGCCGATCCCGCCTGGCAGCTGATCCGCGCGGTCCCGCACTCCGCGCCCGACCTGCGGGTCGGTGCGTACGGCGAGGACCTGTTGCTGGTGGACGCACCCAGGGGCGGCTCCGGCGAGGCCTGGGACTACGAGTCCGTGGCGGGCCTGTCCGGTCAGTGGATCCTCGCCGGCGGGTTGACCCCGGCGACCGTCGCCACCGCCCGGGAGATCTCGGGCGCGTGGGGCGTCGACGTGTCCAGTGGCGTGGAGTCCAGCCGTGGCGTCAAGGACGCGGCGCTCATCACCCAGTTCGTGGCGGCCGCCAAAGCCTGACGGTCATCGGGCGCTGACCTGCGGTGACAGCAAATCGATAAGTCACCCGATCGTGGTGGTGGCAGGCCCTAACCGAACCTGCCTCGAGCCGACATCTAGATCTAGATAGTCGCGCTCAAGGAGGAGCCACCATGACTGTTTTCCTCAGAAGTATCGCGTCCGGAATCGTCGCCCTCGGGGCGATCGGCCTGTTCGTCATCATCGGCGGGATCGCCATACTGGAAACGTTGTCGAATTCGGCGCCCGCGAATTCCGGTGGCGTTTCCACGGACCTGTGGAACGGCCTCATCGTCTTTGTCGGTGGGGTCGTGGCGGCCGGCTTCGGGCTTCGGCTACCAGCGCCGAACGACCCGCCGGGCGGCAGGAACCCGCTGAGCGGATTAGGTGTGCTGGCTTTCACCGACCACGCGCCACTGCGGATGCGGACCGCGATCGGCGGCGTTTACGCCCTCGTCTACCTGCTCTTCGGCATTTTCGCGGTCGCGATCTGGTGGTTCAAAGGGAACGCGACACCGGAGATGGTGCGCGAGCTGGCCATGGCGTTTCTCGGCATCGCGTTCCCCATTGTCACGATGTATTTCAAGAGCTAGGCCCAGCCCGGGCGGACCAGGCCGGACTCGTAGGCCAGGACCACCACCTGCGCACGGTCCCGCGCGTTGAGTTTGATCATCGCGCGGGAGACGTGTGTCTTGGCCGTCGCCGGGCTCACCACCAGGCGGGCGGCGATCTCGTCGTTCGTCAGGCCCTCGCCGACCAGGGCGACCACCTCGCGCTCGCGTTCGGTCAGCACGTCCAGCGCGGCGGGGGCCCGCACCTTCTTCGCCTTCGTCGCGAACTCCGCGATCAGGCGGCGGGTCACGCCGGGGGACAGCAGCGCGTCACCTCGGGCCAGGACGCGCACGGCGTGGAGCAGTTCGGCCGGTTCGGTGTCCTTCACCAGGAAGCCGCTGGCGCCGACGCGGATGGCCTCGAAGACGTACTCGTCCTCCTCGAAGGTCGTCAGGATCAGAATGTGCACAGTGGACAGCGCGGGGTCGGCCGAGATCGTGCGGGTGGCGGCCAGGCCGTCGGTGCCCGGCATGCGGATGTCCATCAGCATCACGTCCGGCGTGTGCTCGCGGGCGACCCGCACGGCCTCGTCGCCGTCCGCCGCCTCGGCGACCACCTCCACGTCGTCCTGCGCGTTCAGCAGTGCGCGGAAACCGGCTCGCACCAACGCCTGGTCGTCGGCCAGTGCCACTCGGATCGTCATTCTTCGCCCCCAGTCGGAAAAGTAGCCAGCACTCGGAACCCGCCACCCGGCCGCGCGCCTGCCTCGAACGTCCCCGACAGCGCCTCGGCCCGCTGCCGCATGCCCGTCAGGCCACTGCCGGTGCCCACCGCCGACCCGCCCGGCTCGCCGCGGCCGTCGTCGTCGACCTGGACGCGTAGCTCGTCCGGCTGGTAGCTGAGTGTGACAGTCGCCGACGTGGGGCCCGCGTGCCGGTAGGTGTTCGTGAGCGACTCCTGCACGATCCGCAGCGCCGCCGCGTCCACGCCCTTCGGCACCGGCCGCCTGTCGCCCTCGACCGTCAGCGTGACCGGCAGGCCGGCCGTGCGCATCCGCTCCAGCAGCGCGTCCAGCTGGTCCAGGCTCGCCACCGGGTGCCGGGGCGCGGCCCGGTCGACGTCGCGCAGCACGCCGAGGATGTTGCGCAGCTCGACCAGTACTTCCTTCGACGACTGCTTGATCGCTGTCAGTGCCTCGCGAACCTGCTCCGGCTGCGAGTCGATCAGGTGCAGCGCCACCCCGGACTGGACGTTGATCAGCGAGACGTGGTGGGCGAGCACGTCGTGCACCTCGCGGGCGATGCGCAGCCGTTCCTCGCTCGCCTGCCGCTTGTCCTGTTCGGCCTTCGCCGCGGCGGCCTGTTCGGCCCGGTCCCTGCGGGCCCTCGCGAGCTCACCGAGGCCCATGACCAGCGAGATCCACGCGAAGATCGCGCCGGCACCGGCCCATGAGGATGGTGCGTCGTCGCGGAAGGTGACCATGGCGGTGTACATCACGGCGGCCGCCGTGTAGCCGGCGGTCCACGCGTACAGGCGCCGGCCGTTCGCCGTGGCGTTGAACAGCGCGACCACGAGGCTGAGGAACACCGGGCCGTACGGGTTCTTCAACGCGAAGTACGTCGTGAGCAACGCGTACACCACGACCAGCACCGTGATCGGGTAGCGGCGACGCCATGAGAGCGCGACCGCCGACAGCAGCGCCAGCACGATCGTCAGCGCGTTCACCCGGTGGAGAAGCTCCTGGCCTGCCGCCGCACCGAAGGTGAAGGCGACCTGCACGACCGCGATGGGCACGACGATCACGAGCGGGTGCAGTGCCCCGAACGAGAACGCGCGGTAGGAGTTCACGTGGTGGAAGCGTACGCGTACTCCGTCGGGCGCAGATCGACTTCGCGAGCGTATCCGCACGTCGTACCGCAGGTGCCGTCCGCGGTCCGACGATTTTCGGCGCGGAGGAGTCGACATTGGTAGTCATGAACGAGCGACAGGAAATCGAGGCGGTGCGGGCCTCGGACACTGAACGGGAACGCATCGCGAAGCAGATCAGCGAGGCCACCGCCGAGGGGCGGCTCTCCATCACCGAGGCGGACGAGCGCCTCGAACGCGTCTACGCGGCCACCTTCCGGCACGAGCTGGCCGAGTTCGTGGCCGACCTGCCGCAGCGGCAGGCGCCGGCGCGTCCGCTCGAGCGCTTCCCCACCCGGCTCCGGTTGCACGCGGCGATCGCCGTTGTCGTCTCCGTGCTGCTCATCGCGCGCTGGGTCGCGATGGACGTGCCGTTCTTCTGGCCGGCCGGACCGATGCTCCTGCTGTGGGGCAGCTTCCTGGTGCACACGCGGGCCGTCCGGTTCGGCGGTGTGCGATGACGACCACGATCACCGGGTTGGCGGCCAGCGCGGTCGGCGTGACCAAGCGGTACGGCACCGGCGCGACCGCCGTGACCGCGCTCGACAACATCTCCGTCGACATCCGACGCGGCCGGTTCACCGCCATCATGGGGCCGTCCGGGTCCGGCAAGTCCACGCTCATGCACGCGCTGGCCGGTCTGGACACAGTGGACTCCGGCGAGGTGCGGGTCGGGGAGACGCAGTTGACCTCGTTGTCCGACAAGGGACTCGCCGACCTGCGCCGCAACCGGGTCGGGTTCGTCTTCCAGCAGTTCAACCTGCTGCCGACGCTGTCCGCCGAGGAGAACATCATGCTCCCGCTCGCGATCGCCAAGCGGCGGCCGGACCCGGCGTGGTTCGACCAGGTGGTGGGCGCGGTCGGGCTGGCGGACCGGCTGACACACCGGCCGAGCGAGCTGTCGGGCGGGCAGCAGCAGCGGGTGGCGTGCGCGCGTGCGTTGCTGCCGAAACCGGACGTGATCTTCGCGGACGAGCCGACCGGGAACCTCGACACCCGCTCGGGCGGGGAGATCCTGGCCTTCCTGCGCCGTTCCGTCGACGAGTTCCACCAGACCATCGTGATGGTGACGCACGACGCCAACGCCGCCGCGTACGCGGACCGGGTGATGTTCCTGCTGGACGGCGCGCTGGTGCACGAGATGGCGAACCCGGCGGCCGACGAGGTCCTGGACACCATGAAACGCCTGGGAGGTACGTGATGCTGAAGGCGACGCTGCGTGGCCTGCTGGCCCGCAAGCTGCGGCTCACGCTGGCCGGGCTCGCCGTGGTGCTCGGCGTCATGTCGGTCGCGGCGGCCATGGTCACCACGACCACGGTCAGCGGCGGGTTCGACGCGATCTTCGCGACCGCCACGTCCGGAGTGGACGTCTCGGTCGCCGGCAAGTCCGATGTGGACGAGCCGCGTGCCTTCACGACACCGGTGGCATCGAGCGTCGTCGACGAGCTGACCGGGATCCCCGGCGTGAAGTCCGCCGTCGGCGAGGTGTCGGTGGACGGTGCGCGGCCGATCGGCACGGACGGCAAGGTGATCGCCGTGTCCGGACCGCCACGCAGCGGGGTGGCCTGGCACGGCGAGACCGGCATGGTGCGGCTGTGGGACGGCCGCGGTCCGACGTCGGACGGCGAGGTCGCGATCAACGCCGGTCTCGCCGACCGGGGCGGTTTCCACGTCGGCGACACGATCGACGTGCTCACGCTCGCGCCCCGGCAGAGCTTCCGGATCGTCGGGATCTACGGGTTCAGCAACGGCCGTGGTTCGCTCGGCGGTGACACGCAGGTGGCGTTCACCGAACCGGTGGCGCAGCGGCTGATGCTCGGTCAGGTCGGCACGTTCAGCTCCGTGACCGTGACCGTGGACGGGATCTCGCGCACCGAGCTGCGGGACCGGGTCGCGAAGGCGCTGGGCGACGGCTACACGGTGCGAACCGGTGACGAGCTGGCGGCGGCCACGGCCGCGAACAGCAAGGCCTTCGGCGACATCGTGCGGATGATCCTGCTCGGGTTCTCCGGGCTCTCGCTGCTGGTCGGGATCTTCCTGATCCTCAACACGTTCTCGATCCTGGTCGCGCAGCGAACCGGTGAGCTGGCACTGCTGTCGGCACTCGGCGCGCGGCGGCGGCAGATCGTCGGCACAGTGCTGGTGGAGGCGTTGGTCGTCGGCACCGTCGCGTCGGCGGTCGGGCTCGGGCTCGGTATCGGGGTTTCCGCGCTGCTGACCATGGTGATGGAGGCGCAGAGCGGTGCGGAGCTGCCGGTCGGGCTGCTCGTTCCGGTGCCGGACATGGTGATCGCCTTCCTGATCGGGGTCGGGGTGACCGTGGTCGCGGCGCTCGCCCCCGCGGTCCGGGCATCCCGCGTGCCGCCGGTGACGGCCATGGTCGCGGCCAAGGCCGAACAACGGTCGCTGAAGAGGATCACCGTGCTCGGCGCCATCCCGGCCGTCGTCGGGATCGCCGGCGTGGTCGCGGCGGTGGTGACGGACCTCGGTTCGTTCCGCTGGGTGGCGCTGGCCGGCGGGGTCGTGCTCGGGCTCGCCGGGCTGGCGCTGCTGACACCCATTGCCAGCCGGACGCTTCTGCCGGTGCTCGGCCGGCTGCTGGGCTGGTCGGCGTCGAGCAAGCTGGGCAGGCGCAACGCGGCCCGCAACCCGAGGCGGACGGCGATCACGGTGGCCACGCTCGTCGTGACGCTCGGCCTGGTCGGCGGTGTCGGCGTGGTGGCGCAGTCCGTGCGCGCCGACCTGAGCGCCAACGCCACCCGAGGGCTCGGCGCCGACCTGGTGATCAGCGGCGACGGCGTGAGTGCGCGTGCCGACGGCCAGGGCGTCGGGCCGCCGACCGCGGCGGACGGGCGGATCATGCCGACGTTCGCGGCGTCGGTCATCGACGAGGCACGGCGGCTGCCCGGGGTTTCCGAGGCGGTGGCGCAGTACGTGGGCTCGGTGGACCTGCCGGGTGCGCCGCGTTCGCCTGCCGCGGCTGGCGACGTGCGGCGGCTGTCGCGGGTGCTGGACATCGGGAACGTCCGGCAGCCCGGCCGCGGCGAGGTCGTGGTGGACACGGAAACCCTGTCCGCGCAGCGGTTGCGGGTCGGCGGCACGGTGGAGATCACGACGCCGCGGGCCGGCACGCGGGAGTTCCGGATCGTCGGTACGTACCGGCCGAGCCCCATGATGCGTGGGCCGGTATTCGCGGTGGCCGACGCCACCGAGCTGTTCGTCACGCAGGCGCCGGCGTTGGGTTACGTGACACTCGACCCGGGCGCCGACGCGACGGCCGTCACGAGGGAAGTCGCCAAGCTGGTGGCCGACAACCCGGAGGTTTCCGTACAGGACCAGACGCAGCTGGCCGACGACGCCGCGAGCCAGATCGACATCGCCGAGACCATGCTGTATGTCCTGTTGGGACTGTCGGTGGTGATCGGCATCCTGGGGATCGTCAACACGATGGCACTGTCCATTCTGGAACGCACGCGGGAGCTGGGGCTGCTGCGGGCCATCGGAATGCGCCGGTCGCACATGGTGCGGATGGTGGTGGCGGAGTCGCTGGTGATGGCGGTGTTCGGTGCGCTGCTGGGCCTGGCGGCCGGCGGGGCGGCCGGCGCGGCCGCCGCACACGTGCTCGGCCTGTCGGCGGTGGTGATCCCGTGGACGTCGCTGGCCGTGTTCCTGGGCCTGGGTGTCGCCGCCGGCCTGCTGGCGGCCCTGATCCCGTCGACCAGGGCCGCCAGCGTCAACGTGCTAACCGCCATCGCGTACGAATGACACCTCGGGGTACTGAGTGGACGGTCGCGCCAACAATGGTTGCGGCCGTCCACGCAGGTGCCGGTCGAAGAAGGCACTGACATACCGGCGGGTGATCTCGACGGAACGGGTGCCCGGCAGGGAGCTGCCGAGGTCGACGCCGATCTGCTGGCCCAGCATGTCGTAGTCGGCGAAGGACGCGTGCACCGCGCCGGCCATCTGGAGCCGGAGCCGCCATCCGGTCAGGCGTTGCCAGTCCCGGTCCCACGTCGGCTCGTCGACCTTCTGGCTGAAGAACAGGAACGGTCGCGACAGTCCGCTTTCCGATAGTGGCTTGAACATCGTGCCGTCCAGGTTGACGCCGGCCAACACCCTCGGGTCCGTGACCATGGTCTCGCCGACACTCGCGCCGCCGAGGGACATGCCCGCCATTCCGATGCGGGACCGGTCGATCAGCGCACTGCGCCGGGTGAGCTGATCGAGCACAAAGGACACGTCACGTGCCCGGCTTTCCACCGCCAGCGTGCCGAAGTCCTCGACGTCCAGCGTGCACGCGGCGCACGTGGTGACCCGTCCGTCCGGGAAGGTCGTGGCGAAGTTCTCATAGGTGTGGTCGATGCCGGCCACCACATAGCCCCGGCTCGCCAGTTCCTCGGCGAGCGCGGTGAGCGAGCTGCGGGGCCAGGTGAAGCCGGGCGAGAGCACCACGAGGGGTCGCTTGCCTCCCGCCGGAACCACGTCGGTGTAGGAGTTGGTCCTGGTCCTGCTCAGCACGTCCGGCGGCACGTCGGTGACGCCTGAGCCCTGCAGGACCAGCTCCGACTCCTTGGGCGTCATGTACTGCGCCCGGCGCGTGCCTTGGGTCTTCGCCGGGTACCACAGGGAAACCATGAGTTCGCGGGGTCCCGCCTCGGGTACCCAGGGGTCCGGGCGGTCGACGTCTGTCAGGTGCAGGGACGTGGTGCCGACGGGGTGTGGGCCGGTTGGTTTGGGTAGGAACGGCGTGTCCGACGGATCCGCTGCCGCGGTCGGGACAGTGGCTCCGACGGCGATCAGTCCGGCCAGGACAGCCAGGCGTTTGCGATATGGCATGAACTCATCCTCGAAAGCCCGGCCGGTTCCGGCATCGGTCCGAAGAAGGGTTCGCCTCGCCACAACCGTACTTTTGACCGATCGGCTGGTGGGTCGAGGTTTCGTAGCCTACGTACCGTGAACATTCGAGACGGCGGGCTTGGCCTCCGGCCCCCGGTTCCACGTTACGGCAGGGCACCGACAGTTTCGGCTGGTCGGCCGGGTGCCTGTGGACAGCTGTGGCTTGTCGTCGTGTTCGTCGTGGTACTCGCGCTCCAGGCGTGGGCGATCGCCAGTACCTGGGGCGCCGGCTACTGGGTGTTTGGCGCTGCCGCCGCGACGGTGGTGTGCGTGCTCGCTCTGCTGCGTCGTGTGTGGGCGGCCGGTGTCGCGCTCGCCGTCGTGGCCGCCGCGATCGTGGTCGCCGAAATCGCCGACCTACCCAGCGAACCGAGCCCCGCGATGGCTTTGGGGCTGGCCGTCACCGTCGGGTCCGTGATCCGGGTGCGTCCGGTGCTGCCGGCCGCGGTCGTCACGGCGGGTGGGTTCGCCGTGGTCGCCACCAGCTGGCTTGTCTCGCCCGCCCAGGTCCGGACCGTGGCGGTACTGAACGCCCTGTGCTGGCTCGCGGCGATCGCCGCCGGTCTTGGGTTGCGGCTGCTCGACGTCCGCCGCCAGGAGTTTGCCGAGAACGTCCGCCGCGCCGAACGGCTGGCACTGGCGAGGGAACTGCATGACGTCGTCGCCCACCACGTCACCGGCATCGTGCTCCACGCCCAGGTCGTTCGGCGCCGGCATGCCGACCAGCTGGACGAGTCCATGGCCGGCATCGAGACCGCCAGCTCCGAGGCACTGGCCGCGATGCGCCGAGTCGTCGGACTGCTGCGTGACACCGACGACGCGGCACCCGCCACGGCCGGGCCCGAGCAGCTCAGCGACCTGGTCAGCCGCTTCGAAGGCCCGGCGGTCCAGTTGCGACTGCCCGACGGCGAACCGGCATGGCCCGGCGAGGTGACGACCACCGTGTACCGGATCGTCCAGGAGTCGCTGACCAACATCGCCCGCCACGCCCCGCAGGCGCGGTCGGTCACGGTCAGCGTGTCGCAGGACCACGCCGCCGTCACCGTCGAGGTCACCAACGACGGGCTCCCGGCCCGGCACCACCGCGGCGGGTACGGGCTGGTCGGCATGCGGGAACGGGTCGAGGCACTGGGTGGCACGCTGCGTGCCGGGCCCCGCTCCGGCGCGGGCTGGTCGGTGCACGCCACCATCCCCGTGGAGATCCGATGATCAGTGTTCTGCTGGCCGACGACCAGGCCATGGTCCGCAGTGGACTGCGGCTTCTGCTGTCCGACGAGCCCGACATCACCGTGGTGGCGGAGGCCGCCGACGGCGTGGAGGCGGTCGAGAAGGCCCGGCGCCTGCGGCCGGACGTGTGCCTCGTGGACATCCGGATGCCGCGCCTCGACGGCATCGAGGTCACCCGTGCCCTGGCCGGCCCGGGCGTCCCCGACCCGCTGCGAGTCGTCGTGGTGACCACGTTCGACCTGGATGAGTACGTGTACGGCGCACTGCGTGGCGGAGCGGTCGGCTTCGTCCTCAAGGACGCCGGCCCCGCCCTGCTCGCCGAGGCCGTCCGAGCGGCGAACGTCGGCGACGCGCTCGTGTCACCGTCACTCACGTTGCGGCTGCTCCGTCACCTCACGCGCGACGGACCGGCCGTCGCGCAACCACTGTCCAAACGGGAGACCGAGGTCGTCCGCGCCATCGCCAGAGGCCGCACGAACCAGGAGATCGCCGCCGAACTGTTCATCTCACTGAGCACGGTCAAGACCCACGTCTCCGGCATCCAGGCCAAGCTCGGCACCCGCAACCGAGTCGGGATCGCCGCCTGGGCCTGGGAAAACCGCATCATCGAAGGCCCGTGAACACGAGAACTCGGACGCCGAGCGAGGCTACCGCCTGGGCGTGGCACGGGCTTCACAGGCCACCGGCGCTGTCTCGAAAGACGCTTTCGGGTCGTTGAACGTCATCAGCGCGTCTTTCGAGACATCGGCTGAACGTCCCGCTGAGCGCTGTGAGGCAGCGGGCGTCAGGTCACTCGCCGCGCCACTGGTCGCGGTATCGGCGGTCCTCCTCCGCCTGTGCGTCGGCGTCGCGGGCTTGGCGGGTGGCGGACGCGTGTCGAGGTGGGAAGCCGTACCTGACGAGGCGGGCGTCCACGCTCTCCATGGCGTTGGCGACCGTGAAGCGGAGGGCCACGAGCACGCCCAGCAGGATCGAGCCGAGGGCGATAGGCCATGAGCCGCCGGCGAGGACGAGCACGGTCAGAAGCACGGCGAAGATCGGCGTCAGCCAGACGAGTGTGCGCAGCAGGACGCGGGCCAGCCAGGTCCGGCATGTCGCGTCGTGCAGGATCCACTCCCGGTAGCGGTTCGGGAGGCGGCCGCCGTACTGGAAGTACAGCCACAGCAACGGGTTCGGGCGTTTCACAGTTCGACTTCCGTGCAGCAGCGGACGAAGTCCTGGACCACCGGGTTCTCGTCGTCGGCCGGGGACCACGCCACGCCGACCTGGGTGGGCCGCACGCCGGTGACCGGGCGGTACGTGACGCCGGGGCGGGCGTAGAAGCGGGCGGCGGACTCCGGGGCGAGTGCGACGCCGTAGCCGTTGGCGATCGCGCTCAGCCAGTCGTCCGGTTGTTCGGTGACGGCGCCGATGCGGACCGGGTGGCCTCCGCGCTCGTCGGCGGCCAGCCAGAAGTCGCGCCACGCCCCGGTTTCGGCCGGGGCGGCGACGAACGGCTCGTCCCACAGCGCCGCGAACGGGATCTCGGCGCGGGTGGCCAGCGGGTGCCCGTCGGGTAGCGCCACCCAGCGCGGCTCGGTCAGCAGCACCGTCACCCGCAGGGTTTCCTGGCCGGGGAACGGCAGGCGCAGCAGGGCCGCGTCGACCTCGCCGTCGGGCAGACCCGCGGTCGGGTTGGCCCACGAGGTCTGTCGCATCTCGACCCGCCAACCCGGTCGACGACGGGTGAACGCGGCGATGATCTCCGGGGTGGCCTCGTTGGCGGCGCTCGCGATGAACCCGACACGCAGCACGCGGGCCGCGCGGGCGGCGCTGTTCCTCGTCTCCCGCAGCACCCCGTCCCAGCTCGCGAGGAGAGCGGGCACGCGGGCGGCCAGGGTCTCGCCCGGCTCGGTGAGGGCCATGCCTTCCCGGGACCTCGTGAACAACCGCACGCCCAGCTGGGACTCGAGCTGCCGCACCTGCTTGGTCAGCGCCGGCTGGGAGACGAACAGCCGCCGCGCCGCGCGGGTCAGGTTCCCCTCCTCGGCCACCACGGCGAAGTACCGGAGCAGCCGGGTGTCGACGTCCATGCCATCAGGTTATAGACGCAGGTATTGGACGTCCCAGCGGCGTGCTGTTGGGGTCTGTGGGGTGTACATCGTCATCACCGTGATCACCATCCTGATGAACCTGTGGGCAGCCGGCGCCGACTTCACCCGGGCCCGGTTCGTCCGCGCCAACGCGAGCGAGCTGAACCTGCGAGAGTCGTGGATCACCCCGCTCGGGGTGCTCAAGGCGGCCGGGGCGGTTGGGCTCCTCTGTGGACTGCTGGGCGTGCCACTGGTCGGCGACGCCGCCGCGGTCGGGCTCGTCCTGTTCTTCGCCGGCGCCCTGTTCGTGCACGTGCGGGCCAGGGTGTTCCACAACATCGCCGCCCCGGCCGCCTTCTTCGTGATGGCAGTCGCTTGTCTCGTGATGGCAGTCGGAACATGAGATCGTGGCTGGCATGCGCTTCGACACTCTCGCGGTACACGGCGGTGAGCGGGTGCCCGGGCCGGAGGGCTCGGTCGTGTTCCCGATCTTCCAGGGCACGGTGTTCACCAGCGAGCCCGGCGAGTCCTACCACGACATCAAGTACCACCGGCTGAACTCCACGCCGTCGCAGGTGTACCTGCACGACAAGCTCGCCGCGCTGGAGGGTGCCGAGGCCGCGGTCGCCACGTCGTCCGGCATGGCCGCGGTGACCACGATCCTGCACACGCTGCTCGGCGCCGGTGACCACCTGCTGGTCAGCGACGTGCTCTACGGCGGCACGCACGACTTCGTGACGGCGCACGCGGCCCGGCTCGGCTGGGAGTACTCGGTCATCGACCCGCAGGCGCCGGACAGCTGGGAGGTTCGCCAGAACACCAGGGCGATCCTGGTCGAGACGATCACCAACCCGCTGTTGCGGGTGGGGCGGCTGCGGGACGTCGTGTCGTTCGCCCGCACGAACGGGATCGTCAGCGTGATCGACAACACCTTCGCGTCACCGGTCAACTTCCGGCCGCTCGTCGCCGGGTTCGACCTGGTGTTCAACAGCGCGACCAAGTACCTGAACGGCCACTCGGACGTCGTGGCCGGTTCGGTCGCGGGGTCGACGGCCCTGGTCGAGAAGGTCCGCCACACGCTCAACCTGTACGGCGGCACCCTCGACCCGCACGCCGGCTACCTGCTGGCCCGCAGCCTGAAGACACTCGGTGTGCGGGTCCGGCAGCAGAACGCCAACGCGCTCGCACTGGCCGAGTTCCTCGTCGGCTCGTCGAAGGTGGGGGCGGTGAACTACCCGGGGCTGCCCGGCCACCCGGACCACGAGCACGCGAGCGAACTGCTGAACGGGTTCGGCGGCATGCTGAGCTTCCGGCTGGCCGGCGGCGCCGAGGCGGCGGAGGTGTTCCTGTCCGCGCTGACGCTGCCGGCCGTGGCGCCGAGCCTCGGCGGGGTGGACACGCTGATCACCCGCCCGGCCTTCACCTCGCACGCGGGCATGTCCGCAGAAGACCGTGCCGCGGCCGGCATCACCGACGACCTCATCCGCTTGTCCGTCGGCATCGAGGACGTGGAAGACCTGATCGCGGACTTCGCCACGGCGCTGGACAAGGTGTGAGCTAACCGGCGTTTCCGGTTTCCCACACCCACGCCGCGATCGCCACGCGGTTGCGGGCGCCGGTCTTGCGCTGGATGTTCGCGAGGTGGGTCTTGACCGTGCCGGGCGTGACGAACAGCTCGGCGGCGATCTCGGCGTTGGTCCTGGCCCGCGCGACGAGCCGGGCCACCGCCAGCTCGCGTTCGGTCAGCACGTCGCCGTCGGGGGCCTGCTGCCGGGTGAGGTGGTTCAGCAACCGCACGGTCAGCTGCGGGCTGACCAGCATGTCCCCGGCGGCGGCTGCTCGCACGCCCTCGATCAGCAGCGCCGGGCCGGACCGCTTCAGCACGAAACCGCATGCCCCGTTGCGCAGCGCCGCGTACACGTACTCGTCCAGCTCGAACGTCGTGATCACCACGACCCGCATCGGGTCGGCGACGCCTGGGCCGGCGAGCTCACGGGTGACGGCGAGTCCGTCGCGGCGGGGCATGCGGATGTCCGCCAGCACGACGTCGGGGCGCAGCAGTCTCGCCAGCTCCACGGCGGCGATCCCGTCCGCCGCCTCACCGACCACCCGCACGTCCGGCGCGGACTCGAGGATGCGCCGCAGGTTGTGCCGCACCATCTCCTGGTCGTCGGCCACCAGTACCCGGATCATGCCGGCACCGCCCCCGCTCCGCTGCGCCGGAACGCTCCGCAAGCTCCGCTCACGCCGGCACCACCGCCCGTACCGTCCAGCCGTGTCGCGTCGCCGGGCCGGCCGTCAATGTGCCGTCCAGCGCGCCCACCCATTCCGCCAGGCCCGCGAGGCCCGTGCCGCCGCGGCGGCCGCGCTTCGGTGGTCGGCCGCCGCCCTCGTTGGTCACCTCGACCACCATGTCCGTGTCGGTGTGCGTCACCCTGACCAGCACCTCCGACGCGTTCGGCGCGTGGCGGCGCACGTTCGTGAGCGACTCGACCACCACCCGGTGCACGGTCGCCACGATCTCGGGTCGAGGGGTGTCCAGGTCGGCTATCTCGCAGGTAACCGTGGCGGTGCTGGTCTCCGCGAAACGCGCCACGACCTCGTTCACCTCCCCGATCGTCACGGCGTGGTCCGCCGGTTCGTCGGTGGCCGACCGCAGCAACCGCAACGCCCGGTCCATCGCCGCGAGGCCTCTGGTGCCGGCCTCCTCGATCTGGCCGAGGGTTCGCACCGCGTCCGACTCGTCGAGCTGACCGGCCTGCGCGGCGAGGACGATCCCGGTCATCTCGTGTGCGAGCCAGTCGTGCAGGTCCCACGCCAGCCGCACCCGCTGCTCACGGCGCGCGGCGGCGACCGACCGGGCCCGCTCCTTGTCGAGCCACCGCAGGTAGGCGCCGACCCCGACGGCGGCCGCGGCCAGCAGTGTCCACACGGCACAGACGCCGGCCACCTCGCCCTCCGGCGCCGGAGGCGTGAGCCACAGCCCGAGCCGCAGCGGTGACACGCCGACCGCGGCGACCCCGAACACGGCCAGGGTCACCGAGGAACGGCGTGCCACCTGCACGAGCACGCACAGCTGTGCGACGGTCTCCAGCAGCAGCCATGTCGCGGCGGTGTTGTCGCCCGGTCCGGGATAGACCGCGGTGACCAGGGCGGACACACCGAACGCGACGAGCGCCCTGGGGAACGGCGACCACCGGAAGCCGAGCGCGGCCACCGCGGCGACCACCGTCGAGAACACCAACACAGGCAGCGGCATCACTCGCACAACGCGGTGTCGACCGCGTCGAGCACCACCTTCGACTGTGCCGGGGTGGCCGGGGAGGTGGTGATCACAATGCTCACCTGGCGGCCGTCGGTCGTGGCGCCCGCCCTGGTCGAGTAACCGAGCCCGCTGCCACTGTGCGACCAGTACTCGCCACCGCACGACAGCGGCACCCGGATCAGGCCGAGCCCGTAGCCGGCGCCGGGGATCAGGTCCGTCGGCACCGTCGTGCGCATCTCGGCCAGCTGCGCGGGCGGCAGCAGCCTGCCGGCCAGCAGCGCGCCGAGGAACGTGTTCAGGTCGCCGAGAGTGGACACCGCCTCGCCGCCCGCCCACACCAGCGACGGGTTGAACGTGGTGACGTCGATGCGGCGGCCGGTGTCGCTGATCCGGTCCTCGTCGTCGAGGTGCGCGTAACCGCGGGCGTGCCGGCCGGGGACCGCCGGATTGTTGCCGGGCAGCACGGTGTTCGTCATGCCGAGCGGCTCGAGGATCCGGTTCTCCACCTCGGTGGCGTACGGGCGGCCGGTGATCTTCTCGACGAGCATCCCGGCGACCAGGTAGTTGGTGGTCGAGTAGTGGAACCCGCCCGGGAGCGGGGGCTGTGCGGGCACACCGGCGATCAACGCTTCCGGGGTGTGCCGGTCGAACCGGTGACGGTAGTAGCCGCCGGGGTCGTCGAGCACCGGGGCGCCGAAGTCCGGCAGGCCGCTCGTGTGCTGGAGCAGCTGGCGCACGGTCACCTGCCGGCCGGCCAGCAGACCGGGCAGGTACCGCTCGACCGGTGCGTCCAGCTCGACCCGCCGCTCGGCCACCAGCTGCAGGACGACCGTCGCCACGAACGCCTTGGTGTTACTGAAGACCCGCACCCGGTCAGTGGCCGACATCGGCCGGCCGGGCTCCGCCGATCCGCTCTGGAACTGGGCAACACCACGGAAGTCGCGGATCTCCGCGGCCGCGCCCGGCACGTTCTCCACGCTGGTGAGGCGCTCGACGGCCCCGGCCAGACCGGCATGCACGCTCGGGCACGTCATGTCCGCCGACAGTACGCCACGCACGAGGAAGTCCGTGCCGAGCTGTCGCACGCATGCGTTGCCGTCGAACAGGTAGGCACCGTGCCCACCCCGCTCGACGCCGACGAGCCGGGCGCGGTCGCCGTACTGCCGGCGCAGCGCGGTCGCCGCGCCGTACGTGGTCGCGGGATCGCGCAGGTTGTTGACCAGCAGGATGTTCTGCCGTCCGCGCGGGTTCGCGGTGACCGGCCGGTCGATCGGGTCGCTCGCCCAGAACGCGCACGGCATGATCGCGGCACCCGCGCCACCGGTCAGCGGATAGCGGCGGGCGTCGACCGCGGCTGGTGCCGCATATGCACCGGGATCACGGGGGAACGTGCCGTCCGCGCAGAACACACCCAGCTCGGCGGACGCGTCGTTGTCGTCGTCGTACCAGACCCGCAGCTCGTTCCCCACCTCCGCGGCGGCCGCGGCGTCCCGGTCGCGGACGGCGGTCATCATCCTGGCCACGAGCGGGAACGCCTCGTCCTGGTACAGGCCCGCGAACAACGTGATCCGCAGGTGGGTGCCGGTCAGTGTGCCGCTCGGCGTGACGAGCGGGTCCCGGTCGAGGCCGCGTACGAGGTCGAGGAACGTCCGCTCCGCCTCGTCCCGCTCCTGGCCGAGGAAGGCGGCGAAGTCCGCGAACCGCACGGCGACGCCGGTGGTCATGCCCTCACGGAAGGTGCCGCGCCACGCGGCGGCCGGGTTGACGTTGCTGTCGAGCAGCATGCGCTTGACCCGGCCGGGGAACATGGCGTCATAGGCCGTGCCCAGGTAGGTGCCGTAGGAGACGCCGAAGTAGGTGATCCGCTGCTCGCCGAGCGCGGCCCGGATCCGGTCCATGTCACGGGCGACGTTGGCGGTGCCGAGGAACGGCATCAGCTCCTGGCCGGCACATTTCCCGGCGATGGTCCTGGCCCGGTCCCGCATCGCGGGTTCGCCGCCGGGCAGCGGCCAGGCGAACGTGAACTGCTCCTCAGGAGACAGTCCACATCGGACCGGTGCGCTGGCCCCGAACCCGCGTTGGTCGAAGCTCACGACGTCGTAGGCGTCGAGCACGGCCTTGGGCAGCTGTTCGTGCACGGAGGCGGTGTCGGCCAGGTGCGGACCAGGCCCGCCCTGGTTCATGATCAGCGTGCCCCGCCGCAGGTCCGGCCGGGTACTGCGGAGCCGGGACACGTGGATGTCGATCTGTCGCCCGTCCGGGTTCCGGTAGTCGACCGGCACGGCGACGGTCGCGCACTCAGCCGGTCCCTCGAACGGGCAGTCCTCCCAGATGGGGCTCGCGGCCGCGGCGGGTGCGGTGAGCAGTGCGGCGACACCCGCCACGACCGCGAGCACGGTCAGTGTTGTTCGCATGCCTTCGAGGCTGCTTTGCCCGGCCGGCACACACCATCTGCCGTTCGGCAGAGATCGCTACGAGGACACCGTCGCCCGCTCACGCTTGCTCAGCAGCCGGTCGTCCGCCGACAGCTTCGACGGCACGTACGGCAGCTCGGTCGTGGTCATGGCCGTGCCACGCAGGGCCTTGGCCCACACCCGCATCGCGTCGAGCAGGACCACGATCACGAGCGCGAAGACGGCCGCCGACGACGTGCGGACCTCCCCCGACGCCTACCGGCAGGTCCGGTCCCGCTGGCGCCGACGGGAGCGGCGCCGTCGCCTGGTCGTCGCGCTGCTCGCCACCGGCGTGATCGTCGCGGCCAACGGCATCGCACTGTGGACACTCAACGACGCCACCCCTGACCAGCACATCATCTTCACCGAACCGGTCGCGCCATAGCGCGGCTGGTCGCCCTCACACCCCCCGTGCGAAGGCGACCAGCAAGATCACTTCACGCAGCCGCCATCGCCGTCCGGGCGTACGTGTGGCTCCATGACGTCCGTCGTGCCCTTGTAGGCGTACGGGTCGACGCCGGCCACCATGACGATGTCGCGATGGTCGAGCAGGGCCATGGGTTCCTTCGCCGTCGGGGGGAACCAGGGCAGGAGTGACTCGGCGCTCATGTAGTGGTTGACCAGTGCCCGGCGGAAGCTGTTGCTCTTGTTGGGCAGCGAGCGGTGCAGCAGGTAGCCGTTGAAGATCACGGCCGCGCCGGCGGGTACCTCGACCGGGACCGCGTCCTCGTCGGGGAAGCCGAAGGCCTCCTTGGTGCAGTCGAAGCGTGGGTCGTCCTGGTCGCGGGTCGGGAACAGGATGCCGGTGCGGTGGGAGCCGGGCAGTACCCACAGGCAGCCGTTGTCCACAGTGGCGTCGTCCAGCGCGAGCCATGCGGCGGTGAGGGAGCGGTCGCGGGTCGGGATGTGGGCCTCGTCCTGGTGCCACGCCTGGCCCGGCTTGCCCTCGGCCTTGATGAACAGCATCGACTGCATCATCTTGACGTTGGGCCCGATGACCTCGGTGAGCACCTTGACGACGTCCGGGTGCGCGCCGACCTCCCGCATGAGCGCGGACATCTTGTGCGGGAAGTGGATGCAGAGGAAGTCGCGGATGTCGTCGCTGCCCATGCCACGACAGATGCCGGCGGTTTCCTCGTGGATCTGCTCGATGAGCGCCGGGTCCAGCACGTCGGGGACCACGACGTAGCCGTCACGTGTGTACATGTCACCCATGGTCAGCGGCGTTGCCTTGTGGTGGAATGCTCATACCGTCCCTCGACTTGTCTGTTTGTGCACATGCAGCGTCCTGCCACCGCCGTCTACCCGCCCGGCGCGCACCTGGTGGAACGGGTGATCGACGACTACGAGCTGGTGTGGCTGCTGCACGGCCAGGCGACGCTGGTGTGCTCGTCACCCGTGGGGCTGTCGCCGGGACAGCTGCTGCTGATCCCGCCAGGCCTGCCACACGCCATCGACTGGGACCCGCGCAGGACCGCGCGTCACGGCTACGTCCACTTCGAACAGTCGGACGTGTCGACCCGGCTGCCCGACTCGGTGCTGGTGGTCCCGATGAGCGGCGCCGACCCGCTCGCCAGCCTGTGCGCGTACCTCGTGCACCTCGGCTCGACGGGCCCCATCGCACTGGCCACACTGGACTATCTCGTCCGGCTGATGCTGACCGCGCCGGAGCCACCGCCCGTACCCGCACCGATCGCCGCGGCCGTCGAGCACCTGCGCCGCTCGTGGTCCCGCCTGCCGATGCCCCGGATCGGCGTCGCGGAGCTGGCCGCCGCGGCCCACGTCTCCCGCGGCTACCTGAACCGCCTGTTCCGGGCGACGTTCGACGTTGGCGCGGCGGAGGCGTTGGAGTGTCTCCGGTTCGCCCGGGCAGAGCCACTCCTGACACGAACGGACCTGTCCGTGGCTGCGGTGGCCGCGCAATGCGGGTTCGCCGACCTGAGCCACTTCTCGCACCGCTTCACCGCACGGTACGGGGTACCGCCGAGCCGGTACGCAGGGCAGACGTCCGTAATCGAACACCCGGGCGTAAGCAAATTGTATCGGCTTGTACACTGAGTGACATCGCGCAACGCGACCTTCGCAACCGGTCCAAAGAGATCATGGACGCGGTCCAGCACGGGGAGTCCTTCACGGTGACCAGGGACGGCCACCGGATCGGGGCGCTGGTCCCGCTTCAGGGTCGCCGTAGATTCGTCGGCCGGCAGGAGTTCGCCGCCGCGTCGCGCCGCGCCCCGCCATCGACGTGGCGGCGTTCCGTGTCAACCAGGACGCGACGGCGGAGCACGAGACGACCAGCCGGTATGACGACCGGTGAGCGGCAAGCGCAGGGGTTGCTCGACACCAACATCGTGATCCTGCGTGGGCGCATCGACCCGGAAGACCTGCCGGACGAGATGGCCATCAGCGCGATCACGCTGGCTGAGCTGTCCGCCAGGCCGCACCAGGTGCGGAGCGACGCCGACTACGACGAGCATCTCGAACGCGCCCGGCGGCTGGAGATCCTGCAACGGGTCGAGAGCGAGTTCGACCCCCTCCCGTTCGACGCCGAGGCGGCCCGCGTCTACGGGCGGGTAGCCGCGGCCGTCGTCGGCGCCGGCCGTAAGCCGCGCAGTCGACTCGCCGACCTGATGATCGCCGCCATCGCGATCGCCGAGGACCTGCCGCTGTTCACGACGAACCCGAAGGACTTCGCCGGTCTGGACCAGGTGTTGACGGTCGTGCCAGTGGCGGTCAGCGTAGGCGCTCGCCAACGCGGGTGATGGCCGTCTCTACCGCTGCCACGCGGTCCGCGAGCAGGCCTACCGCGCCCACCGCACGCACCATCGGGTCGTCCTCCGCGCCGCCGAGTGCCTTGTCCCGCAGATAGGCCGCCTTCACCGTGGCCCAGCGAGTCTCCTGCTCCGGAGACAGGCGGCCGCGAAGTTCCGCCAGTTTCAGCAGGTTGGCCTCCGCGCCCGAGGTCAGCGTCTGCGCCTCACCCAGGTAGTGGTCGTCGATCAGCGCTTCCAGTTCGGCGTCGTTCATGGCCGGGACGATCCGTTCCGCGAGCTTGTTCATGTTGCGGTACGAGCCCTGCAGCAGGAACGGTGGTTCGGTCCGGGACGAGTCCGCCTGTGCCGCCGAAGCGATGTATGCCTGGTTGTTCGCCAGCACGACCTCCTGCACCCGCAACAGCTTGTGCAGCACGGAGGTGATCTGGTCCAGCTCCACCGAGGAGTACGGGTGGGACAGTTGGTCCGAGCGGGCCTCCTCACCACGAGCCAGCCGGATCAGGAGTTCCAGGTCCGTACGATCCCGTGTGGACAGTGGAGCCAGCACCTGGTTCGACGTCAGCGAGTTCTCGACGTAGCTCAGCGCGAACTCGTCCTCGCGGCCGGACAGGACGTCGCCGAGGTTCCACACGTCGGCGCGGTTGGCCAGCATGTCCGGGATGCGGAAACGCTTTCCCTGCTCGGTGTACGGGTTGCCGGCCATGCACACCGCGAACCGCTTGCCCCGCAGGTCGTAGGTCCTGGTCCGGCCGTCCCACACGCCTTCCATCCGCCGCTGCGCGTCGCACAAGGAGATGAACTTCTGCAGCAGTTCCGGCGACGTGTGCTGGATGTCGTCCAGGTACAGCAACACGTTGTTGCCCATCTCCAGGGCGAAGGAGATCTTCTCGACCTCCTGCCGCGCCGTGGCGTTGGGTGCGTCCGCCGGGTCGAGCGACGTCACGTCATGGCCCAGCGCGGGGCCGTTCACCTTCACGAACACCAGCCCGAGGCGGTTCGCCACGTACTCCATCAGCGTCGTCTTGCCGTAGCCCGGCGGAGAGATGAGCAGCAGCAGACCCATCTGGTCGGTCCGCTTCCCGTCGCCCGTCGCCCCGAGCTGCTTGGCCAGGTTGTCGCCGATCAACGGCAGGTAGACCTCGTCCAGCAACTGGTTGCGCACGAACGCGCTCATCACCTTCGGGGCGAACTCGGAAAGCCGCAGCCGGGCACGTTCGCGGACCAGCAGGTCGTTGCGTTGCTGCTGGTAGGCCCGGAACGCCGGCACCCGCTCGAGCCGGAACGTCCTGGTCCTCGTCAGGACCTCGTCCAGCCGTATGGTCATGCGACGGTCGGCGACGCGTGGGTGCGCCCCCAGCAGACCCTCCACAGTGGTCGACACCGCCGCCGACGACTCGTGCCTCGGCAGTTCGCACAGCAGCAGGGCCACGGCCTCCGGCAGGTCAACCGGGTCCGTCTCCGGCACCGTGGTGGCGAAGGCGGCGAGCCAGGCATGCACGAGCTGGTGCCGCGCGACGACGTCGTCCCCGAGCGCACGCAGGTCGGCGTCCAGGTCCGCGGCACCCGGCGTGCGGTGGAACCGCTCGACCAGCGTCCGCGCCGCCGCGCTCGTGACGAACCCGAACGGGGCTGCGGCCAGTTCCTCGACCAGGTACTCGGCAGCCAGGCCCGGATCGTGGGCCGCGGCGAGCGGGAAGGCACACATCGCGTCCGCCAACTCCGCGCAGAGCTCGTCGAGCGCGGCGACCGGGCCGAACGCGTTCCTGGCCCGGACCAGCGAACCGGCTCTGGTGGACCACACCTTGCGCACCCGCTCGTCGGTGCCGAAAGCCCAGAACAGCTGGGCCCCGGCACGTGCGGCGGGCGGGTAGCGCAGCAGGCCCGCGCCCGCTGACAGGCGAAGCAGCTCGGTGAGGATCAGCGTCGCGTCGTGGTCGTGCACCCCGCGCTCGTAACCCTCGTCGTAGCGGGACTCCGCGGCCCGGCGCACGAGGTCGGCCAGCTCGGCGCCCGCCGGGACACCGTCGGCCAGTACGCACGCGGCGAGGTGCTCGGCCCGATAGACGTCGGGGGTCTCGGAGACCAGCAGCTGGTCCCAGAACGGTTTCGTCGCCTGGAACTCCGGGTCCCGCACCGGGGTGCGGAAGTCGGTGCCGGTGACGGCCAACGCCATCGCGCCGTCCTTCGGGACCAGCGTCAGGTCGATGGCCTGCGTGTTCACCGCGAACCGGTGCCGGCCGAGGCGAACGGTCTCGCCGCCTGTGTTGTCGTCTCTGTCGAACAGGTCGGTGCGGTCCCGCAGTGAGCGGCCGGCTTCCTGGCGGGCCGCTTTCAGCCTGCCGTCCAGCTCCTCGGCCCGCACCGCGTCGTCCAGCGCCCGCAGGTCGTCAGCGACCGACCGTACCTTCGCGACCATGGGGTCGGACGCGAAGTACGTGTTGATCTCGTCCACAGAGGACAGGCCGGCGACACGGCGGTTGATGCTCGTCAGGATCCGCTCGGCGGAGGAGACGAGCCGGTCGGCCTTGCGTGCCTGCTCGTCGACCAGCGCCTGCTTGCGAGACGAGAACGCCTCGTAGACGTCGGTGCGCTTGGCGGTCAGCTCGCCGAGGAAGTCGTCGAACTCGCTGAACCGGGACTCCAGGTTCTCCAGCTGCAGCAACAACCGGCCCAGCTGTTCGTCGCACTTGCGTGGTGTGTCGGCGACCGCCAGCGCGCCCGTGATCGACTGCCCGAGCAGCGCGAACTCGGCGGCGAACGCGGCCCGGCCCTCGGTGGCGAGCAGCTCGCGCCGCCGTCCGTCCACAGTGGCGCGTGCGCGGTTGACCCCGCCCAGCACCTCGCCGATCCGTTCCAGGATCTTCGTGCGCACGGTCGCGTCGGCGATGTCGAGGGAGCCGACGACCTCGGTGACCGTCTCCAGTCCTGTTGCCTGCTCGGCGAGACGCTCGCCGAGCGGTCCGGCTTCGGCGACCGTCCTGATGGCGCCGGCCTCGGTGACGAGCGCCTCGACCGTCTCGTGGTAGGCGGCGAACGCGTCCTCGCCACGCAGGAACTCGACGGCCCGCTTGGCGGCACTGTCCAGTTCGGACCTGAGGGTGCCGGCCAGCTCGTCGATCCTTGCCCTGTCCACGTACCGCAGCTCACGCAGCGTCTCGAGATGCCCCTGGGCACGGCGGAGCGACGCGAGCTGGTCGACCCACTCGGCCGCGGACTTCGGGGCCTCGCCCCGGACCCGCCGCACGAGCGACGCGATGTCCTCGCCCGTCTTCCCCAGCTCGGCCGCCGCCGAGTCGGTGAGCGCCTTGACGTTCTCGAACTCGGCCAGCACCTGCTCGGCCGTGGCGCGGAGGTCGGTGAGCGCGCCGCGCAGGTCCCCGAGCTCCTGCTCGCCGAGCCAGTGGTAGCTGTCGAACGCCCGCGCGCACGCCGCGATCAGGCCCTCGAACACGGCCGTGGACGGCGCCATCTCCTCGACCATCCTGGTCACCGAGAGGCAGTCCGAGATGCCACGCACGAGGTCCGCGTTGCCGACCCGCTCCAGCGGTCCGGTGCCGACCGGCTGGGCGGCCGCGAACGAGTCCGACACGTACGGCGTCTGCCACACCTGCATCGGGTGCACACGTGTCGGTTCCTCCGACGTGGCGCGGAACGCGACCAGCGTGCCGTCCTCGAACAGCGAGTAACCGTGGCAGGGCAGCGGGTTCGCGACCTCCTTGCGGATCACGTTGTAGGGCAACAGAAGCGTGCGTCCCTCGCGGCGGGCGTGGAAGACGTACAGCACGTCCTCGCCGTTGGGGGACCGGATGACCCGCTCGAACTCCAGGTCGTCGGTCTGGGTGTCGAACGTGCGGGACACGCCGGTCGCGAGGTAGTAGCCGCCGGGAAAGATGATCCCGTGGTCCTCGGGCAGCCGCTGGCAGGCCTGCCCGATGCCGTCCAGCCGCACGACCGTCTTCGTGCGGGTGTTGAAGACCAGGTACCGCCAGACCTTCTCTTTGTACGGCAGGATCTTCAGCAGGATCAGCGGCCCGACGCGGGCGTACCGGACGTCCGCGTCGGCGAGGCTCTGCAACGGTTCGTCCACCGGCTCGCGGTAGATGCCCTCGCCGACCTCTGTGTTGTTCTCGATCTTGACGGTGAGGTCGCCGCCGACCGTCTCGATGAACAGCTCGTTCTCGATGGAGATGTGTGGGTAGCGGCCGAGGACGTGGTCGTCCCGTGTGGTCTCGGTCCACTCGAAGTCGTGCGAGGGCGGGAACACGTGGTCGCGCTCGCCCGCGTTGTCCACGTAGGACAACGTGCCGTCCGCGCCGACCGTCCAGCGCAACACCTTGATGTCCTCGGTGCGCGGGCCGGTCTGGAACACCGCGAGCAGCTTGCCCTCCACCGGCCGCAGCTGCAACAGCCGCGTCTCCCGGTAGTACCGGTACAGCTCGGTGAAGTCCCGCCGGAAACGCTCGTCGCCCAGCAGTTCCGGGCGTTCCGCGGTGGCGTCGGCGAACCGGAACGCGTCGCCGTCGCGGGTGAACCGGTGCAGCGAGAACACGTCGGCCACGGTCGTCTCGGGCTTGAGCCCGATAAACACGTTGTAGCCGAACAGCATCAGGCCACTCGCGCCACCGTCACTGTCCGGGATGGACACGACGTCACGCGGCACGCAGTTGTTCTCGGTGCGGATCCGCTCGCTGCCGAGGAGCCGCAGCTCGGTGCCGCCGAACACGTCGAGCCGGCGGCCGTTGAGGGTCTCGGCCCGCCGAGCCAGCTCCTTGGCCTGGTCGGCGAGCCGCTGCCGCAACACCTCGTACGTGCGGGCGTCGAGCCCGGGGGCACCTTCCCGCTCCGGCGCGGAAACCGTCGTCGTCACGGCTTGGGCGTGATGACGGCCGGCGAGTCAGGAACCCGTTCGACGACCGGGATGCCGCTCAACATCTCCTGGATGCGGGAGGCCTGCGGGCCACCGTCCTTCATCATCTTCATCAGCATCGCCGACATCGACAGGTTCTTCACGTCGTCGGTGCCCAGCGAGGACAGGATCTGCTTGACGTCGTCGGCGAGGTTCGCGTCCCCGTTGAGGTACGGGCCGGCCAGGCTCTTCGCGACGTCGGAGTTGTCCACGAACCCGTCGATGCTCTTGCCCAGCGTGATCGAGCCCATGAGCTTGTCGAAGAACATGCTGTCGCCGCCGACGATGTCGATGTCCGCGTTCTCCAGTCCCTTCGCGAGCACCGTGGCCTGCGCCTCGGCGACGTCGCGCTGCGCCTGGATGCCGGCGAGGCGCAGTTCCTTCTCCTGCTCCAGCCGCAGCCGGAACTCCTCGTGCCCACGGGATGCCTCGTCCAGCGCGGCGAGCGCGGCGGCCTTCTCGGTGAGACCCTCGGCCTCGCCCTTCAGCTTGGCCTCGAGCGCGGTCGCGTCGGCGAGCGCCTTCTCGCGGATCGCGACGGCCTCGGCGCGGCCTTCCTTCTCGATGATGTCGGCGGCTCGCTCACGCACCTGTACCTCGGCAAGGCCTTGCGCGGCCGCCTCCGCCTGGATGCCTTCCGCGAGGCGGATCTTGGCGCGGGCGTCAAGATCCGCGGCCTGTTGCCGCGACTCGGCGAGCACGAGCTCCTCGCGGGCCCGGTGTTTGGCGGCGGCCTCCGCGGCCTCGGCGGCCTTGATGTCCTTGACCAGGTTCTCCTGCGCCTCGGCCTCCGCCTTGATCACAATGGACTGACGGAGCCGCTCGGCCTCCTCGACCGCACGCAGGCGCTTGATGTTCTCCTCCTGCTCGGCGACCGTCTTGTCGACGGCCACCCGCTCGCGGACGACCTCGGCGACCGAACGCTTCTCGACCTCGACCTCCTTGTCCTTGGAGGCGTTGGCGAGCGCGATCTCCCGCTCCCGGGCCACGACCTCCAGCTGGCGGTCCTTCTCGATGCGCTCGGTCTCGATCGCGATGACCCGCTCGCGGTTCTTCTCGGCGACGGCGACCTCACGGGCCCGGTTCTGGTCCTGGATGCCGAGCTGCTCGTCGGTGCGCAGCATGGCCGCCTGCGCCTTGAGCCGCTCCTCGGCCTGGACCTTCTGGGTCTCGGCTTCCTCGCGGGCCTTCATGGTCTCGATCTCGCGGCGCTGCCGGTTCTCCGCGTCCGCCTGCCGGCGCTCCAGCTCGAGGATCGCCTCGCGGGCGTCCACGTTCTGCTTGGTGATCTCCTTCTCCTCGTTGCGCTGGAACTCGTTGGTCCGCACGTGCTCGATCGCCGTCAGCTCGGTGATCTTGCGGATGCCCTGCGCGTCAAGGATGTTGCTGGCGTCGAGCTGCGCCATCGGAGTCTGCTCGAGGTAGTCGATGGCGGCGTCCTCGAGGCTGTAGCCGTTGAGGTCGGTGCCGATGACCTGGAGGATCCGGTCCCGGAACTCGTTGCGCTTGGTGTAGAGGTCGACGAAGTCGAGGTGCTTGCCGACGGTCTTGAGCGCCTCGGAGAACTTGGCGTCGAACAGCTCACGCAGCGTCCCCTGGTCGCTGGCGCGCTCGGTGCCGATGGCCTGCGCGACCTTGATGACGTCCTCGCTGGTCTTGTTGACCCGCACGAAGAACGTGATCCGGATGTCGGCGCGGATGTTGTCCTGGCAGATCAGGCCTTCCTGGCCGACCCGTTCCAGTTGGATCGTCTTGACGGAGATGTCCATGGTCTCCGCCTTGTGCAGCACCGGGAGCACGACCGCGCCGGTGAACGTGACGTTGACGTTGCGGACCTTGTTGATGATCAGCGCCTTGCCCTGCTCCACCTTGCGGTACAGGCGGCTGACCGCGATCAGGAGGATCAGCAGTACCGCGAGCGCCACACCGCCCGCGATGAGAATTGCTTCCATCAAACAACCTTTCAGGTGGCGGGCGCGACCAGGAAGAACTCGCCGTCGGTGTCATAGTCGAAGATCAGCGCGCGATGGCCGTTCGCGAACGTGTGCTCGCCGGTCTGACGCACCTGGATGATCGCGGAGGAGCCGTCGGCCGCGGTGACCTCGGCCTGACCGAAGGACTCGGTGACGCTGCCGGTGCGGATGACGCACTCCCGGCCGACGAAGTCGACGCGCGACGCCTCACCGCCGGTGACGTACAGCCGGCGTAACGGCACGGCGACGAGCCGGGCGACGAAGAGCCCGGCGATGACGGCGATGAGCAGGACGACGATGCCCAGCAACGTTCTCGGGAGCGTCCCGAGCCCGGCGATGAGCACAGTGCCGGTGAGGCTCGCGAACCAGGCGACCGTGGTGAGTACGGACACGGTGACCGTGACGGGCACACCGCCGAGGCCGATGCCGTCGGCCACGTCGAGATCACCGATCTCGACGTCCAGTGTGCCGACGAGCACGAGTAGCCAGTAGACGACGACGGCGGCGAGCAGGAAGGTGAAGATGACGGCGGGAAAGGACAGCGCGGCGTCGACGAACTCGCCCATGACGCGTGCCTCCCCCACCTGGGCAGTCCCCCTCCGGACCGCTGTGGCCGGACTATACCCAGGTGGAAGAGGCACTCACGGGCGAATCTCCTTAAATTGCGGGGTTACTTCGTGTCGGCCCGCTGCTGTACCCCACGCAGCAGCGTCACCGCTCCGCCCGCGAAGATCACTTGCAGGGCGATCTCCGTCCAGTCGAAACCGTCGGTGTCCGCGACGCCGATCAACTCCGCGACCCCCGTACCGGCGACGGCGGCGACAATCCCGACCAGAATGGTGACCAACAGTGACATGTTGTGCCGCCCCGGCACGATCGCGCGTCCCAGCCCCCCGATGATCGCGCCGAACAGAATGGCCGTGATGAGCCCCGTGATCTCCATGACCCGCTCCCTTTCTCCCGCGTTCCAGAATGGAGCGCGGACGCGGCTGACGGATCAGGCGATCACCCTGGTTCGACCCTGAGAACCGTCTCAGGGTCGGTTTCTGGGTCATGATGTTTCCATGCTGGACCGATACGACGTGGCGACCAGGTTGCCAGCCCAGGACCTCGACCGGGCGAGGGCCTTCTACGCGGACAAGCTCGGGCTGCACCCGGCGGAGGAACGACCCGGCGGCCTGCTCTACCGCTGCGGCGGCACCCGGTTCGTCCTGTTCGCCTCCGCCGGCCGACCGTCCGGCGACCACACCCAGATGGCCTGGACGGTGGACGACATCGAGGCGGTGGTCGGCGCGCTACGCGACCGGGGCGTCGAGTTCGAGCACTACGACTTTCCCGGTCTGCGCACGGTCGACGGCATCGCCGAGGTGGCCGGCAACTACCCGTCCGTCGGCACCGGCGAACGCGGCGCGTGGTTCCGCGACAGTGAAGGCAACCTGCTCGCCATCGGCCAGCCGATCCGGGACTAGGCCACCGAGCGGATTCGGTACACCAGTACTGAGCCCGCCACGCCCACCAGTGCTGAGAGCACGTACAGCACCGGGTAGCCGCCCAGGTAAGTGACGATCGGGGCTGCCAGTACCGGGGCCAGTACCTGTGGGAGCGAGTTCGCGATGTTGATGACGCCCAGGTCCTTGCCGCGGTCGCTCGCGGCCGGGAGGACCTCGGTCATCAGCGCGAAGTCGACCGACAGGTACACGCCGAAGCCGAGTCCCAGGATCGCGGCGGCGACGATCGCGCCCGTCCATGTCGGCCAGAACGCGAGCAGCAGTGCGGCCAGGGACATGACGATGCCCGACCAGCACACGAAGACGCGGCGGCGGGACATCCGGTCCGACCATATGCCGCTGGTGACCACTGTGGACAGCAGGGTCACGGCGTATACGGCGGTCAGGATGAACACGCCGCTGTCGGGTTCGGGATAGCGGACGACGTCCTGCAGGAAGTACAGCAGGTACACGATCGCGATCGCGTTGCTCAGGTTCAGCAGGAACCGGGTGAGCCACGCCCAGCCGAAGTCCGGGAAGAGGCGTGGGCTGATCCAGAAGTCCTTGACGGACAGTCGGGGCCGCTCGGCCGGGGCGATCACGGTGTCCTTGCGCAGCAACACGTAGGGCACGGTCGTCACGACCAGGAACCCCGCGCACACCAGGTACCCGGCGGCGATCCCGCCCGCCTCGGCCGCGAGCAGCGAGCCGACCACGATGCCGAGTGTCTGCCCGACGCCGAGCCAGCCGCCGACCATGCCGCGTTGCCGGAGCGGCACCTGGTCCGGCACGGCGGCGAAGAGCGCGGCCTGCATGGCGTTCAGGGTGAACTGCGCCGCGCACCAGCCGAGGATCATGACCACGATGTTCGGCGCCCCGGCCAGGATGGCGAGGCTGGCGACGCCACCGAGCGCGCCCAGCACCGTCCACGGTAGACGGCGGCCCGCCCGCCACGTCGTGCGGTCGGAGATCGCGCCGAACAAGGGGTTGGCGACGACGGACGCCGCCGCGCCGAGGCCCGACACGAGCCCCAGCGCCAGCTCCTTGCTGTCCGGCGCGAGTGCTTCGGCCTGCTGCGCGAGCAGCACCTGGATCGGCCCGTAGAAGGCAGTGAAGAGCCCCAGGCTGGCCAGGCCGATAAAAGCCGTCCACCGAGCGGGAACCGGCGCGGTGGGCTCAGCTACCGCTGGGCTCTGATCTGGTCGCGATACCAATAGAAGGAGTCCTTCGGGGTGCGGGTGAACGTGTCGTAGTCGACGTGTACGAGGCCGAACCGCTGCGAGTAGCCGACCGACCACTCGAAGTTGTCCACAATGGACCAAGCGAAGTAGCCACGGACGTCGACGCCGTCGTCGATGGCCTTGCGCAGTGCCCTCAGGTGCCCTTCGTAGTACTCGATGCGGCGCTTGTCGTGCACCTCGTCGCGGTAGGAACAGCCGCCCTCGGTGATGTAGATCGGCGGAAGGCGGTCGCCGTAGCGCTCGGCGAGCGTGGTGAGCGTCTCGTGGAGCCCACCCGGCACGACCGGCCACCCGAAGTCGGTGAGGGGATAGCCGTCGATCATGGGGAAGTCGAACGGCAGGCCGGCGGGCATCTCGGTGCCGTCGATCACGTTCGGTTCGCTGTCGACGCTCGGCGCGGCGACCTTGCTGGGTACGTAGTAGTTGACGCCGTACCAGTCGAGCGGGGTGGAGATGATCTCGAGGTCCTCCGCGACGGGCCCGGGCATGGCGGCCGCGAGGTCCTCGCTCGGGTACTGGCCGGTGAGCACCGGCGCGGCGAACATCTCGTTGACCAGGGCGTCGTACAGGCCGGCCGCGGCGCGGTCTTCGGTGCTGTCGGACGCCGGCCAGACCGGCACGTGGTGGTTGGCGATGCCGACGCTCGTGGCGCCGGCCGCCCGCAGCGCCCGCGTGGCCAGACCGTGCGCCAGCAGCTGGTGGTGGGCGACGGGAAGCGCGCCGAACATCAGCTCCTTGCCGGGCGCGTGCGCACCGACGGCGTACCCGAACAGCGTGACGACCATGGGCTCGTTGAGCGGCATCCACATCCGGACGCGGTCGGCCAGCTTCTCGCCCACCTCGGCCGCGTAGTCGGCGAAGCGGTACACGGTGTCCCGGTTGAGCCACCCGCCGCTGTCCTCGATCGCCTGCGGGGTGTCCCAGTGGAAGAGCGTGACGGCGGGCGCGATGCCGTTGGCGCACAGTTCGTCGACGAGCCGGTCGTAGAAGCCGAGCCCGGCCTGGTTGACCGCGCCGTGGCCGTCCGGCAACACCCGGGGCCAGGCGATCGAGAACCGGTAGGCGTCGACCTCCAGCTCCCGCATGAGCGCGACGTCCTCGCGGTAGCGGTGGTAGTGGTCGGTCGCCCGCTCGCCCGTCTCCCCGCCGTACACCTTTCCAGGCACCGCGGCGAACGTGTCCCACGTGGACGGTCCGCGCCCGTCCTCGGCGACGGCGCCCTCGATCTGATAGGCGGAACTCGACACACCCCAGAGAAACCCGTCAGGAAACTTGGGCAGTGCCATCGTCATGTCGTCCTTCGGGGCCGGGGTCAGGGGCGTCGAGCGCGAGTCAGCTTGAACGCCGCCCGCGCTCGCGGTCAACCCCTGCTTGATCACGCCATGACAACTCCAGCCGCCTCGGTGCGTGCGCTTGTTGATAACCGCTGGTCAGCGCTCGACGGGCCACTCGGTCGCGAGCACGGACCACAACTCGACGTCGTGTCGTTCGCCGTTGCGCGGGAACGCCTCCCGCAGGGTGCCGTCGAGTGTCATGCCGAGGCGGCGGGCGACCGCGCTGCTGCGTTCGTTGGCCGCCGCGCACCGCCATTCGACCCGGTGCATGCCGCGTACCTGGAACGCCCAGTCGATCATCACGGTCACGGCCTTCGTGATCAGCCCGCGCCCCGTGACCTCCGGTGCGAGCCAGACGCCGACCTCGCACACGCCGGTCGTGTTCTCCCACACGCGGAACAGGACACCGCCCGACAGCTTGCCGTCGACCCAGACGCCGAGGATGCGGCCCTCGCCGCGGGCCTGGGCGTCCGCGTACCGCTGGAGGAGCGTCGTCGCGCCATCCGGGGTGGCGACGCTCTCCACCCACGGCAACCAGGGGGCGAGGTGTTCCTGGGCGGCCGCGACGTGCTGCGCGAGTTCCTCCGCCTGCCAGGTTTCGAGCGCACGCAACTCGGCGTTGTCGGTGAGCCGCAGTGAAAGCATGGGGTGACCTCCGTGCCAAACGTTTGTTATGTACCCTACCCCCATGCCGGCGAAGGGTGATCACGAGGCACGGCGTGCCGATGTCGCGGAGGCCGTGTGGCGGGTGCTGGCCACGCGTGGCTTCGGTGGCCTGACCATGCGTGCCGTTGCGACGGAGTTGGGCGCGTCGACCGGCTTGCTCACGCACTACTTCCGGAGCAAGCGCGATCTCGTCCGGTACGCCAACGAGATCGCGGCGGAACGTACGGACACGCGGCCCCTGCTGGAAGCGGACGAGCCGGGACTGGCCGCGTTGCGCATGACGCTCGTCAACGTGCTGTCACTGAACGCGGACAGCGTCGCGATGAACCGCGTGTGGGTCAGCTTCTGGGACGCGGCACTCGACGACGAGTCGCTCAGCGAGGCACAGCGGGCACGGTACGAGCGCTGGCGCGGACGCATTCAGGCATGTGTCGTTGAGGCGCAGGCCCGCGGAGAACTGCCGGCCGCGGCGAACCCGGAGGACGTGGCGGTCCAGGCGGCGGCGTTCACCCACGGGTTGGTGGTGCAGGCGTTGTTCGACCCGGAGCGGCTGCCGCCGGACCGGCAGCTCGCGTTGGTCGACGACTTCCTGGCCGGGCTCACAGGTCGGCGATGATCGCCGTCTCCAGGTCGGTCCAGGTGAGGGTGTGCCGGACCCAGTCGGGGGCCGGGCCCTTCTGCCGGCCGAAGAGGTAGCGGCACGGCACGGTGTCCAGCAACGCGCGGTGTACGTCGATCCGGTCGTCGATCATGTGCGTGATCTTCAGCTTGGCACAGTGCCCGGCCTTGTCGACCCGCTTGCGGCAGAACCGGACGTTGCCACGCGGGATGCCGGTGCGCGCGTAGAAGTCGTGGTGGTCGAGCCACGCGAGCGTGCGCTCCTGGATGCGCGGGCCGCACTTGGAGATCACCCAGACCCGCCCGCCGAACCGCTCGACGAGCCGGGGCAGCACGTCGAACGCGCCGTCGGTCGCCGGCGACACGAGTGCCTCGTCGTCGCTGCCGTCGAGGAAGACGGTGTCCTCGGCACCGTCGGGGGCCGCGGCCCCGTGGATGACCCGGCCGAAGTCGACGCCCAGCCGGGGTGGGAACTTGTTCATGCGCCTACCGTCCCGCACGGATGGCTTGAACAGAACTATTGTTTCGACCACGAGCTATAGTTTCAAACTATGCTGCCGACCGACGCGCTGGCGGCGTTCGCCGTCTTCGCCGAGCACCTGAACTTCACGCACGCGGCCGCGGCACTGCACATCTCGCAGCCGGCGCTGCACGTGAAGGTCAACAAGCTGGCCACGACGGTCGGCCGGCCGCTCTACCAGCGGCAGGGCCGGGCGCTGACGCTGACGCCGGAAGGCGAGTCGGTCGCCCGGTTCGCCCGCGACCTGGACACCCGGATGACCGCGTTCCTGGCCGAGGTGCGGGACGCGGCGGCGTTGCGCCCACTGACGCTGGCGGCAGGCGAGGGCGCGTACCTGTACCTGCTGGGCGAGGTGATCCGCACGTTCGGCCCGCTGAAGCTCCTCAACCGCGACAGCACCAGGATGCTCGCGGCGGTCCGGGCCGGCCGTGCCGACCTGGGCATCGGGGTGCTGGAGGTGCTGCCGGACGACGTCACGGCCGTGCTGCTGGCGTCGTACCCGCAGACGCTGGTGCTGCCTGTCGACCACCCGCTGACCAGCCACGCCGAGCTCACGGTCCACGACCTGGCCGGCCTGTCGCTGGTGCTGCCGCCCGCCAACCGGCCACACCGGCGGACCGTCGAACGGGCGCTGCGGGCGGGCGGGGTGGACTGGACGCTGGCCATCGAGGCGGAGGGTTGGCCGTTGACACTGCACTTCGTCACGCTCGGCGTCGGACTGTCCATTGTGAATGGTTGCGTGCGGCCGCCGAACGGCTTCACGTCCCGGGAGATCACCGATCTGCCGAGGGTGCCGTACTACGCCGTGCACCTGCCGGACCGCGCGTCGGACGCCCGGCTGGCCGAGCTGCTCACCGCGATCCGGCTTGGTCTCGCCGGGCCGGACTAGGTCCGTCTCGTCGAGACGGACGAGCCCACCCCTGTGCCGCGGGATGGGCTCGTTCCTGTTGGTATGTCACGGTTGCGGGTCGAGCGGGATGGCCACCTCGGTCACCGGCAGTGGGAACGGGTCTCCGATCGGCGTCGCCGTGCCGGTCAACACGTTGACACTGTAGAACTTCGACAGACCGTCCGGTGTGGTCAGTACCGCGAAGCCATGGTTGTCGACCGTCTTGTGGTTGACCAGGTCGGCGAAGATGTCGAAGCCGGCGTTGATCCCGGCGTCGACGGTGAGGGCGCCGGTCGCCACCAGGGAGCCGTTGTTGGGCGGGGACTGGATGAGCACCTGGTCGGTCACCGTGCTGATGTCGAACAGAGTGGTCGCGGTTGCCACGTTCAGGTCGTTGTTCGTGTACGCGGCCGCGGTGACTCCCTTGGCGGAGCTTGCGTTGATGTTCAGCCCGCCGTCCACGATCGTCGTGTGGTCGTTGAGGTTGTGTCGCAGGTTCTGACCGTCGTCGCTGATCACGCGCAGCCGGTCGGCGGCCGGGTTGAAGTCGACGCCGAAGAACGTGCCGCTCAGCGTGACGCCCAGCTGCGAGACCTTCGTGACGATGGGGTCCGGGTTGCTCGGCAGCTCCGGAAGCTTGATCCGGTAGATGCCGCCCTTCTCGCCGACCCCGTACAGCTGACCGTCCTGCACACGGAAATCGAGCCCGACGAGGCGGACGTCACCGACGAGCCCGACCGGGCGCCTGACCCAGTTGAGCACGTCCGGTCTGTCGGTGAAGAACGAGGCCATCAAACCGCCGTCGTTGAGGAGCGCGATCGCCTCGAGCCGCGGCGCCGTGGCCGCGCTGTTGCCGGCGGACCCGACGACGAGCGCGGCCGCCGCACCCGCGGCCGCGACCATCGCGGTGATCTTCTTCTTGAGCCCTGCTTTCATCCCCGTCTCCCCTTCAGGTGAGTGTTTCCGGGTTGCGGCAGAAAGCTATTCAGCGCGACTGGACATCCATTGGACGAGATGGTCGTGTAGTTCAGGCCCCAGCACGTTGGCCACGAGTTGGAGTGCGTCGTCCCGACCCAGCGCGTCGAGCGTGAGCTGACGTGCGTTCAGTCCCGACATGCGGTCGTGGCCGGTCACCACAACGAAGCAACCGGGAGCACCAGGCAGGAGCGGCCGAACCTGGTGTGGACCGGTGACATTGTCCAGCAGTACCAACATCTTCCGGCCCGCGAGCAGCGTCCGGTACAGCGCGGCCGCGGCGACCTGGTCGGCGGGCACCTGCTCGGCCGGCACACCCAGCGCGGTCAGGAACCGGGTGAGCACGTCGATCGACCGGACCTGCCCGCGTAGGTCCGCGTAGAGCTGCCCGTCCGGAAACCGTTGTCGCACACGGTGTGCCCAGTAGACGGCCAACGCGCTCTTGCCGACCCCGGTCGCGCCGGAGAGGACGGCGGCCACCGCCCGCCGGGTCAACCAGTCGTCCATTATGGACAACTCGGCGTGCCGGCCGGTGAACCCGAACGGTTCTGCCGGCAGCTGTTTCGGTCTTCGCCGCACCGGCGTGTTCTCGTTCTGGAGCAGTGCCGCATGGGCCGCACGCAACTCCGGGCCGGGATCGACGCCGAGCTCGTCGACGAGCCGGTCCCGAACCTCCTGGTAGAGCTGGAAAGCCTTGGCCCGCTGCCCGACGGCGTGGTACGCGCGGATCAGGCGTGCCTGTACGGGTTCGTCGAGCGGCTGCTCGGCCGCGGCCTCTGCGATGTCGGGGAGGGCTTCCGCGGCCGCGCCGATCGCGATCATCGTGTCGGCGTACCTGGCCAGCACGTCCCGGCGCTCGGCCACCAGCGCCACGACCTTGGGATGCGAGGCGAGGAAAGGAATGTCCGCGAGTGGCTGGCCGGGCCACAGCCGCAGCGCCTCCCGGAGCAACTCCGCGGCACGGGCCGAGTCACGGTGGCGAGCCTCCGCGACGAGACACCGGACCCTGGCCAGGTCGACATCGACCTGTTTCAGGGCATAGCCGCCACCGATGTGCGGCAGGGCGTCGCTGCCGGTGCGCCGAGGCCGGTCGGGTTCGAGGACTTTGCGCAGGTGCTTGACGTGTGTCTGCAGCACGTTGACCGCGCTGCGCGGGGGCCGGTCACCCCAGAGGGAGTCCACCAGCTCGCGGGTGGTGACCGTCTCCCCACCGGCGAGCGCGAGCAGTCCCAACACCGCACGCCGCGCCGGCGGACCCACGTCGATCTCCCCGCCACCGCGCCACGCGCGCAACCCACCCAGCAACTGAATCCGCACAGATCGCTGTGCCAACACCTCGTTCCCCCTGGGCTCCCCCGCCCCGCATGGGAACGTAGTTCAGAATCTGTTGTCATACAAGGATCTTGACCCGCCTGTTACCTCATCCGTTGACGTCGAACCGGAAGAGGTCGGGTCGTGCGTAGTGGCCGACGACGTCGAGATCGAGGTACGCGCCCTCGATCGCCTCGGTGTCGATGTCCGTGACGAGAACGTCCGGCGCGCCGAACGACGGCCCGGCCAGCAGTGTGCCGAACGGGTCGACGACACAGCTGCCGCCCCGGATCAGCGCCGTGTTCTCCTCGACCGGATACCGTGCCACCTCGGCGAGGAAGTCGTCCGGGAAGTCGTCGACGCCGGCGAACTGGTTCGCCGACAGGACGAAGCAGCGCCCCTCGACCGCGATGTGCCGCATCGTCGCCGTCCAGCTGTCGCGGTGGTCCACGGTCGGCGCGCAGTAGATCTGCACGCCTCGCTGGTAGAGGGCGGTGCGGTAGAGCGGCATGTAGTTCTCCCAGCAGATCGCCATGCCGATCCGCCCGAGCTCGGTGTCGACGACGATGATGTCGCCTGCGTCGCCGCTGCCCCAGATCAGCCGTTCGATGCCGGTCGGCACGAGCTTGCGGCGGTGGCCGAGCAGCGTGCCGTCCGGACCGAACAGCAGCGCCGAGCAGTACAGGGTGCCGGCACGGCGCTCGATCACACCGACGACCACGTGGGTGCGATGGGCGGCGACCGTCGCACCGATCTCGTCGACCACCTCGCCGGGTACCTCGATCGCGGAGGCGCGGTAGCGGGCGAACAACGCGCGGCCGGCGGCGTGGCGCTGCCCGACGGTCGCCCCGAACGTCACGCCCTTGGGGTAGCCGCCGATGAAGGCCTCCGGGAACACGACCAACTCGGTACCCTGCGATGCCGCGCGGTCGAGCAGCGTCGTGAAGCGCCGCAGCGTCTCTGGGAGGTCGAACAGCAGGGGCGCGGCTTGGACCACGGCCACACGGCGGCTGCTCATCTTCCTAGCTTGAGCGTGACGAACCGGATGCCGCAAGGCGCGAACGGGTGCGGGCCGGCGCCGACGCGGGCAGTGTGGCAAGGATGTCGGCGAGCGACTCGCCACCGAGGCTGCGCCGCCAGGCCTCGTGGGCATCGGCCATCTTCCTGGCGAGGACGCACATGTCCTGGCAGTCCTGCGGCGGCAGCGCCCCTCGGCCGCGCTGGCGGATCTCCCGGCACTCGTAGGGCGAGGACGCCCCGTCCACGGCCTCGACGATCTGCAACAGCGTGATCTCGGCGGCTGGCCGCCCGAGCCGGAAGCCGCCGCGCGGTCCGGTGGTCGCGACCAGCACGCCCGCCCGGACCAGTGTCTGGAGTTGCTTGGCGAGATAGGGCGCCGGGAGGTCGAAGTACTCCGCGAGCTGGGCCGCTGACGCGGTGACTCCCGGCTCGAGCTGCGCCAGCGTCGCGGCGCAGTGCAGCAACCACTCGGTACTCACAGGCAACTTCACACGATGTAGCGTATCTCGGATATTATAGATCTGTTTAGTCCTGAATAGGGAGGAAGATCTTCATGCGGATCGCAGTCGCGGGCGCCACCGGCAACATCGGGGCACTCACCGTCGCCGCCCTCCAGCGGAGCGGGCACGACGTCGTGGGCATCAGCCGGTCGACCGGTGTGGACCTGTCGACCGGCGCCGGCCTCGACGACGCGCTGGTCGGCGTCGAAGCGGTCGTCGACGCCTCCAACACGGCGACCGTCGACCCTGCGGAAGCGGTGGCGTTCTTCGGCACGGCCACCAGGAACCTGCTGGCCGCCGAGCAACGGGCCGGTGTCCGGCACCACGTGCTGCTCTCGATCGTCGGAATCGACCGGGTCGACGGCAACGGGCACTACGCGGGCAAGCGTGAGCAGGAACGCCTGGTGGCCGAGGGCTCGGTGCCGTGGACGATCGTCCCGGTGACGCAGTTCCACGACTTCGCCGCGATGGTCGCGGGCTGGACCGAACAGGACGGCGTCGCCACGATCCCGCCGCTGCTCGTGCAGCCCATCGCACCGCGGGACGTGGCCGACATCCTCGCCGAGATCGTCACCGGCGAGCCCCGGGGTCGCTACGCCGACGTCGCCGGCCCGGACCCACAGGACCTGGTCGACATGGCCCGCCGCACGAACGACGCACGCGGCCGCACGGTGAAGCTCGTCCCCACCTGGGCGGGCCTGTTCGGCGTCGAACTGGCCGGCAACGTGCTCCTACCCGGCGAGAACGCCCGCATCGCACCGACCACGTTCGACGAGTGGCTGACGCACTGACCGCCACCTACCGGCCGCTGTGCAGTCCCACGACGTCGTGCGACTCCTGTAACCACGCCCTCAGCTCCTCGTCGAGGTCGGCCGGCGCGCGCACGAGGACGAAGTGGCCACGCCACCTGGGCCCGTAGTCCGCCGTCCTGACGATCCGAGGGCTGGCCAGCCACCGGTGCAGGGCGAAGCTCGCGAGGAAGCTGTCCCGTCGGGGATAGAGCCCGGCGAACCGCACTCTCGCCACGCAGACCAGCCGGGTCTTCTGCGGGATGATCTGGACGTCGCCCAGCGAGCACAGCATCGACACATACCGACGGGCCAGCTCGACGACCGGTGGTTCCGATCGGGACAGCAACTGCTCCAGGGTGAAGGTCCCGCAGGAATGCCACATGTTGCGGCCGACCAGCCTTGCTCCGCAGCGTGGGCAGATCCACAGGTCCGTCGGCTCGTCGCCCACGGGTCAGTCCGGCGCTTGCCCGGTCCGCTGCTCGGACACCCAGGTCGCGACCTGGACCCGGGACTTGAACCCGAGCTTGGTCAGGATGTGCTCGGCGTGGGTCTCCGCGGTCCGTACCGAGATCATCAGCCGGTCGGCGATCTGCCGGTTGGTCAGCCCGGCGGCGATGAGCTCGGCGATCTCCTGCTCGCGCCGGGTGAGCACACTCGGCGACTCCACCGGCGCGACGGGCGTTGGCTGCTCGTCCAGCGCGAACGCGAGAGCCTCGTCGAGGCTCATCGCACGCCCGCGCTGGAACGCCTTGTCGAACCGGTGGTCGCCGAGCTGTACTCGCGCGTCGTGCTCGCACTGCTCGTGGTAGGGGTAAAGGTGCTGGTAGGTGCGTAGCGGGCGGCCCATGATCTCCCAGAGCTGGTCCGCGGCACCGAGCAGCGTCGCGACCCGCTTGGGATGCGCGAACGCCGAGTCGGCCCAGGCCAGGGACTCCAGCGACCAGCCGATCCCGGTGAGGTCGCGGACGCCGCGGCGCAACCGGAGGCTTTCGGCGTGCAGCTCGGCGGACCGGTCGTTGTCGCTCTGCTGCATCGCGAACAGGCCGAGCGCCCAGAGCGCGTAGGACCGGTGGAAGCACTCGCCCACCGGGCGTGTGATCCGCAGCGACTCCTCGTGGCACGCGTTGGCGCGGTCCACGTCACCGAGCAGGCCGGCGGCGACCGCGTAGCTCAGCAGCAGGTCAAGACGCAGCGGCAGCTCCTGTCCCGGCGGCAGCGCGGCGAGTCCCCGTTCGAAGATCTCGACCGCGCCGGGCAGGTCACCGCCGTACATCACGGCACTCCCGGACACCCAGCAGTAGTGCGCGTCGATGGCCGGGTCCGACATGGTTCTGGCGATGGCCTCCGCGTCCACCATGCGCTGCCGGGCCACGTCGTTCTCCCCGTCGGCCAACGCCAAGGAGGCGTCGGTCAGCAATGCCCTCGCCCGCACCGCCGACGGCGCGCCGGGTCGGGCGAGTGACCGCGCCAGCCACAGGCGGCCCTCCCGGGCCCACCCACGCCCCCACCAGTAGAAGTGGAACACCGCCGACAGCATCCGCAGGGCCTCGCCGAGCCCGTCGGGTTCCAGGAGGCAGTAGTTCACGGCCGCCTGGACGTTGGCGTGCTCCCGGTCCAGCCGGGCGAACCAGTCCACCTGCCGAGGACTCACCCAGTCGGCGTCGGCCCGCTCCACCAGACCGAGGTGCCAGTCGCGGTGTTTGTGGAGCAGGTCGGCGTGCTCGCCGGTCTGTTCGAGCAGCTCCACCCCGAACTCGCGGATGGTCTCCAGCATCCGGTACCGCATCACCTCGCCGTGGGGCTCCACGACCAGGATCGACTTGTCCACCAGCGAGGCCACCGTGTCCAGCACGTCGTCGACGGCGAGCCCGTGCCCGGAGCACACGTCCTCGGCGGCGTCGAGCTCGAACCCACCCGCGAACACCGACAGCCGGGCCCACAGGAGTTTCTCCTGGTCCGAACACAGACCGTGGCTCCACTCGACACACGCGCGCAGGGTCTGCTGCCGGGCGGGCAGGTGGCGGAGCCGCCCGGCCAACAGGTTCGGCTGGTCCAGCAACCGGTCGAGGATGTCGCTCTCCGACAACGCCCGCACCCGCGCCGCCGCCAGCTCGATCGCCAGGGGAAGCCCGTCGAGACGCTGGCAGATCTCGACCACCACGGCCCCGTTGTCCGCGTCGATCGTGAACCCGGGCCGCACGGACGCCGCCCGCTCACCGAACAGGGCCACCGCGTCGGAGCGGTTCAGGTCCTGCTCGGTGAACGGCTGGTCCGGATCGGGCAGCGTCAGCGGCGGTACGGGCATCATCGCCTCGCCCTGCACGCCGAGCCACTGCCGGCTCGTGGCCAGGATCCGCAGCTCAGGGCAGCTCTGCAGCAAGGCGCCGGCCAGCCGCGCGACCGCGTCGACCAGGTGTTCGGAGTTGTCGAGCACGAGCAGCAACCGACGAGGCCTGAGGTAGTCGATCAGCATCTCGAGCGAGGTCCGGCCCGCTTCCCGCATGCCGACCGCCAGCGCCACGGAGTTCGCGACCAGCTCGGGTTCACGCAGCTGGTCCAGCTCGACGAGCACCACCCCGTCGGGGAAGGTCCGCCGCACCGCACGGCTCACCTCGAGCGCCAGCCGCGTCTTACCGACCCCACCCGGCCCCGTGAGCGTCACAAGGCGTGACGACGACAGCAGGCGCCGAACCTCGTCCACCTCGTGCCGACGGCCGACGAAGCTGCTCAGTGCCACCGGGAGACCAGCCGTCCCCCGCTGGGCAACCACGCTCACAACAACGCACCGTAACCCCGTACCCCGCGCCACGCAGGGGGAACCGGGCAACGGTTTGGCCAACATGGACCGTCAGCCGTCCTGCTCGTCGCAGAACACCACGTCGACGAGCCTCTGCAGTCCCGTCACGAACGGTCCCTGCATGGACTGTGCGGCGTCGTCCACATAGGTCAGCGAGGCGGTCAGGGTCCTGCTGCCGTCGGGCGTGCTGTACATCAGCGTCCCGTAGCCCTGGACGCCGCCGTTGTGGGTGAGGACGGTGGCGCCGCAGCTCGGCGGCGGGAAGGGAGTCGGTGTCGAACCGTCCTGCACGAACACACCCAGGCCGTAGCCGTACGTCGGGTCCGGCGTGTCCATCTCGGCCAGCAGC